>CABHPB010000067.1 GCA_902168115.1 uncultured Methylopila sp. | reverse complement strand
CTGCAAGCCCATCACAATCCCTCCCCTTGCCAAGGGGAGGGCAGGGTGGGGATCGATCCGAACTGAACGCTGCGCGTCGGCGTGGAGCTCGATCCTGCCGCCATCCCCACCCTTACCCTCCCCTTGGCAAGGGGAGGGAGGCGGCGCGCTCCGGCGGCTGACTATCGAGGCCTAGTCGAGCCTGGTCGCGTCGCGGACGATGCGGAAATGGTCGTCCCATGTCGGCGCGGCGAAACCGGCGGTACGTTCGAGAGCGGCTGCCCGGGTTGTCGACGTCGGCGAGGCGTAGTCCAGCACGGCGCGCTCCCATCCCGGTGCGTCGAGCGGGTCGAGATAGTCGATCCGATCGCCGGCGATCTCGCGGAAAGCGGCGAGGTTCGAGGCGAGGGCGGGGGAGCCGAGCGCGAGCGCCTCGGCGAGCGGCAGGCCGTAGCCTTCCGAGAAGCTCGGGAACAGCAGGGCGCGTGCGCCCTTGATGAGCGCCGTGAGCGCGACGTCGGACAGGTCGTTCGCCTCGACGACGTGGCCTTGGATCGCGGGCGAGCGCTCCAGCAGGTCGACGATCATCTCGTTCTCCCAGCCGCGCCGTCCGACCAGCACGAGGCTCGGCGTCTCCTCGCCTAGGCGCTCGGCGAGGCGGCGCCAGAGGTGGAGCAGCAGGAGATGGTTCTTGCGCGGCTCGATCGTCCCGAGCGTCACGAAATAGGGGCGGTTCGCCGCGAGCGCCGGCGCGTCGGGGGCGAAGCCGGGCTCAAGCCCGAGAAGCGCGGGGATCGTCGGCGGCGGCGCGCGTTTCTCCTCCGCTGCGAAGGCGAGGAAGTCGCGCGCGCTCTCGGCGGAATTCGCGATCACGGTCGAGGCCGTCTCGAGCGTGGTCCTCATGCGGCGCCGGTGGCGCTCGTCTTCGCCCGGCCGGGCGTATTCGGGAAAGCGGATCGGGATCAGGTCGTGGACCATGATCGCAAGCTTCGCCCCCTGCGCCGCGAGCCGGCGGAAGGGCTTCGGCCGGTCGAGCCGGATGTGGGAGACGTGGACATAGGCGTCGCCCGGCTCGACCGGGCTCCGCAGATAGGCGCGCGCGGCCGCCGACTTCAGGCCGAGCGCAAGCTTTCGGGCGTCATCCGCCGGCTGGACTTGCGCGGTCCGCTCCGCGGGCGGCTCCGCGCCGAGCCGCAGCGCGAGGCGGCGGGACGAAGCGTCGTCCCCGGCGACGCCCCGCCACCTGGCGTCGAGCGCCTCGACGAAGGTCCGCACCGCGCCCGCGTCGAGCGGGACCGACCGCTGGCCGATGATCGCGGCGAAGCCGACGCGGTCCGCCGGCATGGCGAGCGCGCGGCGCGCATAGGCCATTTCGACGCGATCCACCCCGGTCGCGACCTTGTAGCCCGCGCGGGTGAGAAGCCTTGTGACGTCGAGGACCGTGCGCGGCATCAGGGACAGGTATTTCCGGATCGGAAGGCGAGGCGGGTCCGGCGACCTACCACGCGTTCGCGCGATCGGAAACGCTTCGACCGCTTTCCCGGACTGACGCGCGCCCGATATGCCCTCGTGACCCGCATCGGGAGTTCTGCGTGAGCGACGGCCAGAACCAGCAACACGACGGGGCCGCCTTCGACTGGGCCGATCCGTTCGACCTCGAGGGCGAACTCTCCGAGGAGGAGCGGCTGGTGCGCGACACCGCGCGAGGCTTCGCCGAGAGCGAGCTCCGCCCGCGCATCCGCGAGGCCTACCGGACCGAAAACTTCGACCGGGCGGTGATGACCGGCATGGGCGCGCTCGGCCTGCTCGGGCCGACGCTCCCGCCGGACTATGGCGGGGCCGGGCTCGGCTATGTCGCCTACGGGCTCGCCGCACGCGAGATCGAGCGCGTCGATTCCGGCTACCGCTCGGCGATGAGCGTGCAGTCCTCGCTCGTGATGCACCCGATCTACGCCTATGGCGACGAGGCGCAGCGGCGGCGCTGGCTGCCGGGGCTGGCCTCGGGCGAACTCATCGGCGCGTTCGGCCTGACCGAGCCTGAGGCCGGCTCCGACCCCTCCGGCATGCGCGCCCGCGCGGAGCGGACGGCCGGCGGTTTTCGTCTGAGCGGGACCAAGACGTGGATCTCCAATGCGCCGGTCGCGGACGTCTTCGTCGTCTGGGCGCGGTCTGACGCCCATGACGGCAAGGTGCGCGGCTTCGTGCTGGAGCGCGGCGCCAAGGGTCTTTCGACGCCGAAGATCGAGGGCAAGCTCAGCTTGCGGGCCTCGCCCACGGGCGAGATCGTCATGGACGGGGTCGAGGTCGGCGAGGACGCGCTGCTGCCGAACGTGTCGGGCCTGAAGGGTCCGTTCGGCTGCCTCAACCGCGCCCGCTACGGCATCGCCTGGGGCGTGATGGGAGCGGCCGAGTTCTGCTTCCACGCCGCGCGCGCCTATGCGCTCGACCGAAAACAGTTCGGCCGGCCGCTCGCCGCGACGCAGCTCGTCCAGAAGAAGCTCGCCGACATGCAGACTGAAATCGCCCTCGGGCTGCACCTCGCGCTGCGCGCCGGACGGTTGATGGACATGGACAGGTTGGCGCCGGTGGCCATCTCCCTGGCCAAGCGGAACAACTGCCGAAAAGCCCTCGCCATCGCCCGCGAGGCCCGCGACATCCACGGCGGCAACGGGATTTCGGGCGACTACGACGTCATGCGCGTCGTCCAAAACCTCGAGGCCGTGAACACATACGAGGGCGCGGAGGACGTCCACGCGCTGATCCTCGGCCGGGCGATCACGGATATTTCGGCGTTCTGACAAGGCGTTAGTCGCCTCCGCCGCCCCCGCCGCCGTCTCCTCCGCCGCCGCTGTCTCCGCCTCCTCCGTCGGAGGACGAGCCGCCATCGGCGTCGCCCCAGGAGCCGGAAGCGCCTGCCCCGCCAGACGATCCGCCTCCGTCGTCCGGGGCGTCGGCGTCGCCTCCCGACGACGACCCATAGGGCGAGCCGTCGCCAGATCCTGTCCAACCCATTGAGCTGTCGGAAGAATCATCATTCCCGCGACGTCGGGCGCGGCGCCTCCTGCGGCTGTCGCGAACCGCGACGATCAGCGCGATCGCGAACAGCAGAATGCCGACAGCCCAGATCGTCACGATCAGCGCGAAGACCCAGTCCGCGCCGCTCACCTCAGGCGCCGATGGCCTTGGAGACGATCGCCTTGGCCTCCTCCTGGATGCGCTTCAGGTGGTCCTCGCCCAAAAAACTCTCGGCGTAGATCTTGTAGACGTTCTCGGTGCCGGAGGGGCGCGCGGCGAACCAGCCGTTCTCGGTCGTCACCTTCACGCCGCCGAACTCCTCGCCGTTGCCCGGCGCCTTCGTCAGGCGGTCGCGGATCGGCTCGCCGGCGAGCGTGTCGCCCGGCACGTTCTCGGGCGAGAGCTTCTTGAGCTTGGCCTTCTCCTCCGGCGTCGCCGGCGCGTCGATGCGGGCATAGACCGGCGCGCCGAGCTTGTCGGTCAGCCCGGCGTAGATCTCGCCGGGATCCCTGCCCGTCACCGCCGTCATCTCGGCGGCGAGCAGGCCGAGGATCAGGCCGTCCTTGTCGGTGGTCCAGACCGAGCCGTCGCGCCTCAGGAACGAGGCGCCGGCGCTCTCCTCGCCGCCGAAGAACAACGAGCCGCCGACCAGCCCGTCGACGAACCACTTGAAGCCGACCGGCACCTCGACGAGCCTGCGGTCAAGCGAGGCCGCGAGCCGATCGATCACGGCGGACGAGACGAGCGTCTTGCCGATCGCGCCCTGCCAGCCGGGCCGGTTCTCGGCGAGATAGGAGATCGCCGCGGCGAGGTAGTGGTTGGGGTTCAGGAGCCCGGCGGACGGCGCGACCACGCCGTGGCGGTCGGCGTCGGGGTCGTTGGCGAAGGCGACGTCGAAGCGGTCCTTGAGCTCGATCAGCTTCGCCATGGCGTAAGGGCTCGAGCAGTCCATGCGGATCTTGCCGTCCCAGTCCGCCGTCATGAAGCGGAATGTCGGGTCGATCGCCCGGTTGGTGACGGTGAGATCGAGCCCATAGGTCTCCGCGATCGGGTCCCAGTATTCGAGCCCCGAGCCGCCCAGCGGGTCGACGCCGATCCGCATCTTCGCCGAGGCGATCGCCGCCATGTCGACGACGTTGGCCAGATCCGCGACATAGGCCGCGCGGAAGTCGTGCTGCCGGACGTTCTCGGCCTTGAACGCGCGCGCCAGCGGCATGCGCTTCACGTCCCTCAGGCCGTCCTCGATCAGGGCGTTGGCCGTCTTCTCGATCCAGCCGGTCGCCTCGCCGCCTGCGGGGCCGCCGTTCGGCGGGTTGTACTTGAAGCCGCCGTCCTCGGGCGGATTGTGCGAGGGCGTGATGACCAGTCCATCCGCGAGCCCGCTCGTCCGGCCGCGATTGTGGGTCAGGATCGCGTGGCTGACGGCAGGCGTGGGCGTGAAGCGGGCGCCGCCGGCGATCTGCACCTCGACGTCGTTCGCCGCCAGCACCTCGAGCGCCGTGGCGTGCGCGGCCTCCGAGAGCGCATGCGTGTCCATGCCGAGGAAGATGGGGCCGTCGATCCCCGCCTTGGCCCGGTACTGGCACACGGCCTGCGCGATCGCCGCGATGTGGACGTCGGTGAAGCCTGTGTCGAACGACGTCCCGCGATGGCCGGAGGTGCCGAAGGCGACGCGCTGCGCGGCGATCGAGACGTCCGGCCGCCCGGTGAAATAGGCGGTGATCAGGCGCGGAACGTCGACGAGCCGGTCCGGCTCGATGGGCTTTCCGGCGAGCGGGCTGACGTCGTCCGACAAGGGCATCCTCCGATCACGCGCCGAGCTTGCTGCCCGGCCGCAGCAAACTCGTCCGGAGGCGTGTGGATTTCAAGCGATGGAGGGCGCTTCGCTCAGCGCTCCATCACCATCCGGTCGCGGCTGGTCTCGAGCTTGCGCAGGCGCCCGAGGAAGCTCATGCCGAGCAGGGCGCCGTCCATGGCGCCGGGAGCGAGCACGACCGCGGGGACGTCGGTGACGCGGACCGAGCCGATGGTCACGTCTCGGAGCACCACGCGCTTGGCGCCGACCGATCCGTTCGCGGTCGTCACGCGGGCGTCGAAGCGGTCGGAGGCGGAGATCACGCCGAGGCGCTGGCCGTTCTCATAGGAGAGCGCGACGACGGTGGCGCCCGTGTCGACCAGCATCGGCACCTTGCGGGAGCCGACCGATGCGTCGACGCGGAAGTGGCCGTCGGGATCGACGCGGAGCGACACGCTGCCGGGGCGCGTCTCCTCAGGCTCGGCGCGAGCGGCGACCGGGGCCGGCGCTCGGCCGCCAGGCGTCAGCCCCGCGCGCAGCGCGTCGCCGGCCATATAGGCCGCGCCCAGCATGACGCTGGACGCCAGGATCACGGTCTTCAGCACTTCGAGGACCCCCGTCCGAAGAAGGCATCTTCGGGTCGAGGATCGCGATTCGGTCTGTCGTCGCCGTTAACGGGTTCGCGGCGGCCGCCGGATTGGTGAACGCCGCGTCACTCGCCGTCGAGAATTCCGCGCTCGACGAGCAGGGCGATCACGCGGTCCGCGAGCGCCTCGGCGGTGTCCTCTTCGGTCGGCAGGATCAGTTCCGCGTCATCGGGGCGCTCGTAGGGCGAGGAGACGCCGGTGAAGTTCGGGATCTCGCCGGCGATGGCGCGCTTGTAGAGGCCCTTGGGGTCGCGCTCTATGCAGAGCTCGACCGGCGTGTCGACGAACACCTCGATGAACTCGCCGTCCTCCACGAGCCCGCGTACCAGGCTGCGCTCGGCCTCGAAGGGCGAGATGAAGCAGCAGATCACGAGCGTGCCGGCCTCGACGAACAGCTTCGCCACCTCGCCGACGCGGCGGATGTTCTCGACGCGGTCGGCGTCGGTGAAGCCGAGGTCCTTCGACAATCCGTGGCGGATGTTGTCGCCGTCGAGCAGCATGGTGTGCTGGCCGCGCACCGAGAGCTTCTTCTCGACGATGTCGGCGATGGTCGACTTGCCGGAGCCGGACAGCCCCGTGAACCACAGCACCGCCGGCTTCTGGCGCTTGAGGCGCGCGCGGGCGTCCTTGTCGACGCTGAGGTGGTGGCGGTGGATGTTCGTCGCGCGGCGCAGGCCGTGCATGATCATCCCGGCGCCAGCGGTCGCGTTGGTCTCGCGGTCGATCAGGATGAAGGCGCCGGTGTCGCGGTTCTCCGCATAGGGGTCGAAGGCGATCGCCGTCCCGGTCTCGATGTTGACCTCGGCGATCTCGTTGAGGCCGAGCGTCTTCGCCGCGAGCTCGTCGAGCGTGTTGACGTCGATCTTGTGCTTGAGCGCGGTCACGGTCGCGGGAACCGTGCGGGTCGCGAGCTTCAGCAGGTAGGAGCGGCCGGGGAACAGGCGCTCCTCCTCCATCCAGATCAGCTTGGCCGAGAACTGGTTGGCGACGTCGGGTCGGTCGTTCGACGGCGCGAGCACGTCGCCGCGCGCGATGTCGACCTCGTCGGCGAGCGTGATCGTCACGCTGTCGCCGGCCTCGGCGACGGAGAGATCGCCGTCATAGGTGACGATGCGCGTGACCTTCGAGGTCTTGCCGGAAGAGGAGACGACCAGTTCGTCGCCCGGACGCACGGTTCCCGAGGCGATGGTGCCGGAGAAGCCGCGGAAGTTCAGGTCGGGCCGGTTGACCCACTGCACCGGGAAGCGGAAGGCTCCCGCGGTGAGATCGCTGTCGACGTCGACCTCCTCGAGGTGCTCGATCAGCGTCGGCCCGCTGTACCAGGGCATCCTGTCGGACTTGGTCGAGACGTTGTCGCCGTTGAGCGCCGAGATCGGAATCGGGGTGATGTGCTCGAAGCCGAGCGGGGCGGCGAAGGCGCGATAGGCCTGCTCGATCTCGGCGAAGACGACGTGGCTGTAGTCGACGAGGTCGATCTTGTTGACCGCCACGACGATGTTCTTGATGCCCAGCAGCGAGCAGATGAAGGAGTGGCGCTTGGTCTGGGTCAGCACGCCCTTGCGTGCGTCGACCAGCAGGATCGCGAGACCGGCCGTCGAGGCGCCGGTCGCCATGTTGCGCGTGAACTGCTCGTGGCCGGGCGTGTCGGCGACGATGAAGGTGCGCCGCGCCGTCGCGAAGTAGCGATAGGCGACGTCGATGGTGATGCCCTGCTCGCGTTCGGCCTCGAGGCCGTCGACGAGCAGAGCGAGGTCGATCGCGGGGCCGGTCGTGCCGTACTTCTTCGAGTCCTTCTCGAGCGCCGCCAGCTGGTCGTCGAAGATCAGCTTGGTGTCGTAGAGCAGGCGGCCGATCAGGGTCGACTTGCCGTCGTCGACCGAGCCGCAGGTGATGAAGCGCAGCAGCGACTTCTCCGAGGCGCTCTCGGCGATCGCAGCAGTGGAGGTGAGGGGAGCCGCCTGGATCATCAGAAGTACCCCTCCTTCTTCTTCTTCTCCATCGAGCCGGCCTCGTCGCTGTCGATCAGACGGCCCTGACGCTCCGAGGTCGTGGAGGCGAGCATTTCGGCGATGATGTCGTCGAGCGTGGTCGCGGTGCTCTCGATCGCGCCGGTCAGCGGGTAGCAGCCGAGGGTGCGGAAGCGCACGACCTTCATCTGCTCGACCTCGCCGGGCTCGAGCGGCAGGCGGTCGTCATCGCGCATCAGCAGCGTGCCGCCGCGCTCCACCACCGGTCGTTCGGCCGCGAAGTAGAGCGGGACGACCGGGATGTTCTCTGCCTGCACGTACTGCCAGACGTCGAGTTCGGTCCAGTTCGAGATCGGGAAGACGCGGATCGACTCGCCCTGCTTCACCCGAGTGTTGTAGAGCCGCCAGAGCTCCGGGCGCTGGTTGCGCGGGTCCCAGGCATGGTTGGCGGTGCGGAACGAGAACACGCGCTCCTTGGCGCGGCTCTTCTCCTCGTCGCGGCGCGCGCCGCCGAAGGCCGCGTCGAAGCCGTGCTTGTCGAGCGCCTGCCTGAGGCTCTCGGTCTTCATCACCTGGGTGTGGACGTTGGAGCCGGACGCGATCGGGCTGATGCCGCGCTTCACCCCGTCCTCGTTGATGTGGACGATCAGGTCGATGCCGAGGTTTTTCGCGGTCTCGTCGCGGAACTTGATCATCTCGCGGAACTTCCACGTCGTGTCGACATGAAGCAGCGGGAAGGGCGGCTTCGACGGGTAGAACGCCTTCATCGCGAGATGAAGCATCACCGACGAATCCTTGCCGATCGAGTACAGCATCACAGGGTTGCGGAACTCGGCCGCGACCTCACGGATGATGTGGATCGACTCGGCTTCGAGCCGCTTCAGATGCGTCGACAGACCGGAAGACATTTACTAGCTCGGCGCGTTGATTTCGCTAAATAGCAGCGAAAAGATGTAATATGTCGACGAAGACATAAGACGGTTTCAAGCAAAGAGGCAAGGCGCTGCGACGCTCGGTCTCGCTTCGGGCGGTCTTATGCGAGGTCCCGCTCCAGAAATGCAAGCGCCGCGGCGGGATCGACATCCTTCGCCACGAAGCTGCGGCCGATACCGCGCGCGAGGATGAAGGTCAGCTTGCCGCGCGAGACCTTCTTGTCCTGCTGCATGTGTCCGAACAGCACTTCGGCGGAGCCCACCCCTCCGGGAATCGCCTTCGCGCTGGTCGGCAGGCCGACAGCCTGCAGATGACGCTCGACGCGGGTCGCGTCTTCCGCAGGGCACAGGCCGAGCGAGGCCGAGAACCGGAACGCCATCGCCATGCCGATCGCGACGCCCTCGCCATGGATCAGCCGCGCGCCGTCATAGGCGACGTCGGCCTCGAGCGCGTGGCCGAAGGTGTGGCCGAGGTTGAGCAGGGCGCGGTCGCCGGTCTCGTGCTCGTCGCGCGCGACCACCGCCGCCTTGGCGCGGCAGCTCGTCGCGATCGCCCGAATGCGGTCCTGGCCCGCTTCGAACGCCGCCCGCGGCCGCGCCTCGAGCCACTCGAAGAAGGCGTGATCGTCGATCAGGCCGTACTTCACGACCTCGGCGTAGCCGGCCCTGAGCTCGCGCGGCGGGAGCGTGTCGAGGGCGTCGACGTCGGCGAGCACGAGGCTCGGCTGGTGGAACGCGCCAATCAGGTTCTTGCCGCGGGCCGAGTTGATGCCGGTCTTGCCGCCGACGGAGCTGTCGACCTGCGCGAGCAGCGAGGTCGGCGCCTGCACGCACCGGACCCCCCGTCGAAGAATCGCCGCGGCGAAGCCGGCGAGATCGCCCACCACGCCGCCGCCGAGCGCGAGCACGACGTCGCCGCGCTCGATCCTGGCCGCCAGCAGACCATCCACGACCTCGGCGAGCCGGGCGAACGATTTCGAAGGCTCGCCGGCAGGCACGACCACCGTGCTGAATCCCAGCCCCGCGTCGGCGAGCGACCGCTCGACGGTCGCGAGATGCAAGTTCGCCACGTTCGCGTCCGTGACCACGCCGACCGTGCGGGCGCCGAGCGCGGCGATGCGGTCTCCCGCGGACGCCAGCAGGCCGGGGCCGATCAGGATGTCGTAGGCGCGGGCGCCGAGGCCGACCTCGACGCGTTCCGAAACCTGGGGCTCCGCGAGGGTCGCGGCGAGGCTCATGACGGCTGCTCCTGCGTGTGCGGCGGGATCCCGCACAGCGCCTCCAGAATGTCGGCGACGGTGTGGTCGTGCGGCGCGTCGCGCGAATGAATCGTGACGTCGGCGAGCGCGTATGTCGGGTAGCGCTCGTCGATCAGCCGCCTCAGCGTCGCCTCCGGATCGGCCGAGGCCAGGAGCGGGCGGCCGCCGCGCTTGCGGACCCGCCGGAGCAGCACGTCATGTTCGGCGTGCAGCCAGATCGACACGCCCGCCTGCCCGATGCGCTCGCGCGTCTCGAGGTTCATCCAGGCGCCGCCGCCGGTCGCCAGCACCTTCTGGCCCTCGTCGAGCAGGCGGGCGATCACGCGGGCCTCGCCGGAACGGAAATACGGTTCGCCGTGGGTCGAGAAGATGTCCGGAATCGTCATGCCGGCCGCGGCCTCGATCTCCGCGTCGGCGTCCTTGAAGGGCAGGTCGAGCGCGTTTGCGAGCCGCCGGCCGACCGAGGTCTTGCCTGCGCCCATCATGCCGACGAGCGTCACGGAACGGCCGCCGAGGGCCGCGCGGGCGCGCTCCGGAAGATTCGGATCGCGTTCGCGATGCATGCGGGAGCCGTCCTCGCCAGTGGTTCGCACGTCTTCAAGTTGTTGCATCACGGCCATAGCCTGAAACGAAACCGCGCCCGGGGCGCGGCGGGGCGAAACCTATTCCTAAAGCCTGAGCTTATACAATCATGGCGCTTGCCGAGCGTGAGCGGCCGTGTTGACCTGATTGACGGGGCGCACGGTCGAACGGCGAAACGGACGGTGCGCAAATGCCGAGCTTGATGCGATTCGTGACCGTGCTGGCCGTGCTCGTGGCGCTCGGCTTCGCGTCGGTGTTCGCGCTTGCGACCTTCGTGTCGCCGCGCACGCGCGAAATGACCGTCGACATCCCGTCCCAGCGCCTGAAGATCCAGCCCGTCGCCGCCGCACAGCCGCCGGCCAAGACCGCGGGCGCAGACGGCGGCGACGCGCCGACGACCAGGTGAGCGCAAGGGCACGCCGCCACGTCGAGGCGTTCCTCGAAATGGCGAGCGCCGAGCGGGGCGCCGCGAAGAACACGCTCGCCGCCTATGAGCGCGATCTCGACGACTACGTGTCGTTTCTCGGCAGTCGCGGCGCGGAGCCGATGACGGCCGGCGTCGACGACGTCAGGGCGCATCTCGCGGCGCTCGCGGCGGAAGGCTTCGCCGCCTCCTCCGCCGCCCGGAAGCTTTCCGCGATTCGCCAGCTCCACAAGTTCCTCTACGCCGACGCGATCCGTAAGGACGACCCGACCTCGGCGCTCGACGGACCGCGCCGCGGCCGTCCGCTCCCAAAGACGATGTCGGTGGACGAACTCGAACGCCTGATCGCGGAGGCCGGCAATCCGGGACCGGAGCCGACGCCGCGCGCGAGGCTCGCAGCCGCCCGGATGGTCTGCCTGCTGGAGCTCGCCTACGGCGCGGGCCTGCGCGTCTCGGAACTCGTCACGCTGCCGCGCTCCGCCGCCCGGCCGGACGCCGCGGTCGTCGCGGTCAAGGGCAAGGGCGGCCGCGAACGGCTCGTCCCCCTGACGCCGGTCGCGAAGCAGGCCATGGCCGGCTATCTGGAGGCGCTCAGGCAGATGGGGCGTGCGTCGGACGGCCCGTGGCTTTTTCCGGCCGGCGGAGAGTCCGGCCACCTGACCCGTCAGGTCTTCGCCCGCGAGCTGAAGGCGGCGGCCGCCCGCGCCGGGCTGTCGCCCGACAAGGTCAGTCCGCACGTGCTGCGGCACGCTTTCGCGAGCCACCTTGTACAGAACGGGGCGGATCTGCGCGCCGTGCAGCAGATGCTCGGCCACGCCGACATCGCGACGACCCAGATCTACACCCACGTGCTCGACGAGCGCGCGCGGGCGATGGTCCGCGACCTCCACCCGCTTGGCGACGCCGAGGCGCGCTGATTGACGGGAGGCGCGAAGCGCGCCACGAGGGCGGCCGAGACCCGCCGTTCCGGCGGGCCAGCAGAGGTCCCGAAGATGTCCCGCCGCCTGATCTCCACCGGCTCGCCCTTCGAAAAGGTCGCGGGCTACAGCCGCGCGGTGGTCGACGGCGGCTTCGTCTTCGTCTCAGGCACGACGGGCTACGACTACGCCTCGATGTCGATGCCCGAGGACGCCGAGACGCAGGCGAGGAACGCCTTCGCCACGATCGAGAAGGCGCTCGCCGAGGCCGGCGCCTCGTTCAAGGACGTGGTGCAGACTCGCTACTATCTCGTCGACGCCGCCGACGCCGACGCGCTGTTCCGCGTCACCGGCGCGATCTTCGGCGAGATCCGTCCCGCCAACACGCTGATCGTCTGCGGCCTGCTGAAGCCGGAGATGAAGCTCGAGGTCGAGGTTCTGGCGAAACTGCCGACGGCCTGAGGCGGTATCCCGCCGCGCTCTTGCGGGGGCGTTGCGCTCTCGGCAAGCTCGCCGCCATGCGCACGACCCTCGCCGGTCTGACCGTTCTGCTGTCGGCCTCCGCGGCTTCGGCGGTCCCGCCGACCGACGGCGTCTATGGCTGCGTGCTTGACGGCAAGACGATCGGCTCGATCAGGATCGCTGGCGACACCTATGCTGGCCTGTCCAGAGAGGGCGCATTCGGCCCGCCCGCAAAATTCGTCATGCTCGGCCCCGACCGCATCTTCTGGCTCGGGGAGATGGGCGAAATGGGCGAGCTGAAGAAGGCCGGCTACCGCATCGACCACACCGTCGCCCGCCAGGACGGCGGAGCGACGGCGTTCGACATCGTTCTTCTGAAACCGGACCAGTCAGGCTTCGTCACGGCCATCTGCGCGCAGGCCGGCTGAGCGCCGCCGACGGAGCCTCAGGCCGCCTGCTTGAAGGCCGCCTTCCCCTGCTCGTCGAGCGCGGAGAAATCCGCGTCGGACAGCGCAAGCGCGGCCGCGGCGACGTTCTCCTCGAGGTGCTTGACCTTGGAGGTGCCAGGGATCGGCAGCATCACGGGCGAACGCTTCAGCACCCAGGCGAGCGCGACCTGACTCGGCGAGGCGTCGAGCTTGTGCGCGATCTGGTCGAGCACGGATCCGGGCTTTGCGAGATCGCCCGCAGCAAGCGGGAACCAGGGGATGAAGCCGATCCCCTTCGTCTCGCAATGGTCGAGCACCGCTTCGCTCGTGCGGTCGACGAGGTTGTAGCGGTTCTGCACCGTCGCGACCGTGAAGTGCCTCGATGCAGCCTCGACGTCGTCGACGCCGACCTCGCTGAGGCCGAGATGGGCGACGAGCCCGTCCTTCTGCATCTCGGCCATCACGCCGAACTGCTCGTCCCGCGGAACCTTCGGATCGATGCGATGAAGCTGCCAGAGGTCGATCTGCTCGACCCGGAGCCGGCGCAGGCTCATCAGCACGCACTGCTTGAGATATTCCGGCCGGCCGACCGGCAGCCAGACGCTAGGGCCGTGGCGGACGAGCCCGCCCTTTGTCGCGATGGTCAGCCCGTCATAGGGATGCAGGGCCCGCCGGATCAGCGACTCGCTGACGAAGGGGCCGTAGCTGTCGGCGGTGTCGATGAAGGTCACGCCGAGGTCCGGCAGCGCCTTCAGGGTCTCGATCGCGCCGTCCTTGTCCTGCGGCTGGCCCCAGACGCCGTCGCCCGTGACGCGCATGGCGCCGAAGCCGAGTCGGTTGAACGTCTTGTCGCCGAGCGTGAACTGGCCGGATGCGGCCGCTGAAACGTCGCTCATGAAAATATCTCCGGAAAATCAGCATGGCCGCGCGAGGTCGCGGCCATTCATTTCTGGATATGGGCGCCGTCGCGGGGCCGACAACGCAAAGCCGAAGTTCCCGATTGCAAGGAATTCCGTGGCGGTCAGCCCCGCCCGCCAAGCGCCTTCCGGTAAAGCGTCGAGCGGCTGACGCCGAGGCGCTTGGAGGCGGCCGAGACATTGCCGTCGCAGGCCTCGATCGCCGCCAGCATGGCGCCGCGCGTCAGCGCCGCGAGGTCCCCTTCTGCGCGCTCGGCGGCGTCGGGGCGACGGGGGGGCACGCCGAGAACGCTCGCCGGCAGCAGCTCCGGCCCAAGCGTTTCGCCCGGCTCGGAGAGCGCGATCATCGCCTTCATCACGCCGGCGAGCTCGCGGTGGTTGCCCGGCCAGGAATGCCGCCGCATCGCGTCGACCGTCTCGGGCGCGAGCGAGCGGCCCTCGCGCCTCAGGCCGCTCCAGAGCGCGTCGATCGCCGCCGCCGTGTCGTTGAGCGCGCGGAACGGAGGCAGTGCGAAGGTGAACTGTGCGAGCCGGAAATAGAGGTCAGCGCGGAAAGCCTCTGACGCCGAGAGCGCCGTCAGGTCGCGGTGCGTGGCGCAGATCAGCCTGAGATCGAGCGGCGTCGGCCGGCCGCCACCGAGAGGCGTGACGCTGCGGTCCTGCACAACGCGCAGCAGCCGCGCCTGCAGGACGAGCGGCATGTCGCCGATTTCGTCGAGAAACAGGACGCCGCCCTCGGCCTCGCGCAGCAGACCCTTGGACCCGGACTTGCGCGCTCCGGTGAAGGCGCCCGGCTCGTAACCGAACAGCTCGGCTTCGATCAGGCTTTCCGGGATCGCCGCGCAGTTGACCGCCACGAACGGCTTTTCCGCGCGCGAAGAAGCGGTGTGGACGGCGCGCGCGAACATCTCCTTGCCCGAGCCCGTCTCGCCCTGGATCAGGATCGGCACGTCGCCGTCGACGAGTTTTATGGCGCGCTTCAGGTTGGCGCTGGTCCCGGCGTCGAAATAGGGGCGTGCGGCCGGCGCTACCGGGCCTTGCGCGACGTTGCGCTGCGACGGCGGCGCGATCGAGGCGCCGGGAACGACGGTCTGCCGCGGCGGCGTCTCGACATGGACTGTCGCGCCGGAGCGCGTGACGAGCCGCCCGTCATCCAGCCGACGGCGTCCGTCGAACAGGTCGCCGAAGGAGCGGGCGCCGAGCGCATTCCAGTCGAGGTCGAGCAGGCGGAGCGCATAACGGTTGGCTGCGACGAGCCGCGCGCCCTCGAAGGCGAGCATGGCCTCCTGCGCCGTGCCGAGCAGCGCGGGATCGGCGTGGAAACGGACGATGTCCTTTGCGCGAAACGCCTCGGCGAACATGCGGCGTTCGATCTGGTCGACGCCCATGCGGATCAGGGCAAGCGACTGGGGCGCGCCCGCATGGCCGGACAGGTCGAGCGCGCCGCGAAGCCCGCCGCGCGGATCGAAGATCGGCGCCGCCGCGCAGGTCAGGATACGGTGCGGCTCGAAATAGTGCTCGGCGCCCCGCACCTCGATCGGGCGCCGCTCGACCAGCGCGGTGCCGATCGCGTTCGTGCCCGTCGACGCCTCGGCCCATTTGGCGCCGGGCCGCAGCGCGACGCCCGCCGCCTTGCCCGCGAAGCCCGGATCCCCGAAGGCGTCGAGCACGTATCCTGAAGCGTCGGTGAGGATCACGAGGCTGGCGGTGTCGCGGGCCGCGCCTGCCAGCGTCTCCAGCTCGGGGCGACTTTGCCGGATCAGCTCGTCGTTGCGTTCGTGCAGGTCGCGCAACGCCGACGAGCCGACCGGCTCGATCAACGGGCGCGCATGGCTGTCGAATCCCCGCTCGGCGCAGCGCAGCCACGAGCGAAGGATTTCGGGGGAAAGTCCTTCCGGCTCGGCGCCGCGATCGAAGAAATCCCGCCGCGCTTTCAGCACGTCCCTACGGGGAGCTTGGGGCTCCATGAGTCTCGCCTTCCGGCCGTCTCTTCCCGGTGTCGCAGCTTGCGACACATGTCGCAGCGCGCTTCGTACTCTGTTGCGACAACTGTCGCGCAACATTGCCAAAGAGTCCACTGGCGCGGTCGGGCGATCGGCGTAGGCTCGCTGACAGGTCGTGAAAGATCAGGTTCTTATCGCAGCGCAGCATTCACTGGCGATCATGCGCCGGCTGTTTGGCACGAAGGCTGCGAACAAGCGGCCAGGCAACAAGACGTGGCTCAAAGCCACTTTGGGAGGACTGAGATGAACGCTCCGCAGAACATGCAATCGTTCCTGCGCTCTCCGTTTAAGGAGCGCTACGACAATTTCATCGGCGGCAAGTTCGTGGCGCCGCTCGGCGGCCGCTACTTCGAGAACACCAGCCCGATCACCGGCAAGAAGGTCTGCGAGATCGCCCGCTCGCAGAAGGAGGACATCGACCTCGCCCTCGACGCCGCCCACGCCGCCAAGGACGCCTGGGGCCAGACCGCGCCGGCCGCCCGCGCCGCGATCATGCTCAAGATCGCCGACGTGATGGAGCAGAACCTCGAGCTGATCGCGACCGCCGAGACCTGGGACAACGGCAAGCCGATCCGCGAGACCATGGCGGCCGACATCCCGCTCGCCATCGACCACTGGCGCTACTTCGCCGGCTGCCTGCGGTCCCAGGAAGGCTCGCTCTCCGAGATCGACCACGACACGGTCGCCTACCACTTCCATGAGCCGCTGGGCGTCGTCGGCCAGATCATTCCATGGAACTTCCCGATCCTGATGGCGGTCTGGAAGCTCGCCCCGGCGCTCGCCGCCGGCAACTGCGTCGTGCTGAAGCCGGCCGAGCAGACCCCGGCCTCGATCATGGTGGTGCTCGAGCTGATCGGCGACCTGCTGCCGGCGGGCGTGCTGAACGTCGTCAACGGCTTCGGCCTCGAGGCGGGCAAGCCGCTCGCCTCCTCGAACCGCATCGCCAAGATCGCATTCACCGGCGAGACCACGACCGGCCGCCTGATCATGCAGTACGCGTCGCAGAACCTGATCCCGGTGACGCTGGAGCTCGGCGGCAAGTCGCCGAACATCTTCTTCGCCGACGTGGTCGACGAGGATGACGACTTCTTCGACAAGGCGGTCGAGGGCTTCGTGATGTTCGCGCTCAACCAGGGCGAGGTGTGCACCTGCCCGAGCCGCGCGCTCATCCAGGAGTCGGTCTACGACAAGTTCATCGAGAAGGCGATCGGCCGGGTCAACGCGATCAAGCTCGGCTCGCCGCTCGATCCCGCCACGATGGTCGGCGCGCAGGCGTCGTCCGAGCAGCTCGAGAAGATCCTGAGCTACATCGACATCGGCAAGCAGGAAGGCGCGGAAGTGCTCGCCGGCGGCTCCAAGAACGAACTCGATGGCGAACTGGGCGGCGGCTACTACATCAAGCCGACCGTCTTCAAGGGCCACAACAAGATGCGGATCTTCCAGGAGGAGATCTTCGGCCCGGTGCTCTCGGTCACGACCTTCAAGGACGACGCCGAGGCGCTCTCGATCGCCAACGACACGCTCTACGGCCTCGGCGCCGGCGTGTGGACCCGCAACGGAACGCGGGCGTACCGCTTCGGCCGCGGCATCCAGGCCGGCCGCGTGTGGACCAACTGCTACCACGCATATCCGGCCCATGCTGCCTTCGGCGGCTACAAGCAGTCGGGCATCGGTCGCGAGACCCACAAGATGATGCTCGACCACTACCAGCAGACCAAGAACATGCTGGTCAGCTACTCCCCGAAGAAGCTCGGGTTCTTCTGATCGCGCAAGGGTATCCTCCCAGGCGAAGCGAAGCGGGGCGGCCGAAAGGCCGCCCCGCTTTCATTCAGGCTCGGGATCGGGCGATCGCGACGCCGCGGCGCGCCTCACTCGTCGTCGTCGACGTCCTCGTCGGCATGCGCCGCGCCGAGCTTGCCGCCGACGTTGCGGCCGAGCTTGCGCAACAGCTTGCGCAGCTTCTTGCGGTCCTTGCCGTCGATCCCGTCGGAGGCCTCGCGCTCCAGCTCCAGCCAGATCGCGTCGACCGCCTCGGCGCGCTTGCGGCCCTCGTCGGTTAGTTCGACCTTCACGATCCTGCCGTCGCCGTTCGTCGTGCGCCGCTCGACGAGACCCTGGGCCGCAAGGCGCGCAACCGTTTTCGAGGCGGTCGGCGGACGCACGCGCAACTCCATCGCGAGATCGCCCATGGTGCGACCGCTCTCCTGCGTCGCGAGCAACGTCAGGACCTGCTCCTGGCCGGGGAAAAGACCAAGGTCCTGAAGAAGTTGCGCGCTTCTCGCCCGGTGCAGGCGGGCTGCGTGCAGCAACTCGTAGCCGACCGTCTTCGCATAGGGGCTTTTCATCGGTCCGCCCTCTTGGCGCGCAGAACGTTCCCACGCGCGTCCATCTTGCCGGCGAAAGGATATGCTGTCTCCATGACAGGAAGTCGAGCCGCCGCCGCCCGCGCGGTCTGCGCGCGGGTTAGACTTGTGGCGTATGCGGGAAACCACCTTGCCGGACACCGAGGGCGCGCGGCGCCTGCTGATCACCGCATTCGGCCGCTTCGACGGCGGCTGGAACTGTTCGGAGGCGCTGCTGGCGCGCCTGCGGGCGGACCGGAACGAACTCGAAGCGCTGTGGAGCGGACCCGTGGCGTTCGCGCTCCTGCCGGTCCGCGCCGAAGCGGCCGAGGCTGAACTCGCCGGCGCGCTCGAGGCGGCGCGCCCGACGCATCTGCTGATGACCGGCCAGGCCGCAGGCCGCGACGCCCTCAGCTTCGAACGCGTCGCGCGAAACCGGATCCATATCGCCGTCGCCGACCTGGATGGGCGGATCGGAACCGCGGGCGCGGTGCGCGAGGGCGGGCCGGCGGAACGCCGTTCGGACTGGCCGGACCTCGCCGGTCTCGTCGCCGCGCTCGATGGCGCCGGCCTTCCGGCTCGCCTGTCCGACGACGCCGGCGCGCACCTCTGCAACCAGACCCTCTACCTCGCGCTGGAAGCCGCGGAGCGGACCACTCCGCGCTTCGTGTCGACGTTCCTGCATCTGCCACTGCTGCCCGAACAGGTCGCGGACGGATTGCCCGCCGCGGCGCGCCATGCGCAGTGCTTCGCCATGCCGATCGAGGAGATGGCGCGTGCGGTGCGCCTCGTTCTGGTCCATACCCGGCGACAGATCTCCTGACGGAACGCCGAGACGATGGATCTGCCCCGCCGCCGCTGGATCGACATGACGAGCCGGGATTTCGCGTCCGCGGACGTCGCGTCCTGGATCGCCGTCCTGCCGGTCGCCGCCGTGGAGCAGCACGGCCCGCATCTGCCGCTCGGGACCGACGGCTTCATCTCCGCCGGCAGCCTCGACCGCGCCGGCGGGCTGATACCGGACGATCTTCCCGTGACGTTCCTGCCGACCCAGTGGATCGGCGCCTCGGAGGAGCACGCGGACTTTCCCGGAACGCTGTCCGTTCCGCCCGAGACCCTGATCGCCGCATGGACGGCGATCGGCGCCTCGGTCGCGCGCGCAGGGCTGCGCAAGCTCGTGCTGATCAACAGCCATGGCGGCAACTCGCCCGTGCTGGACGTCGTCGCTCGCCGTCTTCGCGCCTCGCACGGCATGCTGGCCGTCGTCGCGAGCTGGCGGCGGTTCGGACACCCGGACGGGCTCTTCACGGCCGAGGAGATCCGCCACGACGTCCATGCCGGTCGTATCGAAACCTCGCTGATGCGCGCGTTCCGGCCCGATCTGGTCCGGATGGACCGGGCCGCGGATTTTACGCCCTCGACCGTCGCGATGGAGCAGGAGTTCGCCCAGCTGCGCGCGTCCCAGCCGGCGGGCTTCGGCTGGCTCGCGCAGGACCTTCACCCATCGGGCGCGGCCGGCGACGCGGCGGCGGCCTCGATCGAGGCCGGGAGCGCGTCGGCCGATCACGGCGCGCAGGCGTTCGTCGCGCTGCTTCAGGATGTGGCGCGCTTTCCGCTTGAGCGTCTCGACGCAAAGCCGGATCGGTGAGACGTCTCGCGCCGGCGTGGCTCGACAAGCCGCGCGGCGCGCTCCACGATGGGAACCAAGAGCAACAAATCAGGGGGCAGGGCGCCGATGGCGGAGACGCGGACCGAGGAACGGCTCATCGAGGGCCTCAAGGTGATCGAGACCACCGAGACCGACAACATCCTGCGATGGGACGGCTCCGCCCTCTATGTCGAGCATGACGTCTACCACAACGGCCAGCTCGTCCATCGCAAGTACCATCGCAAGGTGACCGCAGAGGTCGCGAAGGTCCTGCTCAGCGTGATCGCCGGCAAGGCCTAGATCAGCCCTTCAGAAAATCCATCACCTTGCGGTAGGCCGGCTCGGCGTTCGGCTCGGGCAGCGAGGTGAAGACGTGCGCCGAGCCGGGCAGGACCTGGAGCTCGGCCTCGTTCCCCGCCGCCGTCCAGCGCGCGGCCATGAACAGCGTGTCGTCGAGCAGCGGATCCGCAGTGCCGACCGTGAAGATCGCCGGCGGCAGTCCGGTCAGGTCGGCGTAGAGCGGGGAAACGTCCGGACCGTCCGTCGCCTCGCCGTTCTGCAGGAAATTCGCCGCGAACATGCGAATGTCGCGCGTTCCGAGCACGAGCTTCGGATTGCCGAACAGCCGGGCGCTCGGGGTCAGCCCCATGTCGTAGCTGCCGGCGGTGAGGTTCGCCCGCTCAAACGGCGTCAGGCCGTGGCGATCCCTCAGCCGCACGAGCGTCACGGCGGCGAGATGGGCGCCGGCGGACTCCCCGCCGATCAGAAGCCGGTCCGCGCCAAAGCGACGCGCGCCCTCGCGCGCGACCCAGAGCGCGGCCGCCTCGCAGTCGTCTGGACCTGCGGGATAGGGATGTTCCGGCGCAAGCCGGTAGTCGACCGACAGGCAGGCGAAGCCGAGTTCGCTCGCAAGCCGCTCGAGACGCGGATCGTCCTGGTCGGCCGTGCCGAGCGTCCAGCCGCCCGAGTGGAAATGCAGGTAGATCGCGGTCGGGGCCTCGGGGGCGATCACGCGGATCGGGACAGGTCCGCCAGGCCCGTCGATCTCGATGATCTCCGCCCGTTCGCTCTTGGGCTCGACGACGAAAGGGGTCAGGCCGCGTTTGCGGCGCGCCCGGACCTCCGCCGGGCCGAGCGCCCAGGTGTCGGGCGCCATCTTCGCCTGCGCGATCAGCTTGCGATTGTATTCGGCGGTGCCCTCGGGGGCCGCGGCCGGCGCGAAGACGGCTGGGTCGATCGTGATCGGTCGCGACATGAAGGCTCCGGCGCTCGGAGTGGGCGGGGCCGCAGAGGAAACGCGAGGCCGCCCCTCGCCGCAAGCCTTCTCCGCGCAACATGCCGGACATGAGCAGGCAAGCTGATCCTTCGGTCGAACTCCTCGTCGCCGGCCCCGCCGATCATCAGGCGGTCGGTCGGTTCTCGGTCGCCACGCGCGGTCCCGGCCTTCACGACGTCACCCGCGAGGTCGCGACGCTGCTGGAAGCCGGCGGGGCCGGCGACGGGCTCGCCACGCTGTTCGTCCGTCACACATCGGCGTCGCTGACGATCCAGGAGAACGCCAGCCCCGAGGTGCTGCACGATCTCGTCGACGCGCTCGACCGGCTAGCGCCGCGCGACGCCGGCTGGCGGCACGACGTCGAGGGACCGGACGACATGCCGGCTCACGTCAAGACGATGCTGACGGGGGCGTCCGTCTCCGTTCCCGTGCTCGGCGGACGGCTCGCGCTCGGAACCTGGCAGGCGATCTATCTCGTCGAACACCGTGACCGGCCGCACAGACGCGACCTCGTGCTGCATTTCGCGGGTTCGGCTTCCGAGCCGGGTTGAAGCCGCTCCGGAACGATCTTTGCGCGCGGCGTTCTGCCGAGCCGTCGCGGTGGCGTGGCGGCGACGACTTCACCGTTTGCCGCCAAGGCTTGCCGCAGCGCGGCAAATCCACAACGGTTCAGCACAGATTCAGAATTGAGGCGGTTTTACGCATCGATTTTGCAATCGCGAATCGATATGAAGCCTCCATGACGAGCGCAACGACTTCATCCGCCCGCATTCTCATCGCAGACGATCATCCGCTGTTCCGGACGGCGATGCGGGAGGCCATGTCCGGTGAGGGCGCCGAGATCGCCGAGGCGGGTTCGTTCGACGCCGCGTCCAAGACGCTGGAGAACGACCAGTCGTTCGACCTCGTCCTGCTCGATCTCACGATGCCGGGCGTCAGCGGCTTTTCCGGGCTGATGTACTTGCGCGCTCAGTATCCCGCGCTTCCGGTCGTCGTGGTCTCGGCCAACGAAGACCCGACGACGATCCGCCGCTGCATGGACTTCGGAGCCTCCGGTTTCATTCCGAAGACGCTTGGCGTCGAGGAAATGCGCGGAGCGCTTCGCGCGGTCCTCGCCGGCGGCGTCTGGTCGCCGCCCGACGTCAACCTCAACGGTCCCGACGACGGCTCGGCCAAGCTCGCGGCCCGGCTCGGCACCCTGACGCCGCAGCAGGTGCGGGTGCTCATGATGCTGAGCCAGGGCCTGCTCAACAAGCAGATCGCCTACGAGCTCGGCGTCTCCGAGGCGACGGTGAAGGCTCACGTCTCGGCGATCCTCGCCAAGCTCGGCGTCGAGAGCCGCACCCAGGCGGTCATCGCGGCCTCGAAGATCGAGGCCGGCCAGTGGCCGGAACGCGCCGCTAACGAGTGAGCGGTTTCGCGTCGCCCTCCGGTTTCGGAGACCAGTGGCGGACGCGGTTTTCCCAGCGCTTCTTGTGGCGCGCCGCCGCGGCGTCGGTCAGCGTGATGCCGAGCGAGCGATAGACGCGCCTGACCACCTTCACCGGATCCGTCGCCAGATCCTGGTAGGCGACCTTCGTCCTGCGCTCGGCCGGAAGCTCGGCCCAGTCGGCGTCGAGCTTGGCCAGCACGCGGCGATGAAGCTCCTCGGCGTGCTCGCGCAGGAACGGCTTCGGCGAGCCCTGCAGCGAAAACTGCTGCATGGACATGTCCATCATCCGCTGGAACGAGCGCAGGACCGCCTCGCGGTCCCGGTCGATGCGCACGAAGCTCGCCTCCGGATACATGTCTCGCAGGTCCGCGAGCCGAGCGGAGTTGGCCGGGTTCTTCAGAAGCAGCCTCTGCCCGGGATACTTCGCGACCAGCGTCTTCAGGAACTGCTGGTAGGCGGTCCTCCAGGCGCCGTTGGCCGCCGAGCCGGGCGCTGCGAACAGCGCGTCCTCGATATGGGCCGCGCGCTGGCGCGGGAAGAACGACACCCGGAAGAAGGAAGGCGCGCCGAGGTGGCACATGGCGAGCTCCTCCTCCTGCGGGCGGTGGAGCGCGACCTCGACGAGGTCGACCATCCGCGTCGGGTAGATCGGCGCGCCCTTGTCGTCGGTCTTGAGGCGGGCGATCGCGCCCATGGCCTTGCGCTTGTGGCCGATCAGGTAGGGCGCGTCCGACGGAAACAGGATGTCCATGAGCCGCGGCGAGGCGAAGCCGCGGTCGGCGGCGAGCATTTCGTGCAGGAGCGTCGTCCCGCTGCGCCAGAAGCCGACGACGAACACCGGCGGCGCGGCGAGATGCCAGTCGTCAGGCACGGCCGCGACGGCCGCGCGCGTCTTCTCGATATAGGGGCGTCGCTGGATGTTGGTGGCGAGGGCTGCGACCAGCGGGCCGAGATGCGACAGCCGGAAATGGTCGTCCTGCCCGAGAACGTCGCGCACCACCCCAAACTCCGCGCAGCTCAGCGGATGGAAGGCGATACGCCGCGGCAGGGTCGACTGCATGCTCATTCGGCGGCGGTCCTGACGGACATCATCTGGGACAGGAGCGCGCGAAGCGCGGCCGGGCGAATGGGTTTCGGCAACATCATCACCCGTTTTCCGTCCGCCTCGGCCCGCAGCTGCGGGGAGCGGTCGGCCGTGATCAGCACAGCCGGGATCGGCTTGCCGAATTTCCAGCGCAAGGCCGTGATCGTTTCCAATCCATCCGTATCATCAAGATGATAGTCCGCGAGCATGACGTCCGGAATGATCTTTCGACGCACCGCCTCCAGCTCGGCGTCCTTCTGGGTCGGCGCGGCGATGACCTCGCAGCCCCATCCCGTCAGAAGCGTGGTCATTCCCTCGAGAATCTTGGGCTCGTTGTCGATCGCCAGCACCGTCAGCCCGGCCAGCGCCTGATTCGGCGCGGCGTTGTGCGCGACGCTCGGCCGCGCCGCGGGCAGGGCCGCGGAGATGGGCGCCTCGACTGCGAAGATCGATCCCTTGCCCGGGCGCGAGCGCAGCGTCACGGGGTGCTCAAGGACGCGCGCGATGCGCTCGACGATCGACAGCCCGAGCCCGAGGCCCGGCGCGACGCGCGCGCCCTGCTCCAGCCGCTTGAACTCGCGGAACACCACCTTCTGCTGCTGTTCGGCGATGCCGAGGCCGGTGTCCCAGACCTCGATCCTGACGCGCCCCTTGAGCCGCCGGCAGCCGACCAGAACGCTGCCCGACGGCGTGTACTTGATGGCGTTCGAGACCAGATTCTGCAGGACGCGGCGGAGCAGCCGGCGGTCCGAGCGCACCGTGACGCTGGTCGGGAGCACGACCAGCTTCAGCCCCTTCTCCTCGGCGACGGGCGCGAACTCGCGGGCGAGCTGGTCGGTGATGTCGTCGAGTCGGAAGCTCGAGATCTCCGGGCGCATCGCGCCGGTGTCGAGCCGCGAAATGTCGAGCAGCGTCGACAGGATCTCCTCGACGCCGTCGAGCGAGGTCTCGATGTTGCGGGCGAGCCCCGCCTGATCCGGACGGTCGGTGGCCCGTTCGGCGAGACTTGTCGCGAACAGCCGCGCCGCGTTCAGCGGCTGGAGGATGTCGTGGCTCGCGGCGGCGAGGAAGCGCGTCTTCGAGATGTTCGCCTCGTCCGCCTCGGTCTTGGCGCGGGCGAGCTCCTGGTTGAGGCGGGTCAGCTCCCGCGTCCGCTCCCGCACGCGCCGCTCGAGCGTCTCGTTCGCCCGCTCGAGCGCTTCCTGCGCGGCGACGGTGTCCGAAATGTCGGTGTAGGTCGTGACGACGCCGCCGTCGGGCATGCGGGCGGACCGGATCTCGATGACCCGCCCGGAGGGATGCAGCCGGGTCCGTAGCGTCTCCAGCCGCACGACGAAGCGCTCGATCCGGTCCTTGATGAATTCGTCCGCGTTGACCGGCCCGTAGAGGCCGCGCTCGGCGTTGAACCGGAAGATGTCGTCCAGCCCCACGCCGAAATGGATCATCTCCTCGGGCAAGTCGAACAGCTCGCGGAACTGCCGGTTCCAGCAGACGAGCTTCATGTTCCCGTCGATCGCGGTGACGCCCTGGCGCGCATGGTCGAGCGCGTTCTGCAGGACGTCGCGGCTCGTCTGCATCGCGGCCGAGGCGTGGTCCAGGAGCCTCAGCGCGTCGTTCGGGGACACGTTGCGGCGCGTCAGCAGCATCGACAGGACGAGCCGCGAGGACGCCGCCCCGATCGCCGAGGCGAGCAGATGCTCCGCGAAGCGCAACGTCTGGAGGTCGATTTCCGAGCCGGCCTTGAGCTTCCCGCCGCGGGCGATCGCGAAGCCCCGGAAGGCGGTCTCCGTGCGCTCCGGGCCGAGATAGCGCGCGACCGTTTGCACGAGTTCCCCCGCGGTCGCGCGGGTCCGCCATCCGCGCGCGATGGCCGGCGGCGGCGGGACCGGATCGTCGCCCGGCGCGATCCGGCGTTCGGAGACGCCGTCGCAGAACAGCAGGGCCTGCTGCCGCTCGACCGTGGTGGCCGCGCGGCTGAGCGAGCCGAGCACGAAGCCGGCCGCGTTCAGAACGAGGCTGAGTAGAATCGCTTCGACCAGGGGATCGCCGAGCGGCCATGCGCCCGTTCCGCCTGCGAACAGGGCCGACGGCCCCTGCGCCACGACGGGATAGACGATCAGCCAGCACCACACGGCGAGGCCGAGGACGACGCCGGCGATCGCGCCGCGCGCGTTGGCGCGACGCCAGACGAGCCCGCCGAAGAAGGCCGGCCCGAGCTGGGCGATCGCCGTCATCGCGATCGCCGGCGCGATCGTCAGCGTGTCGGCGTTGATCGCCCGGCTGAGGACCAGCGCGGCGAGGGTCGTGGCGACGATCGCGGCCGCTCGGGTGCCGAGCAGGCGCCGCGTCATGTCGGCGCGGCGCGCCGACCGTCCGCGCAGCATGAGCGGCACGACGATGTCGTTCGAGGCCATGACGGAGATCGCGACGCATTCGACGATCACGACGACCGCTCCGGCGGAGACCGCGGCGAGGAAGGCGACGGTCGCGAGCCAGAGCGAACCGGCCTGGAGCGGAACCGTGAGGGCGAACACCCCGGCCGGGTGCGCAGGCTGGCCGCCGAACGTCGCGAGCCCGGCGAGCGCGATCGGCCCGGCGAAGAGCGACATCACCGCCAGGTAGAGCGGGACCACGCGGCGCGCGACAGCGACGTCCGCCTCGTCGCGGTTCTCGACGACGGCCATGTGGAATACGCGCGGCAGCAGCAGGAAGGTGAGGCCGGACAGCAGCGTGAGGGCGAGCCAGCGAGATGCGTCGGGGGCGGCCTCGAACGGCGCGGCGACGCCTGCCTCCGCGGCCTTCTCGACGAGCGGCAGGAAGCCTCCGAACACGCCGTAGACGACGCCGCAGAGCACCAGGAGGACGGCGGCAAGCTTGATCAGCGCTTCGACGGCGACCGCGACGCTGAGGCCGTCCTGGCGCTCGGTCGCCGGTCCGCGCCGCACGCCGAACAGCAGCGCGAACAGCGTCATCAGGCATGCCGAAATCACTTCGGTCGGGCCCTGCGCGCCCGGGCCGAGGAGCGACGTGGCCGCCATGTCGATGGCGCGGATCTGGATCGCGACGTAGAGCGTCGATCCCAGGATCGCGACGCAGGCGACCAGCGCCGCCACGCGCTCGCTCTTGCCGTAGCGGGCCCCGATGAAGTCGGCGACCGAGGCGATGTTCAGCTCGTGCGAGATCCGCACGACGCGCCCGAGCACGGACCCGAACGCCGTCAGCAGCAGAATCGGTCCGAGCGCGAGCGCGAGGTAGGACCACCCTGCCTGGGCGGCGTAGCCGACCGAGCCGAAGAACGCCCAGGACGTGCAGTAGACCCCGAGGCCGAGCGCGTAGGCGCCTGCGCGCAGGCGTCCCTTCAGCCAAAGCGGCTTGCGCCGGTCGACAAAGGCGGCGAGGGCGCTGAGCGCGGCGAGGTAGCCGAGCGTCAAGCAAATGAGGAGAAAGGCCTGCAAGGGGCTCCTGTCCTGCCGCTGCGGCGCCGGGCGCTCCCGTCGCGCACGGCTCCCCGCCGTCCCTTCGTCCGCTTGCGAAGGCGGTCAAGTCTTCGTTAACGTCTAACCGGACGAGCGGCTCAGCGCCAACATGCCGATTACGAGGGGACTTCCGTAATGTCGATGGTTCAGGAATTCAAAGAATTCGCCATGAAAGGCAACGTCGTCGACCTTGCGGTCGGCGTCATCATCGGCGCTGCCTTCGGCAAGATCGTCGAAAGCCTGGTCGCCGACATCTTCATGCCGATCGTCGGCGCGGTCATCGGCGGTCTGGATTTCTCGAACTATTTCGTCGGTCTATCCTCGGCGGTCAACTCTCCTGCGCTCGTCGACGCCAAGAAGCAGGGCGCGGTGCTGGCCTATGGCAACTTCCTGACCATCACCATCAACTTCATCATCATCGCCTTTATCCTCTTCATGGTGATCAAGGCGATGAACAGGATGAAGAAGAAGGAAGAGGCCAAGCCGGCGCCGGCCGCAGAGGTGCCGGCGGACGTCAAGCTGCTGGCCGAGATCCGCGACATCCTCGCCTCGGGGCCCGCCCCGCGCGTCTGAGACCTTCGCGATCCCGCGCCCCCGCAGGGCGGGCGCGGGCTTCGAAAGGAGACGACATGGCCGCACGCTTCGTGCTGCATCACCATCCGCAGTCCCGCGCCCAGCGCATCAAGTGGCTGCTGGAGGAGACGGGCGCCGATTATGAGATCGTCCTCCACGATCTCGAGGGCGGCACCCACAAGCGCCCGGACTTCCTGAAGCTCAATCCGGACGGCAAGCTGCCGACGCTCATCGATCGCGGCCCCGACGGGACCGCGGAGGTCGCGGTGACGGAAAGCGCCGCGATCGTGATCCATGTCGCCGATTGCTGTCCCGAGGCCGGTCTCGCTCCGGCGCCGGGGTCGGTCGAGCGCGGTCCCTATCTGACCTGGATCACCTACGCCGCGGCGGCGCTCGAACCTGCCTTTTCGGACGTCATGTTTCCGCGCGCAGAGCCTGCGCCGGCCCGCGCGGTCGGCTGGCCGCCTTTCGACAAGGCTCTGGAGCGCGTTCTCGGCGGTCTGACGCCGGGACCGTGGCTGGTCGGCGACCGCTTCACCGCGGCCGACCTGATGATCGGCGCGCTGCTCGGCTGGCTGAACGCCTGGGGCAAGCTGCCCGAGCCGGACCGCTTCACGCCCTATCTCGACCGCATCGCCGCGCGGCCGGCCTATCGCCGGGCCTATCCCGGATGATCTCGCGCAGGGCGCTGGGGATCGTCGCGCTCGCGGTCGCTCTCGCGCTGTGCTGCCCGTCCGCAAGAGCCCAGACGGGCGTCGTCGATCATCTCGGCCTTCCCGGCCCCTACACGCTGCGCGGCGTCGAGTACCGGCTCGCCTGGAGTTCGCAGCCGACCGCCGCCTACGCCAAGCACGAGTACCTTCCGGTCGGCCAGTCGCCGGAAAGGTATGAGCGGATGATTCTGATCGAGCACGCCGCCGGCGTCGATCCGGTCAAGGCGGCGGCGGCCAAGGTCGAGGAGCTCAAGGCGCGCAAGCCGAACGATCCGACGACCAACTGGTCGATCGCGAGAAACGCCGCGGCCGGCGAGATCCTGCTCGACTTCACGCTGAGCGCGCCCGACGCGGCCGGCGGCGGAATTTCGGAATGGAACGCCTATCGCTACGCCGCGGCGCCCGGCGGGCGTGGCGTGGTGCTGTTCGGTCTCAGCCGCCGAGCCTACGGCGCTGACCGGACGGCGTTCTATCAGGCGCTGAAGGCGGAGCGCCGGGCCGACCTCGCCGCCTTCTCCGCGCTGCCCATGGTGCTGGTCCGGCCGAAGACCCGGTAGAAAAGATTAGGGCCCCGCACGTCGCCGCGCGGGGCCCTGTTTCCAGCGTCGCTGCGATCAGCGCACGCTTGTCTTGCTCAGCGAGCCGAAGCGCCACACCGAACCGCCGCTCGACACGGCGACCGGCGCGCCATCCGCTGCGCCGTCGACGAGCGCAGCGGGGACCGCGATGGTCGTCTCGCGCGGATTCGCCGAGGCGCGCTCGACGCGAACGCCCTGCGCGGCCTTTCCGCCGATCGTGACGCTGAAGCCGCTCGAGCTCTCGATCATGGTCGACAGGGTCGAGACCGTGATCTCCGCGACGTCGGGGCCGCCCGCGCCGGCGAAGGCGCCGGAGAGGCCGGGGTTGCTCGCGCGCGCCACGTCGACGATCCGGGCTCCGACGTCGGCCGGGCCCGCGGCGCCGTCGGCCGATGCGGTCCGCACGCCGCTCGCCGCGGAGCGCGAGGGCAGACGCTCAGTCCCCGGCGTGAAGCCTTCGAGCGAGGGCGGACGCGGCGTCGAACCGTGCGGACGGTCGGCGACCGCGACCACAGCCGGCAGATCGGCCGGCGCGTCGAAGTTCATGCTGAACGGCGTGTTCTGCGTCGCCCAGATGTCGCCGATGATGAGGCCGCCAGAACCGTTGTCCTTCTTGGCGCCCTTCGGCGACAGGAGGACGAACATGCCGGTGATCTTCGCCGGGTTGAAGCCCTTGTCGGCGTCCCTGAGGAACTCCGACATCGGGATCCGGACCGTCGACATCAGCGCGTGGTAGAGCGGCTTGACCGGGTTGGAGGGCTCGTTCTCCTCGATGCCGATCGCCTGCCGCTCGCGGGTCAGCTCCTTGAGGCTGATCATGTGGCGGTTGGAGTACTTCCGCTTGTCGTCGACGAACTGCACGGCGACGTTCTGCGAGCCGGCCTCGTCCATCGCCTGCTTGGACAGGTCGGAGCAGGCGAGCTCCGGATCGTCGTCGTTGTCGCCCGGAATGTCGGTGCCGGAGAACAGCGTGCAGTCCGGCCCGATCCGCATCTCGATCGACTTCATCTTCGAGATGTTCACGGGCTTGGTGCCCTCGTACATCGTGAAGAACGCCCAGTAGTAGCCGTCCTCAGGCTTCTTCTTGTTCGCAGGAGCGCCCCAGCGAATGCGCGCGGCCCAGGCGTTATAGGCGTCGCCGTAGTTCTGGTAGTTGAAGAAGTGCTCCGGATTGTTGGTGCACTGGGTCGTCACGCCCATGTAGCCGAACACCTTGTTCGCGCAGGCGCCCTGCGGATAGGCGGCGAAGCGCGACAGCAGCTTGTTCGCGCCGATGTCGGTCGCGGGGAAATAGCTGCGATCGTACTTGGTGATCTCGGCGAGAGGCTTCGGCAGATCGTAGGCCGGGTTGAGCAGCTCCGCCCACGAACCGTCCTTGGTTTTGGAGCGGATGATCGACATCACGAAGTAGCGGCCGATCTCCTGCTGATCGGCGACGGTGCCGATCTCCTTGAACAGTTTCTTTTGCCCAAGACACTTGTGCAGCGTCGGCTGGTTGTCGCCGCCGAGCGAATAGTTGTCCTGGGTGTGCCACTCGGTGTTGAAGCCGTTGTGGTCCGCGCCCTCGACCGCGAAGGCGGCGCGGTAGTTGCCGCCGTCATCGGGGAAGTAGCCGACCGCGCGGTCGTAGAACCGCATGCCGGACAAGCGCGAGACGTCGCCGTCGCACATCGGCAGCAGCACGCCGTAGGCCGCCCCGTCCATCGGGATCTGGCTGGCGACGTTGCGCTGGGCGGCGAAGTCCGTCGGCGCCATGGCCGCGAGCGCGACGATCTTGGCGTTGCCCGGCAGGCGCGACTGCCAGCCGTCGGTGTTTCCGACCAGCTGGAAATAGGCGTTCACGATGGCGTCGCCGCCGCGCGAATGGCCGACGAGCGAGATCTTCGAGAAGTCGAGCTTGCCCTGGAAGTTCGAGAAGAAGCTGGGGCGGTTCGACGTGTCGAGGCCGGAGTTCCAGCGGCCGAACTGCATGAGGTGCCGCAGGATCATCCGGCCGCGGCGGATGATCAGGAAGGGATCGGGATCGATCGGGTGGTAGCCCGTCTGGTTGATGCCGAGATTGGTGTTGATCGAGATCGTGACGTAGCCCTGCGTGGCCAGTCGCTCGGCGATGTAGTCGTAACCCCAGTGGTTGGGGGTCACGATCGGGTACTCGCCCGTGCAGGTTCCGGAGCTGCTGTATTCCTTGCTGCCGTCGAGGCGCCACTTGCCGGTCGGATCGACCTTGCCGCACGTGCCGTGCTCGCCATGCAGGAAGACGACGATCGGCGCGTCCTTCAGGTCCGGCCCCTTCGTCGGGTACCAGACGCGCGCCCAGAGCTCGGTCTTCGCCGCGACCTGCTTGGTCACGAGCTGATCGAAACCGGCCGGAAGCTTGTAGTCGCCGCTCTTGGCCGTGTAGGGGCCGTTTCCGGTCGGATCGTCGGCGACCGCCGCCGCTGCGGCGCCGCACAGACCGACGCTGAGCGCGAGGCCGGCGAAGGCGGCCATCGTCGCCTTCGGCGTGAAGGCGCGTCGCGCGTTTCGCAAACCGTCGCGAACACGGCGAGCAATTGAAACGGATCGCATCGGTATCTCCCCACCGAACCCCAGGCGAAAAGCCATGTTTCAGCAGGGCGGGTGCAAGTCCAGATAAGTGGAAATACCTATCGATTACTATCAGCGCTCATTAACCGAATACCGTCGCACCGGCGGATGGCGCCGAGCGCTGGAATCATTCCAATGATCGTTGGCGTCGCCTGCAAAGGCGCTCAGGATCAAGCGATGGGCGACCAAGGCCCGGAACGTCGGCTTGAGAGGTAATTCCGAACAGCGGCTCAGACCGCAGGCCGCCCGACGACAAAGTGATGTGTCGATCGATCAGTTACTTGGCGGTGTCCGCAACGCCGAGACCCGGCAGGGCGTCGACATCGATCTCGATGTCGTCCCGCAGGACGTGCAGCTCCATACCCCGTCCGGACGCCTTGATCTCGCGGGTGAGTTCGATGACGTCCGCCATGGTGTGGCAGGTCACGGACATATCCGGGCCTCGCGGGACCCAACGCACGACATAAGGCATCCTGCTCTCCAATCCGCGATGCGGATTAAATGCTGCGGTTGCGAAGGCGGGCAAGCGAAATCTGTCACGTCGCCGTCGTCATTTCGTTGCAGGTGCGAACGGGCCGGGGCGCGGAAAAGTTCCACGCCGCCGGGCGGTTGCGACGATCAGGCCGCCGTCTCCCGGCCGAGCATGTTGACCACCGCCCGCAGCGCGTCATCGACGCTCGATCCGTGGGCTGTCGCGTCCCGGAAGGCGGCGCGCTGCAGGTCGGCGCTCGAGCCGCGGTCGACGATCGTGCGGGCGCGTTCCGCCCATTCGGCGCAGCCGAGCGCCTCGGCGTCTGGCCGCGTCAGCTCGATCGCCTCCGCGAGATGTTGCGAAACCGGGATCGCGGCCCGCCGGCTGACGTCGATCAGGCTGGCCTGCACGCCGTGCTGCTGGACGAGCCAGATGTTGGAGGCGCAGACGCCGCGCTCCACCGCTCCGACGTCCGCATTGATCTCAGGCCGGCGGGCGAGGCACCGCACCAGCGATCGATAGAGCGCGGCGATCGAGATCAGGTCGTCGAGCCGGGTGCAGCTGTCGCAGATCCGCAGCTCGATCGTCGGGAAACGGGCGGAGGGACGGATGTGCCACCAGACGAAACTGGCGTCGTCGACGACGTCGGCGGCCACGAGCAGGTCGACATAGCGCTGGTAGTCGGCGCCGTCCGCGAAGATCTCGGGCAGGCCCATGCGCGGCCATTCCGCGAAGGCGGACAGCCGGATCCCCTTCAGTCCGGAGTCGCGGCCCTGCCAGAACGGCGACGAGACCGACAGCGCGTAAAACAGCGGAAGGAACGGAATCAGCCGGTTCATCAGTTCGATCCGCCGGTCCGGCTCCGGCGCCTCGACGTGGATATGGGTCGCGCAGATCATCGCGCGCATGGCGATGACGCCGAGCTCGCGCTCCAGCCGCCGGTAGCGCTTGTCGGGGCTGGCGACCTGGTCTCGGACCCTGGCGAGCGGATGCGCGCCAGCGGCGAACAACGTCAGCCCGTGCTCGGCTGCGAGCCCCGACAAGGCGCGTCGCATGCCCTGGAGGCTGGCGCGCGCGGCGTCGAAGTCGGCCAGCGGCTCGGTCTGGACCTCGACCTGGCCCTTGAGGAACTCGTGGCTCGCCGGCTCGACGATCCGCGGAGCCTCCGCGTGGAACCGGTCGGCCCTCTCCGACCCCGGGCTCTCGCCCGTATCCGCGTCGGCGAGGAAGTACTCCTCCTCGATTCCGAAGCGGAAGGCGTGCTGGTCCATGCGGGAAGGCTCCGGACGGTGGTTCCGCACCGCATATGGAGCCGCGGCGGACGCCGGCATCCCAGACTTTGGGGATGGGGTGACGGGAGAAGAGCGTTGCGGCGCAGGGGCGGCGCGCCTAGTTTGGCCGGATCGTCGAAAACCCCCGGAAGCCTGCCCCCTCATGTCTCTCGCCTATGTCTCGACCCGTGGAGAAGCGCCGAAGCTCGGCTTCGCCGAAGCCATGCTGGCGGGCCTGGCGCGGGACGGCGGACTCTACGTGCCGGAGGCGTGGCCGACGCTTTCGCGGGAGACGATCGCCGGGTTCGCCGGCCGCTCCTATGCGGAGGTCGCCGAGGCCGTCATCGCGCCGTATGTCGGCGACGCGATCGCGCCGGCGAAGCTGCGCGAGATGATCGTCGAAGCCTATGAGGGCTTCCGGCATCCCGCCGTCACGCCGCTGGTCCAGACCGGGCCGAACCGCTTCGTGCTGGAGCTGTTCCACGGCCCGACCATCGCCTTCAAGGACGTCGCCATGCAGCTGCTCGCGCGGCTGATGGACCATGTGCTGGCGGAGAGAGGCCTCAGGACCACCATCGTCGGCGCGACCTCGGGCGACACCGGCGGCGCGGCGATCGAGGCCTTCCGCGGCCGCGAGCGCGCCGACGTCTTCATCCTGATGCCGCACGGCAAGGTGTCGGAGGTCCAGCGCCGGCAGATGACGACCGCGCCGGACGCCAACGTCCACGCCATCGCCGTCGACGGCTCTTTCGACGATTGCCAGGCCCTGCTCAAGGCGGCCTTCAACCACCACGCCTTCCGCGACCGCCTCGCGCTCGGTGGGGTGAACTCGATCAACTGGGCGCGGGTGCTGGCGCAGGTCGTCTACTATTTCGTCGCCGCCGTCGCGCTCGGCGCGCCGCGCCGTCCGGTCGACTTCGTGGTGCCGACCGGGAATTTCGGCGACGTCTTCGCCGGCTATGTCGCCAAGCGCATGGGCCTGCCGATCGGGCGCCTCGTCGTCGCGACCAACGTCAACGACATCCTCGCCCGCACGCTCGAGACCGGGCGCTACGAGGTCACCGGCGTGACGCCGACGACCTCGCCCTCGATGGACATCCAGGTCTCCTCGAACTTCGAGCGCCTGCTGTTCGACGCCTGCGGCCGGGACGCGGGCGTCGTGCGCGCCGCGATGGCCTCGCTCGGCCAGTCCGGCGCCTTCACGCTGGACGAGCGGACGCTCGCAAACATGCGCGCCGAGTTCGACGCCGGCCGCGCCGACGAGGCGACGGTCGCCGAGACGATCGGCAGGGTCCGTCGCGAAACCGGCTACCTGCTCGATCCGCACACTGCGGTCGGCCACGCCGTCGCCGACGCCGCCGGCCTCGATCCCGCGACGCCGACGGTGGTGCTCGCGACCGCCCATCCCGCCAAGTTCCCGGACGCGGTCGAGGCGGCGTCGGGCGTGCGCCCGGAACTGCCGGCGCACCTGTCCGAGCTCATGTCCGCCCCCGAGCGGATCAACCAGCTGCCGAACGATCTCGGCGAGCTCGAAGCCTTCGTCGAGAAGCGCGCCCGCATCGTCCAGGACGCGGCCGCGTGAGCGCGCGGGCGACGACGCTGGCGTCAGGGCTGACTGTCGTCACCGACCCCATGCCCGAACTTGGAACCGCCGCCGTGGGGATCACGTTCGGCGCAGGCTCCCGCTCCGAGACCGAGCCGGAGCACGGGCTCGCGCATCTGCTCGAGCACATGGCCTTCAAGGGAACGGCCCGCCGGTCCGCGCGGGAGATCTCGGAGGAGATCGAGCAGGTCGGCGGCGACCTCAACGCGGCCACCGGCACCGAGCAGACCGCCTATTCCGCCCGCGTGCTCGCCGAGGACGTGCCACTCGCGCTCGACGTGCTGGCCGACATCGTCATCTCGCCGACCTTCGACCGCGAGGAGCTCAAGCGCGAGCGCAACGTCATCCTGCAGGAGATCGCCGGCGTCGAGGACACGCCGGACGACGTGGTGTTCGACTGGCTGCAGGAAACGGCCTTCCCCGGCCAGACCCTCGGTCGCTCCATCCTCGGCACGCCGAAGTCGGTGAAGGCGCTCGACGAAGCGGCGATCCGCGGCTTCCGCGACCGCTGCTACCGCGCGAAGGACGCCGTCGTCACGGCCGCCGGAGCTGTCGAGCACGACGCCGTCGTCCGCGAGGCCGAACGTTTGTTCGCCGGCCTTCCCGCGGGCCAGAGCGAGGCGCCCCAGCCGGCGGCTTACGTCGGCGGCGACAGGCGCGAGAAGCGCAACCTCGAGCAGCTGCACGTCACGCTCGCCTTTGAGGGCTTCGCCTTCGCGGCCGAGGAAGCCTACGCGGCCCAGGTCTTCGCCAATCTCGTCGGCGGCGGCATGTCCTCGCGGCTGTTCCAGGAGGTGCGCGAGCAGCGGGGCCTCGCCTATTCCATCAACGCCTTCCACTGGTCCTATGCCGACACCGGGCTGTTCGGCGTCTACGCCGGGCTCGGCGGCGAGGACGCCGCCGACATCCTGCCGGTCGCGCTCGACGTCCTGATGGAGGCGGCGGAGACGGCCGACGAGCGCGAGCTCGACCGGGCGAAGGCGCAGATGAAGGCGGGTCTGCTGATGTCGCTGGAGATGCCGGCCGCCCGCGCCGACCAGCACGCCCGGCACCAGCTGGCCTTCGGCCGTCCGCTCGACGTCGCGGAGACGGTCGAGAAGATCGAGGCCGTCACGGTCGAGGCGGCGCGCGCCGCCGGCCGCGCCATGCTGGCCTCGCGTCCCGCCCTAGCCGCGATCGGGCCGATTAAGCGTTTGACGCCGCCGGAGCGGCTGCACGACCGGCTCGGCGCCCGCCGGGCCTCGGCGGCCTGAGGGAGGCGGGCGGTGGCCTTCTTCCGCTCGCTCTCCGCCATCGAAGCCGTTCCGGTTCTCGCGGGCGAGGGCGTGACGCTGCGGACGCCCCAGATGGCCGACTACGCCGCCTGGTCGGCCCTGCGCGAAGAGAGCCGCGGCTTCCTTCAGCCATGGGAGCCGACATGGCCGCCGGACGACGTCTCGCGCCTCGCTTTCCGCAAGCGGCTGAAGCGCTACGTCCGGGAGCTCGAGGCCGACCAAGCCTATCCGTTCTTCGTCTTCCGGGCCGAAGGCGCGCTGGTGGGCGGCGTCACCGTCAGCCAGATCCGGCGGGGCGTCTCGCAGACCTGTTCTCTCGGCTACTGGATGGGTCGTCGCCATGCCGGCCACGGCTATATGACGGCGGCGGTGACCCTCGTCGCGCCCTTCGTGTTCGAGACGCTCAAGCTCCGGCGCATCGAGGCCGCCTGCCTGCCGCACAACGCCGCGTCGATCCGTCTTCTGGAAAAGACCGGCTTCCGGCGCGAAGGCCTCGCCCGTGAATATCTGTGCATCGACGGCCGCTGGCAGGACCATCTGCTCTACGCGCTTCTTCGAAGCGACATCGTCGGCTAACGTGCGCGCCGCTTGCACGCCCGCCGATCCCGGCCGGCTCAACGACTGAAGGGGAGGGCTGAGGCGTTGCGTATCCTCCGCGCTCTCGCGGCCAGTCTTGCTCTTGCGCTCGCCGCGCTGGCCTCGCCGGCGGCCGCGCTCGAGCCGCTGTCCGTGCGGCCGAGCGACGAGGCGGTCGATCTCACCCGCGCGATCGAGCGGCCGCAGGGCGAGGCCGATCGCGTCCAGGTCGCCACAGTGCCAGGTCCCGACGGCATCGTCCGTCGCATCGAGGTGCGGGCGGAGAAGGCCGGGGACGGGCGGCAATGGGCGGTCTTCGCCCTCAAGAACGAGGGCGACGAGCAGATCGACCGGCTGCTGGTCGCGCCGCGCTTCCGATTCGTCGGTTCGGGCGCCATGCGGCCCGACCTCGGCGAGACGCGCATCCGCGCCATCACCGCGAGCGAGGGGCTGAAGCCGGAACGGCAGGCCTCGGCGGACGACGACGTCTTCGCCATTACGCTCGATCCCGGCGCGACCGTCACCTTCGTGGCCGAGCTCGCCTCGCCGAAGCTCCTGCAGCTGACGCTGTGGCAGCCCGACGACTACGAGGACCGGGTCAACAGCTTCACGCTCTATCGCGGCATCATGCTCGGCATCGCCGGCCTGCTGGCGTTGATCCTGACGATCCTGTTCGTGGTGAAGGGGTCGGTGATGTTTCCGGCGGCGGCGGCGCTCGCCTGGGCCGTCCTGTTCTATCTCGGCGTCGATTTCGGATTCTGGCGGACCATCCTGTCGCTGCAGCCCGAGGCGGACCGAATCCTGAGGGCGGGCGGCGAGGCGGCCTTCGCGGCGACGCTGCTGGTCTTCCTGTTCGCCTATCTCAACCTCAACCGCTGGCATGTGCGCTACGGCCACGTCGTCGGCGTCTGGCTCGTGTTCCTCGTCGCCGTCGTCTGGCTCGCCGCCTACGACGCGCCGCTCGCGGCCGGCATCGCGCGCGTCTCCCTCGCGGTCATCGCCTCGGTCGGCTTCGGGCTGGTCGTCTGGCTCGCCGTCAAGGGCTACGACCGGGCGGTGATGCTCGCGCCGACCTGGCTGCTGCTGCTTTGCTGGGTCGCAGCGTCAGGCGCGACGGTGGCGGGCCTGCTGGCCAATCCCCTCGTCGCTCCCGCGCTGACCGGCGCTCTGGTGCTGATCGTGCTGCTGATCGGCGTCACCGTCATGCAGCACGCTTTCGCCGGCGGCGCGGTCGCGCAGGGCGCCGCGTCCGACATCGAGCGCCGCGCGCTGGCCATGTCGGGCGCCGGCGACGTCGTGTGGGACTGGGACGTCGAGGCCGACCAGATCCATGCGGGCCACGAGCTCGAGATCGCGCTCGGGCTTCGCCGCGGCGAACTGCAGGGCGCCGCCGCCGACTGGGCCGAGATCGTCCATGTCGCGGATCGCGACCGGTTCCGCGCCGCGCTCGACACGCTGGTCTCCGAGCGGCGCGGACGACTGGTCGAGACGTTCCGGATGCGCGGCGCCGATGGGCGCTATCTCTGGTATCTCCTGCGCGCGCGGCCGGTCGTCGGCGCGGACGGCGAGGTGGTCCGCTGCATCGGCACGCTGCTCGACGTCAACGCCTCGAAGACGGTCGAGGAGCGCCTGCTGGCCAACGCGGTGCGTGACAATCTCACGGGCCTGCCGAACCGGCAGATCTTCCTCGACCGCGTGGCGACCGCGCTCAGCCAGGCGGACGGCGACACGCCGGCGGTGCTGGTGCTCGACGTCGACCGCTACCGCAAGCTCGTCGGCGTCGGTCCCGGCTCGGCCGACACGGTGCTGGTCACTGTCGCGCGGCGTCTGGCGCGGCTCATGAAGCCGGAAGACACGCTGGCGCGGCTCGGCGGCGACCAGTTCGGCGTGCTGCTGCTGTCGGAACGGGGAGCGCAGGCGGTCGCGGCGCAGGCCGACGCGCTGAAACGCGCGCTCGGCGCGCCCATCGGTCTCGGCGACCGCGAGCTCGTCCTGACCGCCTCGATCGGCGCGGCGCCGGTGAAGCTGGCGGCGGACGGCGCACGCAACGCCGAGGACGTCGTCCGGAACGCCGAGGTCGCGATGTATCACGCGCGCCGGTTCGGCGGGGATCACGTCGAGACCTTCCGCCCCAGCATGCGCGCCGCGGCGACGGACCGCCTTCTCGTCCAGGGCGAGCTCGCCCTCGCGCTCGAGCGCGAGGAGATCGTCGTCCACTACCAGCCCGTCGTGCGGCTCGACGACCGGTCGGTCGCCGGCTTCGAGGCGGCGATCCGGTGGAGCCATGCGCGCTACGGCCGCCGCCCTCCCGCCGAGATCTTCGCGATCGCGGAAGACGCCGGCCTGAGCGCGGACTTCGCGCGCTTCGCGATCGGGCAGGCGGCGTCGCAGCTGCGGCGCTGGCAGGCCGAGGTGCCGGGCGAGCCGCCGCTGTTCATGTCGCTGAAGCTCTCCGGCGAGCTCGCGCTCGATCCGGGCATCGGCGAGGCGCTGGTCGCGGCCGTCGATCGCGAGGAGTTGCCTGCCGGGGCGCTCAAGCTCGAGGTCTGCGAGGCGCTCGTCACCCGCGATCCGGAGCACGCCGCGCTCGCACTGGGCAAGCTCCGCGGCCAGGGCGTCGGGCTGGTGCTGGACGAGTTCGGCGCCGGATGCTCGAACCTCGCCGAACTGCACGCGATGCGCTTCTCGGCGCTCAAGCTCGATCGGTCGCTGACGCGCCACAAACCCGGCGGAGACCGCCCGGCGATCCTACGTCCGATGGTCCGGCTGGCGCGCGAACTCGGCGTCGAGGTCGCGGCGGAGGGCGTCGACGCCGACTCGGAGGCTGTCGAGCTGTTCCACCTCGGCTGTGTTTACGCGCAGGGTTATGTGTTCGGGGACCAGATGTCGGCCGAGGACTGCGATCGTCTGCTCGGCCTCGCCGCCCCAAACCCGGGCCGGCGAGTCATGCAGGGCGCGTTCCGGCGCGGGTGACGCGCGAACAGCCGTCGAGCGCGTTCCTAAGGAAGACTCCCGCGACGCTGGCCGTCCCTTCTCCCGCTTGCGGGAGAAGGTAGGATGAGCGCGAGTGGCGCCGAGGCTCCAAGCGAGCTCGTCCGCCCAGCCCGCTCCCAGCTCTGAACCCTGGCGCCGACGCCCCCCTCTCGCGCAAGCGGGAGAGGGGGGAGCGGTCGCGCCGATTCTTGGGCGTCAGCGGCGGGCGTTGTCGGCGCCGCGGCCGTCTTGCGAGATGTAGGCGATGCGCAGCATGTTGGTCGCGCCGGGCTGGCGCAGCGGCACGCCGGCCGAGACGATGACCCGGTCGCCGGGTTGCGCGAAACCTTCCGCCAGGGCGAAGTCGCAGGCGCGATCGACCATGTCGTCGAGGTCGTAGGCGTCCGACGTCAGGACCGAATGCACGCCCCAGGTGAGGGTGAGCCGACGGCTCGTGTCGAGGTTCGGCGTCAGCGCGACGATGGGCGTCTTCGGCCGTTCGCGCGCCGCGCGCCTGCCGGTCGTGCCGCCAGCGGTCCAGCACATGATGACGGAGAGGTCGAGGGTCTCGGCGATCTGGCGGGCGGCCGCGGAGATCGCGTCGGCGCCGGTCGCCTCGGGGACCGCGTGCTGCGCGTCGATGATGCTGCGGTAGTAGGGGTCGCTTTCGACGCTGCGGGCGATCGAGTCCATCATCGCGACGGCCTCAGTCGGGTAGGAGCCGGCGGCCGATTCCGCCGACAGCATGATGGCGTCGGCGCCTTCGAACACGGCGGTCGCGACGTCGGAGGTCTCGGCGCGGGTCGGCATCGGCTGGGTGATCATCGATTCCAGCATCTGCGTCGCGACGATCACCGGCTTGCCGGAGCGGCGGCAGGCGCGGGTCATCTGCTTCTGCAGGCCGGGCACCTTCTCGATCGGCATCTCGACGCCGAGATCGCCGCGCGCCACCATGATGGCGTCGGAGAGATCGATGATCTCCTGCAGCCGTCCCATCGCCTGCGGCTTCTCGATCTTCACCATGACCGCCGCGCGGCCCTGGATGATCTCCTTGGCCTCGGAGACGTCCTCGGGACGCTGGACGAAGGACAGCGCGATCCATTCGCAGCCGGTCTCGAGGGCCGCGGCGAGGTCCGAGTGGTCCTTCGGCGTCATGGCCGAGGTCTTGATCATGGTGTCGGGCAGCGAGACGCCCTTGCGGTCCGACATGCGGCCGCCGACGATCACGCGGGTCACCGTCTCGGTCGGCGTCGAGCTCTCCGCGATGAGCCGCACCTTGCCGTCGTCAAGCAACAGGTGATGGCCGGGCTCGAGCGCCTCGAGGATTTCCGGATGGGGCAGGTGCACGCGCCGGGCGTCGCCGGGAGTGGGGTCGCTGTCCAGGATGAAGGTCTCGCCCTTCTCCAGCATGACCGCGCCTTCGGCGAACTTGCCGAGCCGCAGCTTCGGGCCCTGCAGGTCGACCAGAATGCCGATCGGGCGGCTCATCTTCTTCTCGACGCCGCGGATCACGTCCACGAGCTCGTTCAGCCGCTCGTGGCTGGTGTGGCTCATGTTGATGCGGAACACGTCGGCGCCCGCCTCGAACAGGCGCGTGACCATCTCCGCCGTCGAGGAAGACGGGCCGAGCGTGGCGACGATCTTGACCCTGCGCAGGCGCCTCATCGGGCCGCCGATCCGTTCTCGAGGCCGGCGCGGGCGTCGGTCGCCGGTGCGGGGGCCATCGCGGCGGGCTTCTGCACGCCCTTCGGCGCGCCGTTCGGTTCGGTCAATTGCACGGTCCAGCTCTTCTGTTCGCCGGTGTCGATCTCGAAAAAGCCGGTGCGGTCGTAGCCGCGCGCCAGGCAGTCCTCGATCCCTTTGATGGTGTATTCTTTTTCACGCGTGCACATGTAGGCCTTGCCGTTCCAGTCGCCGCCGCGGTCGTAGTCGATCGCGTAGACGTAATAGAACCGGGCCGACAGCGGCCCGCGCAGCAGCGTCTCGCACGAGTTCGCGCCGACGTTCCACCAGCCCTCGGTCGACCAAGCGCCCTGCTCCTTGTAGCCGACCGAGACGCCGACGCGGCTCGCGGTCTTGTTGCAGAGCCGGAAATCGGCCGAAGCAGGCGCGCTCCACGCGCCGGCCGCGAGGGCGGCGGCGACGATCGCGGTCGCGAGCCTGAGGCTGGCAGTAGCGGGCATTCGAATCATTCGCGTGACGGCGCGAACGCCGGAAGAGGCGCCGCGAGGCGGGTGACGTTATCGCGGCGTCTCGTCCGGGATGTCAACGAGCAGGATGCGAAGGTCGTTGACGTTGGTGCAGGTCGGGCCCGTGTTCAGCAGGTCGCCGGTCTCCTCGAAGAAGCCGGTCGAGTCGTTGCCGTCCAGGAAGACCACCGCGTCCATTCCCTTGGCGCGGGCGCGCTCGTAGCTGCCGGCGTCCGCCAGCGCGCCAGCCGGATCCGTCGGGGCGCCGCCGCCGCCGTCCGCGCCGTCGGTGTCGCCGGCGAGCGCCGCCCAGCCGGGCGAGCCGGCGAGCTCCTTCACGAGCGCCAGCGCATATTCCTGGTTCGGCCCGCCGCGGCCGCCCTTGCCGCGGATCGTGACGGTGAGCTCGCCGCCCGAGACCAGCGCGACCGGGCGCTCGTTGCCGACGATCGCGCGGGCGAGGGCTGCGTGCTCGGCCGCCACCTCGCGGGCCTCGCCCTCGATGTCCGCGCCGACGACCCTGACTTCGACGCCGGCTCCCTCGAGCGTCTCGATCACGGCCTTCAGGGCGTCGGCCGGCCGCGACACGACGGTGAAGCTCGTGTTCTCGAAGGCGGCGTCGCCGGGCTTGGGGCTTTCGTTTGCGGGATCGCTCAGCGCCTTCGCGACGTCCGGGTGCGGCTCGACCTTGAACTTCGCGAGCGCCGCGCGCGCGTCGGCGAGGGTCGAGGGATCCGGCACGGTCGGGCCGGAGGCGATGACGGAGGGGTCGTCGCGCGGCACGTCGGAGATCGCGAGCGCGACGAGCCGCGCCGGATGCGCGGCGCGGGCGAGCCGGCCGCCCTTGATCTTCGAGAGGTGCTTGCGGACGGTGTTGATGGCGTCGATCGGCGCGCCCGAGCGCAGCAGCGCCTTGGTCGTCGCCTGCTTTACCGCGAGGTCGAGCCCGTCCGCCGGAGAGACCCAGTTCGCCGAGCCGCCGCCGGTGATGAGCGCGAGCACGAGGTCGTCCGGGCCGGCCTGCTCGGCGATCGCGATGGTGTCGGCCGCGCCCTGAAGGCCGGCGGCGTCCGGCACGGGATGGCCGGCCTCTACGACCTTGATGATCTCGGTCGGCCGCGCATGGCCGTGACGGGTGACGGCGAGGCCGGTCAGCCGGTCAGGGCCGAGGCCATACTTTTCGCGATAGAACTTCTCAGCGACCTCGGCGCAGGCGCCGCCGCCCTTGCCGGCGGCCAGCACGACGACGCGGCCCTTGGGCGGCTCCGGCAGATGCGGGGGAATGCAGATCGCCGGATGAGCGGCGGCGACGCCCGCGTCGAAGGCGCGTCGAAGCAGCGCGCGGCGCTCGTCTGGCGTCATGTGCGATAGCTCCCCGAAATTCGCTCGTCTGCGTCTGCGAGCCTTCAACCGTTCCTGCGGCGGGCGCTCTTCCTATGGCATCGGGCGCCGGCCGTCACTACTGTGCGACCATACATGCGCTGCGACCCATTCCCGCTCGATACCAAAGACGAAACGCCTGCCTTCGAGGTGATCGAGGGCGGCGCGCGCCGGCGGGTCGTGCTGACCTGCGACCACGCCTCGAACCGCGTCCCGCCCCCCTACGGCGACCTCGGCCTCGGGGCGGCGAGCTTCGAGCGGCATATCGCCTACGACATCGGCATGCGGGGCGTGACGCAGATGCTCGCCGAGCGGCTGGGCGCGACGGCGATCATGTCGACCTTCTCGCGGCTGCTGATCGATCCGAACCGCGGCGAGGACGACCCGACGCTCGTGATGCGGCTTTCGGACGGAGATCTGGTGCCGGGCAACGCCCGGGTCGACCGCGAAGAGGTCGAGCGTCGCGTCGCGCGCTATCACCGGCCCTATCATACGGCGATAACCGAGCGGCTGGACGCTCTTGCCGCCGAGGGCGAGACGCCGGTCCTTCTGGCGATGCACAGCTTCACGCCGCGCTGGAAGACGTTCGCGCGGCCCTGGCATGTCGGGCTGCTCTGGGATCTCGACGACCGGCTCGCCCGGCCGCTGCTTGAAGCGCTGCGGGCGGAGGGCGACATAGAGGTCGGCGACAACGAGCCCTATGACGGCGCGCTGATCGGCGACGGCATGAACCGCCACGGCACCGATCGCGGACTGCCGCACGTGCTGGTCGAGATCCGCCAGGACCTCGTCGCCGACGCGGCCGGGCAGGCCGCATGGGCGGATCGCTTCGCGCGGCTCGTGCCGCCGATCCTGGAACTGCCGGAAACGCGTCGCGTCGCCCACTACGGCTCGCGCGCCGGCGTGAGGAGACCGAAATGAGCGCCTTCGACCAATTTGATGCCCCGACCCGGCAGGAGCTGGAGGCGGCCGCCTTCCGGCGGCTTGTCCGGCATCTGCGCGACAAGCCCGAGGTCCAGAACATCGACCTGATGAACCTTGCGGGGTTCTGTCGGAACTGCCTGTCCGACTGGCTGAAGGACGCAGCCGACGAGCGCGGGCTCGATCTCTCGAAGGACGCCTCGCGCGAGGCGGTCTACGGCATGCCCTACGACGAGTGGAAGGCGCGCCACCAGAGCGAGGCGAGCCCGGAGCAGGCGGCGGCCTTCGCCAAGGGGACAACCGTCCCGCATGCTTGACCGACTCGCGCTGGTCTGCGAACCGAGTGCGCCCGCGAACAGGGGAGGCGCCCGAGCATGAGCACCGTCAATCCGGATGAAGTCGCCAAGGACCAGCTTGTCGCCTTCGTCGAGCGCATCGAGCGTCTCGAGGAAGAGAAGAAGGGCATCGCCGACGACATCAAGGAGGTCTACGCCGAGGCCAAGGGCAACGGCTTCGACGTCAAGGTGCTTCGCAAGGTGATCTCGGTCCGCAAGCAGGACGCGTCCGAGCGCGCCGAGCAGGAGGCGATCCTCGACCTCTACCTCTCGGCTCTCGGCATGGCGTCCGACTGACTCCGATCCCTCGGACGAAACGAAAAAGCCCCGGACCGACGAGGTCCGGGGCTTTTCGCGTTCTGGAAGGCCGACGAACCGTCGGGCGTCAGCCCTGGTTGCGGTTCTTGCGGACCGCAGCGGTCGAGTTGCCGGCGGGCGCGAAGGACAGCGTCCGCAGCAGGGCGACGGAAGAGCCGGCGAACCGGTCGCACCGCATGCCGGCGTTCGGATCACCCGCGAAGCCGCCCGCAAGCGCGGCGCTCGGGATCGCGGCCAGAGAGGCCGTCTCGATCGGATGGACCATCTCCGCCGCCCATTCGACCGGGGTGGCGTTGATGAAGGCCTGGTAGCCGTACTCGTCGAGCGGCGTCGTCACCAGCGCCTCAGGCGCGGGAAGCGTCGCGCGGCTGCGCAGCGGCGCGGTGGCGGCGGCGTAGATCGCGGCCGGCGTCGCATAGGGCGACAGCACCCGGACGTTCGGATCGGTCGGGGCCGTCGCCGTGACGTGGGTGCGCGGCGCGACGGCGGCGCGCGTCTGGGCGGCCGGGGCGACGGCGGTCGGATCTGTCGCCTCCGGCGCATAGGCCATGGCGATTTCGCCGTCCTCGGCCTTGCGGCGGCCGAGGAAGCCGTCCGGCAGGCGCGGGAAGCTGGAGGCTTCAGCCGACTGCGAGGCCGCGGCCTGCGGATCGATCTCGCGTGGCGAGTCGTTGGCGCGGGCCGGCGTCGGCAGCGCCGCGAGCACCGCGATCGCGCTGTCGGAGTTCGGCTTGGAGCGCGGAGTCGGGATCGAGGAGGCGAGGGCCAGCGCCGGGTCGGTGGCCTGGACCGGGCTTGCCTTGGCCGGCTGGGCGCCGATCCGCCAGGACATGTCCTGGCCGGTCGTCCGCTCCGCGGAAGCGAGCTGAATCTCGCCCGCCGGCGCGCTCGGCGGCAGCGGGATCGGTTTGGAGGCCACCACCGTCGGGGCCACAGGCGGCAGCGGCACGACGGCCGCAAGCTGCATCTCGCCCTGCTGCGGGCGGGCCGGCGCGACCGGCGGCATCGGGACGACCGAAGCCACCACGGTCTCGGCCTGGGCCGCCGCCGGGCGGACCATGTCTGCCGGGCGGGTCGGCGGCATCGGCGCGACCCGGGCGGTCGCGACACGGATCGGGGCAGTGGCGGCGGCCGGAGCGGCGCTCTCGCCGCCCTCGTCGTCGCCGCCGGAAGAGGAGGTCGTCGCGCCGCCGCGGGCCGGGGAGGCCGCGACCCTGGTCTCGGCCTCGTCGTCGGCCTGATCGGCGCCGCCGAACAGGCGGGCGAAGAAGCTCTTCACGCCGCCGCCGCCAGAGCCGCCGCCGGCATAGGCGTTGTCGAGCGAGACCTCGCCACGGCTCCGGAGCTCGGCGAGAGCCACCTGATAACCGGGCATCTGGCCGCCTTCGGCCGGCTGATGAACAGTCTTGCCGTCCGGGAAGATGCGGGCGAGCTGGCTGCGGCTCATGCGCGGCCAGGCGCGGATGTTGCCGGCGTCGAGATGGACGAAGGGGCGGCCCGAGGTCGGATAGAAGCCGACGCCGCCGCGCTGGAGACGGATGCCGGCCTCGCGCACCGCCGAGACGGGGACGCCAGTGATGTAGAAGTCCATCGCTCGGCCGAGCATGTGCTGGCTGAACTTGGCGACGCCGCGCGAGTGGGCGCGCAGATAGGCGTTGGTCTCGGGCGAGCGGTAGGACGAGACGATGTTGATCATCCCGCCGCGACCCACCTGGCGGTGCGCCTCCCAGACGATGTCGAACAGCCGCGGCTCCATCCGCGTCTGCTTGTTGTTGCGCCAGTCGCGCAGGAAGTAGCTGAGCTGCCGCAGGCCGTCGGCGTCGTAGCGACCGTTGCGCTTGAAGGTGACGGTCGTCGTGTCGCCGCGGTGCGTGTGGTAGAGCGTCAGGGTGCGCGTGTCGCCGTTCGCGACCGCGTTCTGGGTGGCCTCGGAACCTGCGACGAGCGCAGCGGTTCCAAGGAGGACGGCGGTGACCCCGCGCTTCAGATAGCGCTTCGCCGAGCCTTTGGGCTGAGGGATGTCAAGCAATGATCCGTCCTGACCCTATGAGACCACCGGCGACGCCCCTGAGACGCTCGTACGCCGAAATTGATCAACAAAGTTTCAGCGAGGGTGGTTAACGCGCAGTGACCAACTGCGGAAAAACCGTCCCCCGATCCCCCGATCTGTGCCTTCCTAGACGCAGGTTCCCGGAAAAGCTAGCGCCTTTTTACCGCATCACGGCGAAAAGGCGCTGGCGTTCTCTTTTTCAACACGATTCCGGATTGATCGGCGTCAGCGCGAATCAACGCCGAAAAGCCGGTGAATCCAGTTGACCGACTTGGGTCGCTCCACCGCGGGGGCCGGAACGGCCGACGCCATCGTCTCTTCCGGCGTGGGAGCCGGCTTGGGCTTGGGCTTGGGCTTGGCGATGACCCGCGGCGCCTCGTCCTTGGGAAGCGCCGGCAGCGGCTCGCCCCTCAGTGCGAGCCTGAGCCGCGCGTCAAGGCCGTAGAGGTCGTCGCGGGTCTCGAGCTTGCCGTTCGGGTCCACCCAGGCGGTGAAGTAGGTGAGGTGGACGGGGATCTTGCGCGACAGCGTCAGGCTGCGCTCCTTGCCGCCGATCATCGACTTCAGCTTCGAGCCGGACAGACCCTGGTCGCCGGACAGGGCGTCGGCGAACTCCAGCGGCCGGTCGACGCGCACGCAGCCATGGCTCATCGCGCGGGCGCTCTTCTCGAACAGCGAGCGCGACGAGGTGTCGTGCAGATAGACCGAGTGCTTGTTCGGGAACATGAACTTGATGTGGCCGAGGGCGTTGCGCTCGCCCGGCGGCTGCCGGATGCGCACCTTGTTGGCCTTCACGTCCTCCCAGCTGAAGTCCTCGACCTTGCGGCCGCGGCTGTCCACGACCTCGAAGCCGCGCAGCGAGGAGCCCTGCATCTCCTTCAGGGCGATGGTCGAGGGAACGTTCCAGTAGGGATTGACGACGATGTGGTCGATCTCGTCGGAGAACACCGGCGTCTGGTTGGTCGCCTTTCCGACGATCACGCGGGTGTCGTAGGTCGAGCGGCCATCCTCCATGATGTGGAGGCGGAAGACCGGGATGTCGACGAAGACGTGCTTGGCGCCGAGCTCGCGCGGCATCCAGCGCCAGCGCTCCATGTTGAGCTCGATCAGTTCGGCGTCGCTGCGCGGGTGGGAGCCGGCGTTCAGCGCGCGGATGGTGATCTTGTTGACGAGGCCGGACGCGCCGATCTTGTTCTTCTTCTGGAAGTCGATGACCGCCTGCTCGAGCTCGCCGTCGTAATAAAGGTCGTCGGGCGCGCCCGAGATGCCGAGCCGCTTGCGCAGGGCCGGCACGCGCGGATCCTGGCCGCCCGGCTCCAGCAGCTTGCCGGCCGCGATCCGCGGCTGCTCGGGCGCCTCGACATGCGTCGCGCGCGCCGAGGCGAGCAGCTTGCGGAGCTCCAGGAACTGCGGGTGCTGAGGGTTGAAGCCGTCGAGGGTGACGGCGACGTCGTGGCTCTGCTCGAGCGAGGCGAGCGCGGCCTGCGCGTCGAAGGGCGACGGCTGGGCGGTGACGAGCGGGCTGATCGCGCTCGGCGTGATCCGGCCGCTCCAGGCCTGCCGGCCATAGGCGAGGGCCGCAAGCGACATGCGGATCTCGGCCTGCGCGACGTCGGAAGGCGCAGCGCCCGCGGGGGACGCCGGCAGCTTGAACGCCTTCGGATCGAGGCCGTCCTCGGACGCCCTGGCGATGCGCGACTTGGCGGCCTCGGCCTTGTCGGTGAAGCCGTTGTTCGAAATCCAGAACGGCGCGCCCTGACGCGCCGAGTAGAACGCCTTGAGCGCGTCGCGGTCCGACTGCGAGATCTTGAAGGTCGGATCGCCGAGCGTCGCGATCACCGCCGCGGGCAGCGGCGCGAGACCGCTGAGCTCGGTCGTCGGAACGGGGGCCGGCGAAGGCGCGGCGGTCGCGGGCGCCGTCGCAGCGGGCGAGGTCGCAGCGGGCGCAGTGGCGGCGGCGTCGGGCGTCGCGGCGGGATTGGCGAGCGCGCCGGTCGAGAAGTCGCGGTCGCCGACGGCCGGCGGCGTGTAGAGCGGATCGGGAGCCGCGGCCGCTACGGGGTCGCTGCGGGTCTCGGCCTGAGCCGAGCCGGCGACGAGGGCGCAGACGGCGGCTGCGCTGAAAAGTGCGGACGCGCGCATGACAAAGGACCGCCGGACGGCGGACGCTGGAGTGAAGATTGCCATCGGCTTCATCCTTTGTCGTACCCGGAGACGATGCTTCCGTCCGGGCCTGAATTCAACAACGTCTTCGGACACGATCGTTTTACGCCGCTGCTTCGTCGGCGCTCGTGTCGCCGTCGCCACAATCCTGGTCGAGGCCGAGGTCCTTCAGGCGCCTGTAGAGCGTCGAGCGCCCGATGCCCAGACGACGGGCGACCTCGGTCATCTGGCCGTCGAGATGGCGGATGGCGTGGCGGATCACGTCGGCCTCCAGCGACTCGAGCGTCCTGAGCGCGCCCGTGGCCTCGGTGAGCGCCAGCGCCGGGCCCTCCCGCTCGCTTGCGATGAAGGTGGGTCGCGCGGCGCCGCCGAAAGGTTCGACGTCGTGGTCGCGGACTGCAGAAGACGGCGTCTCGCCGAGCGCCGCGCAGATCTGCGGGAAGTCGGCCGGGACAAGGTCGGGCCCGTCGGACAGAACCACGGCGCGGAACACGGCGTTCTCGAGTTCGCGAACGTTGCCCGGCCAGTCGTAGCGCTCGAGCAGCGTCAGCGTCTCCGGAGCGAGCCCGCCGATCGGCCGGTCGACCTCCGCCGCGAACCGGGCGAGGAACCTGCGCGCGAGATCGGCGACGTCGGGCCTGCGGTCGCGCAGCGGCGGCAGGCGCAGCGGGAACACGCTCAGCCGGTAGAACAGGTCTTCCCGGAAGCGCCCGTCGCGGACCTGGCCGACGAGATCGCGGTTGGTCGCCGAGATCAGGCGGATGTCGACCTTCTGCGGGCGCTTGGCCCCGACCGGGTCGACCTCGCCCTCCTGGACGGCGCGCAGCAGCTTGACCTGCGCGTCGGCCGGGAGCTCGCCGATCTCGTCGAGGAACAGCGTGCCGCCGTCGGCCTCGGCGAACTTTCCGAGCCGCCGCTCGGTCGCGCCGGTGAAAGCGCCCTTCTCGTGGCCGAACAGGATCGACTCGACGAGGTTCGCCGGCAGCGCGCCGCAGTTGACGGCGACGAACGGCTTGCCGCGCCGCTCGCTCGAGCCGGCGATGGCGCGCGCCAGCAACTCCTTGCCGACGCCGGATTCGCCTTCGATCAGGACCGGGATGCCGGACCCGGCGGCGCGCTCGGCGAGGCGCAGGATCTCGGCCATGTCGCGCGAGCGGGTCGGCAGGTCGCGGAAGGTGAGCGTGCCGGCGGCGCGCCGGCTCATGCGCCGGACCTCGCCCGCCAGCGCGTCCGTCTTGAGGGCGTTGCGGATCGACACCTGCAGCCGCTCGGGTCCGACGGGCTTCACCACGAAATCGACCGCGCCGGCGCGCATCGCCTGCACCACCGCGTCGATCGAGCCGTTGGCCGTCTGGACGATGACGGGGACGCCGAGACCGAGCTCGCGCATGCGGGCGAGCACCGCCAGGCCGTCCATCTCGGGCATCGCGAGGTCGAGAAAGACCAGGTCGTAGGCCGCGCCGGGCGTCGTCAACGCGTCGATCGCGCCGGCGCCGTCCTCGGCCGTGCGCGCCTCGTGACCGAGGCGGCGCAGCTGGCCTTCGAGCAGGCGGCGCTGGACCGGGTCGTCGTCGACGATCAGGACGACTGCGCTCATCAGGGGGCTTTCGCGAAACGTCGGCGGACAGGCCGCGGACCTCGCCGAAGCATCGGCCCGCAGGGTAAACGCGCGCTTAAGGATGAACGGTTCCGCCGGGGCGCCATTGATCGGGCGGCTCGCCCTTGCGATATCTGCGCACGACCCCGCACGCCTTCCGAACCCGGAGACACGCCTCTTGTCGCAGCCCCAAGCCGTGCTCGGCGCCCTGCCGGAGTGGAACCTTGCGGACCTCTACGCCTCGACCGAGGCGCCGGAGCTCGCGCGCGACCTCGCCAAATGCCTCGACGACGCGCGCGCCTTCGAGGAGGCCTACAAGGGCAAGCTGCCGGCGCTCACCGAGGCCGGCGGCCTCGTCCGGGCGGTGATCGACTACGAGGCGATCGACGACCTGACCGGGCGCGTCGCCTCCTATGCCGGGCTCGTCTATTCCGAGGACACGTCCGATCCGAAGCGCTCGAAGTTCTACGGCGACATCCAGGAGAAGCTGACCGACGTCTGGTCGCACCTGCTGTTCTTCAATCTCGAGCTCAACCGGCTCGACGACGCCGCGCTCGACAGGGCGCTCGAGGACGAGGGGCTGGCGCGCTACCGGCCGTTCCTCGACGACGTCCGCAAGGAGCGGCCGCACCAGCTCGAGGACCGCGTCGAGCAGCTGTTCCACGAGAAGTCGCAGACCGGCGCGAGCGCATGGCGACGGCTGTTCGACGAAACGCTGTCCTCGACCCGCTACGAGATCGGCGGCGAGACCCTGACGCTCGAGCCCGCCCTCAACAAGCTGCAGGACGCCGACGGCGCGGTCCGCGAACAGGCGGCGCATGCCCTGGCCAAGACCTTCAGGGCCAACGCGCGGACCTTCGGCCTCATCACCAACGTGCTCGCCAAGGACAAGGAAATCTCCGACCGCTGGCGCAGCTTCGCAGACGTCGCCGACGCGCGGCACCTGTCGAACCGGGTCGAGCGGGAGGTGGTCGACGCGCTGGTCGAGAGCGTGCGCGACTCCTATCCGCGCCTGTCGCATCGCTATTACCGGCTGAAAGCCAAGTGGTTCGGCATGGAGAAGCTGAACTACTGGGACCGCAACGCGCCGCTGCCGACGGCCCCGTCCCGCACGATCCCCTGGGAGGAGGCGAAGGACACGGTTCTCGGCGCCTATGGGGGCTTTGCGCCCAAGATGGCGGACATCGCTCGCCGCTTCTTCGACGAGCGCTGGATCGACGCGCCGGCCCGGCCCGGCAAGGCGCCCGGCGCCTTCGCGCATCCGACGACCCCGTCTGCGCATCCTTACGTGCTGCTGAACTATCTCGGCCGGCCGCGCGACGTGATGACCCTCGCGCACGAACTCGGCCACGGCGTCCATCAGGTGCTGGCAGGCGTGCAGGGACCGCTGATGGCGCCGACCCCGCTGACCCTCGCCGAGACCGCCTCGGTGTTCGGCGAGATGCTGACCTTCCGCGCCATGCTCGCGCGCACGACCGACGCGGCGCAGCGCAAGGCGATGCTCGCCCAGAAGGTCGAGGACATGCTGAACACGGTGGTCCGGCAGATCGCCTTCTACACCTTCGAGCGCAGGGTCCATCTCGAGCGCCGCAACGGCGAGCTCCCGACCGAGCGCATCGGCGAGATCTGGCTGGAGGTCCAGGCGGAGAGCCTCGGGCCGGCGATCGCGCTCACCGAGGGCTACGAGACTTACTGGACCTACATCAGCCACTTCACGCATTCGCCGTTCTACGTCTACGCCTACGCCTTCGGCGACTGCCTCGTGAACTCGCTCTACGCGGTCTACGAGAACGCCGCGGACGGCTTCGCCGAGCGCTACTTCGCGCTGCTCTCGGCCGGCGGCACCAAGCATCATTCCGAGCTGCTGAAGCCGTTCGGTCTCGACGCCGCCGACCCGGCCTTCTGGCGTACCGGTCTCGGACTGATCGAGCGCATGATCGGTGAGCTCGAAGCGCTCGAGGGCTGACTTCGACTACGCCGGCCGCGCAGCTGCGGCGGAGGCTGCGCGCCGGGCGCTCGGAGAGGCGTTCGCGCGCATCCAGGACCGGCGCGATCCGAAGGACCCGGCGCGGGCCGCGTGGCGCGAGGCGGCCGAGCGCGTCTGGGCGGCCGTCGAGGCCGCCTATCCGCCGACCTTCGCGGCCGACTACGAGGCGCTGCAGCGGCAGGATCCGGCAGGGCTCGAGGGCGCGGTCCGCTTCCTCGAGGCCGACCCGTATTTCTTCAGGAGCGGGTACCTCAAGGTCCGGCTGATCGCGCTGATCTCGCGCGTTCGAGTCGGCGCCGCAGAGATGCGCCGGCTGCGGGCGGTCGCGCTGTCGGCGGTCGACGGCCGGGACCGACGCGAGTTCCGTGCCTATTGCCGGCTGGCGGCGTTCGTCGACTCCGCAGAATTCCGGCGCGCCGTCGGTGAGCGGGGAACTTCGCCTGATCCGGCGGTCAGGCGGCGCGCGCGATGGATGCTCGACGCGCTCGACCATGCCGCCCGCACGGCGGCAGGGCGCAAGCGGGTCCATCCGGCGACGCGAAGTTCTGACGATAGTTCTGTGGAACGCGCTTGACTGCGGCCTTTCCGCAATTCGGCCTGATTCGTCTCCAAAGATTTAATGTGGTAGGTGGCGAACACAGACTTCTTAAGGTTCGATTCATGTCCGAACTCTTCCGGACGGCCGCCTTCGGCCTGACCGCATCGCTGATGATGGCGACGAGCGCGCTCGCGATCGAGGCGGCCGCGCCGACGGACGCCGACTCCCAGCAGGCGGTGGAGCTCGTCTCCGCCGGTGTCGCGGCCAAGCCCGCGAACGATCCCAACTGCCCGACCGTGACGCTCGCGCCTGACGGCGACAGCCGCAAGTCCGACGGCGCCAAGGCGACTCTGGACGCGCTCGCCCGCGACTGCGCCAATCTCGGCGCCGAGACGATCGTCAAGGTCGGGGTGGTCGGGGAGAGCGTGCGGAAGAAGTCGAAGGACACGGCGCAGGTCGATGCGCCGATGACCATCCAGATCAAGGACGCCTCGGGCAACGAGATCGAGACGCGGCGGATCAACCTGAAGGTCGAGATGCCGGAGGGCGTGCAGAAGGTGTCCTTCCAGCACGTCGAGGAGAACGTGTCGCTGCCGCCGCCTTCCGCCGAAGGCTACGCCAAGTGGACCATCGTCGTCGGGCTCGATCCCGCCGTGGGCGCGGACGCCGGAGACGAGGTCGCCTCCGCCGAGGAGCAGGTCGAGGAGCCGGTCGCGAAATCCTCGCGCTCGGGCCGGTCGACTCGTTCGGCGCGCAGCTACCGCTCGAAGTCCGCGCGCGCCAAGGCCTTCCGCTACGCCCGCGCCACCCGTTCGAACCGCCAGCGCATCGAGATCCAGCCGCAGCCGTCGCCCGTGGTCGTCTCGGCCAAGCCGCAAGCCGGCGCGCCCGGCGCGCAGGTCACCACCACGGTCGCCAATGGCACCAATGGCGGCGCCATGGCCCGCGCCGCGCAGGGCTTCACCGAGCGGCGCGACAAGGCGCTGGCCGAGCAGCGCCAGCAGCAGGCGACTGCAGCCCGCCAGCAGGGACGGGCGCCTCAGCCTCCGCAGCCGGGCTCCCGTTCCGCGCAGGCGCAGCCGGTTCGTGGTCCCGCGACGCAGGCCGCCCAGACGAACTGACGCGCGAGCTGGCCATATCCGACAGACCAATGGGCGGCCGATCTGGCCGCCCTTTCTGTTTGCCGCGAGGGTCATGGCAGGAGCGGGAGGCAATCGATGATGGAAGGGCGATGCCACTGCGGCGCCGTGTGCGTCACGACACCTGGTCCCCCGGGCGCCGTCACCGACTGCCGCTGCTCGATCTGTCGTCGCTATGGAGCGCTCTGGGCCTACTACCCGGTCGGCTCGGTGGCGATCGAGGGAGCGATCGAGACCTATGTCTGGGGCCGTCGCCACCTTGCGTTTCACCGCTGCGCCGCATGCGGCTGCGGCCTGGCCTGGACGCCGCGCGGCGCCTATCCCGAATGCGGGGTCAATGCGCGGATGCTGGAGGGCTTCGACGTATTCGCAGCGGAGCGCATCGTCGAGGACGACGCTTCGGTCTGACCAACTGCTGGCCTTGAAACGCAAAAGGCCGCCCTCGCGGACGGCCTTGAGCGATTTTACGAGATTTTGCGGCTCAGTTGAGCTTGGCGCGGACTTCCGAAAGACCCTTGTCGAACAGGCTGTCGCCGAGTTCGCCCTTGGCCTGGCCCGAGAGAACCTTCTCGGCGGCGGCGACGGCCGCGTCGGCGGCGGCGGCGCGCACTTCCGCGACCGCCTGGCTTTCGGCGAGAGCGATCTTCTGCTCGGCCGCCTTGGTGCGGCGCGCGACGAACTCCTCGGCCTTGGCCTTGGCGTCGGCCGCATAGGCGGCGGCGTCCTTCTTGGCGGCCTCGACGATCGCGTGGGCCTCCCGTTCGGCCTCCTCGCGCTTGCGCTTGTAGTCGGCCAGAACCTGCGCCGCCTCCTCGCGAAGCGCGCGGGCTTCCTCGAGCTCGGCCTTGATCTTGTCGGCGCGGCTGTCGAGCGAGCCGACGATCTTGCCCGGCGCGCCGACGTAGAACAGCAACGCGACGAACAGGACGAAGGCGACAAGGACCCAGAATTCAGCGCTGCCCATCGTCGTCTCCCGTCAGTTCGCGAGCGAGGCGTCGACCGCCCGCTCGATGTCCGGGCCGGCTGCAGGCCGTCCGGTCAGGCGCTCGACGATCGCGCCGGCGGCGTCGACCGCAATGCCGCGGACGTTGCCGAGCGCGGCCGACTTGGTCGCGGAGATCTGCGCCTCGGACGCCTCGAGCTTGGCGTTCAGGTCCGCCTCGAGTCCCTTGCGGTGCTCGTCGGCTTCGCGCGCGACCTTCTCATGCGTCTCGGCGGCGATGCGGTGGCCCTCGGCGCGGGCGTCGCCCAGCGTCTTCTCATAGGCCGCGATCGCGTCGTCCGTTTCCTTCTTGAGGCGGTTCGCCTCGGCGAGGTCGCTCGCGATCCGCTCCGCGCGGCCCTCGACGATGTTCTTCAGCCGCGGCAGCGCGACCTTGGCCATCACGATCAGCAGCACGCCGAAGAAGATGGCGAGCCAGAACAGCTGACCGGCGAAGTTCGAGCTGTCGAAGGGCGGGAAGGGTCCCTTGTGGCCCTCGGCGCCGCCATGCGCCTCGGTCGTCGCATGGGTCTCGGGCGAGCCATGCGTGTCCGTCGCCGCCGCGAGGTGCAGCAGCGGGGCGTGGGGGTCGTCCTGGGACAGGACGTAGAGGCTGGTTGGGCCGATCTTGTCGAACATCACGCCGTTTTCCGTGGGCTCACGCGACGCCGGTCAGGCGTCGCGCGGCCGTTTTCGAACGAACGCCGGGGTTCAGACGGCGAAGAGCAGCAGCAGCGCGATCAGCAGCGAGAAGATGCCGAGCGCTTCCGTCACGGCGAAGCCGAAGATCAGACGGGCGAACTGGCCGTCGGCGGCCGAGGGGTTGCGCAGCGCGCCGGCCAGGAAGGCGGCGAAGATCTGGCCCACGCCGATGCCGGCGCCGGCGAGGCCGATGGTCGCGAGGCCCGCGCCGATGTACTTGCCCAGTTCTTCCATGACAGATGCTCCTTCAGGCGTTCGTTCGAGGTGTGCGGCGACGCGGACTTCTGAGCCGGGCCGCCGGAGTTTCCGGTCCGGTCAGTGGCCGGGGTGGATCGCGTCGTTGAGGTAGATGCAGGTCAGGATCGTGAAGACGTAGGCCTGCAGGAAGGCGACCAGCAGCTCAAGGCCCGTGATCGCCACGGCGAGCAGCAGCGGCAGGATGCCGACCAGCAGCCCGACCGCGCCGAGCGCGCCGCTCAGCATGGTCACGAAGCCGGCGAACACCTTCAGCGTGATGTGGCCCGCCAGCATGTTGGCGAACAGACGGACGCTGAGGCTGATCGGCCGGGAGAAGAACGAGATGATCTCGATCAGCACCACCAGCGGCAGGATGTAGCCCGGGATGCCCGACGGCACGAACAGCTTCAGGAAGTGCGAGCCGTTCTTGATGAAGCCGTAGATGATGACGGTGAGGAACACCGACATCGCCAGCGCGAAGGTCACGATCAGATGGCTCGCCACCGTGAAGGTGTACGGGATCAGCCCGATCATGTTCGAGACCAGGATGAACATGAACAGCGAGAACACGAAGGGGAAGAACTTCATCCCCTCGTTGCCCGCCGAGTCCCTGACCGTCTTGGCGACGAACTCGTAGCCGAGCTCCGCGAGCGACTGAAGGCGGCTCGGCACCAGCGTGCGGCTCGACGTGGCGAGCAGCAGGAAGCCGATGATCACCGCTGTGGTGATCGCCATGAACAGCGCGGAATTGGTGAAAGCGAGGGGGCCGTCGCCGACGAGCGGAACGATATTGAACTGGTGGATTGGGTCGGGGGATTCGCCGGCCATCTGTTCCTGAGCTTCCTCGTCGCGGCGCGCAGATGGCGCCGTGTAATCCCAAATGGCCTTGCGGCCTGCGTTCAGTCTCCCGGCTTACTGACGAGACCGGCTGAACGCAGGACGTTCAGCACGCCCGCCGCGAAGCCGAGCATCAGGAAGACGATCATTCCCCAAGGGCTCGATCCGGCGAGGCGATCTATGCCCCATCCGATCGCGCCGCCGACGATGACCGCGGCGATGAACTCGGACCCCATGCGCAGCGCAATGGCGAGACCTTTGGCGTCGGAGCTCCGCGAGGGGGCTCCGGCGTCACCGGTCCCGCCCGGGTCCGACCGCCGCTTCAGCGCGCTGTCCAGCCGGGCGAGCCGGTCGGACAAGGCGCCGTCGTCCTGGGAACGGGTCGGTCCGGGGCTACGGTCAGGATCCTGCGACATCCAGAGCCTTGCGACTTGGCGCGCCGATCGCGACGAACCCCCGGAGCGACCGACCGCCCCCGAAAATCGCGCGCACCCTAGTTTTCGGGCCTTGGCGTGTCAAGGTTCCGCCGCAAAGCGCTAAGTGTCTGACAAGACTGTGAAAAGGTTGCGCGCTGCCCACTATTGCCCAAAGGTCGCGCCGCGACGCAGGAGCGCGGGCGAGGGGCTGGCGTCCCAGCGAACGGCGCTACACCGCCTCGGCCAGACGCTCCGCCGTCTGCAGATCGACCGAGACGAGCTGGCTGACGCCGCGCTCCGACATGGTGACGCCGAGCAGCCGGTCCATGTGCGCCATGGTGATCGGGTTGTGCGTCACCGTCAGGAAGCGCGTGGTCGTGATCGACGACATTTCCGCAAGCAGCGCGCAGAAGCGCTCGACATTGGCGTCGTCGAGCGGCGCGTCGACCTCGTCGAGCACGCAGACCGGCGCGGGATTGGTAAGGAACACCCCGAAGACGAGCGCGAGCGCCGTCAGCGCCTGCTCCCCGCCCGACAGCAGGGAAAGCGTCTGCGGCTTCTTACCCGGCGGGCGCGCGATCACTTCGAGGCCGGCCTCCAGCGGATCGTCCGATTCGACCAGTTCGAGCCGGGCCTCGCCGCCCTCGAACAGTTTCTGGAACAGCGTCCGGAAATTGGCGTCGACCCGTTCGAATGCGGACAGAAGCCGACCCCGGCCCTCGCTGTTGAGCGAGCGCACCGCGGCCCTGAGGCGCGCGATCGCCTCCGTCAGGTCCTCGCGTTCCGCTGACAGGGTTCCGGTCGCCTGTTCCGCCTCTGCGAGGTCCTGCTCGGCGCGCAGGTTCACCGGGCCGAGACGCTCGCGCGAGGCGAGCGCGCGCGACAGCCGCGCCTCGATCTCTTCCGGCGTCTCGCGCGGCGCGCCTGACAGCGAGGCAGCCAGCTCTCCCGGCGTCAGGCCGCGCGTTTCCATGATGCGCTCAGCGGCGGCCGCGGCCTTTTCGCGCGCGGCCTCCAATCTTGCGCCGGCCCGGGCGGCCCCTTCGCGCGCCTGGGACAGGGCGTCGAGGCGGACCCGTGCGGCGCGTTCGGCTTCGCGGTGACGCGTCTCCGCGATGGAAAACGCTTCAGCGGCCGCCCGCGCGGCCTTTTCGGCGCCGTCCAGCGCGACGCGCAGCCGGATGCGTTCCGCCGCAAGCTCGTCCGGGCGGTCGGCGAGGCCGGCGCGCTCGGCCTCGGTCTCGGCGCGGCGTCGCGCAAAGTCGGCGAGCCGCTCGGCGGCGCCGTCGCGACGACGGGTCCACGCCTCGCGTTCGGCCTGAAGCTCCTGCCGTCGCGCCGCCTGGCGCCGCGCCTCCGCCGCACGGGTTTCGAGCGCCGCCCGGCGTGCGGCGGCCTCGCGCCGCCCCTCGGCGACCGCCGCCTTCAGTTCGGAAAGGTCGACCTCCGCCCCGGGCTCGGGCAGCGCGGCGAGCCGGGCGGAGACGTCGCCGGCGGCGGCCCGCGCCTCTTCCAGCTGGGCCGCGATTCGCGCCCGCGCTTCTTCGACGGCCGAAAGCCGCGCCGCGACGCGCGCGACCGCGCGCTCGGCGGCCACATGAGCCTCGCGGGCGGATTCGACCGCCGCGCGCCGGGCCTTGGCTTCCTCGCGTGCCGCGCGCTCGGCGTTGGCGGCCTGACCGGCTCTTGCGCGCGCGATCTCCGACGCGGCGCGCAGGCGGTCGCGCTCGGCGCAAGCCTCGGCGGCGGCGCGCTCGACGGCGCCGAGCCGGTTCTTCTCGGCGAGCCTGCGCGCGGCCGGCGTCGGCGCGTCCGCGCCGAGCGTCAGCCCGTCCCAACGCCACAGGTCGCCCTCGCGGCTGACAAGCCGCTGGCCGGGCTTCAGCATCGCGCGAAGACGCGGGCCGTCGGCGCGCGACACGACGCCGATCTGGGCGAGCCGCCGGGACATCTCCGCCGGCGCCACCACATGTTCGGCGAGCGTGTCGACTCCTTGGGGCAGCGCTGGGTCGCCGACGGCCGCGCTCGCCGCCCAATGGGCCGGCGCGCGCGGGTCGACGGCGGCGTCGAGATCGTCGCCGAGCGCTGCGCCGAGCGCCACCTCGTAGCCCGGATCGACGACCAAAAGCTCGACCGCCGGCGGATAGGCGCGGCCGGGAACGTCGGCAACGAGCTTCGCCAGCGCCCGCGCCTCGGCGAGCGCCCGCTCGGCGCGCGACGTCGCATCGCCGGCGGGGCGGCGGGCGTCGGCCTCGGCCGTGCGCGCCGCCGCATGGGCGGCTTCGGCGGCCTCGACGGCGCGGTCCGCGTCGCGGTTGCGCGCCCGCTCCGCCTCGAACCGCGCGCCGAGCGCTTCGACGTCGCCGTTGCGGCCGGCTTCTTGATTGAGCGTCGCAGCTTCGCCCGCGAGCCCTGCCGCCTCGCGGTCGAGCCGCGCGATGCGCTCCGCCTGCTCGTGCCGCCGGCGTTCCAGGTCACGACGTTCCGCGACGCACGCGGCCTGCGCCTCGGTGGCCTCGGCAAGCGAAGCCTCGTGCGTCGCGACGGCCTGCTCGGCCTCGGCGAGCGCCGCGCGATCGGCCTCGTCCGACGGCGCCGCCGCCGCATCGGAAAACTCCGCTAGCGAGGCCTCGATCCGCCGAAGCGCCGCCGCGGCGTCCTCTCCCAGCGATCCCTCGCGTGCGACGTCGCCCTCGATCTGCGCGAGCCGGGCGGCGAGTTCCGCGAGCCGAGCGCGGGCGCGGCCTTCCTCGCCCTCGAGCTCGCCGGCCTTGAGCGCGATCCGGCGGAGCGCCGCCTCCGCTTCCGCGGCGGCGTGACGGGCGGGTTCGAGCGCATGGGCGGAGACCGCCTCCGCGCGCGCGGCCTCGCCCTGGAGGCGCGTCGCTTCGGCGACCGCCGCGAGCGCCTCGGTCTCTGCGGACTCCGCCGCATGCATCCCCGCCGAATCCGCCGCGTGCCGCGCGAGCAGCGACAGGCCTTCGGCCGTCTGGATCTCCTCGCTGAGCTGGCGGTAGCGCTCGGCGCCGCGCGCCTGTTTCTTCAGGCTCTCGATGCGGCCGGCGAGCTGGCCGAGCACGTCCTCGACGCGCGACAGATTCTGCTCCGCGCCCTCGAGCCGCTGTTCGGCCTCGCGGCGGCGCTGGTGCAGGCCCGCGATGCCGGCGGCTTCTTCCAGGATGCGGCGGCGCTGGTCGGGCCGGGCGTTGATGATCTCGCCGACGCGGCCTTGTCCCACCATCGATGGCGAGCGCGCGCCGGAGGAGGCGTCCGCGAACAGCAGCTGGACGTCGCGCGCCCGCACCTCGCGGCCGTTGATGCGGTAAGCCGAGCCGAGCCCGCGCGAGATCTTGCGCGACACCTCGATCTCGGCGGCGGCCTCATAGGGCGCCGGCGCGAAGCCGGAGGCGTTGTCGAGCGTGAGGGAGACTTCGGCGTGGTTGCGCGCCGGGCGGCTGGTCGAGCCGGCGAAGATGACGTCCTCCATCCCCGAGGCGCGCAGGGACTTGAAGGAGCTTTCGCCCATCACCCAGCGCAGCGCCTCGACGAGGTTCGACTTGCCGCAGCCGTTCGGGCCGACGATGCCGGTCAGCCCCGGCTCGATCGGCGCGTCTATGGGATCGACGAAGGTCTTGAAGCCGGCGAGGCGCAGCCGCGTGAAGTTCATCGCGGGCCCCCGCCGAGAAGCGGCCGGCCCTTACGTGTCAGGCCCGGCGACGATTCGCGAGCGCGCGCCTGGAGAGCGAAAAGCTCAGCTCTTCTTCTCCACGAGCGGGTCGAGGATCTGCTTGAGGTTCTCAAACGTCAGCGCCCCGCGCTGGATCTTGCCGTTGATGAAGAACGTCGGCGTCGAGTTGACCCCGAATTTCTCGGCCGCCCGCTGGCGAACCTCGTTCACTCCATCGAGCAGCTCCTGATTCTGCAAGCACTCCTCGAAGCTTTGCTGTGAGAATCCCACCTGCTTCACCAGGTTCTGCAGCCCCTCGACCGGCTTGTCGGAGTAGGCCCAGCTCTTCTGCTCCTTGAACAGCAGGTCGACGACGGCGAAGTATTTGTCGTCCCCGGCGCAGCGGGCGATCATGAAGCCGGCGGCGGCTAGCGGATCGAGCGGGAACTCCCGCAGGATGAAGCGCACCTTCCCGGTGTCGATGTATTCGGCCTTCAGCTTGGGGAAGGTCTGCGCCGCGAATTGGGCGCAGTGGCCGCAGGTCATGGACGCGTATTCGATGATCGTCACGGGCGCGTCGGCCTTGCCTTCCGACATCTCGGGCAGCTTGCCGGTGACCGCGAGCTCCTCGGCGCTGGGGGCCTGGGCGAAGGCGGACGGGGCGACGCCGAGCCGGGGCATGAGCGACAGGGCGGCGAGGCCGGCCGTGGCGAGGGCGGCGCTTTCGAGCAGGCTGCGGCGGGTGATGCTGGTCGTCAGGCTCACGTGACGGATCCTTGGGTCGGAGCGCTCGTTTCGGCGCGTCTTCGAAGCGACGCTCTCGGCGTCCGGAGGCGCGGAAGGTCGCGAGGTTCCCGCCTTTTCGCAAGAGGAATGTGGCTTAAGCAAGCCGGGCGGCAAGACGGGCCGTCACGCTCTCGTATTTTCGAGGGGCCGGCGGGTCAGCCGCCGCCGGGCCCGCGCGCCGCCGCCAGCGCGGCCTCGCCGAGCCGGGCTAGCGCCTCGGCGAGCTCCGGATCGTCGACGGCCGCCGTCGCGGCGCGCGCCGCGACGCGCTCCGCCTCGGTCGCCGGGGGCGGGGCGCGCCGCGCCGGCTGTGCGCTCGAAGGGACCACGGCGCCCTGGCGGATCTTGATCTGGCCGACGCAGGGCCAGCCGAGATGCGCGTTCACCCGCTCGATGATCTCATGCGAGCGATGCTGGATCTCGAGCGCGAAGGCGCCCTCGACGCGCAGCGTCAGGCTCGCGCGCTCGGGGGCCGCGTCCGGATCGGACGACTTCGAGCGCGGCGCATGCAGCTTCACCGGCGCCGCCACCGCCGCGATCTCCGGGCCGACGATCGCCGCCCAGCGCGCGACGACCTCGCCTCCCGCAAATCCCTGACGCGCCGCGACCGGGCCGATCGCCTCGGGCACGAAGTCGGACAGGCGTTTGACGCGGGATGGTTTCAGCATGGCCTTGCGGGGGCGGCGGAGTTCTGTCGACGTGTCGGCTCAAATCATTCTGAGTCTATCCCGTCGCAATGGTCCGCCGCCAGCCAGTCGCGCCCGATCCGAACGCCTTGCTCGCCTGGTACGACCGCCATCGGCGCCGGCTCCCGTGGCGGGCGGAGCCGGGCGCGCGGGCCGACCCGTACCGGGTCTGGCTGTCCGAGATCATGCTCCAGCAGACCACGGTGAAGGCGGCAGGTCCCTACTTCCTGCGCTTTCTCGACCGCTTTCCCGACGTCGCGAGCCTCGCCGCGGCGCCGCTCGACGAGGTGCTGAAGCTCTGGGCCGGGCTCGGTTACTACTCCCGCGCTCGCAACCTCCATGCCTGCGCGAAGGCCGTGGTCGAAAACCATGGCGGGCGCTTTCCCGACAGCGAGGCGGCGCTCCTCGCGCTGCCGGGCGTCGGCCCCTACACGGCGGCCGCGATCGCGTCGATCGCCTTCGACCGCCCGGCGACGGTCGTCGACGGCAATGTCGAGCGCGTCGTGAGCCGCCTGTTCGCGGTCGAGGCGTCGATGCCGGGCGCGAAGCCCGAGATTCGCCGGCTCGCCGCGACGCTCGCGCCGGCGTCGCGTCACGGCGATTTCGCGCAGGCGATGATGGATCTCGGCGCGACGATCTGCACGCCGCGAAAGCCGGCCTGCGCGCTGTGCCCCTGGAGCGGCGCCTGCGTCGCGCACGCCGAGGGCGCGCCGGAGACCTATCCGCGCAAGGCGCCGAAGGCGGCGCGGCCGACACGCTACGGCGTCGCCTTCGTCCTCGAGCGGGCCGACGGCGAGGTCTTGCTGCGGGACCGCCCGGCGAAGGGGCTGCTCGGCGGAATGACCGAGACGCCGACCGGACGCTGGTCGGAAGACCTCGACCTTTCGGCGCCGCTCGCGAGCCTCGCGGCCGACGCGCCGCTCGCCGCCACCTGGCGGCGCACGCCCGGCGTCGCCACGCATGTGTTCACGCACTTCGCGCTGGAGCTCGCGGTGCTGGTCGCCGACGCCCCGGCTGGGGCGCGCGCGCCCTCAGGCGCGCGCTGGACGCCGGTCGAGCGTCTCGCAGACGAGGCGCTGCCGACGGTCTTCCGGAAAGTGCTCGCCCATGCGCTCGGCGATCGGCTCAGGCCGCGCGCACGCTCGACATGAAGCGGCCGAGCTCGGCGGCGAGGCTTTCGGACTGGCGCGACAGGTCGGTCGCCGCCTCGAGCACCTGGGTCGCGGCGGTGCCGGTCTCGTCGGTGGCCGTGGCGACGTCGGAGATGCCCGTCTTGATGTCGCTCGTGCCGGTGGCGGCGAGCGAGACGCGCTGCGCGATGTCCCGCGTCGAGATCTCCTGACGCCCGACCGCCGAGGCGATGGCGTCGGCCGTCTCGCTCATGGCCCGGATGCGTCCGCTGATGCCTTCGATGGCGTCGACGGCGTCATGCGTTGCGTTCTGCGTCGCGCCGATCTGGCGGGTGATCTCGGCGGTCGCGTTTGCAGTCTGGGTGGCGAGCGTCTTCACTTCCTGGGCGACGACCGCGAAGCCGCGGCCGGCTTCTCCCGCGCGCGCCGCCTCGATGGTGGCGTTGAGCGCCAGCAGGTTGGTCTGGGCGGCGATGTCCGAGATGAGGTCGACCACGTCGCCGATGCGCCGCGCCGCCTCGCTGAGGTCGCGGACCAGCTGCCCGGTGCGCGCGGCGTCGTCGACGGTCTGCTGGGCGAGGCGCGCGGCGTCGACCGCCTGCCGGCCGATCTCCTCGACGGAGTGGCCGAGCTCCTCGGTGGAGGAGGTGACGCCGTTCACGTCCGCGGCGGCCTGCTCGGCTGCTTCCGCGACGCGGTTCGACTGGGTGGCGGTGCGGTCGGCGGTCGTGGACATGGCGCGGGCGGTCGTGGCGAGCTCGGTCGCGGCCGCGGATACGCTCGAGATGATGCCGCCGATCGCGCCTTCGAACTGGTCGGCGAGCGCGAGCGAGGCCGTCTTGCGCTGCGCCTCGACGCCGGCCTTGGCGAGGGCGTTCTCGCTTTCAAGCTCGCGGGCGTGGACGAGATCCTGCTTGAAGGCCTCGACCGCGCGGGCCATCGCTCCGATCTCGTGACGGCGGCCGGCGTAAGGCACTTCGACCGCGAGATCGCCGCCGGCGACCTTGGTCATCACCGAACGGATCCGGTCGAGCGGCCGGCTGACGCCGACGAGTGCGAAGGCGCTCTGCCCGAGCGAGACAGCGAGCGAACCGATGAGGAAGAGCAGCGCGAGCCACCAGGCCTGGGAGTAGGTCGCGACGTTCTGGGCCTCGGCGCCGTCGGCGGTGAGGGCGCTCAGCGACATCAGCTCCTCGACCGCGTTCTCGATCGGCTTGGCGCGTTGCTTCATGGCCCCGGTGAAGAGGGCTCCGGCGTCGATCTCGCGATAGGTCGAGGAGAAGTCGATGAACTGGGCGTCAAGCTGCTGGTAGGTCTCGAAGCTGCGGGTGAGGCCGGTCAGGAGCCTGGCTTCCTGCTCGTCGTCCGCTCCGAGCGTCGCCCTGTAGGCGTCCGCGCGCTTGTGGAACTCGCCCTTCGCCGTCTGGATCGCGTTCACCGCGTCCTGCTTCTCCGGCGCGTTCGAGGTCGCGACATGCTCGGCCTCTGCGACCCGCATGCGATTGAAGGCGACCGCCATGCCCGCGGCGTTGTCGAGCCGGTCGCGCAGGTTGCCGCGCAGCGCCTCAGCGCCGGCGTTCACCGCTTTGAGCCCGTGAAGGGAGACTGTTCCGAGGCCGACCGCCAGCGCCAGCGACAAAGCGGAGAGCGCGATCAGCGACGCACGCAGAGAAAAACCGAACATGGCGGCCATCCGAATCATGCCGCCACGCGCGGCGCGTGAAAATTGTGCAGCGGATTGGTTAGCGGTTGCTTGTCGCCCGCTTACGCATCCTCAGCGCGCAGAATCTCGCGAAAGCTGTCGATCAGAACGAGACCGGCCGGACCGGGCACATGCCAGAAGGTCCAGCCGTTGCAGGCCTCGCGGCCCTGCACGACGGCGCCGATGCGATGGATCGAGCCGATCACCGTTCCGTTCGAAATCGTGCCGTCGGCGCGCACAAGCGCCTCGTGGCGGCCGCGCTCGTCGACGAGCCGCTGGCCGGGCTTCACGAGGCCCCGCTCGACCACCGTCGCGAAAGCGACCCGGGCGGCCTCGCGCTTGGCGGGCGCGGCGACGATGGCGTCATGCGATTCCGGCGTCACCGCGTCGATGCGGGCCTGGGCGGCGGCGGCGTAGTCGCGGTCGCGCTCGACGCCGATGAAGTGACGCCCGAGGCGTTTCGCCACCGCGCCGGTGGTGCCGGAGCCGAAGAACGGGTCGAGCACGACGTCTCCGGGCTTCGAGGCCGACAGCAGGACGCGGGCGAGCAGCGCCTCGGGCTTCTGGGTCGGATGGACCTTCTTGCCGTCGCCACCCTTGAGGCGCTCTCCGCCCGAGCAGATCGGGAACAGCCAGTCGGAGCGCGGCTGCAGGTCTTCGTTGCCCGCCTTCAGGGCCTCGTAGTTGAAGGTGTAGCCTTTCGAGTCCGCGCCGCGCGCGGCCCAGATCATGGTCTCGTGCGCATTGGTGAAGCGGCGCCCACGGAAGTTCGGCATCGGGTTGGTCTTGCGCCACACGACGTCGTTCAAGATCCAGTAGCCGAGGTCCTGCAGGGTCGCGCCGACGCGGAAGATGTTGTGGTAGCTGCCGATGACCCAGAGCGTGCCGGTCGGCTTCAGCACCCGGCGCACCTGCAGAAGCCAGGCGCGGGTGAAGGCGTCGTAGGCCGAAAAGCTTTCGAACTGGTCCCAGGCGTCGTCGACGGCGTCGACCAGGCTCTGATCGGGACGCCGCAGGTCGCCCTGGAGCTGGAGGTTGTAGGGCGGGTCGGCGAAGACGAGATCGACCGAGGCCGGCGGCAGCTTCTCGAGCTCCGCGATGCAGTCCCCGAGCAGGATCGTGTCGAGGGGGAGGGCGGGAGCTTCGATGGGCGCCCTGAGGGCCGCCCCGTTACGCCGATACGCCATGTGACCCGTCCGGTGTTTACGCTTTGACGGGCGTGATTCTGCGTTCGGTAACGTAAAGCGCGGGTCAAGGAACAGGGTGAACGGAAGGTTGACGCCGGACCGGCGGGCTCAGTCGACCCACAAACCGTGCCGCCTGTGCCAGTCCTCGATCGACTCGTCGGGATAGAGGTCGTGCGTGCGGTCGCCGGGCCCGACGTCCGGCTCGACCCAGTCGGCCTTGAACCGCAGCATCAGATGAGTCCGTTCTGGCGGGGCGGGAAGCTCGCTGTCGATCGCCGAGGCGAAGGGGTGGAGCAGCTCCGGCCAGCGCGGGTCGAACAGCCAGAGCGCGGTTCCGCAACGCGGGCAGAAGTTGCGCTCCGCCGGCGAGCGCTCGCAGGCGCCGTCCTCGTCGGCGATCTCGGCGTGGTAGACGGAGGGCTTCGCGTCGCCGCCGAGCTTCAGCGTGCGGGCGTCGGCCGACAGGTTGATGGCGTATCCGCCTCCGCCCGCGGTCTTGCGGCAGATCGTGCAGTAACAGAGCTGGTAGGGGACCGGCGCTGCGCTCTCCACCTCGAACGTCACGCCGCCGCAGCGGCAGGAGCCTTTCAGCGTCGCCGGCATCGCTCCCTCCCATGCATGGACGGGAAGCGGCCGGGCGGCCGAAACGTTCCGTCGTTCGCCTCAGGCCGCGACTTGCGCCGCCAGCAGCGCCGCGATCGGCGCGAAGCCGCGGCGGTGATGCGCGCAGGGGCCGACGCGGGACAAGGCTGCAAGGTGTTCCGGCGTGCCGTATCCCATGTGCCGCTCGAAGCCGTAGTCCGGGAAATCCTGCGCGAGCCGGCGCATCATCCGGTCGCGCACGACTTTCGCGACGATCGAGGCGGCCGCGATCGACATCACAAGCCCGTCCCCGCCGATCACCGCCTCGGCGTCGCAGGCGAGGCCCGGCGGCCTGTCGCGCCCGTCGATGAAGGCGATGTCCGGTCGCCGGTTCAGCCCGGCGACGGCGCGCGACATCGCCCAGAGCGTCGCGCCGCGGATGTTGAGCGCCTCGATCCGCGCCGTGGAGGCCGCGACGAAGGAGACCGACGCCGTCGCCATGATCTCGGCGAACAGCTCTTCGCGCCGCTCGGCCGTCAGCGTCTTGGAGTCCGCCAGCCCCTTCGGCCGGCGCTTCGGATCGAGCACGACGGCGGCGGCGACCACCGGGCCTGCGAGCGGGCCGCGTCCGGCCTCGTCGACGCCGGCGACGACCTGGCGGCCGGCCTTCATCGCCGCCGTCTCGCGCCGGAAGGTCGCGACGAGCGTGATCGCCTTGGCCTGAACCGGTTTCGGGGCGATGCCGGGCGCCGGGACCCGCGCGTCGAATGGCTTGCGCATGGCGGCGAACATGGACGATTCGATCCGCGCCCGCGAGTGCGCAGGGCGCTTTGGCTTCCGTCGGCGGTCGCCTTCGGGCTATCGGAGGGGCGTCCCTTCAACCCTGTCTCGGGGCCGCTGAATTGATCCTGATTGCACTCGCGGCGATCGCCTTCCGCCTCGCGACGCTCGTGGTCTCGGTCAGCAACGAAAAGCGCCTGAAGGCGGCCGGCGCCGTCGAGTTCGGCGCAGGCAACACGCGCCTGCTCGCGATCGCGCACACGGTCTTCTATCTCGCCGCGATCGCGGAGGGCGTTCTGCGAGGCTCCTCGTTCAATGGGATCAGCGCGGCGGGCCTTGCGATCTACGCCTTCGGCGCCGTCGCGCTGCTGCTCGTCCTGCGGGATATCGGCCCGCAATGGACGGTCAAGCTCATCGTGTCGCCCGGCCACCGGCTGGTCGCGACCGGGCTCTACCGCCATGTGCGACATCCGAACTACGTTCTGAACATCCTGCCCGAACTGATCGGCTTCGCGCTCGCCATGCACGGCTTCGCCACGCTGCTGGTCGGGCTGCCGCTTTATTGCATCCCCCTCTGGCGCCGCGTCCGACAGGAGGAGGAGGCGATGAGGGAGAAGTTCGACGCCTACTGACCGGAACGCTTCGGCGCCGCTCAGAACAGGCTGAGCTGGTCCTCCGGCGACTGCCCGCCGCGCGCCGCCTTCGGCGGTGGCGTGAACAGGTCGGTCCTGAGGCGAAGGTGCCGGCGGTCGAGCTTGAGCCGTCGCGCGGCGAGCTCGAAGCGGCGGCCGATCGTCCACGCGACCGGGCCCTCACCGGTCTGCCGCACGCCCCAGCCGGAATCGTACATCTTGCCGCCGCGCGTATCCTTCACCAGCGACAGGATGCGGCGCATCTTCCCCGGATGGCGCTCCAGCAGCCACTCCTGCACGAGGTCCTTGATCTCGTTCGGGAGCCGCAGCAGCACGTAGCCCGCCTCCGTCGCGCCCGAGGCGTGCGCGGCCTCCAGCAGCCGGTCGATCTCGTGGTCGTTGAGCGAGGGGATGATCGGGGCCGTCAGCACCGTGACGGGAATTCCGGCCGCGACCAGCGTGCGCACCGTCTCGAGCCGTCGCGCCGGCGTCGGCGCCCTTGGCTCCATGTCGCGGGCGAGAACCGGATCGAGAGTCGTGATCGAGATCGCCACCTTAGCGAGCCCCTGCGCGGCCATGCGGGCGAGGATATCGATGTCGCGCAGCACCAGCGCCGACTTCGTCACGATGCCGACCGGATGCCGCGTCTCCTCCAGCACCTCGAGGATCTTGCGCGTCAGGCGGTGCGTGCGTTCGATCGGCTGGTAGGGGTCCGTGTTTGTGCCGAGCGCAATCGTCCGCGGCTTGTAGCTCGGCGCGGCGAGCTCACGCCGCAGCAGCTCGGCGATGTTTGGCTTGGCCGTCAGCCGGCTCTCGAAGTCGAGCCCGGGCGACAGGCCGAGGAAGGCGTGGGTCGGCCGCGCGAAGCAGTAGACGCAGCCGTGCTCGCAGCCCCGATAGGGGTTGATCGATCGGTCGAAGGCGATGTCGGGCGACTGGTTGCGGGTGATCGCCGTGCGCGCCGTCTCCAGCGTCACCTCGGTCTTGAACGGCGGCAGGTCGCCAAGACCCTCCCAGCCGTCGTCCTCGACGGCGCGCTGGTACGGCTCGAACCGTCCGGACGCGTTCGAGACCACGCCGCGTCCGCGGCGCCGCTCGTGCGAGACGGCGGTTTCGGGAGCTGTCCGGAAGACCGGAGAGGGGAGCGGCAGCGACATGCAGGAAATCTAGGAAACAAAAAGGAACATAGCAAGAACATTTCGTGCCGCGTTTCCCGAAGCAGCGGCGCAATGGCGCAACGGACAGATAATCGCTGGCATGCTAGGGATTTGGCGATGCTGAGCGTTGTCATCCCAACCCGGAACGACGAGCGGGCCCTCGTGCGCACGCTGGCGTCGCTCGTCTCGGCCGCCGCGGACGGCGTGGTGCGGGACGTGACGGTCGCGGATCTGGGGTCCTCGGACGCCACGCTCGAGGTTGCGGACCTCGCCGGTTGCCGGGTCGCGGATGCCGTCGCAGGCGGCGCTCAGGCCCGCGGCGCCAGGCTCGACCGTGCGGCCCGCGCCGCGAAGGGGCCATGGGTGATGGTGCTCGAACCCGGCGTCGTCCTCGAGGAGGGCTGGCACCGCGAGGCGGCCGCCATGATCGAGACGCTGGAGCGGCGCGGCGAGGCCGAGCGGCGCGCTCTGACCTTCTCGTTCGGCCTCGACAGTTTCGACGCCAGCGCGCGCCTGACCGAGCGCTTTTCTGGGCTCTATCGCTTTCTGACCGGACTGCCGCGCGCGCAGCAGGGGCTGATCGTCCACCGCGCGCTCTACGAGAAAGCCGGCGGCTTCCGGAACCTTCCCGCAATGGCCGAGGCCGACCTCGTGCGTCGTATCGGCTCGCGCCGCCTGCTGCGCCTCAGGTCGCGGGCGCTCGCTCCTGTCGATCCGGACGCGCGCGGCGCCTGGGGCAAGGCCGCGCTGCGCGGCGGTCTCCTCATGCTGCGCCTGCCGACGAGCGTCGTCGCCCGGCTAGGCTGACGCGCCGGCGCGGAGCTTGCCGCGCTTCAGGTGCTCGTCGAGCCGCGGAAGAATCTCCACGAAATTGCAGGGCTTGTGTCGGTAGTCGAGCTGCGCCTTCAGCACGCCGTCCCAGGCGTCGCGGCAGGCGCCGGTCGAGCCCGGCAGCACGAACACGAAGGTCTTTCCCGCGACGCCGGCGGTGGCGCGCGACTGCAGGGTCGAGGTTCCGATCGTCCCGTTCGAATAGTCGTGGAACAGGGCGGAAAAGCCGTCCATCCGCTTCTCGAACAGCGGCTCCAGCGCGTCGGGGCTGACGTCGCGGCCCGTAAAGCCAGTGCCGCCGGTCGTCAGCACGACGTCGGTCGCGGGGTCAGCGACGAAGTGCGAAACGGCCGCGCGCAGCGCCTCGCGATCATCGCGCACGATCGTGCGGCCCGAGACGCGATGGCCTGCCTCGGAGATGCGCGTGGCGAGCGCCTCGCCGGACTTGTCCTCGGCGAGGCCGCGCGTGTCCGACACCGTCACGATCGCGATGCCGAGCGGCACGAAGGGCCGCGTCTCGTCCAGTCCGGCCATGGCTTTCGTCCTTTCCCGCGTCCGCGCCGCGATCTCTTGCATGGGCGGCGGTTCGGGGCCAACTCTCGGGTCTCGAATTCCGGAGCCTGGAGCCGATGGGCGCGCGCGCCGTCAAGGCCATCGACTGGACGTCCCGTGGCTGCCGCGCGGCGCTCGCCGGCTCGGTTATTCTGGTCGGTGCGGGGATCGCGAGCGATTTCGGCTGGACCGTCCCGCTCGAGGTCGCGATCGAGCGCGGGCTTTCCGAGGCCGCAGGGCCGGACCGGCTGGACGCGAAGGCGAAGGCCGCGCTCGACGCCGACGACGTCGCGCTCGCGCGCGGCTTCGCGGACCTCGCCGCCGAGCTGAAGCGTCCGCTGCCCGCCGAGACCCTCGCTCGTCTCGCCGAGGCCGAGGCGCCGGCCGCGGTCGCGATGCGGAACGCCAAGGGCGCCGCGCGCGGCTTCGCGACCGGCGAGATCGAGGACTCAGCTTCCCTCGCAGGCGCGCTCGCCGCGGACCTCACCGTGATCGGCGACGTCCGCGACATCGCACGGGAGAGCGCGAAGATCGCGCGCGGCGAGGAGCATTCGAACCTGATCCTCGGGATAGCGACGGCCGGCGTCGCGGTCACCGCCGCGACCTACGCGACCGCCGGCGGCGCGGCCCCTGCGCGGTTCGGCCTGTCGGTGCTGAAGGCCGCGCGAAGAACCGGCGCGATGACGGCGGAGTTCGCCGCCGATCTCGGCCGCCGCCTCGCCCGCGTCGGAACGCGCGAGGCGGACGACGCGGCGTCCGTCGGCGCGAAGGGGCTCGCGGCGATTTCCGGCGCGACCACGGAGCTGCGTGCGGTCGGGTCGGCGGTCGGCGCGGCCGAGACGGTGCGGCTGATGAAATACGCCCGCAACGTCGACGAGCTCTCCGACATGCGCCGCTTCGCGCAACGCTTCGGAACGCGCTCCCGCGCGGTCGCCGAGCTGATGGGCCGCGCGAGCCTTCGGGCGTTCCGCACCTCGATCCGCCTCTCCGAGATGCTGATGAAGCACCTGATCGGCGTTCTGGTCTGGTTCGGATCGCTGCTCGCCGGCGCGGTCTCGAACTTCGCCTGGCGCGGCCTCAGGCTGGTCGTGGCGCGCGTGTGAGCGCGCCGCGCCAAATCACTTCACGCCGAGCAGCTCGACGTCGAAGATCAGCGTCGCGTTCGGCGGGATGACGCCGCCGGCGCCGCGCGCGCCGTAGCCGAGATCGGCCGGGATGATCAGCGTACGCTTGCCGCCGACCTTCATGCCGGCGACTCCTTCGTCCCAGCCGCGAATGACTTCGCCCGCGCCGAGGCTGAAGGAGAAAGGCTCGTTGCGGTCGACCGACGAGTCGAACTTCTTGCCCTTCTGGCCGCCCTGGTCAAGCCAGCCGGTGTAGTGCACCTCGACGCGCTGGCCGGGCTTGGCCTCGGGGCCGGAGCCGCTCGCGACGTCCACATATTTCAGTCCGTTCGACATGCTCTTCACCTCCGCAGCGGCGAGCGGCGAGGTCGCCGCGAATGCCGCAATCATGAGCGCCGCAAGCGCGCTTCTCCGGTTCATCGGTTTCGCCTCCCTAATGGGACCGCCCGTCCGAAATGCGGCGGCTCCTCGTTTCAAACGCGGCGGGGCGGGCGCCTCCGCGCCCTTCGTCCGCCACCGCGACCCCCTACACCGTCCGCCGTCCGATTCGGACCCCATTCGAGACGATCGGGAGCATCACATGATCGGGGAAGGCGGCGATCTCTTCTGGCTGATGACCGGCGCGAGCGCCCTGCTGGTCATCGGCGGCGGGCTCGCCATGGCGCTGGTGCGCGGCGCCTCCGACGACGAGGAGCGCGACCGGCAGGGCTGAGGCCCTCAGCGCCGGGCCGACGGGTTGACGTGGATCGTCTTGCCGCCCGGCAGGACGATGTCGCCGGGGATCTGCCCCTCGTCGCACTCGCCGATCCGGCGCGTCTCGATCGCGGTCGAGAAGGTGCGGTTGACGCCGGCGTCGCCGTCGGCCGAGACCATGTTGGTGATGGCTTCGGCGCGCGCCCAGCTCTCGAAGTCGCCCGTCACCGTGATCTGGTTGTCCACCGTCATGCCGCCGGCCGAGCACTTGGCGCCGGCGAAGAAGCCGTCGGCGGTGCGGCGGAAGTCGGTGTTCTTGCAGGTCAGCACCGCGGTCAGCTGCAGCACAAGCCGGTCGGTCTGGGCGTCGACGCACTCCTTCACCGTGGTGCGGCCGGCGTTGGTGATGGTCGAGCTCTCCCACAGACCCGGCGTGCGGGTCGGCACCCGTTCGGCGGCGAGCGCCGGGGCGAGGGCGCAGCCGAGCAGCGAGGCGGCGAGCGGCAGGATCAGCGGTCTCATCGGGGCGGGTCCTTCCGCGGCGGCGCGAATCTCGTCACGTGCAGAAGTGCGGCGCCGCACGCCCCGCGGCAATGGGATTTTCGTAACGCCCGCGCCGGAGGCCGATCGCTAGTTCGGCGCCGTCGGCATCGGGATCACCTTGCCGTCCGGCAGGATGATGTCGCCCGGCTTCTGGCCGGCCTCGCAGTCGCCGAGCCGCTTCGCCTCGATCACCGTCTTGCGCTCCATCGGCGATGTCTGGCCGGGCGCCCCGGTCAGCGTCGTCGTCGTCTCGGTGCGGAGCGCAGAGGCGAAGTCGCCGGTGATGATCCCCTTGCCGGCCGCCTTGATCTGCCCGATCGCGCATTCGGTCTCGATGGCGTAGCCGTCGCCGGTCTTCGTCACGACGTTCTTCGTGCAGGCCTTGCCCGAGATCGCTCCCATCGCCGCCTGGTCGGTGCCCTCGCCGACGCATTGCTTGGCGACCGTCTCCCCGTCCGCCCCGATCGACTTCGACTCCCAGAGCCCGGGCTTGCGCTGCGGAAGCTCCTCCGCGAGCACCGGCAGGGCGAAAGTCAGGGCGATGGCGGCGACGGCGATCCTCATGGGCTGGCTCTCTTTTCTGGCGGCGGTCGGGGGAGAGTCCGTTTAGGCCCCCTGGAACATCCGGGCAACTTCGTCTGGGCGCGCCTCATCCGCCGCGGGCTTTTCTCCCCGGCCAGGTCTCGCTCACCTGTCAGACAGCGCATGATGGGAAGGCGCGGGACGTCGGGCCACCGCTTGTTCCGTATTTCGGAGTACCGGTCGCCCGGCGTCCCGCGCACGGCGATTTTTCGTCGACTGCCGCAGCTCTCGCGCTCCGGCGACGGGCCACCCGTGGGCCTCGGAGGTTTCCGAGGGTCCGGACGAGTCCCGCCGCGTTACGGCCCACTCAAGGGCGGCCCCGTCGTAATGCAGGGCGGGCGGCCGATTCACGTCGGGCGATCCTCAAGGAACCCGAAGGCCCCCCGCATCACATCCCGGCGCCGCAGACCGACGTCCCGGGACCGAAAGCTCCGGTGCTTTCGGGCGCAGGCGCCGCTCCCTCCCCGCATGGCCGGCCGGTCCGGACACGCCTTCCGCAACGGGAAGGGATGTCGAAAGCAGACATCAGCGGAGAGCAAATGTCAAGGAAAATATTCCGATATCGTTTCCGATCTACCATCGTCATGCCCGGCCCGCCAACCGGGCATGACGGATGAGTGCGATCCCCGCTTCAGGCCGTAACGCGCGCCAGGTCCTGCAGGAGGCTGGCGGCGACCGTCAGGCGCGCGACCGTGATGCCGGAGCCGGCGATCTCCAGCACGGCGCGGCGGACGCGGGCGGCGTCGGGCGAGGCCTCGGCCCAGGTCGACACCGCCTCGGGGCCCGACACGCCCGGCGAGGCGGCGAGGGCCGCGACCGCCATGTCGCGGGCGGCGACGCCGATCTGGTCGAGCGCCCTGTCGAGCGCGAGCCGGTCGTAGTGGTCGGGCGCCGGGGCTGCGAGCGCCGCCTGGATGACGCGGCCGAGGCCGAACTGGTCGGCGACCGCGAACAGCGTCGCCGCCGCCTCGCCGATCGGCCGGCCCGAGCGCTCGGACACCAGCACCGCGTCGCAGGCGCCTTCGAGCGCAAGCAGCGACGAGACCTTGTAGGCGAGACCTTCCGGCACGCCGACCTGGACGAGTTCGGCCGCATGGCCGGCGCGTCGCCCGGCCGTCTCCTCGCCGAGCGCCGCGTCGAGCCCCTCGCGGATCGCCTCGATCGGCGCGCGGAAGCGGTCGACGACCGCGCCGAGGTCGCCGGAGAGATCGACGTTCCTCAGGAACCAGACCATGCGGTGGATCAGGAGATCGCGCACCTCGGCGTAGAGCCTCAGCTGCAGAGCGCCCGAGACCTTGGTGTCAAGCGCGTCGATCTCGGCGTTGAGCGCAGGCAGGCCGAAGGCGTCGCGGGCGACGGCGTAGGCCGCGGCGATGCGCGGCGCGGGCGCGCCCGTCTGGTCGGCGAGCCGCACCACGAGCGCCGCGCCGCCGCGGTTGATCATGGCGTTGGCGAGCATCGTCGCGACGATCTCGCGCCTCAGGCGATGCCCGGCGATCTCTCCGGCGAAGCGCGCGCGCATGCCGCTCGGGAAGTAGCTGGCGAGGTCCTTGGCGACGTAAGGGTCGTCCGGCACGTTCGAGGCCAGCAGGTCGTCGAACAGCGCGATCTTGGCCCAGGCGAGCAGCACCGCGATCTCGGGTCGCGTGAGCGGGTCGCCCGCCCGCGCGCGTTCGGAGAACACGGCGTCGTCCGGCAGGGTCTCGACCGAGCGGTCGAGCAGGCCGCGCGCCTCCAGCGTCTGCATCAGGCGGGTCTGGAAGCCGACTTCCTCGAGCCCGGCGAGCTGCGACAGCGAGATCGCGAGCGTCTGGGCGTAGTTGTTGGCGAGCACGAGCCGCGCCACCTCGTCCGTCATGGAGGCGAGGATCTGGTTTCGCTCGGGCAGCGTCAGCGCGCCGTCGCGGAGCGGGCCTGAGAAGGCGATCTTGATGTTCACCTCGACGTCCGAGGTGTTGACGCCGGCGGAGTTGTCGATCGCGTCGGAGTTGAGCCTGACGCCCCTCCGTCCGGCCTCGATGCGGGCCTTCTGCGTCACGCCGAGATTGGCGCCTTCGCCGACCACCTTCACGCGCAAGTCCGGCGGGGTGACGCGGATCGCGTCGTTGGCGCGGTCGCCCGCCGCCTCGTCGCTCTCGGTGGTGGCGCGGATATAGGTGCCGATGCCGCCGAACCAGAGCAGGTCTGCCGGGCATTTAAGGATCGCGTTCATCACCTGCTGGGGCGTCGCGGTCGACTGCGCGAAGCCGAGCGCTCCTTGCGCCTGCGGCGAGAGCGGAATGGTCTTCAGACTGCGGGAGAACACGCCGCCGCCTTCCGAGATCTTCGACTTGTCGTAGTCCTGCCAGCTCGACCGGCCGAGGTCGAACAGGCGCTGGCGCTCGGGGAAGGAGCTCGCCGGGTCGGGCGTCGGATCGATGAAGATGTCGCGATGGTCGAAGGCCGCGACGAGCTTGATCGCCGGCGACAACAGCATGCCGTTGCCGAACACGTCGCCCGACATGTCGCCGACGCCGACGACGGTGAAGGGGGTGGTCTGGATGTCGTGGTCCATCTCGCGGAAGTGGCGCTTCACCGCCTCCCACGCGCCGCGGGCGGTGATGCCCATGCCCTTGTGGTCGTAGCCGGCCGATCCGCCCGACGCGAAGGCGTCGCCCAGCCAGAAGCCGCGCGCCTCCGCGATGCCGTTCGCGGTGTCGGAGAAGGTCGCGGTGCCCTTGTCCGCGGCGACGACGAGATAGGGGTCGTCCGGATCGTGCCGGACGACGTCGGCCGGGGGCTTGACCTGGTCGCGGTCAAGATCGTCGGTGACGTCGAGCAGCGCGTTGATGAAGATCTTGTAGGCCTCGGTGCCTTCCGCCAGCCAGGCGTCGCGCGGCCCGGCCGGCAGTTGCTTCGGCACGAAGCCGCCCTTGGAGCCGACCGGCACGATGACGGCGTTCTTGACCTGCTGCGCCTTCACGAGGCCGAGAACCTCAGTGCGGAAATCCTGCGGACGGTCGGACCAGCGCAGGCCGCCGCGCGCGACCTTGCCGAAGCGCAAATGCACGCCCTCGACGCGGGGCGAATAGACCGAGATCTCGTACAGCGGCTTCGGGGCCGGAAGTCCCTCGATCTTCCGACTTTCCAGCTTGAAGGCGAAGGTCGGCTTCACCCTTCCGTCCTTGGCCGTCTGGTAGAAGTTGGTGCGGATGCAGGCCCGCACGAGGTTGAGGAAGCGGCGCAGGATCGTGTCCTCGTCGAGGCTCTCGACGGCCTGCAGACCCTCCTCGATCCCGGCGGCGAGCGACGCCTCTCGGCCCTCGCGGCTCTCGCCCTCGCGCGGATCGAAGCGGGCGTGGAACAGCTCGACGATCTTCGCGGCGAGGGCGGCGTGCTTGTTCAGCGTCGCCCACATGTAGTCCTGGTCGTAAGGCACGCGCGCCTGGCGCAGGTAACGCGACAGCGCGCGCACCAGCGCGACGTCGCGCCAGCCGAGGCCGGCCTCGAGCGCGAGCGCGTTGTAGCCATCGCTCTCGGCCTCGCCGTTGAGCACCGCAATCAGCAGCGCCTCCAGCCGGTCGTCGAGGTCGCGGGTGAACGCGACCGGCTGGCCGCTCGCGCGCTCCAGCGTCATGTCGTGCACCCACACACGCTCTTCCCGGGACTTGCCGGCGCGGTCGACGCGATAGGTGCGCTCGTCGATGACGCGAAAACCCATGTTCTCCAGCATCGGCACGCGCCGCGACAGCGCGATCGGCGCCCCGTGCGAGAACACCTTGAGGCGCGTCTCGCCCTCGTCGGCGCGGATGTAGAAGTCGATGCCAAAGGCGCGGCCGGGTCCGAGCTTCTCGATATGGCCGACGTCGGTCACCGCGTCGGCGGGCGTCGTGCGCGCCTCGTAGGACGGGCCGAAGGCCTGGCCGTAGACATGCGCGAGCGCGCGCGCCTTGGCGGCGGGCATCGTCTCCGCGAGCGCGACGCGCAGCGTGTCGGCCCAGGTGCGGACGATGCCGGCGAGCTCCGTGTCGAGCTCGTCGCCGTCGACCTGCTGGAGCGGGGCGTTGACCTCGGAGCCGATGATGAAGTGGACGCGCGCCAGCGGCCCCTCGGGGAAGGCCGGGTAGTAGGCCGAGACATGGCCGCCGAAGCGTTTTGCGAGATGCTCGCCGATGCGGGCGCGCACGTCGGAATCGTAGAGTTCGCGCGGCACGTAGACGAGCACCGAAACGAACCGTCCGAACGGGTCGGGACGGCTCAGCGCCTTGACCCGCGGGCGCTCGTACAGCGCGAGAATGTCCATCGCGACAGCGAACAGCGTGTCGACGTCCGACTGGAACAGCTCGTCGCGCGGATGTGTCTCGAGCACCGCAGCGAGCGCCTTGCCGGAATGGCTCTCGCGGTCGAAGCCGGCGTTCTCGACGACCTGGAACACCTTTCGGCGGATCAGCGGCGTGGATCGCGCCGGGCGCGTGAAGGCGCCGCCGGTGAACAGGCCGACGATCCTGAGCTCGCCCTCGAGCTGGCCTTTCGCGTCGAACCGCTTGACGCCGACATAATCCATGTATAGCCGGCGAAACACCTTCGACTTCACCGACGCCTTGGTGACGATGAGCGGCTTCTTCTCGTGCAGGAAGGCGCGGATCTCGGGCGTGATGTTGACGAGCTCGCCGCCGCGACGGAGCACGCGCGTCTCGGGGTCGCGCAGCGCGCCAAGGCCGGTGTCGGCGATCTGCTCCAGCCAGTCCTCGTCGCCGTCGCCCTTCAGCGCGTACTCGCGGGCGCCGAGGAAGATGAAATCGCCGCCCGTCAGCCATTCGAGGAACTGCACCGCCTCGCCGATCTCGTCGGCGTCGAGCGGCGGCGGGGTGTCGCGATAGCCGGCGACCACGCGCCCGACCGCGGCGGCCATGCCGTCCTGGTCCTGAGTGACCTGCCGGACCTCGTCGAGCACGCCGTCGAGCGCCGCGGTCAGCTCCGCCCGCGCGGCGGCGTCGTCGATCCGGTCGAGATGGAGATGGATCAGGCTTTCGCGCGGGGCGTTCTCGAACTGCGCGCGGTCCGCCTCGCCCCGGAACGCGGCGAGCTTGCCGGCGCCGTCGCGCTCGACCGCGAGGATCGGATGCGCCACCAGCCGCACGTTGAGGCCGCGGTCGCCGAGCTCGGCCAGCACGCTGTCGAGCAGGAAGGCCATGTCGTCGTTGACGATCTCGAGGACCGTGATGTCGCCGGCGCCGCCGAAGTCGTGGTCGGTGAGGCGGACGTCGTGGCCGCCGGGCGTGCGGGACGACAGGTGCGTCCAGGCGGAGCGGGCGAGCGCGGCGAGGTTTTCGGCGGGGTAGGGCGCGAGATCGGCGGAGGCGGCGCGCCCGAACAGGGCCTCGACGAATTCCTTCGGAGGAGCGTCCTGCGCGGCGCCGGAGCGATGCGCCGCCTCCCTGATGAGATTGGCGCGCGCGGCTTCCGCTGAGGACATTGCTTCCTCCCGACCCTTTATTGGGCCGGTCCGCCGAGACGGACCGGCCATCGGCAGGGAAATCGGTCTATGGCGACGATTTCAAGACGTGCGGCGTCAAAAGCTGGTCCACCGCCGCGATCACGTCGTCCGGACTCCATCCCGATACCCTCAGTGAGCGCAGGGAGGGCGAGCCGCGCGACTTGGCGAGCTTCCGGCCGTCCTCGTCGGAAACCAGTCGGTGATGGCGGTAGGCCGGGACGGGGAGGCCGAGCAGTCGCTGCAGCAGCCGATGCACGGCGGTCGCGTAGAACATGTCCTGGCCGCGCACGACATGGGTCACGCCCTGCAGCGCGTCGTCGACGACGACGGCGAGGTGGTAGCTCGTCGGCGCCTCCTTGCGGGCGAGCACGACGTCGCCCCAGTGCTCGGGCGCGGCCTCGACGAGGCCGGTCTCGCCGGCCGGCCCTTCGCCTTCCTCGCGCCAGGACAGGCGTTCGCCGCCGAGCTCGGCGAGCGCCGCCGCCATGTCGAGGCGCATCGCGCTTCGGGTCTCGCTTTCGCTTTCCCGCGCGCCGGGGATGGGCTGGCGCGCGGCACCGTCCGGATCGCGCGGCCAGGGTCGGCCTTCCGCCTCCTCGACGCGCGTCACGGCCTCCGAGATGTCGGAGCGCGTCAGGCGGCTCGGATAGATCAGCCCGCGCGCCTCAAGCCGCGCCAGCGCGTCGGCGTAGTCGTCGAAGTGTTCGGACTGCCGGCGGACCTCGCCGTCCCATTCGAGGCCGAGCCAGGCAAGATCCTCCTCGATGGCGGCTGCAAAGTCCGGGCGGCAACGGGACCGGTCGATGTCCTCGATGCGCAGCAGGACCCTGCCACCGGCGGCCTGCGCCGCGCGCCAGACGCTCAGCGCCGACAACGCGTGGCCGAGGTGGAGATGGCCGGTCGGGGAGGGCGCGAAGCGGAACACGGGGGCCATGCCCCGTCCTTATCCGATCGCCGGGCGGCGCGCCCCGCCGCTTTCGTCGGGACGCCGCGTCAGGCCTCGGCCCTGAGCGGTCGCGCCAGCAGGCGCTCGATCGCCTCGGCGACCGAAAGCTTTCCGTCCACCACCTCGGCGACGGCGGCGGAGATCGGCATCTCGACGTCGTGCCCATGGGCGAGCGCGACCAGCGCCGAAGCCGTGGCGGCGCCTTCCGCGAGCTTTTCGGGGCGCGGGGCGCCGCGCCCGAGCGCGAGACCGAGCGAGAAGTTGCGGGATTTTTCGCTGGTCGCGGTCAACACGAGGTCGCCGAGGCCCGACAGGCCCGACAGCGTCTCGGGACGGGCGCCGAGCGCCGTTCCGAGCCGGGCGAGCTCGGCGAAACCGCGCGCGATCAGGGCGGCGGCTGCGCTTTCGCCGAGACCCGCGCCCTCGACCACGCCAGCGGCGATGGCGAGCACGTTCTTGGCCGCCCCGCCGAGCGCGACGCCGGCGACGTCGGTCGAGCGGTAGGGACGGAAAGAGCGCGTCGCGATCGCATGCGCGGCCGACCCTGCGATCGCCTCGTCCGCGGCCGCCAGCGTGACGGCGGTGGGCAGGCCGCGCGCGACGTCGTCGGCGAAGCTCGGGCCGGACAGCAGCGCGTTGGCGACGCCCGGCATCGCCTCGGCGAGGACCGTATGCGGCAGAGCAAGGCTGTCGCGCTCCACGCCCTTGCAGCAGGCGACGACGACCGCGTGCGCCGCGAGATGCGGCCGGATCGCGCCCGCGACCGCGCGCAGTGTCTGTGTCGGCGTCACGACCAGCACGAAGCGCGCGCCGGTCAGGGTCGAAAGATCCGGCGTCGGAAGGACCGAGCGGTGCAGGCGCACGCCCGGCAGGCGCCGTTCGTTGATGCGCCGCTCGGCGATCTCGGCCATCTCCTCGCGGTCGCGGCCGACCAGCGGAACGAGCGCGCCGCTCGCCTCGGCGGCGACGTTGGCGAGCGCGGTTCCCCAGGCGCCGGCGCCGACGACCGCGACGCGCCCGCTCACGCCTTGGCTCCCGGCTGAGCGGCGGACGCGTCGAGCGGCCAGCGCGGGCGCGGCGCGAAGTCGAGGCCGTCGACAAGACCGAGAGCGAGGCGTTCCGCCCCGGCCCAGGCGATCATCGCGCCGTTGTCGCCGCAGAGCGGCAGGGGCGGCGCGACGAGGCGGGTCCCGGACTCGCTCGCGAGCCGCGTCAGCGCCTGCCGGATCGGCCCGTTGGCGGCGACGCCGCCGGCCGCGACCAGAGCAGTCGGCTTGCCGTAGCGCTCGGCGAAGATGCGCTGCGCCGCCCGCGTGCGGTTGGCGACGACGTCGACCGCGGCGGCCTGAAAACTCGCGCAGAGGTCGTCGATGTCGGCTTCGCTGATCGGCGCGATGCGCTCGGCCTCGATGCGCACGGCGGTCTTGAGGCCCGACAGTGAGAAGTTCGGCTCGGGCCGCCCCTGCATCGGGCGCGGAAAGGCGAAGCGGGCCGGATCGCCCGAGCGCGCGCGCTTCTCGACCTCCGGACCGCCCGGATAGCCGAGGCCCAGCATCTTCGCGATCTTGTCGAAGGCCTCGCCGAGCGCGTCGTCGATGGTCGAGCCCAGCCGCACATACCGGCCGACGCCGAGCACGGCGAGCAGCTGCGTGTGGCCGCCGGAGGCGAGCAGCAGCAGGTAGGGGAAGGCGACGCCGTCGGTCAGTCGCGCGGTCAGCGCATGCGCCTCGAGATGATTGACGCCGACGAAGGGTTTTTGCGCGACGAGCGCATAGGCCTTGCCGGCGGTGAGGCCGACGATCACCCCGCCGACGAGGCCCGGACCCGCGGCCGCGGCGACGCCGTCCACGTGCGTCACCGAGACGCCGGCGTCCTTCAGGGCCCTGGCGACCACGCCGTCGAGCGCCTCGACATGGGCGCGGGCGGCGATCTCCGGCACCACGCCGCCATAGGCCGCGTGTTCCTCGACCTGGCCGCGCACCACGTTCGACAGGATTTCGCCCGGTCCCTCGCCCGTCCGCCGCACGATCGCGGCGGCGGTCTCGTCGCAGGTTGTCTCTAGGCCCAGCACGAGCATGTGTCTGGCGACGGCTCCGGTTTCCGGTCGCCGGATGCATAGCCGGGCCGGCGCCGAAGCGCCACCGCGCCCGTCAGTCGATCGCTCTGGCCTCGACCACGTAGCGGAGCGGGCCGCGGGTCGTGGCGTCGAAGGGCCAGCAGGTGACAAGCGCGAGGTTGCGGCCGGCCGCGTGCGGGTCGAGGCCGGAGGCGTCCCAGCGGACGACGCGGGTCCCTTCGATGCGGAAGCGCGCGACGGATCCGTCCGCGCGGCGCACGACGATCTCGTCGCCGGGCGTCACGTCCTTGAGGAAGGCGAAGTGGGTGTCGCGATGGGCGGCGTAGATCGCCGTGCCGCGCTCGCCGGCCTCCGGCGTGCCGTCGAGATGGCCGGGCCCGAAGGCGAGCGCCTCGCCGCTCGCGCCGCGAAGGGCGATCGCGCTCTGCTTGAGGCGCGGGACCTCGATCCGCGCGACGGGCCAGGTGTCGGCCCAGCCCCATGCCTTGACGGGCTTGCCCGTGGCGAGGCTGTCGTCGAAGGCGCGCTCCAGCAGAACTTGCGCCAGCGCCGCCTTGGCGTGGATGTAGAGGCCCTGTCCGACGAGGACGAAGCCGGCGAGGGCGAGCAGGGCGGCGATGACCGCGCGGCCTGAGAGTCGGAAGCCGGCGCGGACGCCGGCCTCCTGTTTGATCGCGGCGACGGCGCTCACGCCGTCCTCCGGCGCGCCGGATTGACGATCAGCAAGCCGAGCGACAGCAGGATCAGCGCGAAGCCGAGGAGCGTCTTCAGCTCCGCGTCGGTCGCCGTCTGCGGCAGCGGGGCCTGCGCCTGGACCGCGCGGGTCGCCTGTGCGGGGGCCTTGGCCTGCGCGACGCCCTGATAGGCGACCTTCATCAGTCCCTCGGCCTCCGCCTTGCGCATCTCCGGCGGGGCGAGCTCGGAGCCCGGCTGCTCGCCGAACACCTTGTCGAAGTCCCAGCCGGCCGGCAGGTTCAGCGGCACGTCGGCGCGGGTGAGCTTCGCGCCGGCGGGACGGCGCGGCGTCTGGTCGACCGCGACGAGGCTGGTGAGGCGCGTCGTCAGCTGGTGGGCGAGGGCGAGCTTGAGGATCGCGGCGTCCGCGGCCTCGGGCTTGGTTTCGCGCAGGGTGAGCGCGACCTCGACGTCGTCGATCTTGCGCCGCGCCCAGAGCTTGGAGACGCCCGCGCCCGGCGCCGCCTTGGCGAGGTCGAGCTTCGCCGACCACGGCGTGTCGCCGATCATTCCGGAGAGCGTGAGCGCGCCCTTCGCCTCGGCGATCTTCGCCGCGAACACCAGCGGCTCGCCGCGATAGAGGTCCGGCAGGATCTTCGGCGTCATGTCGGCCACGCCCTGCTCGAACTTCGCCGACAGGCCCGTGACGACCGGGCTCTCGAGCTTGGCGAACAGCTCGCGCATGCGGGCGTCGACCTCCTCTGTCCCGCCGATGTGGGTGAAGGTGCCGCGGCCGAGCTCGGCGGCGCGGGTCATCAGGTAGCTGTTCGGAGCCGAGCCGATGCCGACCATGAACAGCCGCGAGCGGCCGCGATTGGCGCCGATCGCCTCGAACATGCGCTGCTCGTCGCCGATCGCGCCGTCGGTCAGGAACACGATCTGACGGAGGTAACGCTGCTCGGAGGGGCGCGGGTCGAACAGGGCCGCTTTCAGCGGCGGCAGCATCTCGGTGCCGCCGTCGGCGGTGAGTCGCGAGACGAAGTCCTTGGCCCTGGCGACGTTCTCGGGCGTGGCGTCGACCGTGTCCATGAACAGCCGCTCCATCGTGTCGTCGAAGCGGATGACGTCGAAGCGGTCGGCCGGAGTGAGGCGGTCGAGCGCGAAGATCAGGCTGGCCTTGGCCTGAGCCATCGAGGGGCCGGACATCGAGCCCGAATTGTCGATAACGAAGATCGCCTCGCGCGGCCGCTTCTCGGCCTGCGGCTCGACGGCCGGCGGGGTGACGTAGCCGAGCACGTAGTCCTCAGCCCCGATGCGCTCCCTGAAGAGGCCGACGGACGGGGTCGGGCCGGACTTCGGGGTCCAGCTCAGCTCGAAGTCGCGGTCGGCCGGAACGTCCGCCTCGTCGAGCGCGACGATGCGGCTGTCGTCAGAGAGGACCTGCTCCTTCAGTCGATGCGTGGAGCTCGCGACCTCGCCCAGCGCGAAGCCGGCGTTGAGCCGCACGGTGATGGTCACCGGGTTGGTCGGCGCGACCTTGCGCGGGTCGTTGACGGGCGGCGAGATGCGGTCGCGGTCCGGGACCGGGTCGTTCGCGCCGGCCTGCGTCACGCCCCAGCCGCGCTCGTCCATCGAGACCGTCTGGAGGACCGGGGTCGGCATGTAGCGCGGCGCGACCACCAGCGGGATCCTGAGCGACATGCGCTGCTCGACCTGCGTCGCGGGCGCCTGATACTCCATCTGGACGACGATGGTCTCACCCGGGCCGATGTTCGCGACCGAGTTGGTGAAGAGGTTCGGCCGCTCCTGCTCGACCAGCGCCGCGGTCTTGCCGTCGGCCTTGGCCTCCTCGTAGACGCGCTTGGCCTCCTGCCGCTCCTTGACGTCGGCGACGATCACCCGGTCCCCAACGATGAGCTTCATCGCGTCGACCGCGCCCTTTTCGGGCAGCGGATAGACGTAGACGCCCTCGACCCAGCCGTCGGTCGGGTTGGTGAAGGCCTGGGTGACGCGGGTGCGGATGGTCGGGCCGGAGACGGTGACGTCGTAGTCGGCCTTGACGCGGGGCGCCTCGACATACTTGCCGGGCTCGGACCCCTTGAAGAGCAGCGAGCCGGATTTCATGTCGCCAGGCGTGACGAAAGCGAGCGTGCGCGCGGCGGTCTCGGCGCTCGCGGCGACGGTCGAGACGATCAACCCGCCGACGCTCGCCACGAAGGCGAGGCTCAGCAGGGCGAGATTGAGCAGGAAGCGGCGGAAGCCGCCCGGGGCGGGCGCCTCCGGGATGTCGCCGCCGAGCGGCGGCAGGTCGATCAGGGCATATGACATTTCGGCGGTCTCCCGATGATGAGGCGGCGTCATCCCGACCTCATGGATCCGCTCCTTCGTGTCGCGAGGGTATGGTCTGGTTCAGCCTCCTTCGGGCGCGCCCCGCCTTGCCCCTCACGCGTTTCCGCCGTTATGTGAGGAATTGTACGGGCTGGTGCGGGGAGCGGCGGTGGCGTCCGGAACGGCTGGGAACGGCGAGGACGTCGGGGCGTCCGAGAAAGATCTGGGCGGCGCCGAGAGCGGCATGATCGCCGACGCCGTGCGCGAGGAGCTCGCCCGTCGGCGGATGTCACGGCAGGCGCTGGCCGACCTCGCCCGGATTTCGATCTCGACGCTCGAGAAGGCGCTGGCCGGCAGCCGGCCCTTCACGCTCGCGACGACCGTCCGGCTGGAGGAGGCGCTAGGCCGGAAGCTGCGCGGGGTCGCGCCGGACACGACCGCGCGCTCGCCGGCGGCCGCGGGCTTCGCGCCGCCGGAGCTCGGCTCCTACTCGCGGCCAGGCATGTCGTGGATCGAGGGCGCCTACCTCACCCTGCGCCCCTCCTTCGGCGATCCCGCCGCGATCTACGCCTACCGCACCGATATCTCGTGGTCGGACGACAGCTCGCGCATGGTTTTTCGAGAAGGCGAGCGGCTCGACGCCGCCTTCACCCAGTTCGGCGAGGTCTCCGCCCCGCACCAGTCCGGCCACATCTACCTCGTCACCAACCGCCACGGGCAGCATCGGCTGGTGGTGCTGTCGCGCCCGACGATCGAGGGCTCGCTCTACGGCGTGCTGCTGACGCTTCAGTCCGGCCGCGGCTCGCAGCTCGCGCCGGTCGCGACCGCGATCGCGATGATCCCACTAAAGCGCGGCGAGCCCGGACCGGCCGGCCGCATCACGCGCCACGATCCGTCCTACGATCGCTGCCGGCGGGAGCTCGACAAGGTGAAGGCCGACGGCTTCGCCGTGCTGCTGTGAGGCGCGCCGGCCTCCCCGATCGCTCGCGTCTTCCGATTTGCGCCCAAGACCCCTAAATATCGCCGATCATGACAGACCAGACGACCGCGAGCCTCCGCGAGGACGGCGACGACCGCATCCTGCCGTTCCAGATCGAGGCGCTCGACGTGCGCGGCCGCGTCGTGCGGCTCGGCCCGTCGATCGACGCCGTGATCGAGCGCCACGCCTATCCGGCGCCCGTGTCGAAGCTGCTCGGCGAGGCGGTGGCGCTCACCGTTCTGCTCGGCTCGGCGCTGAAGATCGACGGCCGCTTCCAGCTGCAGACGCGCTCGGACGGGCCGGTCGGCATGCTGGTCGTCGATTTCGAGGCGCCCGACAAGGTCCGGGCCTGCGCGCGCTTCGACAAGGAGCGGCTCTATGATGTGCGCGGCTCCGGCGCGTTGCTCGGTCACGGCCATCTTGCGCTGACGATCGACCAGGGGCCGGACATGTCGCGATATCAGGGCGTGGTCGCGCTCGAGGGCGGCTCGCTCGAGGACGCGGCGCAGACCTACTTCCGCCAGTCCGAGCAGATCCCGACCAAGGTCCGGCTCGCCGTCGCCGAGACGCTGGAGGCTGGCCAGCGCCACGCCTGGCGCGCGGGCGGCATGCTGGTGCAGTTCCTGCCCGAGGCGCCGGAGCGCATGCGCACGGTCGATCTACATCCCGGCGACGCGCCTGAAGGCGCCGAGACGCCGGAGTCGAGCGAGGAAGACGACGCCTGGGTCGAGGCCCAGACGCTGGTCGCGACTGTCGAGGACCACGAGCTGATCGATCCGACGCTCGAGCCCGAGCGGCTGCTGATCCGCCTGTTCAACGAGCGCGAGATCCGCGTGTTCGAGAGCCGCGGCGTGCGCGAGGCCTGCCGGTGTTCGCGCGAGCGCGTCCTCGGCATGCTGAAGAGCTTCTCGGTCGAGGAGCGCCGCGACATGCGCGCCGACGACGGCTCGATCGAGGTCACCTGCGACTTCTGCTCGACCAAGTACGGCTTCTCCGCCGAAGACGCGGCGGCGCTGGACGAGGACGCCGCGGACGCGCCCTCTTCCGAATGAACAACGCCGCCCTCCGGTCGGGCCGGAGGACGGCGTCTCAGTTGCTGCGATCGGCCTTGGAACGCCCTAGAGCGCCCCGCCGCCGTACATCTTGTTCGGCAGCCACAGCCCGATCTGCGGGAAGGTGTAGTAGAGCAGCATCGAGAACATCACGATGAACAGGAAGGGCATCACGCCCGCGAAGATCTCGTTGATCGTCACGTGCTTCGGCGCGACGCCCTTCAGGTAGAACGGCGCCATGGCGACCGGCGGCGACAGGAACGACGTCTGGATGTTGAGCGCCACCAGCACCCCGAAGAACAGCGGGTCGATGTTGAAGTGGCTCAAGAGCGGCAGGAAGATCGGCAGGAAGATCACGATGATCTCCGTCCACTCGAGCGGCCAGCCGAGCACGAAGATGATCACCTGCGTCAGGATCAGGAACTGCAGCGGCGTCAGATCGAGACCGATGATGAAGTTCTCCACCACCGACTGCCCGCCGAGATAGGCGAACACGGCCGAGAACACGAAGGAGCCGACGAACAGCCAGCACACCATGGCCGAGGCGCGGGCCGTCAGGTAGACCGACTCCCGCAGCTTGTCGAAGGTGAGCTGCCGGTACGCTACGGCGAGAACGATCGCTCCCATCGCTCCGACCGCCGCGGCCTCCGACGGCGTCGCGTAGCCGCCGATGATCGCGCCGAGCACCAGGCCGATCAGCATCGCGAGCGGCAAGAACGATGTCGCCAGCGCCCACATCACCGCGCCGTAGGACGCCGCGCGCTTCTCCGGCGGCAGCTTGGGCGCGAGCGAGGGCGTGATCATCACGCGCACGATCACATAGAGGATGTAGAGGCCGGCCAGCATCAGGCCGGGGAAGAAGGCCGCGGCGTAGAGCTTGACGACGGAGACGCCCGCCGTCGCGCCGTAAAGGATCAGCATCACGCTTGGCGGGATCAGGATGCCGAGGCACCCGCCCGCGCAGACGACGCCCGCCGACAGCTTGGTGTCGTAGCCGGCGCGCAGCATCGCGGGGAAGGCGAGCAGACCCATCAGCGTCACGACCGCGCCGACGATGCCGGTCGCGGTCGCGAACAGCGCGCAGGTCGCGAGCGTGGCGATGGCGAGCGAGCCGGGCAGGCCGCCGGCCGACAGCTGGATCGAATGGAACAGCCGGTCGAGGATGTTCGCGCGCTCGACCAGATAGCCCATGAACAGGAACAGCGGCACCGAGATCAGCACGTCCGAGGACATCACGCTGTAGGTGCGCTGGACGAACAGCTGGAACACCGTGTCGCCCATCGCGTAGTAGCCGAAGCCCACGCCCAGGGCCATCAGCGTGAAGGCGATCGGAAAGCCGAGCAGCAGCAGCACGACGAACAGCGCGAGCATGATCACGCCCATCGCCGGATCGGAGATCATCCCGGCCATCACAGCTTCGCCTCGTCGACGTTGAGTTTGTCCGGGTCGATGTTCACGCGGTTGGCTTCCGCCTCGGCGAGGATGAGCTGTTCGGTCTCCTCGACGTCGCTCTGGCGCGGGGGCCATTCGCCGGTCTTGAGGCAGATCACGCAGCGCAGAACCTCGACCACGCCCTGCATCGCCATCAGCACGCCCGTGATCGGGATGATCAGCTTGAACGGCCAGAGCAGCAGCCCGTCCGGCGAGAAGGAGCTGGTCTCCTTCGTCTCGAACGACAGCTCGAAGAACTGCCAGCCGGCGTAGATCAGCGCGAGAATGCCGGGGAAGAAGAACAGGATGTAAAGGACGAGGTCGAGCCCGGCCTGCGTCTTGGGCGCCCACTGGCGGTACAGGAAGTCGCCGCGGACATGGCCGTTGCGCGACAGCGTGTAGGCGCCGGCCGACATGAACAGCAGGCCGTAGAGCATGTAGCTCGCGTCGAACGCCCATGTGGTGGGCGCTTTGACGACGCGGCGCGAGATGACCTCGAAGGTGATGACGAGCGTCAGGGCGACGATCGACCAGGCGAAAAGTTTTCCGACGGCCGCGTTGAAGCGGTCGACGGCGAGAAGATAGGACTGCATGCGGCGACGCTCCCCGAAGCGTGGGTCGTGGGCGGCCGTCCGGTCGGACGGCCGCCCCGGCGGATCACGCCTGGCGGAAGAAGTGCTCGTAGGCGAGGTCGCGCGGCGCCTCCATCTCGCGCGTCATGCCGACGGCGCGCTTGGCGAAGTCCTTCTGGCTCGCGACCACCTTCTGGAAGAACGGATCCTGGTTGTGCTCGATCACCTTGTCCCAGGCCGCGAGCTGCGCCTCGAGGATCGGCTTCGGCGTCTGGATGACCTTGACGCCCGCGGCCTTGATGGCCTCGAGGTCCTTCGAGTAGCGGTCCTGCGCCTTCCAGGACATGTCCGCGGAGGCCGCTTCCGCAGCGTACTTGACGATCGCCTGCACCTCGGGCGGCAGGCCCTCGAACTTGCGCTTGTTGAACAGGATCTCGAAGCACTCCAGCGCCTGGTGGTAGCTCTGGACCATGTAGATCTTCGAGACGTCCGGGAAGCCGAGGATCTTGTCGGAGGACGGGTTGTTAAACTCGGCGCCGTCGATCAGGCCGCGGTCGATCGCCGGGACGATCTCGCCGCCCGGCAGGATGGTGACGGCCGCGCCCATCTCCTTGGCGAGATCCGCGCCGAGACCGACGGTGCGGTACTTCATGCCCTTAAAGTCGTCGGGACCGGCGATCTCCTTCTTGAACCAGCCGAAGGGCTGGGTCGGCATCGGGCCGGTCAGGAAGCCGCGTACGTTGAGCTTCAGCACGGTCTGCGTCAGCTCGTCATAGAGCTCCTGTCCGCCGCCATAGCGGATCCAGGCGAGCAGCTGGTTCGCGTTCCAGCCGAAGGGCGGGGCGGTGCCGAACAGCGAGAAGGCCTTGTTCTTGCCGTACCAGTAAGCGGCGACGCCGTGGCCGCCGTCCAGAATGCCGGTCGAGACCGCGTCGAGCAGCTGGAATGCCGGCACCACCGAGCCCGCCTGCAGCAGCTCGATCTGGATGCGGCCCGTGCCCATCTCGTTGACCTTCTTCACGAAATCGCTGGCGAATTCGTGGAAGATGTCCTTGTTCGGCCATGTCGACTGGAACTTCAGCCGCACCGCCGCTTGGGCGCGGACGACGGACGGGGCGGCGAGGCCGCCCGCGGTCGCCGCGGCGGCGGCGGCGAGAAAGCGCCGCCGGCCGGTCTTCGTTTCGCACACGTCTTCGGCGTCGGCCGCAACGGGTCCGTTCATCGCAAGTTCTCCCCTTGTAGACGCGCTGCCTGTCCCGTTTGTCGGGATCTCGGCCGCGCGACGCGCCTTCTTTGCGGGGCGCTCCGTTTCCTCCGGGCCATTTTATTCTTCGATCAAGCGATCTTTGGCCCTGATCGAAGTAAATCGGCGCGCGGGATCGCGATCAAGCGGAGATTGGGGCGCCAAACGCCAGAATTTTCGCGCCCACATCACAAACCGGCTACGTCGGGCACGCCGGGATGGCGGAAGGTCGGCTTGACGGCCTTGCCGAACGGGCGCTTATGCTCAGCCACCATGGCCCAAACGTCCGCCACAGACGCCGAAGACGCGCATTGCTGGACCGCGATCACCCGCGCGATCCGGGTCACGGTCACGCCGCGCTATCTGCCCAACGAATCCGAGCCTGACGAGAACCGCTACGTCTTCGCCTACACGGTGGAGATCGTGAACGAGGGCCAGGAGACGGTGCGCCTGATCGCGCGCCACTGGCGGATCACCGATGCGCGCGGCCGCACCGAGGAAGTTCGCGGGCCGGGCGTCGTCGGCGAGCAGCCGACGCTGCAGCCGGGACAGTCCTTCACCTATACGAGCGGCGCGCCGCTGGTGACGCCTTCGGGCATCATGGTCGGCGACTACCACATGATGACCGACGCCGGACAACCGTTCGACGTCGCCATCCCGGCCTTCGCGCTCGAAAGCCCGCACGCGATCCGCACGCTGCACTGACGTTTCGCGACGGGCGGGGCTTCAGCCTTCGCGCGCGTCGAGCCTGCGCGCGGTCCTCAACTGCGGGAACCACCACGCCCAGAGCGCCGAGACGGCCATCGCGCCGACGCCTCCGACGACGATCGCCGGCATCACCCCGATGAAGGCCGCCATCGAGCCGGCGCGGAACTCGCCGAGCTCGTTGGAGGCGCCGATGAACATCATGTTCACCGCGTTCACCCGGCCACGCACCTCGTCCGGCGTCCAGAGCTGCATCAGCGTCTCGCGGACGGTGACGCTGACCATGTCGGCGCCGCCCATGACCACCAGCGCCGCGATCGACAGCCACGTCGTCGTCGACAGGCCGAACACGACGCCGGCGAAGCCGAACAGGCCGACGCAGAAGAACATGATGTGGCCGGCCCGGTCGCGGATCGGATGGGCCGACAGCCAGCCTGCGACCGCGATCGCGCCGATCCCGGGCGCGGCGCGCATCAGGCCGAGGCCCCACGGGCCGAGATCGAGCATGTCGCGCGCCACCGCCGGCATCAGCGCGATGGCGCCTCCGAGCAGCACGGCGAACAGGTCGAGCGAGATCGCGCCCAGGACGACCTTCTCGGAAAACACGTAGCGGAAGCCTGCGACGAGCGTCGTCCAGTTCCGCTCCAGCATCTGCCGGGTCTGCGTCGAGCGCACCGCGACCGTCATCGCCGCCGAGACGAGGAGCATGGCCGCCGCGACGCCGTAGGCGACCGACGGTCCGAGGCCGTAGAGCAGGCCGCCCGCCACCGGCCCCGTGATCGAGGCGAACTGCCAGGACGAGGCGTTCCATGCGATGGCGTTCGGCAGCGCGACCGGCGGGATAATGGTCGGCACGATCGCCCAGCTCGCCGGCGCGTAGAAGGCGCGCGCGACGCCGAAGACGAACAGCACGGCGAAGATCAGCCGGACGTCCCGGTTCCCTTCGAGCGTCATGACGACCAGCGCGACCGCCGAGGCCGCCTCGATGGTCGCGCAGATCGTCATGATCCAGCGTCGCGAGAACCGGTCGGAGGCGGGCCCGGTCAGAAGCACCAGCGCGATCGCCGGCAGGAACTGGAACAGCCCGACGAGCCCGAGGTCCCACGGGTCGCGGGTGATGTCGTAGACCTGCCAGCCGACGGCGACCGAGACGATCTGGATCGCGAAGGTCGAGAACAGCCGCGCGAACCAGAACAGCGCGTAGTTGCGATGCCGGAACGCGATCGGGGAGTCGGGGGCGGGGCTCGCGAAGGCGGGCGCGTCGGGGCCGATCGATGTCATGGCGGGGACCTGATGCTGGCCGACCCCGCTTACGGGCGAGCGCGTCGGCTGTCGAGGCGCGCCGCGCGGGTCCGCGCTTGCGCCGCGGCAAGCGGCGTTGACAGGACGGGGCTTCGGCGGAAGGCTGAACCCAAGCGCCCCCCGCCGCGACCAAGCCTTCGCGAAACGCAATCGAGGGCGTCATGTCCAAGGCGAAACAACTCTGGCTCGGCTGGGCCGTACTTTTGCTCAATGGCTGGCATCTGGGCTCGGGCCTTGTCGCCGGAGAGGTCGGAGGCTTCGGAGGGCTCGTCAATCCGGACAGGCTGCCGTCGCTCGCCTATCGACCCGGCTGGTTCGTCGCGATCCTCGGGATCTACGCCGTCCTCACCGCGCTCGGCGTCTATCTGATCATGACGGCCGGCGCCGGGTCCGAGGAGACGGAGCGATGATCGCGAACGTCGTCCGGCCGCGCGCCCTGCTTTTTGCCCTTGCTCTGACCGGCGTCGCGCTCGGCGCGGCGCGAGCCGAGTTCGCGGAGACGCCCTTCGCGCCGGCGCCCGGCAGCCGCTGGACGATCGAGGATGCGCAGGAGTCCGTTCAGAAGACGCCAGAGGGCGGCATGCGGACACAGGTCATACGCCAGTCCAACGAGGTGACGTTCGAGGAAAAGCTCGCGGACGGCTGGCGCGTCTCTTTCCTGATCAAGCAGGTCGAGGTCTCGGGCGACGCGCCCGCGGTCGCGCTGCTCGGACCCGCGCTCGGCACCATGAAGGGCATCCGCTTCGAGGGCGTGCTCGACGCGCGCGGCAAGCCGGTCGAGATCCGCGATCTCGAAAAATCGCGCGCCCGGATGAGCGAGCTCGTCGAGGAGACAGCAAAAGCCTTCGCGGACAAGCCGCAGCTCGCGAGCGCGATGCGCTCCATGATGACCTCGCTCATCGTGCTCGACGGCAAGCAGGCGGCCGAGACCTATCTCGAGCCGCTCAACGTCCTCTCCGCCGCGCACGCGACCGGTCTGAAGCCCGGCGAGGAGCGCAGCGAGACGATGCTGAAGCCGAACCCGCTCGGGGGCGACGCCATCAAGTCCGTGTCGGTCACCCGGATCGCGCAGCCCGACCCGGCTTCGGGCCTGACGATCGTCACTCGCACCGAGGCGTTCGATGCCGCGAGCGTCAAGCAGGCCGCGCTCACCGTCGCGCGGCGCCTGCTTGGCGACCTGGGCGGGGCCGCGAAAGTTTCGCAAAGCGACGTCGAGCGCGTCGTGGCCATGCTGGACGTCTCGCTCGACGGGCTGTCCGTCTACGACGTCCGCGAGGGCATGGCGCGATCGGCGAAGATCACCTCCGCGACGCGCATGTCGGCGATGGGCAAGGAGTTCGGCCAGCAGGACAAGCGCAGCCTGACGGTGACGCCCGCGCCCTGACCCGGTGGCGTTTTCGCTTCGGCTGCGCCATACCGCGCGGGCCATGAGCGTGGACGTCGTGACCTTCGGATGCCGCCTGAACGCCCTGGACGGCGAAACCGTCCGGGCGCTCGCGCATGCCGGCGGCGCAAGGGAGATGACGATCGTCAACTCCTGCGCCGTCACCTCCGAGGCGAGCCGTCAGGCGCGCGCCGCCGTTAGGCGCGCAAGGCGCGAGCGGCCGGGCGCCGAGATCGTGGTGACGGGCTGCGCGGCGCAGATCGAGCCGGAACGCTTCGCCGAAATGCCGGAGGTCTCGCGCGTCGTCGGCGCCGCCGCCAAGGCGCGCCCCGAGACGTGGAGCGCCGGGCCGCATCCGCGCGTCGAGGTCCGCGACGCGCTCGACGCGCGCTCGGTCGCGCCGCCGCCGCGCGAGGCCGGCGTGCTGCTGCCGCGCGCCTTCGTCCAGGTCCAGACCGGGTGCGACCACCGCTGCACCTTCTGCGTGATCCCCTTCGGCCGCGGCGCGGCGCGATCGACGCCGCCCGAGATCGTGGTCGCCGAGGTCCGCCGCGTGGTCGAGCGCGGCGCGGCGGAGGCGGTGCTGACCGGCGTCGACATCACCTCCTGGGGCGATGATCTTCCCGAGGCGCCCAAGCTCGGCGCGCTCGTGCGGCGCATCCTGCGCGAGGTTCCGGAGCTGAGGCGGTTGCGCCTGTCCTCGCTCGACGCCGTGGAGATCGACGAGGAGCTGATGCGCGCTCTGGCCGAGGAGGCGCGGCTCGCGCCCCATCTCCACCTCTCGCTGCAGTCCGGCGACGACATGATCCTGAAGCGCATGAAGCGCCGCCACTCGCGCGCCGACGCGCTTCGCCTGGTCGAGGCCGTGCGCCGCGTGCGCCCCGACGTCGCCTTCGGCTGCGACGTGATCGCGGGCTTTCCGACCGAAACCGACGCGATGTTCGCGAACTCCCGGCGTCTGCTCGAGGAAGCCGGGATTTCCTATGCCCACGTCTTCCCCTACTCGCCGCGGCCCGGCACGGCCGCCGCGCGCATGCCCCAGCTTCCAGGCGACGTCGTCAAGGCTCGCGCCTCGGCGTTACGCGAGACGGGCGAGCGCCTGCTGAGACGCCATCTCGACGCGCGCGTCGGTCAGCCGGTCACCGTGCTGAGCGAGGGCCGGGGCGTGGCGCGCGCGGCGGACTTCACCACTGTGCGGGTGGCCGAGGACACGCCGAAGGGCGCCTTCGTCGATGCGCTTCCGGTGCGCCATGACGGCCGGGCGCTGATCGCGGCATGAGGGCTTCCCTGCATGAGAGAATTGCGTGCTTCGAGACGGCTCGGCCTGAGCCGAGCCTCCTCAGCATGAGGCGCGTCTGTGCTATGGCGTGCGCGACAGACCTCATGCTGAGGAGGCCCGCGAGGGCCGTCTCGAAGCACGCAGTTCGCTTCCCCAACGCGGACCCGAAATGACCGAAACGACCGACACTGGCTGGTTCGCGCGCCTCAAGGCGGGGCTGTCGAAGACCTCGTCGCAGCTGACGCGCGGCATCCAGGAGCTCTTCACCAAGGAGAAGATCGACGGCGCGACGCTCGACGATCTCGAGGACCTGCTGATCCAGGCCGATCTCGGGATCGCCGCCGCCGAGCGCGTGGTCGCCGCCGTCGGGCGCGCCCGCCACGAACGTAACCTGGACGGCGAGAGCGTGCGCAAGATCGTGGCGGAGGAGGTCGCGCGGGTACTGGAGCCGGTCGCGCGGCCGTTCGATCCGCCGGAGAGCGCACGGCCGGCCGTTGCGCTGATCGTCGGCGTCAACGGCTCGGGCAAGACCACGACGATCGGCAAGATCGCCGAGACCTTTCGGACCGCCGGCCTCAAGATCGTGCTCGCCGCCGGCGACACGTTCCGCGCCGCCGCGGTGGAGCAGCTCAAGGTCTGGGCCGACCGGTCGGGGGCGATCTTCGTCGCCAAGGAGACCGGCGCGGATGCGGCAGCGCTGGTCTACGAGGCGTGGCAGCGGGCGAAGGCCGAGGACGCGGACCTGCTGATCGTCGACACCGCCGGGCGCCTGCAGAACAAGGCCGGGCTGATGGCGGAGCTCGAAAAGATCGTGCGGGTGCTGAAGAAGCTCGACCCGGACGCGCCGCACGACTGCATCCTCGTGCTCGACGCCACCACCGGCCAGAACGCGCTCGGCCAGGTCGAGGCCTTCGGCAAGGTCGCGGGGGTGACCGGCCTCGTCATGACCAAGCTCGACGGCACGGCGCGCGGCGGCATCCTCGTGGCGGCCGCGGAGAAGTACAAGCTGCCGGTGCACTTCATCGGTGTCGGCGAGGGGCTTGACGACCTCGAGCCGTTCGATCCGGACGCCTTCGGCCGCGCGATCGTGGGGCTGTCACGGGATTAGCTAAACCGTCATCCCGGCTGGAGCGCAGCGGAATGCCGGGATCCATTGCCGCCGACGGCCGGAAATCTGGCGCGATGCGCGCCATGCCGTTCTGAAACCGGGGTGTCAATGGATCCCGGGACAAGCCCGGGACCACAGCCTCCGCTATCCCCGCATCACGCTCGGCAGCAGCGCGGCGACGCCGAGCCCGATCACGGCGGCGATCCCAAAGCACCAGGCGAAGCCGAGCCCGTCGCCGAACAGGCCGACGAGCTGCCATCCGATCACCGAGACGATGCCGTCGGCGCACTGGAACAGGGTGAAGTCGACGCCGGCCTGATCGAGCGAGGCGCGGCCCATCAGCTCGGCGTAGAGCGCGACGAAGCCCGCGGCCATGACGCCCGAGCTCGCGATGGCGAGCGCGCCGAGGCCGGTCTCGGACCGCCACGCGGCGTAGGCCGCGGCCGAGAGCGCCGCGGTCACGCCGACCTGCGCGAGCAGCGAGGCCATCATGACCGGCAGGGCTCCATAGCGCTTCGTCGCCCAGCCGCCGAGCAGCGCGCCGACGATGCCGACGCCCGCGCCGACGAAACCGTTGAGGATGCCGATCAGCGACAGGCTCATGCCGGCGTCGACCAGATAGGGCTGGATCAGCACCATCGCCCACTTCTGGCCGAGCACGTAGAGCCCGACGAGCGCGATGCCGAACCACACTTCGCGGCGGCGGAACGCGGCCTTCAGCGACGGCCGCTCGGCGTCCGCGCGGTGGGGCCGCAGCGGATTACGGCTGAGGAGGAAGGGCAGGCCGAGCGCGGCCAGCACGCCGGCCATGATCAGCGTGGCGTCGCGCCAGCCGAGCTGGTCGATCAGGATGAGGAAGGCGCCGCCGCCGATCGCCGAGCCGAGATAGGCGCCGCCGACCTGCGCGGCGTTGCCCCAGCCGCGATGTTTTTCGGCGAGGCTCTCGACCGCATAGCCGTCGCAGGCGATGTCGACCGTCGCCGAGGCGAAGGCGCCGACGACGAGCGCCGCCGTCACCGCTCCCAGCATGCTCGGCCCCGTCAGCGCGGCGGCGACGAGCGTCGCGACGCCGATCGCGCCGATCGCGCCGACCACCGGCCGCGAGCGGTTGCCGCCGGAGGCCGGCAGCCGGATGCGCTCGATCGCGGGCGCCCAGAGGAACTTGAACGACCAGGGCAGGACGGTCAGCAGGACGAAGGCGATCTCGTTGAGCGAGGCGCCGTCCTTGCGCAGCACCGCCGGCAGGCCCTGGAACGTCACGCCGCCGATGACCGACTGCGCGACGTAGAGCCCGCCGACGCCGAGCACGACCGCGGCGGGAGAGGGCAGGGGCCGCGACCCCGTTCCCGCCGCGCCGCGCTCAGCGGCGGCCTCGCTCACCAGCGGTACTTGACGCTGGCGATGACCTTGCGGCCCTCGTCGTAATAGCAGTAGCCCGAGGTGCAGACCTGCTTGACGGTGTCGAACAGGTTCGACGCGTTCACCTGCATGCTGACGCCCTTCAGCTTCGGCGAGACGTTCTCGAAGTCGTAGCTCGCCTTGGCGTCGACGAAGGCCCGCGCCTTGTTGGAGATCACGGAGCGGTTCAGGTTGTCGCCGAAGTTCTGGCCGGTGTAGCGCACGCCGGCGCCGAGGCTGAGGCCCCTGGCCGGGCCGGACTTGAAGTCGTAGCCGGTCCAGACCGAGAAGGCGTGCTTCGGGATGCCGCTGAGCTCGTTGCCCTCGGTGAACTGAGACAGCTTCAGGATCTTCGTGTCGGTGTAGGAATAGGTCGCGATCAGGTTCAGCCCGTTGGCGAGCGAGGCGGTCGCGTCGAGTTCGAAGCCGCGAGACCGGAAGTCGAGCTGGATCTGTCGGTTGAGGCCCGTCGAGTCGACGTCGAAGATGACGCCGTCGATCTGCTTCAGCCAGAAGACCGAACCGTTGATGGCGGCGTTGTAGCCCGGCACGTCGTATTTCAGGCCTGCCTCGGCGGTCTCGCCCTTGGTCGGCTTTGCGACCGACGCGTTGACCACCGTGCCGGAGTTCGCGTTGAACGAGGTGCCGTAGCTCGCATAAGGCGTGAAGCCGTTCGGCGCGACGTAGCTGAGCGCGGCGCGGCCGGTGAACTGGCCCTCGTCCTCGTAGAGCGTGCTCTTGGCCACCTTCGGAGCGCCGTTCTTCGTTACGTCGGCGAATTCCTGGCCGAACTTGCTCTCGAGCCAGTCGTGTCGCCCGCCGATCACCAGGCGCCAGCGGTCGAGCTTGATCTCGTCCTGCGCGTATACGCCGGTGATCGTCTGGGTCTGGCGGTTGAAGGTGGTGAGGGCCGGATCCATGAACAGCGGCACGGCCGGCGGCGCGAGATAGGGGCCGACGCCCTGCGCCGAATTGTACGTCAGGCGCCCGACGTCGACGCCCGTGAGCAGCGTGTGCGAGGCGGGACCCGTGTCGAACTTCGTCTTCAGGTAGCTATCCACGCCGAGCGCGCGGTTGCGCTCCTCGACGAGGCCGCTCGAATAGCCGCTGAAGTCGTCGAAGAACGAGTATTCCTGATGGGTGTTGAGGCCCGAATAGCGCAGGTTCTGGTGGATCGAGACGCGGTCGTTGAACTCGTGCTCGAACTCGTAGCCGATCCGGCCTTGCTTCTGATTGAAGTCGTTGTAGCGGGCGTCGGCGCCGAAATGGCGGTTCGCGCCATATGAGCCGGTGAGCTGGTCCGGATTGCCGTCGCCGTCGATGTCGGGGCCGAAAATGGCCTTGCCGTTCTTGTCGAACAGCAGCCCGTAATTGTTGTTGTAGGCCGCCGAGCCGCCGGTGGTCGCGTCCATGAACTCCGCGAGCACGGTGAGCTTGGTCTTGTCGCTCGGCTTGAAGGTGATCGACGGCGCGATGAAGGCGCGGTCGTCCTTCACCGCCTTGCCGAGCTCGGTCTCGGAGTCGCGGAACAGGCCGGTGATGCGGTAGGAGACGCCGCCTTCCTCGTTGAGCGGCCCGCCGAAGTCGAAATTGCCTTGCTTGCGGTCGAACGAGCCGCCCTGGACCTCGACCTCGCCGAACTTGTAGTCGGTGGGGCGCTTGGAGACGAGGTCGATGATGCCGGCGGACGCGCTGGCGCCGTAGATCGCGGAGGCTGGGCCCTTCAGGATCGAGATCGACTCGAGGCCATAGGGCTCCAGCCGGAACAGGCCGTTCGGGCTGTTGAACTGGCGCAGGCCGTCGCGGAAGACGCCGGTGTAGGTGATGTCGACGCCGCGGACGAAGAACGAGTCGTAGCGCGGGTCGAAGCCGAATGCGCCGCCGCGGACGCCCGGCGTGTAGGCGAGCGCCTCCTGCAGGTTCTGCGGATTGCGGTCCCGTAACTGCTTCGACGTCACCGTGTTCACGGTCGCGGGCGTTTCGTGGAGCGGCAGGTCCGTCTTCGTCGCCGTGCGGGTGGTCTTCGCCACGTAGCCGTCCGCGGTGGCGACGCCGGGCGTGCCGTCGCCTTGAGCCGCGCCCGTCCCGTTGGCGCCCTGGCCCTCGACGTTGATCTGGTCGAGCTGGGTCGGTCCCGCTTCCTGGGATTTCGCCGCAAAGGGCAGGATCGAGACGGTCGCAGCCAGAGCGAAACGCAGACAGGTCGCCACGGGGGCCTCCAGACGAAACACGGTTTCGCCGCGGATAGGCCACGATCTCTTCCTGACGCAACAAGATTAGCGAAGATTAGAATTGCTCAATATAACGAGTGTAATTATAATAATTAAAATATACCAGTTTCAGGAAGAAACGGATTCTGTATTCGATCGACCATCGACGTATTCACAAGTGTACGAAACCGCCGTTGCGCGCGGGCAACATCTCCACGGTAACCTGAAATCGGGAGTGTTCGACACTCGCCCGGGGTTCTGCTCGACGATCCGGTGGGCGCGGCCGGACCGTCGAGCGGCTGTCAGTCCGGCAGGCCGAAGGCGATCACCGCGCCGCCCTGCCGGAAGCCCCAGATCTGGCTCCCGCCGGCGGCGACCGCGACGTAGTCCTTGTCCCCGAGGCGATAGGCGATCGGCGGGGCGTTGACGCCGGCGCCAGTGTTGAAGCTCCAGACCTTCTCGCCGTTCCTGGCGTCGAAGGCCGAGAAGTCGCCGTTGCCCTCTCCGGTGAAGACGACTCCGCCCTTGGTCGCCACAACGCCGCCGATCAGCGGCTCCGGCGTTTTCGTCTGCCACTTGATCCTGCCGCCCCCGGCGAGGTCGATCGCGCTTAGGAGGCCATACGTCCCGGAGGTCGCCGGCTCGATGTTGAAGTAGCGAACCTCCGGCTTGCCGTCGGCGGCCGGGATGACCTGCGAGCGGTAGGTCGCCGGCCAATGCATGGCGGCGACGTAAGCGACGCCGCCCGCCTCGTCGACGGAGGCCGGCGACCAGTTTGACCCGCCCGCGACGCCGGGCGCGATGACGACGCCCTCGGCCGTCGGCTGCCTGAACAGGTTCGACTGCGGGACGAAGGGCTCGGACTTGAACAAAAGCTCTCCGGTCTCGCGGTCGTGGACGAAGTACCAGCCGAGCTTGGAGGCCTGGCCGACGGCGGCGCGCCTCTTGCCGTCGATCGTCACGTCGAACAGGCTCGGCGGGCTCGCCACGTCGTAGCCCCACAGGTCGTGCGGGGTCTGCTGATAGCTCCAGCGCACCCGGCCGGTCCTGGCGTCCAGCGCGACGAGGGACGAGGTGTAGAGGTTGTCGCCGGGGCGGCTTTCGCCCGCGACCTGGGGCGACGGATTGCCGACGCCGAAGAACAGCAGGCCGCGCTCCGGATCGAGCGCGGGCGCGTGCCAGATCGAGCCGCCGCCGTATTTCCAGGCGTCCTTGTGATCGGGCGCCGCGGCCTTCTCCGCCGCCACGTCGCGATGCATCGGCACGCCATAAGCGGTGGCGACGCGGAACTCGCCCTCCCAGTCCGGCTTGGTCGTGTCGAACCGCCAGATCTGCTCGCCGGTTCTGGCGTCGTAAGCAGCAAGGAATCCCGGCCGGCCGTAGCGGCCGGCGACGCCGACGACGGCGCCGAGCGGCGCGCCCGGCCGCGGCCCGTCGAGGTGCAGCCCGTAGCCGACGCCGGTGATGCCGGCGAAGACCTTGCCGTCGAAGACGAGCGGCGCGGAGTTCGAGCCGACTCCGGTCGCGCCGGAGACCTGTCCCTTCATCACCGGATCGTTCGGATCGAGCGTCTTGGCGTCCTCGCTGGTCAGGACATCGTCGGCGTCTACCAGCGGCTTGTCCCAGGCCGGCTTGCCGGTCTTCGCGTCGAGCGCGACGAGCCGGGCGTCGACGGTCGCGACGAACACCAGGCCGTAGCCCAGCGCGACGCCTCGGTTGGCCGGGCCGCAGCAAAGCTTCTTCGCGGTCGACTTGTGTTCGTAGCGCCAGATCTCGCGCCCCGTCTTCGCATCGATCGCCATGACGTGGGAGAAGGGCGCGGAGAGATACATGACGCCGTCGGCGACCAGCGGCGAGGTCTGGAACGTCGCGGCGTAGCCGGTCTGATAGATCCACTTGGGCACGAGCCGCTTTGCCGTCTCGGGCGTGACGCCCTCGAGCGGCGAGAAGCGCTGGTCGCCATAGTCGCGTCCCGGGAGGATCCAGTCGACGCGGTCGGGGTTTCCGGCCGCGCGCAGCCGCGCGTCGTCGACCGGGTCGGCGACGGCTCCAGCCGCGAGACAGGCGAGCGCGAGCAGCGTCACGGTCGGTCGGCTCAAGAACAGTTCAAGTCTCATCCGACGTTTCTCCCAGATATGCCGCTTTTATCGCGATCTTGTGAAGCGTTTTCGCGCTAAACGGGCCGGTGGCGTCGCGCGTCCATCAAAAGTCGTACGTTTGTACCTGTGTCTCAGGGTATCCGGCCGGTTTGCTTGGAGCGGAGGCTTGTCTGTTCATGCAGCTCGATCATATCGACTGGTCGAAACCAACCTAAGCGTTTAATAATAATGTTGTAAATCAGCATCTTGGCCGAACCAATAGTTCCCGCCACACTCGTGGCAGATTGATGGCGATCCCCCGAGTCACGTACACAATCGCAGCGGCGGTTTGCGCTGCGGCGCGCGTAGCCTGCGCTCGGGGGATGCTAAAAATGAAGAGAACAAGAGCTGGGCTCCTGGCGGGCGTCGCGTGCCTCGCCGTCCTCGCGCCTTTCGCCGCCCTCGCGCAGGAACAGGGGCTGACGAACCTCGAGGAAATCGAGGTCATCGGAACCACGCCGATCGGCGGCGACGGGCTGGACATCGACAAGATCCCGGGCAACGTCCGCAGCATCAAGGGCGACGCGATCCGGTCGGCCGACTTCGCGACGGTCCAGGAAGGCTTCGCGCAGCAGTCGCCGAGCATCAGCACCAGCGACGTCACGGGCAACCCCTTCAACAAGGAGATCTCCTTCCGCGGCTTCCAGTCGTCGCCGACGGTGGGCATCCCGCAGGGCCTCGCGGTTTACCAGAACGGCGTGCGCATCAACGAGGCGCTCGGCGACACGGTCAACTACGACCTGATCCCGTCGGTCGCGATCGACCGCACCGACATCTGGACCAACAACCCGGTCTTCGGCCTGAACGCGCTCGGCGGCGCCATCAGCTTCCAGACCAAGAACGGCTTCACCTATCAGGGCCTCGAATTCGAGACGCAGATCGGGTCGTTCGGCCGCTACCAGGGCTCGGCCCAGTGGGGCGTTCAGAAGGGCCCGTGGGCCGGCTACATCGCCATCGAGGGCGCGCGTGACGGCGGCTGGCGCGACTACTCCGCGTCGAACATGAAGAAGGTGTTCGGCGACGTCGGCTACAAGTCCGACAAGGCCGAGATCCACCTCAACGTCACCTACGCCGACAGCAAGCTCGGCGTGGTCGGCCCGACGCCGTTCCAGCTTCTCGATCAGCGCCGGCGCGCGGTCTATACGGGCGACCAGATCAACGACAACGAAATGGGCATGCTGAACTTGCAGGGCAAGTTCGAGGTGACCGACGCCTGGTCGATCCAGGCCAACGCCTATTACCGCAAGTTCAACCGCGACGGCGTCGACGGCAACGACACCGACGTCGGTCCGTGCGAGAACAATCCGAAGTTCCTCTGTCTCGAGGCGGAGGAGTTCCCCGGCATCGACGACGACGACCGGCGCCTCTTCGTGCGCGACCCGGTCACGGGCAAGCGGATCAGGAACCGCTGGTTCCCGAACGACGAGGACGATTTCGGCCCCGGCTCGACCCCCGGCTCGATCGAGCGTTCGAGCGTCCGTTCCGACCAGGCCGGCGGCACCTTCCAGGCGACCAACGAGTCCGAGTTCTTCGGCCGCAAGAACCACTTCGTGTTCGGCGTCAGCTACGACTACGGCAAGACCGACTTCAAGGGATGGAGCGAGATCTGCATCATCCCCGGCAACCTGCAGTGCGTCGGCACCGGGCAGCAGTATTACACGCAGATTCCGGGCGGCATCACGCCGGTCGACATCACCGGAACGAACCACTACGTCGGCCTCTACGCGACCGACACGCTGGACATCACCGATCGCCTGTCCGCCACGCTCGGCGCGCGCTGGAACTACGCGCAGATCCAGATCGCCGACCATGGCGACCTGTTCCCGATCAAGCCGAACGGCCAGCGCGCCGGCCCGGGCCTCGACGGCACGCATGAGTTCAACCGCTTCAACCCGATGGGCGGCCTGACCTACAAGATCACGCCGGACATCACGGCCTTCGGCTCCTACTCCGAGTCGAACCGCGCCCCGACCCCGCTCGAGCTCGGCTGCGCCAACCCGAACGTGCCGTGCCCGCTCGAGGCGACGCTGGTGTCCGATCCGCCCCTGAAGCAGGTCGTCACCCGCACCGGCGAGGCCGGCTTCCGCGGCAAGCACGAGTTTTCCGGCGCGCTGGTGAACTGGAGCGCGGCCGTCTATCGCGCCGAGAACAAGAACGACATCGTCAACGTCCCGAGCGCCATCACCGGCCGCGGCTACTTCGTCGACGGCGGCAAGACCCGCCGCCAGGGCGTCGAGCTGTCCGGCCAGCTCTCGGCCGAGCGCTGGGCGATCTACGCCAACTACTCCTACATCGACGCGACCTTCCAGAAGGGCGTTCGGCTGAACTCGAACAGCCCCGCCGCCAAGGGCGGGGTCATCCGGGTCAGCAAGGGCGACAAGCTGACCGGCATTCCGGACCACCAGCTCAAGTTCGGCGGCGTCTACAAGGTGACGCCGAAGTGGAGCGTCGGCGCGGACGTGCTCGTGATGAGCGGCCAGCGCTACGTCGGCGACGAGAGCAACCAGTTCCCGAAGCTGCCGGGCTACGGCATCGTCAACGTCAACAGCTCGTTCCAGGCGACGGAGCAGCTCAGGGTGTTCGGCGGCATCAAGAACCTCTTCAACAAGAAGTACGCCACCTACGGCACGTTCTTCGAGACCGACGACATCGGCTTCCTCAACCTGACCGATCCGCGCTCCATCACGCCGGCCCGTCCGATCACCTTCTACGGCGGCCTGAACGTGAAGTTCGCCGCCGACGCGGCCCCGGTGCTCGTCACCAAGTACTGACGGTCGTCCTTCCTCCCGAGCACTGAGGCCGGCCCCACGGGGCCGGCCTTTTTCGTTTGGCGCTGCAAAGGCTTCGGACGGTGGGGCAGGTGATCTGCGCTCTGCTGCGTTTTTGGGCGCCCTGCGAATTCGGTGGGCGTGCAACCCTCCAGGCGCTCTCTGCTCCCGCGCCATTCTCGCTGCGGCGCAGCATGCTCAACGTACGATTCACGTCGCGGCCGTTCGCACCGCGTCGATCAGCAGACAGTAAAAGTTCTTCGCACTTAAGAAATGCCGGATCGTATTTTTGCAGATCGCGGCGTCTTCGGATGGATGACCGCCCCGGATACGTGCCGTGTGCGTGGAATTAGGCGATTCTTAGCAAATACGACGGACGCACGGTGGCGTGATCGATGATTAAAGGTCTCGTTGAACTCTGTTCAATACAAACTGTGGCAAAAAGGCATCTTCCAAGAACGCTGCAACGAAAGCTCAAAAATCGGGCTCGACTTTCGACGGTCTCGACCCGACTCTCCCGGTTAACCGCTGTCGTTTTCTGAATCGGGGAATGAATATGAATGGACTGTCCGGACTTGCTCTCAAGACGCTGACGGGCGTCGCGCTGGGAGCCATGATCGTCGGCTCGGCCTCGGCCGCCGACCTCGCCGCTCCGGAGCCCGCGGTCGTCGCTGAAGTGCCGTCCGTGATCGACGTCGCCTTCGGCGTCGCCGGCGTGACCGACTACCGCTTCCGCGGCATCACCAATTCCAAGAAGGACCCGGCGGTCCAGGGCTACGCCGAGCTGCAGGTCGCCGACTGGTTCTACGCCGGCGTCTGGGGTTCGAGCGTCAGCTTCCCGCGTCCGCTGAGCGACCCCTCCATGGAGATCGATTTCTACGGCGGCATCCGTCACTCGTTCGACTGGTTCTCGATCGACGTCGGCGGCCTGTACTACTACTACCCGGGCGAGGCCAAGTTCGCCCGTGAGACCGACTACTGGGAGCTCTACGCCAAGCCGGCCGTCGCCTTCGGCGACTTCGGCTCGATCACCGGTAACGTCTACTGGACCTCGGACTTCGTGAACCTCGGCAACGACGCCCTCTACCTCTCGGTCATCCCGAAGGTGAACGTGCCGCTCGCCGCCTTCCCGGACCTGTCGTTCTACGTCTCGGGCGAGCTCGGCAAGCAGTGGTTCGACAAGTCCCGCCTCGCCAATCCGCGTGACTACATCACCTGGAACATCGGCGCCGGCGTGACCTACAAGGCCATGACGCTCGACGTGCGCTACAGCGACACCAACCTCTCCAAGCGTGAGTGCGCCATCAACACCGGCGTCCGCGGCTGGTGCGGCGACGCCGTCGTCGGCAAGATCTCCTTCGACACCTCGCTCAGCAAGCTGAAGTGATCGAACGGGCCTTATCGGCCCGGATCTAAGGAAGACGCCGCGCTCGAGAGAGCGCGGCGTTTTTCGTTGGGCCGTCGGCCGCCGCGCCGGATCGGCAGGGCGGGATCCGGCGCCCTCGGTCAGGCGCTCAGGCGCCGCCCTTGAGCTTGGCGTTGCACTGCGAGTAGTAGCCGCCGCCCTTCTCGATCCACTTCGGCTGGTCGACGCCCGCCTCCTTGTTGGCGCGGTACTGGTCGAGGCAGGTGTGCATCCGCGCCTTGCCCGGCGTCTCGCTGGCGTACTTCGTCGAGACGTCGCTCGGGAAGGACGCCTTGCCGGACGCGCTCTTCTTCGGCGCGGCGGTCTTCTCGGTCGCCGGCTTGTCGGTCGCGGTCTTGGTCGCGGCCGAAGGCTTCGGCGCGGCCTTTTCGGCTTCCTGCTCCGCCGCCGCGGCGTCGGCTTCGGAGGCGTCGTCGTCGGAACACTCCGCCTTGCGGAAGTCGTTCCACTTCATGCCCTTCAGCGTGTTGGCCTCTTTCGCGGCCTGATACTTCGCGCCGCATTCCTTCATCGTCAGCGCCATGGCGGGCGCAGGCATTGCGAAGGCGGCCGCGATCGCTGCCGCCGAACAGAAGCTCAAGAGTCGAACCATCGGATCGTTTCCTTCAACCGGCGGCCCGGACAGCCGCACGACCGCTCCGGCGATTACACCGCCGCAGCATGGTATAGGGCACGCGCGGGCGTCGTCCGCCCTGCGCGGCTCCGACGAAAGATCAGATCGTCTCAGGCGGGCGGCGTCTTGAGCGCGCCTTCGGGGCTCGCCTGGTCGACCGCCTCGGGCAAGCGGCCTGCGAGAACCTCGAGCGCCTGGTCGACCGGCAGGCCGAGCTTGTCGGCGACCGCGCGGACCTGCTCGTTCGACAGGGCGTTGCGCAGGTCGTCGACCGTGATCGGCTGGTTCTCGCCGCGCCCGAGCCAGGAATTGACCTGCTGCCCGAGCCCCGAACTCGAAAGCTGATCGAGCACGCTCTGCAACCCGCCGGGAAGCAGTTTCTCGACGAGGCCCGGCAGCGCCGCCCGACCCGCCTGTTCGATCATGCCGCCGAGGCCGCCCTTCGCCTGGTCCAGCCAACTCATCGCAGATCTCCTCTGGTCCGGCGCCAAGGCCGTCGCTCCGCTTGGGGAGTGCGCGAAGCCCGCTCAGACCATAACGCGCAAAGCGCCCGCGCCCAGCGCCGATGTCGGATCAGCGCGCCGCCTGGACGCTCCGCATCCGGTCGCCGAGGATCACCAGCCCCGTCAGCAGTCCGGTCCGGAAAGCGCCGGTGTCGAGATTGATGCGGTGCGGATGGCCGAGGTCGAGCGGGATCGTGGGCGTGTGGCCATGGATCACCGCGACGTTCTCCGGATAGGGGCCGGCGCTGTCGAGCCAGGGCCAGCGCGTCCACATCAGTGTGTGGTCGCTCTGGCGGTCGAGCGGGATGGCGGGATCGATCCCGGCATGGGCGAACAGCAGATCGGCGATCCGCACCTTGCGCGGCAGCGCGGCCAGCCATCCGGTCAGATCAGGACCGAGGGCGTCGGCGAAGCGCTCGGGCCATTTGGGGTCGCTCGCGTCGACGCAGGCGGAGGCGAGCGTTTCGCGGCCACCGAAGCCGAGCCAGGCCTCGCGTTCCTGCGGATCGGCGCCGAAGACCGAGCGCAGCATGCGGTCCTCGTGGTTGCCCATGAGCACGACGGTCGGGACGCCCGCGAGGCCCGCGCGCGCCCGTTTCAGCACGGAGAGGCTCGCCGGCCCCCTGTCGACGAGATCGCCGAGCTGCACGATGCGCGCCGAGGCGGCGCCGGCGAAATCTTCCGAGATCGCCTCGGTGAGCGCAGCGAACAGGTCGTCATGCCCGTGGACGTCGCCGATCGCTGCGATCGCCTCGCCCTCGGCGAGCGACCTGATGGCTGGCCGCCACGGGCCGCGATGGATGGCGATGGAGCTCATGCGTCGAGACCTATGGCTCTCGGACATCAAGCGCCAAGAAAAAAGCCCGCGCCTTGCGGCGCGGGCCCTGAAGCGGTCGAGGTCGGACTTACTTGACGATCATCAAGGCGACGGCCTGGCCGGCCGGGGTGTCCAGCTCGGCGGCGTCGAGCGAGCCGTCCTTGTCCGGATTGGCCTTGTCGAAGCGCTTGCGCAGGATCGACAGCCACTCGTCCATCTCGAGGGTCTTGTCGCCGTCCTTGTTGGCGCGCTTCCAGTCCTTCTCGGTGATGCGGCCGGCGGTCTCGTTGCTCTCGAGCGTCGTGTCGCCGTCCGGGTTGATCTCCTCGAACAGCTTCACGCCGAGATTGATGACCTCGGCGAGCTCGAGGGTCTCGTCCTTGTCCTTGTTGTACTTCTTGATGATCTCGGCGCCGGACATCTTGGTCTGGGCGACGGCCGGGGCCGAAATCAGAGCGACGGCGATCGCGGCGCCGGCGGCGATACGGAAGTTCATGGGGAGCTCCTTCATAATAATAAGAAGAGATCGGAAGCGTTTGCAGTCTAGCCGTCCGCAGACCGCATTGGTTCGACGCGATGCACGCTTACGCGAGCTTAAACTAATAAGAAACAAATAAAGTCGAGTGGTCCGTCTTCAAGTGTGCGGTGCGGCAAAAAGGCCCGGACTTTCCGTGCGGTGGAAGCCGGCCTGAAACCCGTCGCATCTATTGGAGCGGTTCCAAACAGGATCAAGGCCGTCGTCATTCGCCCGGCTGCTTAGCCCGCACTTCAAACGGTCAAACGAGGTCCCACCGCCGGCGGGTTCCCGTGCGGTCGACCAAGAGTTCGTAAGTCGAAAGGCGGCGCGAGGGCGTCACCCCACGCCTTCGCTCTCCTTCGCCGAAGCGCGGGGCCTGCGTGACGCCGGCTTGCGCTTCGGAGCGGCCTCGGTCGAGGAGGGCGGCGCGTCTTCGCCGGAAACCAGCGGCGCGATTGGGGGCACGTCGTCTCCGGCCGAGACGCCTTCGCTTTCGGCCGGGCGCTGCGCCGGCGCGGCCTTCGCTGTCGCTCGCGGTTCGTTCGACAGGATGAAGTCGCCGATGCGCGGAGCGATCTCCGACCGGAACCGCGAGCCGTTGAACACGCCGTAGTGTCCGACGCGAAGCTGCAGATAATGGACCTTCTTCTCCGCCGGCAGATTGGAGCACAGCGTCTGAGCGGCCTGGGTCTGGCCGACGCCGGAGATGTCGTCCTTCTCGCCCTCGACGGTCATCAGTGCGCAGCGGCGGATCTTCGAGCAGTCGACGGGCTTGCCGCGATGGGTCATCTCGCCCTTCGGCAGCGAATGGCGCACGAACACCGTTTCGACGGTCTGGAGATAGAACTCGGCGGTAAGGTCCATCACCGCGAGGTACTCGTCGTAGAAGTCGCGGTGCTTCTCGGCCGAGTCGCCGTCGCCGTCGACGAGGTGATTGAAGAACTCGTAATGCGCCGACATGTGGCGGTCGAGGTTCATCGACACAAAGCCCGTCAGCTGCAGGAAGCCCGGGTAGACTTGGCGCATCACGCCCGGATGCGGCCACGGCACGACGGTGACGACGTTGCGCGCGAACCATTCGGTCCCGCGCTCGATCGCGAGCTGGTTCACGCCGGTCGGATTGACGCGCGTGTCGATCGGGCCGCCCATCAGCGTCATCGACCGCGGGACGAAGGGATCGTCCTCGGCTTCCATCCTGGCCACCGCCGCCAGCACCGGCACCGCCGGCTGGCAGACGGCCATGATGTGGACCTCGCCCTTCAGGAAGCGGAAGATCGAGATCAGGTAGTCGATATAGTCGTCGAGGTCGAAGGCGCCCTCGGTGAGCGGCACCAGCCGAGCGTCCGTCCAGTCGGTGATGTAAACGTCGTGGTCCGGCAGCATCGCTTCGACCGTGCCGCGCAGCAGCGTGGCGTAGTGGCCCGACATCGGCGCGACGATCAGCAGCTTGGGCTGCTTGCGGGCGCGCTCGCCGACGCCACGCTCGAAGCGGATCAGATCGCAGAACGGCCGGCTCCAGACGACGCGCTCGGTGACGGGCACGCGCTCGCCGCGCACGGACGTCTCCTTGATGCCGAATTCGGGCTTGCCGTAGCGGCGGGTCGCGCGCTCGAACACCTCGCACATCGCGCCGATCTTGCGGCCCCATTCGGTGTGCGAGGCGGGGTTCGCGGGGTTCTTGAAGTAGAGCCGCCCGACATCCGCCATCGCCCGCGCCGGTCCGAGCGAGGCCTGCGCGGCCTCGAACATCCAGTAGAGCGGCATGGACGACGCCGACCCGCCCCACTCGGTCTGGATGGGAGCGCCGCCGAACTCGCCAATTCCGCCTCTCTTGCCGTCCCGGGCCATGCTCGTCCCTTTGGTCTTGCTGCGATGCGGTAACCATCCGACGTTCGGCCGGATGCCCCGGCCGGTCAATGGGCCCTTTGTCGTGAAGAGCGACCGCGGTCCGAGCGTCGCATTCTGCGCCGTCCGGCGCTCCTATATGGTGCGCGCAATGGCTCTCGACCTCTCCACCGCCTCGGTTCAGCTGCGCGCGCAGCGAGACCTGCGTCTCGACACGCTGATCCGTCTCAGATGGCTCGCCGTCGCAGGCCAAGCCGCGGCGCTGCTCGGCGTGCACTTCATATTGGGCTTCCGCCTTCCGCTGCTCGCGGGCCTGATGGTGATCGCGCTGTCTGCGGCCCTGAACGTCGCGCTTCGCCTTGTCTATCCGGTCAGCCAGCGCCTGTCCGGCGTCGCCGCCGGGGCCCTGCTCGCCTACGACGTGCTCCAGCTCGCCGCGCTGCTCTATCTGACGGGAGGCCTCGAGAACCCGTTCTGCATCCTGTTCCTCGCGCCGGTGATGATTTCCGCCACGGCGCTTGCGCCCGGCATCACGATGCTCCTCGGCGCGCTCGTCGCGGCCTGCGCGAGCGTTCTGGCGCTCAGCCGCTTTCCGCTGCCGTGGCCGTCGGTGGGCTCGCTCGAACTGCCGCTGCTTTACGTCGCCGGCATCTGGTGCGCGCTGATGCTCGCGCTCGCCTTCATCGGCGTCTATGCGTGGCGGGTCTCGGAGGAGGGCCGCGAGATCGCCCAGGCGCTCGCAGCGACCGAACTCGTGCTCGCCCGCGAGCAGCACCTGTCCGCGCTCGACGGGCTGGCCGCCGCCGCCGCGCACGAGCTCGGCACGCCGCTCGCGACCATCGCGCTGGTCGCCAAGGAGCTGGAGAGGGCGCTCGTGCCCGGTCCGCATGACGAGGACATGGCGCTGCTGCGCGAACAGGTGGCGCGCTGCCGCGACATCCTGAAGAAGCTCACCTCGCTCGACGAGCAGGGCGCGCCATTCGAGACCATGCCCGTCGGCCACCTGCTGGACGAGATCGTCGAGCCGCACCGCAACTTCGGCGTCGCGCTCGACATCCGGGGCGAGGGCGCCCGTCCGGAGCCGCGCTGCCTGCGCAATCCGAGCGTGCTCTATGGCCTCGGCAACATCGTCGAGAACGCGGTCGACTTCGCCGCCTCGCGCGTCGAGGTGTCGGCCCGCTGGGATCCCGACAAGGTCGAGATCGAGGTTCTCGACGACGGTCCAGGCTTCGCGCCGGAGATCCTGACGCGTCTCGGCGAGCCCTATGTCTCGAGCCGCACGGCCGATCGCGAGGTGACGAGCGAGGGCGGCGGGCTGGGGCTCGGCTTCTTCATCGCCAAGACCCTGCTGGAGCGTTCTGGCGCCCGGCTGACGCTGGGCAACCGCGTCGGCGGAGGCACGGGCGCGCGGGTTCGGATCGTCTGGCCACGGCTCCGCTTCGACGCCCAGCCGCGCCAGGCCGCGGAATAGCGCGGCCTGGGGGAGCGAGAGCATTGACGCTGCGCCGCTCTGTTGCTACGAGACCGCGCATTCGCGGCGGGCTCGAAGTCCGCCGCTTCTCGTTTCGCGCGCGCCCGCTGGTTCGTGGCGAGCCGTCCGGCCCAGGCCGGCCAAGACCGTTTAAGGACTGACATCGCCATGGCCAATACGCCGTCGGCCAAGAAGGCCGCTCGCAAGATCCTTCGTCGCACCACGGTGAACGGCGCCCGCCGCAGCCGGGTCCGCACCTTCCTCCGCAAGGTCGAGGAGGCGATCGCCTCCGGCAAGGCGGAGGACGCCAACACCGCGCTCCGCGCGGCCGAGCCGGAGATCATGCGCGCCGCCCAGAAGGGCGTGCTGCACAAGAACACCGCGTCGCGGAAGGTCTCGCGCCTCGCGGCCCGCGTGAAGGCTCTTAGCGCCTGAATTCACGACGGTTTTGCGACGTGTTAAAGCCCGGCCTTGCGCCGGGTTTTTTCGTTTTCGAACGAATTGCGCACGGCTCATCCGTGTTTATGCGTACGCAGATTCCGGCTTGACTCGCGAAAGTTGCTCCTGCGCTTCGGACCGCTCTCACGATTGAGTCTGTATGCCAAGAGCGAGCAAAAAATTCCCTTAAATTACAGGTATTTGGAGGCAAGTGCCGGAGAGGGACCCGGAATCCGGCATTCATCGAACCGTCACGGGCCGTCACGGCCCGTACCCCCTGAAAAAAGAATCCCTGCGACTCATTCATGAAGCCGGCGCAGGGATTTTGCTGGCTATAGAGGGCGTTCGCGGGATTGACCTACCGCCGGGGAGGGAGCGAATCGAGGCCGCGCGCCGATTCGCGACGGAGGCGCCCATTGCGCCGTCTGAGAGCCCCGTTGTATCTTCCGGGACATGGACGGAGTTGAACTAATTCTTCGAAATTGAGTTGGTTACGGCTCTCGGTCGGAAATAATAACAAGTAACCCGTTGTATACTGTCGATCACGTGCCTTGCGTGATTTGCAGGGCGGGAGGCGTTTGACAGGCGGGATGTGGTGCGTTGCCCCGAATTCGGCGGGCGACAGCGTGACTTCATCTAAAATTTACAGGAAATGGGGCGCCGGACCTCGGTTCGGCGAAAGCGGTCGCATGTCTTCTTCGAACAGGCCTTATGCAGGCGACGTCACGCCGAAAGACGCGTGGACGGCCCTCGAGACCGAGCCGGCGACGGCGCTGGTGGACGTCCGCACGGTGGCGGAATGGTCGTTCGTCGGCGTGCCGGACCTCGGCGGGCTCGGCAAGAGCCCGCTGTTCCAGGAATGGCAGAGCTACCCGACCATGCAGGTCGACCCGTCCTTCGCGGACCGCGTCGCCGGTGCGCTCGGCGCGGCTGGCGTGACCGCGGAGACCCCCGTGTTCTTCCTGTGCCGGAGCGGCGCCCGCAGCCAGGCCGCCGCGGCGGCGCTGACGGCGCGCGGCTTCGCGCGCTGCTTCAACATCGTCGGGGGCTTCGAAGGCCCGCTCGACTCTTCTCGCCATCGCGGCGGCTCGTCCGGCTGGAAAGCCGACGGCCTGCCGTGGATGCAATCCTGATCCGCGGCTTTCGCCGCTCGCAAAAATCTTCAATCACCGGGACCGCCGGTCGTTCGGGGAGGCATGATGTTGTCTGCGCAGTCCGTGGCATTCGCCAAGAACCCGCTTCTGTCGGAAACCCCCGGTTCCGTCGACGGCGCCTGGCGGCTGGTCTCCCGCCGCCTCCGAGCCGAATTCGGCGAGGACGTCTTCACGAGCTGGTTCCAGGGCCTCATGCTCGACCGCGTGGAGGGGGGCGTCGCGCACTTCACGGTGCCGACGCGGTTCCTGAAAACGTGGATCCAGACCCATTACGCCGAGCGCATCGCCGCGCTGTTCGCCGACGAGAGCGCCGAGGTCGAGCGCGTCTCGATCGGCGTCCGGACGGCCGCGGCGAAGCTCGCCGTGCAGAGCCGGGACGTCGTCTCCGCGCCGGCGCCGCTCGAGCGCGTCGAGACGCGCCCGACGCCGCAGCTCGCGACCGTCCAGCGCCTTGAGCCGAACCGCCTCACCGGTTCGCCGCTCGACCGGCGGCTGACGTTCGACACCTTCCTCGTCGGCCGTTCCAACCAGCTCGCCTACGCCGCGGCGCGCCAGATCGCCGACGCCCGTCCGGGCGAGGCCGTCCGGTTCAACCCGCTCGTGATTCACGCCTCCGTCGGCCTCGGCAAGACCCACCTGCTGCAGGCGACCGCCCATGCGGCCGAGGCGGCCGGCCGGCGCGTGCTGTACCTGACCGCCGAGCGCTTCATGTTCGACTTCGTCGCCGCGCTGAAGGCGCAGACGGCGCTCGCCTTCAAGGACAAGCTCCGCCAGATCGACCTGCTGGTGATCGACGACCTGCAGTTCCTGCAGGGCAAGACCGTGCAGCAGGAGTTCGGCCATACGCTGAACGCGCTGCTCGACGGCGGCCAGCAGGTGCTGATCGCGGGCGATCGCCCGCCGTCGGAGCTCGAAGGCGTCGACGAGCGGCTGCGCTCGCGGCTCGCGGGCGGCCTGACGCTCGAGCTCGGCGCGCTCGACGAGGAGCTTCGCGGCAAGATCCTCGGCGTGCGCATCGCGGCGGCGAAGGCCGTGCATCCGAAGTTCGAGGTGCCGGATGAGGTGGTCGCCTACACCGCGCGCGTGATCACAGCGAACGGCCGCGATCTCGACGGCGCCGTGAACCGGCTGCTTGCGCACAACACTCTGACCAACGCCCCGATCACGGTCGAAATGGCCGAGACCGCGTTGCGCGACCTCGTGCGGCAGGTCGAGCCGAAGCGCGTCAAGATCGAGGACATCCAGCGCATCGTCGCCAAGCATTATCAGGTGAGCCGCGCGGACGTTCTGTCCTCGCGCCGCACCCAGAACGTGGTGCGCCCGCGTCAGGTCGCGATGTTCCTGTCAAAGCAGCTCACGCTGCGCTCGCTGCCGGAGATCGGCCGGCGCTTCGGCGGCCGCGATCACACCACGGTGCTGCACGCGGTCCGCAAGATCGACGAGCTGGTGAAGACCGATCAAGCCCTGTTCGACGAGGTCGAGCTGCTGAAGCGCATGCTGCTGGAGTGAGCCGCTCCGCTCACTCCGCCGGCTGAAGCGTGGCGCCGGAGGCCTTCCGGCGCTCCGCGACATAGCGGCCGAGCTCCACCTTCAGGGCGTCGGTCTGGCGCGCCGGCGCCCAGGCCTTGACCGCGAGCTCGACGCCGCTGTCGGCATAGGCTGCGGGCTTCACGTCCGGCGCGGGGTCGTCGAGAACGTTCGGATTGTCGCGCAGGAACGCTTTGACGTCCTGCGCCACCGCCTCCGGATCCTCGCCGGGCGCCGCTGTGACGGCGGCCTCGACGCGGCGGGTCGGATAGGCCGAGTAGTTGATCAGCGCCTGCCCCCAGACCGAGGCGTTGGGGATGAGGATCTGCACGTTGTCGCCGCCGGCGAGTTCGGTGACGAAGAAGTTGAGGTCCTTCACCACCCCGCTCTTGCCGCCGACCTCGATATGGTCGCCGATCCGGAACGGCCGGAACAGCAGCAGCATGACGCCCGCGGCCATGTTCGACAGCGTGCCCTGAAGGGCGAGGCCGATGGCCAGGGACGCCGCGCCGAGCACGGCGATGAGGCTGGTGGCCTGCACGCCGACAAGCTGCAGGATCGCGACCAGCGTCACCGCCAGCAGACCGTATTTCGCAAGGCTCGCCAGGAACCCCGCGACCGTGAGGTCCATGCGCTTGGAGGCCATCAGCGCGCGGCTGACGGTGCGCTCGGCCGCGCCCGCGATCCAGAAGCCGACGACCGCGAGCAGCAGCGCGCCGACCAGGTTCATGCCGTAGACGACCACAAGGTTCGTCAGGAAGGTGAGGTCGACCGGGATTTGGGGCAAAGCGGATCTCCTTGCGCAGTTCGGCCCGCGCTAAGGATGCGCTTCGGGCCGGCGGGTGCTTGGGGTGACGACCCGCACTTAGGCGGGGATGTCCAGATTGCGAGACCCCGGGCCGGCTTGAATCCCCGGTTTCGCTGGGGCAATGTCCGCAGTCCCTACGCGGGACCCTCCCGCCAACAACCCAGAACGGCCGGCGACGCTCTTTCGGCGCGGCGCGGCTGCAACGCCCCACCGGACGGAGCGGGACGAAAATGCGAGCGACCCTCGAGCGAGCCGCCCTGCTGAAGGCGCTCGCGCATGTCCACCGCGTCGTCGAGCGACGGAACACGATCCCGATCCTCGCCAACGTGCTGCTGAAGGCCGCCGACGGCGCGCTCAAGCTGCAGGCGACCGACCTCGACCTCGAGATCGTCGAGACGACCCCGGCCGAGATCGCGCAGCCCGGCGCGACCACCGTGCCCGCGCACACGCTCTACGACATCGTCCGCAAGCTGCCCGACGGCAGCCAAGTGGCGCTCGAGATGGCGGGGGAGCGCGGCCAGCTGACCATCCGCGCCGGCCGCTCGCGCTTCACCTTGCAGACCCTGCCCGACAGCGACTTCCCGGATCTCGCCGCGGGCGAGCTTCCGGTGCGCTTCGAGATCGGCGCGGCCGAGCTCCGCCGCCTGATCGACAAGACCCAGTTCGCGATCTCCAACGAGGAGACGCGCTACTATCTCAACGGCATATACCTCCATGTCGCCGAGGCCGGCGGCGCGGCGCTGCTCCGGGCGGTCGCGACGGACGGGCACAGGCTCGCGCGGTTCGAGCTGCCGGCGCCTGCGGGCGCCAAGGGCATGCCGGGCGTGATCGTGCCCCGCAAGACGGTCGCCGAGATCCAGCGCCTGCTGGAGGACCCGGAAGGACAGGTCGCGGTCGAGCTGTCGGCGACCAAGATCCGCGTCTCGTTCGGCCAGGCGGTGCTGACGTCCAAGCTGATCGACGGCACCTTCCCCGACTACAACCGGGTCATCCCGACCGGCAACGACAAGCGCCTCACCGTCGACCGCGCCGAGTTCGCCTCCGCCGTCGACCGGGTCTCCACGATCTCGTCGGAGCGCGGCCGCGCCGTGAAGCTGTCGCTCGCCGACCGCCGGCTGGTGCTCACGGTCACCAACCCGGACAGCGGCAACGCGACCGAGGAGATCGAGGTCGACTACGAGGCGGAGCCGCTGGATATCGGCTTCAACTCCCGCTACCTGCTCGACATCGCCGGCCAGCTCGAGAGCGACACGGCGCTGATCCGCCTCGCCGATCCCGGCTCCCCGACCCTCGTCCAGGACCGCGACGACGCCCCGGCGCTCTACGTGCTGATGCCGATGCGGGTGTGAAGGCGCCAAGCTTGGCCAACGGATAGGCTTGGCCAAACGAAGCACACAATCCGCATCCGCCAACTTTGCTTGCGATGACCGCCGCCCCACGCCGCGCCGCCGTCACGCGGCTGAAGCTCTCGAACTTCCGCTCCTACGCCGCGCTGGATCTCGCGTCCGGCGCGGCGTCGGTCGCGCTCGTCGGGCCCAACGGGGCCGGCAAGACCAACATCCTCGAGGCGATCTCGCTGCTCGCGCCGGGCCGGGGCCTCAGACGCGCGCCGCACGCGGAGTTCGCCCGCGTCGACCGTGATGGGGTGTCGTCCGGCGCCTGGGCGATCGCGGCCGAGGTCGACGGAGCGAGCGGACCGGCGCGGCTCGGCACCGGCGTCGAGGCCGGATCCGGCGACGGCTCGCGCCGCTGCCGGATCGACGGCGCGAACGTCGGATCGGCGGGCGCCTTCTCCGAGCATCTGCGGCTGGTCTGGCTGACGCCCGATCTCGACGGGCTGTTCCGGGGTTCCGCGAGCGAGCGGCGCCGTTTCCTCGACCGCCTGGTGGTCGCGGCCGACCCGGAGCACGCCGCGCGCGTCTCCGGCCTCGAAAGGGCGCTGCGCGATCGCAACCGGCTGCTCGAGGACGCATCCTCCGACGCGCGTTGGCTCGACGCCGTCGAGCACGAGGTCGCGGAACTCGGCGTCGCGGTCGCCGCCGCCCGCGCCGAGACGGTGCGGCGCCTCGCGGCGCTGATCGCCGAGACCGCCGACCCCTCCGACCACTTCCCTGCGGCGACGCTCGCCATGGAGGGCGCTCTGGAGGCCGAGCTCGCAGCCGCGCCGGCCTCAGCGGTCGAGGACGCCTATCGCCTGCGCCTCGCCCGGATGAGGCCGCGCGACCGGGCCGCGGGGCGGACGCTCGAGGGGCCGCATCTCAGCGACCTCCTCGTGCGTCACAGGGCCAAGGACATGCCGGCCGAAAAATGCTCGACGGGCGAGCAGAAGGCGCTGCTGGTCGGGCTCGTAATCGCCCATGTCCGCCTGATCTCGCGCTTCGACAGCTTCGCGCCCGTCGTGCTGCTCGACGAGGTCGCGGCGCATCTCGATCCCGACCGCCGCGAGGCGCTGTTCACGACGCTCGACGGCCTTTCGGCGCAGTCCTGGATGACCGGAGCCGACCCGCAGGCCTTCGCCGGGATTGGCGATCGGGCGCGGCGATTCGCGGTTTTGGACGGAGCCGTCCGCGAGATCGGCTGACGCGGCCGTGCGGGCCGCCGCGCGGCTCTGGCGAAGCGTCAGAAAACGCTTATATGACAAAGGCTTGCAGTCGACCGAATTTGTCCCCGGAGAAGCTCCTCCGGACAGCGCGAAAATTCGCTTTTCGCCCGCGTCCGGGGTAGAACTCGGCAGCCGAAAACATCTGAATCCTGCGCGCTTTGCGCGGGCGCCGGAAGCCGGGGCCGATCCGCCCGACCGGCGCAACAGCCAAGAGCCCTGAATGACCGAAGAGACCCCGAACGGCGCCGGCGAATACGGCGCGGACTCGATCCGCGTGCTGAAGGGCCTCGACGCCGTCCGCAAGCGCCCCGGCATGTATATCGGCGACACCGATGACGGCTCGGGCCTGCACCACATGGTCTACGAGGTGATCGACAACGGCATCGACGAGGCGCTCGCCGGCTGGGCCGACGAGGTCACCGTCACGCTGAACCCCGACGGCTCCTGCACCGTGACCGACAACGGCCGCGGCATCCCGACCGGCATCCACAAGGAGGAGGGGATTTCCGCCGCCGAGGTCATCATGACCCAGCTCCACGCCGGCGGAAAATTCGACCAGAACTCCTACAAGGTCTCCGGCGGCCTTCACGGCGTCGGCGTCTCGGTCGTGAACGCGCTCTCGGTCAAGCTGAAGCTGCGCATCTGGCAGAACGACGAGACCCACGAGATGTCGTTCACGCATGGCGACTCGGACGGGCCGCTGAGGGTGACGGGTCCCGCCAACGGCAAGCGCGGCACGGAGGTGACCTTCACGCCGAGCCTCGACACCTTCAAGGGTGTCACCGAGTTCGACTTCGCGACGCTCGAGCATCGGCTGCGCGAGCTCGCCTTCCTGAACTCGGGCGTCCGCATCGTGCTGACGGACGCGCGCCACGCCGACGTCAAGCGCGAGGAGCTCCATTACGAGGGCGGGCTCGAAGCCTTCGTGCGGTATCTCGACCGCGCCAAGCATCCGCTGATCGAAAAGCCGATCGTGCTGTCCTCCGAGAAGGACGGAATAGGCGTCGAGGTCGCGATGTGGTGGAACGACAGCTACCACGAGAACGTGCTGCCGTTCACGAACAACATCCCGCAGCGCGACGGCGGCACGCATCTGGCGGGCTTTCGCGCAGCGTTGACCCGGCAGGTCAACGGCTACGCCGAAAGCTCCGGCATCGCCAAGAAGGAGAAGGTCTCCCTTACCGGCGACGACGCCCGCGAAGGGCTCACCTGCGTGCTGTCGGTCAAGGTGCCCGACCCCAAGTTCTCGTCGCAGACCAAGGACAAGCTGGTCTCGTCCGAAGTGCGCCCCGCGGTCGAAAACCTCGTCAACGAGGCGCTGAACCGCTGGCTCGAAGAACACCCCGCCGACGCCAGGACCGTCGTTCAGAAGGTGGTCGAAGCCGCCGCCGCCCGCGAGGCCGCGCGCAAGGCGCGTGAACTGACGCGCCGCAAGGGCGCGCTCGACATCGCCTCGCTGCCCGGCAAGCTCGCCGATTGCCAGGAGCGCGATCCGGCCAAGTCCGAGATCTTCATCGTCGAGGGCGACTCGGCCGGCGGCTCCGCCAAGCAGGGCCGCGCGCGCGAGTTCCAGGCTGTGCTGCCGTTGCGCGGCAAGATCCTCAATGTCGAGCGCGCGCGCTTCGACAAGATGCTGTCGAGCCAGGAGATCGGCACGCTGATCACGGCGCTCGGCACCGGCATCGGCCGCGACGAGTTCAACCCCGACAAGCTGCGCTACCACAAGATCATCATCATGACGGACGCGGACGTGGACGGCAGCCACATCCGCACGCTCCTGCTGACCTTCTTCTACCGTCAGATGCCGGAGCTGCTGGAGCGCGGCCACATCTTCATCGCCCAGCCCCCGCTCTACAAGGTCACGCGCTCCCGCTCCGAGCAGTACCTGAAGGACGAGCGTGCGCTGGAGGACTACCTCGTCGACGCCGGCCTCGACGGCGTGACGCTGCGTCTGGCGAGCGGCGAGGAGCGGTCGGGTCTCGACCTCAGGCAGGTGGTGGAACAGGCGCGGCAGGTGCGCGCGATCCTCGGCCAGCTGCATTCACGCTACCGCCGGACGGTGATCGAGCAGGCGGCGATCGCGGGCTCGCTCACCGGCGACGTGCTGATGGATCTCGGCCAGGCCCAGCAGGCCGCCGACTATATCGCCCGGCGCCTCGACCTGATCGCGGAAGAGACCGAGCGCGGCTGGGAGGGCGTCGCCAGCGCCGAGGGCTTCACCTTCACGCGCACCGTGCGCGGCGTGCGGGAGGCCGCCTCGATCGACGCCGCCTTCCTCGCCAGCGCCGACGCCCGCAAGCTCGACGAGCGCGCGGCCGGCCTGCAGGAGGTGTTCGGCAAGACGGCCAAGCTGCTGCGCAAGGACGAGGAGCGGGCGGTCCACGGACCGTCCGAGCTGGTCGACGGCGTGCTGGCCGCCGGCCGCAAGGGCATCTCGAACCTGCAGCGCTACAAGGGCCTCGGCGAGATGAACCCCGAGCAGCTCTGGGAAACCACGCTCGACGTCAACGCCCGCACGCTGCTTCAGGTGAAGGTGAAGGAGGTCGACGAGGCCGACGACATCTTCACCAAGCTGATGGGCGACATCGTCGAGCCGCGCCGCGAGTTCATCCAGGACAACGCGCTCTCCGTCGCCAATCTCGACGTGTGACGGCCTCGCGGCGATGACCGAACCGATCTCCGAACGCTTCGCCTTCGGCGAGGGCGACGCCGCCCGCGAGATCGCCGTGCTGCGGCGGGAGGGCGAGGGGCCGACGATCGTGTGGCTCGGCGGCTTCCTGTCCGAGATGACGGCGACCAAGGCGACGGCGCTCGACCGCTGGGCGGCGTCCGCGGGGCGCGCGATGCTGCGCTTCGACTATTCCGGCCATGGCGCCTCGTCCGGCCGCTTCGAGGACGGCACGATCGGCCAGTGGCTCGAGGACGCGCTCGGCGCCATTGCGCGCTACGCCGGCGAGGCGCCCGTGCTCGTCGGCTCGTCGATGGGCGGCTGGATGGCGCTGCTCGCCGCGCGCGCCATGGCCGCGCCGCCGTCCGGCCTCGTTCTGATCGCGCCCGCCCCGGACTTCACCGAGGAGCTGATGTGGGCGCGTTTCTCCAAGGAGGCGCGGCGCGCGATCCTCGAGGACGGCGTCTATCGCGAGCCGTCGCAATATTCGCCGGAGCCGACGCCGATCACCCGCGGCCTCATTGAAGAGGGGCGGAACCACCTGCTGCTCGGCGGGCCGATCGGCGTCCGGGCGCCGGTCCACATCCTGCAGGGCATGGACGATCCGGACGTGCCCTGGGAGCACGCGATGCGGCTGGTCGAGCGTCTCGTCGAGGACGACGTCGTCGTCACGCTGATCAAGGGCGGCGATCATCGGCTGTCGCGGGATGAGGATCTCGCCCGCATCATCGAAGCCGTGGACGGGATCGCGCCGCGCCGCTGAGGGGGCTCGCCTTCGCCGAATCGGCATGTCTAAAGTCGGCCGCGCCGTCGATTCGTGACGGTGATTTGGGGGCTTGGCCGGGCGATCCATGTCGTTGCTGCGCGCGTTTCGTGCCCGAACCTCGCTTCTGTCGCCGGACCTCCGGGCGCAGGACGAAGCGCTGACCGTCGCGACCCGCTTCGGCAAGATCCGGGTCGCCGTCCGCAGGTCCGCGCAGGCGCGCCGGATGACGTTGAGGGTCCGCTCCGCCGCGCGCGACGTGACCCTGACGCTGCCCGCCCGAACGGCGCAGGCGGCCGCGCGCGACTTCGTCCAGCGGCACGTCGGCTGGATCGAGCAGCGGCTCGCGCGGCTTCCCGAGCGTATTCCCTTCCTGCCCGGCGAGGCCATTCCGCTGCGCGGCGTCGCGCATCGGATCGAGCTGCGGCCCGGCATGCGCGGGCTGGTTCGGATCGAGCCGGGGCTGCGCGGCGAGCCGCCGGTGATCGCGGTGCACGGGCTTCCGGAGCACGCCCCCCGCCGCGTCGCCGATTTCCTCAAGCGCGAGGCCCGCGCCGACCTTCTCGCCGCCTCCGCCCGCCACGCCGCTGCGCTCGGCGTCACGATCGGCCGCGTCACCATCAAGGACACGACGAGCCGCTGGGGCTCCTGTTCGGCGGTCGGGGACCTGTCGTTCTCGTGGCGCCTGGTGCTCGCGCCGGACTACGTGCTCGACTATCTCGCGGCGCACGAGGTGGCGCACCGGCGGGAGATGAACCACGGCCCGCGCTACTGGGCCAATGTCGAGCGCCTCATGCCGGATTACGAGCGGGCCGAGGACTGGCTGAAGGCTCACGGCGCGACGCTCCACCGCTACGGATGAGCCGGCCCATGCGCGTTCTCGTCTTCCAGCATCTCGAGGTCGAACATCCTGGCTCCTTTCGGGAATTCTGGACGGAGCGCGGCGTCGAATGGACGACCGTCGAGCTCGACGCCGGAGACGCCATCCCGCCGCTTGAGGACTTCGACCTGTTGGCCGTCATGGGCGGGCCGATGGATGTGTGGGAGGAGGACGAGCATCCCTGGCTCGTCGCCGAGAAGGCCGCCATCCGCCGCTGGGTGAGGGAGCTCGGCCGACCCTATTTGGGGATCTGCCTCGGCCATCAGCTGCTCGCGGTCGCCTGCGGCGGCGAGACCGCGCGCATGGCGCGGCCCGAGGTCGGCCTCGAGACCGTCGAACTGACCGAGGACGGGGCGCGGGACCGTCTGTTCGCCGGCCTGCCGGAGACGATCGAGGCCTTTCAGTGGCATGGCGTCGAGGTGACCGCGCTTCCCGCCGGCGGGGTCGCGCTCGCGCGCAACGGCGCCGCGGCGGTGCAGGCCATGCGCGTCGGACGTCACGCCTATGGCGTGCAGTTCCACCCCGAGATCGTCGCCGAGACGGTGGCGGACTGGGAGCGCATCCCCGAATACAAGGCGAGCCTGGTGAAGTCGCTCGGCGCGGAGGCGGCGGGCGCGCTGGCGGGCGTCGTGACGCCGCGCCTTCCGGCCTTCGCCGAGACCGCGCGGCGGCTGGAGCTCAACCTCGCGGCGGTGATCGATAGCGCGAAGGCGACCTGACCCCGCTGCGCCTCACCAGACCTTGGTGACGTCGTAGCCCTGTTCGCGCAGCAACTCGACGAGGCCGTTGCGCCCCGGCAGATGCAGCGCCCCGACCGCGACGAAGGCCGAACCCTTGTCGATCAGCGCCTTCGAGCGCTCGAGCATCAGGCGGTTGCGCCGATCGACGATGTCCTCGACGAAGTCCTTGTAGGCGTCGAGGTCGAACGCCTCGCCGAAGGTGTCCGCCTTCGTGGCGAAGTACCAGCCGACCCGGCGGGCGCGGTAGAGCGCGAGTGTCGTCGCCTGCATGTCGTCGGTCATCGTCGGGGTGGAGACGGCGTCGCGGATCATGCGCTGCGCCGTCTCCGGCGAGATCTTTGAGATCGCGCCGAGTTGCTCCTCCACCGTCTCGAGGCCGACGATCTCGGCGCCGGCGTCCCGGCCGATCTTCTCGACGGTCCCGTCGACCGTCGGCTTGCCCGAGGCCATCTGGCGGAGTTCGCAGGCGGAGGTCGACAGCGTGACGCCGAGGAACCAGGGCTTGAGCATCGGCGCGGCCTCGGCCGGCAGGCCGGCCTCGCCGAGCCGCTTGCGAACCGCCGCGGCCTGCGCCTCCGTCAGCCCGTCGAGGCCCTTGCCGGCCGTGTCGATCGCGTTCTGGCTCACATAGGCGGCGATCTTCGCCTGCGTGTCGGCGGCGTCGCCGCGGTCGATCTCGACGGCGACCGATTTGGCCTGACCGAGCGCCTCGCGGACCGGTCCGGCGAGATCGACGAGATCGGCCTCGGTCGAGTGCATGGTGCCGAACAGGTAGGAGACCGGCGCGCCCTTGGTCTCGATCCGCCACAGCAGGCCCTCGCCGTTGGGGATCTTCCGGGCCTCGGCCTCGAAGGCCGCGTATTTCTCGGGCTTCTCGGCTTTGGCCTTCTCGATCACGTCGACGCCGGCGCAGCGCAGCTCCTGCGCCTCAGCTCGAAGGGCGATCCAGTTGGTCGAGAGCCCGGCGAGCACGGCGCCGGCAAGGACGATGCGGCGGCGGAGGATCGTCATCGGCGGCTCCGTTGAATTCGGTTCGGGTCGCATATCAGGCCCTTGCTGCGAAAGGCTTAAGCCGATCGAGGACTCATCCTCCGATCTCGGCTAGAACGAGGCCATGGCCCTGTCTTCCGACGAGATCGAACGCTACGCCCGCCATATCGTCCTGCGCGAGATCGGCGGCCCCGGCCAGCAGAAACTGAAGGCTGCGCGCGTGCTCCTCATCGGCGCCGGAGGTCTCGGCAGCCCGCTCGCGCTCTATCTGGCGGCCGCCGGCGTCGGGGCGATCGGGGTCGTCGACGACGACGTCGTGTCGCTCTCGAACCTGCAGCGGCAGGTCCTGCACGCCACAAGCGCGGTCGGACAGCGCAAGATCGACAGCGCCGCAGAGGCGCTGGCGCGGATCAATCCGCACGTCGCCTTCGAGGGGCGCGCCGAGCGGCTGACCGCCGAAAACGCCATGGAGCTCGTCTCGGGCTACGACGTGATCGCGGACGGATCGGACAACTTCGCGACCCGCTATCTCGTGGCCGACGCCTGCGCGCTCGCCGGCAGGCCGCTCGTCACCGCCTCGCTCGGAACCTTCGACGCGACGCTGACGACGATCCGCGCGCACGAGCGCCGGCCGGACGGGACGCCGAACCCGACCTGGCGATGCCTGTTTCCCGAGCCGCCCCCGCCGGGCACGGTGCCGAGCTGCGCGGAGGCCGGGGTGCTCGGCGCGCTGGCCGGAATGGTCGGATCCATGATGGCGATCGAGGTGGTCCGCGAGATCGTCGGCTTCGGCCAAGGCCTTGTCGGACGCCTGCTCGTCATCGACGCCCGGGACATGCGGTTCGAGACGCTGAGCTACGAATGGGATCCGGAGAACCCAGTCACCGGCGAGACGCCGACGATCCGCGACCTTTCCGGTCACGCCCGGCCCGCTCCCGCGCCCGTGGCCTGATCCCGCCTCAGCGGCGCCAGGTGAAGGCGCCGGTGCGGCGAAGCACGCGGATCGAGCCGTCATCGCCGGGAATAGCGACGTAGCAGCTCTCCTGCTTGGCCTCGCCCAAGGTCATGCAGAAGCCGTCGCCGTCGAGCCGCCAGCGCCCTTCCCCTCCTGTACCGGCGCGCCCGCCCGTGCGGGTCAGCGTGCCGTCCGACCTGAAGGAGAAATCCGACTTGCCGCCGCGCGGGCCGACGGTGCTGACGGTCCGCCCGTCCAGCCACTCGCGCTTCAGGATCTGCGGCGGAACCAGCTCGGCCGCCGAGGCGGCCACGGTGAGGAGCGCCGCGAAGGCCGCGGCGAGGCCAAGAAGCAGAGGCATGGCGCGTATCCGTTCGAAAAATGTTCGATTAATGTTCTCATAAACCGAATGATTGTCGAGTCGAATTTTTGCACGGGACGCAGGCCGGGCGGGGACCGCCGTGGGATAGCGCCAAAAAAGAAAACAGGCCCGCTTGCGCGAGCCCGTTTCCGTCCGGAGTGAATCGGTAGGTCAGACCATCGCCGCTTCCGAGGCGGCGGCCGGATGGCGCTCGACGAGCGCGCGGCGGAGCTTCTCCAGAGCGCGGTTCTCGATCTGGCGGACGCGCTCCTTCGAGATGCCGAGCCGCTCGCCCAGCGCTTCGAGGGTCACCGTGTTCTCGGCGAGCCGGCGGGCGCGCACGATCTTGAGCTCGCGCTCGTTGAGCACGTCGAGCGCTCCGCGCAGCCAGCGCACGCGCCGCTCGGTGTCGATCGAGTCGCCGACCGTCTCGTCCGGCAGGGGGGCGCCGTCGACGAGGAAATCCATGCGCTCGGAGGAGGAGTTGGGATCGCTGTCGATCATCGGCGCGTTAAGCGACATGTCCGGGCCGGACAGGCGCGAGTCCATCAGGGCGACGTCCTTGACGGAGACGCCGACGGCCTCGGCGATCTTGTCGTGCAGCGCGCCCGGAGCCATCGGCTCGCCGTTGCGCGACAGGCGCGCCCGGAGGCGGCGAAGATTGAAGAACAGCGCCTTCTGCGCCGAGGAGGTGCCGCCGCGCACGATCGACCAGTTGCGCAGGATGTGGTCCTGGATGGCCGCGCGGATCCACCAGGTGGCGTAGGTCGAGAAGCGCACCTCGCGCTCGGGCTCGAAACGGGCCGCGGCCTCGAGCAGGCCGACATGGCCCTCCTGGATGAGGTCGGGCATCGGCAGGCCGTAGTGGCGGAAGCGCGCTGCGATCGCGATCACGAGCCGCATATGGGCGGCCGCAAGCCTGTGCAGCGCCTCCTCGTCATGGTTCTCCTTCCAAGACACCGCGAGCTGGTGTTCTTCGTCCCGTTCCAGAAAGGGCGCCTCCATAGCGGCCCGTACGAAACGACGGCGAACGCCAGACATTTGCGACATCGTGGAACTCCCCAAGCGCGCATCGCCGGCAGCGACGCTCCGAGACAGGAACGTCCGAGCGCGGAAAAAGGCCCTCTCAGAAATGGAGATTAGTGTTCACGGTTTCGTGATCAAGGGGTTTCAAGCCCTTGCCGACGGAAAGTGTTGGCCCACGCGCGCAGACCGACGCCCGGTCAAGCCGCTGCCAAACAACAAAAAAGCCCGGCCGAAGCCGGGCTTTCTCCAGATGTCGAACTGCCTGGAAAATCAGGCGGCCTCGTCCTGAGCGTCCTCAAGATCGGCCTCCTCGCCCTTCGGCGCACGGCGCGGACCCTTGGCGAGCTGCGCCTCGATCAGCTTCTGCGCCTCGCTGTCGGTCAGCTTCTGGACGGCGGCGACTTCGCGCATCATGCGGTCGAGGGCGGATTCGTAGAGCTGGCGCTCGCTGTAGGACTGCTCCGGCTGGGTGTCGGCGCGGAACAGGTCGCGCACGACCTCAGCGATCGCGATGAGGTCGCCGGAGTTGATCTTCGCCTCGTACTCTTGGGCGCGGCGGCTCCACATGGTCTTCTTCACGCGGGCGCGGCCGGTGAGCGTCTCGAGCGCCTTGGTCACGAGATCGGGTTCGGAAAGCTTACGCATGCCGGCGGAAGTCACCTTCGCCACGGGCACGCGCAGGGTCATCTTGTCCTTCTCGAAGGAAATGACGAACAGCTCGAGCGAATGTCCGGCGATCGACTGCTCCTCGATCGCAACGATCCGGCCCACGCCGTGGGACGGATAGACGACATGCTCGCCGGTCTTGAAACCCTGCTTGCCCTGCGACGTCTTCTTGATGGTCATTCCGATCCGCACTCCCTGTAGCCCCGGCCGAACAGGCCGGAACTCCGACGAAAACCGGCGGACAGCGCCGGCGCTCCAGTCGTCACGCTCGTAACGCCCACGGCAGCACCGCTGCGGGGGCGTCGCCTCTTCGACCGTCAAGACGACCTTGCCCGCCGTGTCGAGCGGCGGCGCGGAAGGCGATCGTCATCAGGATGAGTGCCGAAAGTTTTCCGTCACATGACGGACGGCGCGGCGTCACATTCGACCGTGCGTCTTATGTATCACAGAGATGGGCAAAAATCAATTAATCGCCTCGCCCGCAAGGCGAGAGCGCGGCCGTGATCAGTCGCCCTCGCCGGGTTCGGGCGAAAAGTACTGCTCGAGCTTGTTCGGCTTGCCGTCGAACTCCTTGGCGTCGGCCGGAGGATCGCGCTTGATCGTGATGTTCGGCCAGCTGCGAGCGTATTCGCCGTTAAGCTTAACCCACGACTCCAGCCCGGACTCGGTGTCCGGCTTGATCGCCTCGGCCGGGCATTCCGGCTCGCAGACGCCGCAGTCGATGCACTCGTCGGGGTGGATGACGAGCATGTTGTCGCCCTCGTAGAAACAGTCCACGGGGCAGACCTCGACGCAGTCCATATACTTGCAGCGGATGCAGTTGTCGGTGACCACGTAGGTCATCGCGCTCTCCTCGATTACGAGCGCTCGACGTAGCGAAGGCGCCGGGAGCGCGCAAGGCCCCGGCGCCTCTGGACTGTCATGCGTTCGTCTGGCGCGACGTTTCGCTCAGCTCCGCGTCATCCGCTGACGCCGGAAAGCGCGGCCGCGAGGCGCCGCTCGTGCGGAGTCTTGCGCCCGGCGATCTTCACGGTCGATCCCTCCGCGCGGCGTCCGGCCCACTCGGTGATGAGCTCGCGCGTGGTGTGGTCGATGTAGTCGAGCCGCTTGGTCTCGATGGTCACGCGCGTTCCCTCCGGAACCGCCGCCAGCTCCCGCTCGAGCGCGGGCAGCTGCAGGAAGGTCGCCGAGCCCGCAAGCTTGAGCGCGACCTCGCCGTCGCCGTGCTCGTGGCTGCGGACGACGAGGTAGCGACGCTTGAGATGCGGCAGCACCTCGACAAGGGCGAGCGCGAGCCCGACAAGGACGCCGGTCAGCAGGTCGACCGCCACCACGACGATCAGCGTCGCAGCCCAGACCGCGGCTGGCAGCGGCCCGTGCCGGCGAAACAGGCCGCGGGCGTGCTCGAGCTGGATCAGCCGCCAGCCGGTCACGACGAGGATGCCCGCAAGCGCCGCCGTCGGCACGAGTTCGAGCGCGGACGGCATCGCCGCGACGAAGGCGAGCAGCCAGACGCCGTGCAGGATCGCCGACCAGCGCGAGGCCGCGCCAGCCTGAACGTTGGCCGAGGAGCGCACGATCACGCCGGTCATCGGCAGCGCGCCGAACGCCCCGCACACCGCGTTGCCGACGCCCTGCGCCGAGAGCTCGCGATTGTAGTTCGCGCGCGGACCGTCATGCATCTTGTCGACGGCGGCCGCCGACAGCATCGTCTCCGCGCTCGCGATCACCGCGATGACGACGACGGCGAGCAGCACGTTGAGGTCGGCGAGCCGGCCGAACTCGGCGAGGCCCGGCAGGGTCATGACGCCGGCGAAGACGTTCTCCGGGACCTTCACGTGCTTGATCGGCAGGGCGAGAAGGTTGGCGACCAGCGTGCCAGCGGCGACGCCCACGAGCGCGCCGGGCAGCAGCTTCAGCCGCTGCGGCCTCAGCTTCTCCCAGCCGATCATGGCGAGGATCGTGAGCACGCCGACCATCAGCGCCCAAGCGCCGGTCGGCGTCGCGAGCTTCAGCACGTCGCCGAAGGCGCCCGGAATCGCGATCAGGCTTTCGAGCGCGGTCGGCAGCGGTGCGGCGTCGATCAGCACGTGAAGCTGGACGACGACGATCAGCACGCCGATGCCGGCGAGCATGCCCTGGACGACCGCCGGCGAGATGGCGCGGAACCATGCGCCGAAGCCGAGCATGCCGGCCGCGATCTGCAGCAGGCCTGCGGCGAGGACGATCGGCCCGAGCGACGCGATCCCGTGCTCGCGCACGATCTCGAACACGACGACGGCAAGGCCCGCCGCCGGCCCGCTGACCTGCAGCGGCGCGCCGCCGATAAGGCCGACGAGGATGCCGCCGACGACGCCGGAGATGATGCCGGCCTCGGCCGGAACGCCCGAGGCGAGCGCGATGCCGAGGCAGAGCGGGATCGCCACCATGAAGACGACGATGGAGGCCGGCAGGTCGCGGGAGAGGGTGGCCGGCAGGGAGAAGCGCGATGAAGCGGAGGAAAGGTTCATGGCGCGTCCCCCTTATTCCGCAGCTGCGATGGCGGCGGGCCGCATCGCCCGCGGCGACGGGGCGAAGGCGATCGGCGCCTCGCGGCCCTCGACGATCGGGACGAACCGGCCCGTCGCGCCGTCGAGCGCGAGGATCGCGCCGCTCTCGATCTCGAAGTACCAGCCGTGGAGACGCAGCTGGCCGATCGCGAGCTTCGCCGCGACCGAGGGGTGGGTCTTGAGGTGGTCGAGCTGGACCCGCACGTTCTCGAGCGCGAGCGCCTTCAGCTTGTCGGCGTCGGGCATTTCGTCGGGATAGGCTTCGCAGATGATGCTGCGGGCGGCCGAGGCGTGCCGGAGCCAGGCGCCGACGTTCGGCATCGGTTCGAGGTCCGCGGGGTTCATGAGCCCCTTCATGGCTCCGCAGCCGGAATGGCCGCAGACCACGACGTCGGTCACGCCGAGCGCGACGACGGCGTATTCGATCGCGGAGGAGACGCCGCCGTTCATCTGGGCGAAGGGCGGGACGATGTTGCCGGCGTTGCGGCAGACGAAGAGTTCGCCCGGCCCGGCCTGGGCGATCAGCTCGGGCGCCACGCGGCTATCCGCGCAGGCGATGACGAGGGCGTTGGGGCGCTGTCCGTCCCGCGCGAGGCGCTGGTAGAGCGCCTTGTCGCGACTGAAGACCTCACGCTGGAAACGTGAGGCGGCGCGGATGATGTCGGCCATTTGCGGCTCCTTCGATCCTGGGTTTCGTTGCGTATCCCGCACTGCACAAACGGAAGGCCGCAGATCGCATTCCCCTCGGCCCCGGACAACCGCTCTCACGCCGTCGTGACAGGTTAAAAAGTCGACGTTCTGAGTAAGTTTTCAGCAGATGTGCAGGCGTGGTCGATTTGCCGCATCGCGGCGAACAAATCGACTTCTTGGATGTCAATAACGGTAAGCGCGTCGCGTTAGACTGCGTTGAGCTGCAGGTTAGAGTTCGGTGAGAAAATCGTTATTTGACAGCGAGACACCGAAGCGGGTCGCTTCGATTATTATGAAAATGACAGGCGTCGACAGCTATGGCTTGCGCTCCGATGCGGCTGACGTCGGTGGCTGAAGTTGTCGGTAGAGCTTTTGCGCCTCTTCCGCCGGCCCGCGGCGCTCGCCGAAGGCGACCACCTCGAGGATCCTTACGGCGCTGTCGAGCGCGATGGTGAGCGTGTCGCCGACGATGAGCCCGCGCCCGGGAGACTTCTCGCGCGCGCCGTTGACTCGGACATGGCCGGACTTCACGAGCTTCGCGGCGAGCGCCCGCGTCTTCACGACCCGCGCGCGCCACAGCCAGACGTCGAGACGCGTGCGCGGCTGAGGGGCCTGATCCCGCTCAGCCATGCGCGCGGCTCGTCATAGGGTCATCCGTTGCTGGGCTTGCCCGGTTCGTCGCGCTTCTTGTTCGACGACTTGTCCTGCTCGAGCTGGGCCTTGAGCGCCGCGAGCTTGGCGAAGGGGCTGTCGGGATCGGGCGCGCGCTCCTGCCGGCGCGGCTGCTGGGGGCCGCCGCCGGGCGCGTCGCGGCGCTGGCGGTCGCGGTCCCGGAACTCCTGGCGACGGTCGTCGCGGCCACGGTCGGGGCGCCCCTGACGCTGCGGACGCCCGCCCTCGCCGCCGGCGCGCTGGCCTTCCGGCCGGGGGCCGTCCGGACGATTTCCGTCCCGGCGCGGCGGCCGTCCGCCCTGGCGCTCGCGGTTCCGCTCGCCGTCCCGGCCGCCATCCCGAGGTCCTTGGCGTTCTGGGCGTTCGCCGCCGCCCTCGCGCCGGCGCTGCTGGTCCGGACGACGCGGCCCGCGCTCACGGCGCTGGAATCCGCCCGGCCGCCAGATCTCGATGAATTCCGGCTCGGCCTCGGCGGCTTCCGCCTGGGGCGTCTGCAACGGTTCTGCGGGCGCAGCGTCCTCGGCCGCCTCGACGACGCCTTCCGCCGCGAGTTCGGCCTCAGCCGCGTCCGCCTCGACGGGCGCCGGCTCGCTTTCGGCGATCTCTTCCGACGCCTCGGGCGCGACCTCGTCGGAGGCGGCGGGGTCGAGCAGCGCCGGCGCGTCATCGGCGACGTCGAAGACCGGGACGTCCTCGGCGGTTTCCTCCCCCGCAGCGTCTTCGGCGGTCGCCTCGGTCGGATCGACGGTCTCGTCCGTCGTCTCTTCGGAACCTGCGCCTTCGGTCGACGTGTCGGCCTCGGCGACGTCGGGCGCCGCGGTCTCGACGGTCTCGGCGACGTCGGCCTCCGCCGGCGTGTCGCTCGCGTCCATCGCCGCGGCCGCTTCGGGACCGGGCGCGGGCGCAGCCGCCGGCGGCTTGGGCTTGCGCTCCATGCGATAGCCGAGCGCGCGCAGGATGGCGGCGAAGTCCTCGCCCGAGCAGCCGGCGAGCGAGGTCATGGCGACCGTCACGGTGAAACCGTTGCCGTCGGCCGCGCCTGCTGGCGGATTGCCCGGCGCGCCCGGCTTCCAGGCGATGGCCGGGCGGATGAGGTCGGCGAGACGCTCCAGAATGTCGACGCGGATCGCGCGCGCCCCGCACACCCGATAGCCGAGGGCGCGGTAGAGGCCCTTGTCGATTGCGGGATCGGCCGGCATCGAGGTGCGTCCGGCGTTGGCGAGATGCACGACGTCGCCGACGCCCGCGTCGCCCTCGACCTCGTGGGTCAGCGCCCAGAGCTGCGCCGCAAAGGCGCGCGGGGCGGGCTTCATCAGCGCCGGCAGGTAAATGTGGTGGGCGCCGAAGCGCACCCCCTGCTTGCGGAGCGCCGCGCGGGCGGTCTGGTCGAGGCCCTTGACCTCGTCGGCGACCCGGGCGCGGTCGAGCACGCCGAGCTCCTCCACGATCTGGAAGGCGACGCCGCGCGCGACGCCCGTCACGTCCTCGGCCTGCTCCAGCGCCTGCAGCCCCCCGAGATGCTTCGACACGAGCGCGCGGATCCACTGGTCGAGCCGCTTCTCGACCTGCTCGCGCGCGGCGCCGGTGAGCTGGTCGTCGGCGATGACGCGGATCCTCGGGGCGAGCGTCTTGTCGCCCTTGACGAGGCGCCCGACCAGTTCGCCGAGCCACCGCACCGCGCCGTCGGCCGCCAGCACGATATCGGCGTCGGAGGAATTGGAGAAGCGGTTCGCCCTGGCCTCGATCTCGCCGGCGAGCGCTTTCGACGCCGCCGCCCTCAGCGCCTTGCCGTCCGGGCCGTCGCCGGTCGCGTCCGGCGCGAACTGGAAGCCCGCGAGCCGGCCGACATGGTGGCCCTCCACGGAGACGTCGCCGTTCTTGTCGATCTCGGCTTCGAGCATCTGATTTTCCCTGAGGCGGCGCATCAGCACGCTGGTGCGCCGGTCGACGAAGCGTTGGGCGAGCCGTTCGTGCAGGGCGTCGGAGAGGCGGTCCTCGACGGCGCGTGTCGTGTCCTGCCAGTGCTCCGGGTCGCCCAGCCAGTCCGGACGGTTCGCGACGTAGGTCCAGGTCCTGATATGCGCGATCCGGGCCGACAGCGTGTCGATGTCGCCTTCCGTGCGATCCGTCAAGGCGACGTTCTTCGCGAACCAGTCCGTCGGGACCTTACCGGGCCGCGCGAGGAAGCCATAAAGCTCGCGCAGCAGGTCCGTGTGCTGCGCCGGCGCGATCTTGCGGTAGTCCGGAACCTGACAGACGTCCCAGAGCAGTTCGACGGCCTTCTTGCCTGTCGCGAGCGACCGGACCTCGTGGTCGCGCATCAGCGCCATCAGGGCCCGCACGTCGTCGGCGTCGGGCGCGCGGGTGAGGCCGGCTTCGGCGGGCGGCCGCGACAGGCTGTCGAGCAATGCGCCGGCCGAGGCGAAGTCGAGCCGGGAGTTCCGCCACTGCAGGACCTTCACACTGTCGAAGGAGTGTCCCTCAAGCCGTTCGACGAGCTCCGGCTCGAGCGGCGGGCAGCGGCCGGTGGTGCCGAATGTCCCGTCCTTCAGGTGCCGCCCGGCTCGTCCGGCGATCTGCGCCATCTCGGACGGATTGAGCCTGCGGAACTGGTGGCCGTCGAACTTGCGGTCGCCTGCGAAGGCGACGTGGTCGACGTCGAGATTGAGGCCCATGCCGATGGCGTCGGTCGCGATCAGGTAGTCGACGTCGCCCGACTGGTACATCGCGACCTGGGCGTTGCGGGTGCGGGGGCTGAGCGCGCCGAGCACCACAGCCGCGCCGCCGCGCTGGCGACGGATCAGCTCGGCGATGGCGTAGACCTCTTCCGACGAAAAGGCGACGATCGCGCTCCGCGGCGGCAGGCGCGTCACCTTCTTCTCGCCGGCGAAGGTGAGGTTCGAGAGCCTCGGCCGCGTCACGATGTTGGCGCCGGGCATCAGCCGCTCGATCAGCGGCCGCATCGTGGCGGCGCCGAGCGCGAGCGTCTCGTACCGGCCGCGAAGATTGAGCAGGCGGTCGGTGAAGACGTGGCCGCGGTCGAGATCGGCGCAGAGCTGGATCTCGTCAACGGCCACGAAGTCGACGTCGAGGCCGCGCGGCATGGCCTCGACAGTCGCGACCCAGTAGCGGGCGCCTTCCGGCTTGATCTTCTCCTCGCCGGTGACGAGCGCGACCTTGGCGGCGCCGAGCTTCTCGACCAGCCGGCCGTAGACCTCGCGCGCGAGCAGGCGCAGCGGCAGGCCGATCAGGCCCGAGCCGTGGCTCGCCATGCGCTCGATCGCAAGGTGGGTCTTGCCGGTGTTGGTCGGCCCGAGGACGGCGGTCACCCCGCGTCCGCGGGCGGGCGCAAGGATGTCGGAGGCCGGAGCCGGCGCGAGGTCGGCGACGTCGCTCATTCAGCGATCCTTAACCCGCCGTCCGGTCGAAGGCGAGCCGAGCAGAGGCGAACGGGAGCGGAACTAAGCCGGGCCGAATCGACGATTCGGGAAAATTCGCGATTCGTTCCAAGAGGTTAGATACGTGCGCCGGTAACGCTCGGTTCACCATGAGTGGTTTCGGCGCAGGCTGGGGAGGGCGGTCTGCGGCTCGGGCCAGTCAGAGATCGACGCCCTTGGAGCCGCTCTTTTCGACGACGAAAGAGGTGGCCGTGATGACGGCGAGGCCGAGTTCGGTGCGCACGGAGATCTTCCAGGGAAACAGGGTGCGCGTCCCCTCGATCGGGGCGAGCCAGACCTCCATCTCCTTGTTGTTCTCCATGAAGACCACGTTCTCGCGGCCCGGGCGATGACCGGCGATCGCCTTATAGCGCGCCTTGCAGACCACGACCTTGCCCTCGTAGCCGGCCTTGGCGCTGGGGTCGGCGTTGTCGCTGGTGTCGGGCCTGGCCGTCTCCGTGCGGTCGTAGGCCAGCGTCACGTCATAGCGCTGGCGGCCGTCGAACACCGGGATGGTGCGGTCGCAGGCGGCGGGCGACAGCGGGTCGCCCGAGCCCGCGACCGGCATGACCAGCGCGCTCAGCGGGTCGACGATGTTCTTCTTGTCCGCGTCGGTGATCTGGACGATGTCGCGGCGTGGCTTCGGAGTTGGCTCGACGGAGAGCTGGCGCACGGCTCCGCCGGCGACGGCGAAGCGCACGATCTGCCCCTTGTCGTTGGCGCGGGTGTTCAGCGCATAGGCGCTCGGCAGCACGCGGGCGTTCTGATAGGCGCCGCGGGAGGTCGCCGCGCCCTTGCCGTTGGTGAAGAACTTCACGAGCCCCGACATCCGCACCGACAGGTTGACGTCGTAGCGCGCCTTGTCGACGCCGGTCTGCATCGTGGCGGAGCCGATGTCGAAGCCGGCGAGCGTCAGCGCGTAGCGGGCGCGCAGCCGGGTTTCGGCGGCGGCCGTCGAGGGCGCTGCGAGCGCGAGGAGGGCGGCCGCCGAGAGGGTCGCTCCGAGGATGCGGGCGGCGGCGCTGAGCCGTTTGGCCGAAAGGACAGGCTGCATGGGATCTAAATGAATCTCGCTCGGCGCGGCCGTCGGAAATCCGCGCGGGGGACGCATCGCCGATACCGGCGTTGAGGCGAGGTTACCGGAGATTCGGCCTATTGTGAGGCTCGCGCCGACCCTCAATAAGGCTTCATGCGCAGGATTTTCGCGCTCGGGAGCCCGCTTTCCTTGACCGGGTCACGGCCCTCGTCTATAGCGCCGCCTTCTCATTCACGGCCCGCTTCGCGCGCGTCCGGCAAGGACGCCGCGCTCGCTTGGGGCCGGAACCCAAGGAGTTGCGCCCCATGTCGCGGCGTTGCGAACTGACCGGCAAGGCGGTCCTCACCGGCCACAAGGTCAGCCATTCCAATCACAAGACCAAGCGGACCTTCCGTCCGAACCTGCTGCAGGTCTCGCTGATCTCCGAGGCTCTCGGTCGTTCGGTGCGCCTCAAGGTGTCCGCCAACGCGCTGCGCTCGGTCGAGCACCGCGGCGGTCTCGACGCTTTCCTCGCCAAGGCCTCCGAGCTCGAGCTGAGCCAGAACGCCCGCGAACTGAAGCGCAAGATCGCCAAGGCCGCCGCCGTCGAGCCGCAGGCCGCCGCCGCTTCCTGACGATGCGTCCGGGATCGGCCGGAGCGCCGGCCGTCCCGCTCCAGCATCTCGTTCTGCCCGCAGCCGCGATGACAGCCGTCGTCGCGGCTGCGAACGTGTTGGTCCAGCATCCTGTCGCGGCTTTCGGGCTTGAGGACAAGCTGACGTGGGGCGCCTTCGCCTATCCGTTGGCCTTTCTCGTCACGGATCTGACGAACCGGCGGTTCGGGCCGGCGGCCGCGCGGACGGCGGTCTACGCCGGCTTCGCGCTCGCGGTCGCGCTGTCGGTCGCGATCGCGACCCCGCGCATCGCGCTGGCGTCGGGTACGGCGTTCCTGCTCGGCCAGCTGCTCGACGTCGCCGTGTTCTCGCGGCTGAGACGGACATCGTGGTGGCGTGCGCCGCTCGCTGCCACGCTCGCCGGGTCGGCGATCGACACGGTCCTGTTCTTCTCGATCGCCTTCGCCGGTGATTCCGAGATGTCCACGCCGGTTTACTTCGCCGGTCTGACGACCGTTCCTCTCTGGATCAGTCTGGCGGCCTACGATTTCGCGGTGAAGCTGGCCTTCGCTGGACTTCTGCTTGCGCCCTACGGCGCGCTCATGGGCGTCGTCCGTCCGTTCGAGGGCGCGGCCTCGCGCTGACGTGGCGACTTCGCCCCCGGCGAAACCCTGCTAAGGTCCCTGTCGTATCCGGGGCATGCGTTCGCCAAGGTCGGCCGCGCGCGTCCGAGTCGCTGAAAACGCTTGCGCGACGAAGGATTTCAGGGCACGAAGCGCCAAGTTTAGATTGATTGAAAAAATCTATCGTTCAATCAAAAATATGAACCTATATTGCTCCTAACGGATTAAATACTTTTTCTTAATCGCCACAACAGAAGCACTAAAAGATAAGGTTCAATCTAGCGTGACTAGCTGTCGCATCGTGTAAACAAGAACTTCCGTTATAGTGCCGAGCCAAGAAGGCTTCATGGAGGAAACAATGGCGAGACGCCCCGGTCGCAATTTTCTGTTCGTCCCCGGTCCGACCAACGTGCCGGATCGCGTGCTCCGCGCGATGATGGTCGCGCAGGAGGATCACCGCTCGCCGATCTTCCCCGAACTGATCAAGCCCGCCTTCGAGGGTCTGAAGAAGGTCTACAAGACGACCGAAGGCCAGGTCTTCATCTTCCCGTCCTCGGGCACCGGCGGCTGGGAAGCCGCGCTCGCCAACACCCTCGCCCCCGGCGACAAGGTCCTGAACTCGCGCTTCGGCCAGTTCTCGCATCTGTGGACCGACATGGCCCAGCGCCTCGGTCTCGACGTCCAGGTGCTCGAGGAAGAGTGGGGCACGGGCGCCCATGAGGAGAAGATCGAGGAGGCGCTGACCAAGGACACGGCGCACGAGATCAAGGCCGTCATGGTCGTCCACAACGAGACCGCGACCGGCGTGACCTCGAATATCGCTGCGATCCGCAAGGCGATGGACAACGCCAAGCACCCGGCGCTGCTGCTGGTCGACTCGGTCTCGGGTCTCGGCTCGATCGACTTCCGCTTCGACGAGTGGAAGGTCGACTGCGCGGTCTCCGGCTCCCAGAAGGGCCTTATGCTGCCGGCAGGCCTCGGCTTCGTGGCGGTCAGCCAGAAGGCGCTGAACCTCCGCAAGAACTCGAAGCTCAACAAGGTCTATTTCGACTTCCAGGACCACATCAACACGAACGGCTCGGGCTACTTCCCGTACACGCCGGCGACGAACCTGTTCCACGGTCTGCGCGAAGCTCTGCGCTGCATCGAGGAAGAGGGTCTGGAGAACATCTTCCACCGCCACGCGGTGCTCGCCCGCGCCACCCGCGCCGCGGTCGACGCCTGGGGCCTCAAGCTCTGCGCGAAGTCCGAGCGCTGGCACTCCGACACGGTCAGCGCGATCGTCGTCCCGGAAGGGATCGACGCCGCGAAGATCATCCGTCATGCCTATGACCGCTACAATCTCGCGCTCGGCGCGGGCCTGTCGAAGGTCGCGGGCAAGGTGTTCCGCATCGGCCATATCGGCGATCTGAACGAGCTCATGCTGCTCGGCGCGATCGCGGGCGCCGAGATGGCGATGCTCGACAACGGCGTGAACATCAAGGCCGGCTCCGGCGTCGGCGCCGCACAGGACTACCTGCGCGACAACCCGATCGAGCGCCAGGCGGCGACCCCGAAGGCTGCGTAACGCGACGAAGTCGTCCGCGGCGCGCTATACATGCGCGCCGCGGAGATTTTCCGCGCCATATCCCGCCTCTCGCAGCAGGCAGGCGCCGTCGCGCGCCCGCCCAACAACGGGGTTCAAGCCGTGACGCACAGAATCGTCTTTCTCGATCGCGAAAGCGTGGACGCGAACGTCCGCCGTCCGAACTTCGATCACGAATATACGGAATACGACTCGACCTGGACGCATGACGAGATCGTCGAGCGTCTCAAGGAAGCCGACATCGCGCTGATCAACAAGGTCCCGATGCGGGCCGAGACGCTGAAGGCGCTGCCCAATCTCAAGCTGATCGCGGTCGCCGCCACCGGCACCGACATCATCGACAAGGCGCAGGCCAAGGCGCAGGGGATCACGATCTCCAACATCCGCGGCTACGCGTTCAACACCGTGCCCGAGCACGTCATCGCGCTGATGTTCGCCCTCAGGCGCTCGATCGTGCCCTACGCCAACTCGGTCAAGCGCGGCGACTGGAACAAGTCGAGCCAGTTCTGCTACTTCGACTATCCTATCTACGACATCGCTGGCTCGAATCTCGGCATCGTCGGCTACGGCGCGCTCGGCAAGTCGATCGGCAAGCGGGCCGAGGCGCTGGGCATGAAGGTCCTGCCCTTCGACGTCTTCCCGCAGGACGGCCTCGTCGACTTCGACACGGTTCTGCGCGAGAGCGACGTCATCACCGTCCATGTGCCGCTCACGCCCGACACCAAGAACATGTTCGGCGCCGAGCAGTTCAAGAAGATGAAGAATCACGCGCTGCTCATCAACACGGCGCGCGGCGGCCTCGTCGACGAGCAGGCGCTGCTCGACGCCCTGAAGTCGGGCGAGATCGGCGGCGCGGGCTTCGACGTCGTGGCGCAGGAGCCGCCGAAGAACGGCAACATCCTGTGCGACGCGGACCTGCCGAACCTGATCGTGACGCCGCATGTCGCCTGGGCGTCCAAGGAGGCGATGCAGATCCTCGCCGATCAGCTCATCGACAACGTCGAGAACTACGTGGCCGGCAAGCCCTCCAACGTCGTGGAGTGACCCCGCGATGACCGAAACTCCCGCACGTCCGAAAACGCTCGACGGCCTCAAGGACGCGTTCCTCAGGAACGCGATCCGGTCGGACGAGCGCGGCTGCGACCTGCGGGAGACGGTCCTCGTCCACGAGCCCGACCTCGCCACGGACACAGCGGCGCACAGCGCCGACAAGACCAAGCCCGCCGAGAGCAGGGCCTAAGGGAAGACGATGACCAAGAAACTGCTGTTCCAATTCGACACGGACCCGACCCCGAGCGTGTTCGACGTGGTCGTCGGCTATGACGGCGGCGCCGATCACATCCACGGTTATGGCGGCGTGACGCCGGAGAACGTCGGCGCCTATGTCGACGGCACGATCTACACCCGCGGCGGCAAGGAGAAGCAGTCGACGGCGATCTTCGTCGGCGGCGGCGACATGGCGGCGGGCGAGGCGGTGTACGACGCCGTCCAGAAGCGGTTCTTCGGTCCGTTCCGCGTCTCGACCATGCTCGACTCGAACGGCTCCAACACCACCGCCGCGGCCGGCGTCGCGATCGCGGTCAAGGCCGCCGGCGGCGACATCAAGGGCAAGAGGGCCGTGATCCTCGCCGGCACCGGACCGGTCGGCATGCGCTCGGCCGCGATGCTCGGCAAGGAAGGCGCGACCGTGGCCATCGTCGGCCGCGCGCTCGACAAGGCCCAGAAGGCCGCCGACAACATCGAGAAGCGCTTCGGCGTCAAGGTCGAGGCGATCGAGGCCAAGTCGGCCGAGGACCGCGCCCGCGCGGTCGCCGGTTCGAACCTCGTGTTCTCGGCCGGCGCGATTGGCCTCGAGCTGCTCGCCGAGGACGTCTGGAAGGCGGAAAGCTCGATCGAGATCCTGGTCGACTACAACGCCCAGCCGCCGCTCGGCATCGGCGGCCTCGAGGCCATGGACAAAGGCAAGGAGCGTCACGGCAAGCTCGCGATCGGCGCGCTCGGCCTCGGCGGCCTGAAGCTGAAGCTTCATCGCACGCTGGTCGGCAAGCTGTTCGAGGCCGCGGACCAGTCGTTCGACGCCGACGAGATCTACGCGCTCGCCAAGGAAATGGCGTGATGGCGGAGGCGCAGGCCCAGCCCCTCGGCGAGTTCCTCGACGACCTCGCCAGCGAGCGTCCGACGCCGGGCGGCGGCGGCGCCGCGGCGATCTCCGGCGCCATGGGCGCGGCGCTCGTCTCGATGGTCTGCAACCTCACCATCGGCAAGCCGAAATATGTCGAGGTGGAGGCCGAGCTGAAGGAGGTGCTCGTCAAGTCGGAGAAGCTCCGCGGCGAGCTGACCAAGGCGATCGGCGACGACGTGCAGGCCTTTGACGCCGTGATGGGCGCCTACGGCTTGCCGAAGGGCGAGACCGACGAGGGCAAGGCCGCCCGCACCGCCAAGATCCAGGCGGCGCTCAAGGAAGCGACCGACGTCCCGCTCGAATGCGCCCGGCTCTGCGCCGAGGTGATCAAGCTCGCCGAGGTCACGGCCGACAAGGGCAACCTGAACGTCATCTCCGACGCCGGCGTCGCGGTCCAGTCCGCCTATGCCGGTCTCCTGTCGGCGGCGCTGAACGTCCGCGTCAACGCGGCGTCGATCAAGGACCGCGAGTTCGCCGACGGACGGCTGTCCGAACTGGAGGCGCTGCTCGGCGCAGCCGGTTCGACGACGACCAAGACATATGACGTCGTGAAGTCGAAGCTCGGCTGATCGAAAGAAAAAATCGGCCGATCGTGTTCATTTATCAGGACTTTTACCAAAGTCTGGAATGACCGCGACCGGCCGATGTGTAAGAATTACTTACGGAGCTAAAATCAACAATAAGATAAGCTGAAGAACGAAGAGGAGGTTCGCGATGGACGTGCACGAGTACCAGGCGAAAGAGTTGCTCTCGAGCTTCGGCGTGGCTGTCGCGAAAGGCGCGGTCGCGTTCAGCCCCGATCAGGCGGTCTACGCCGCGACGGAGCTCGGAGGATCGTACTGGGCGGTGAAGGCCCAGATCCACGCCGGAGCGCGCGGCAAGGCCGGCGGCATCAAGCTTTGCCGCACCTACAACGAGGTCCGGGACGCCGCCAAGGGCATGCTCGGCAAGCGGCTGGTCACCAAGCAGACCGGTCCCGAGGGCAAGCCGGTCCAGCGCGTCTACGTCGAGGTCGCCGACCCCTTCGATCGCGAGCTCTATCTCGGCTACGTTCTCGACCGGAAGGCCGAGCGCGTGCGCGTCATCGCCTCCACCGAAGGCGGCATGGAGATCGAGGAGATCGCCGAGAAGAACCCCGAGCTGCTGATTCAGGTCGTGGTCGAGCCGGCGGTCGGCCTGCAGCAGTTCGAGGCGCGCGAGATCGCGTTCCGGCTGGGCCTCAACATCAAGCAGGTCTCGGCGGCGGTCAAAACGATCATGAACGCCTATCGCTGCTTCCGCGACACCGACTGCCAGATGCTCGAGATCAACCCGCTGGTCGTCACCAAGGACGATCGGGTGCTCGCGCTCGACGCCAAGATGTCGTTCGACGACAACGCGCTGTTCCGGCGCAACGGCGTCGCCGACATGCACGATCCCTCGCAGTCCGATCCGCGCGAGGCGCAGGCGGCCGAGCACCATCTCAACTACATCGGCCTCGAGGGCGAGATCGGCTGCATCGTCAACGGCGCGGGCCTGGCCATGGCCACAATGGACATGATCAAGCACGCCGGCGGCGAGCCCGCGAACTTCCTCGACGTCGGCGGCGGCGCCTCTCCGGAGCGCGTGGCGACGGCCTTCAACCTCGTCCTCTCGGACAAGAACGTGAAGGCGATCCTCGTCAACATCTTCGCCGGCATCAACCGGTGCGACTGGGTCGCGCAAGGGGTGGTCCAGGCGGCGAGGGAAGTCGACATCAAGGTCCCGCTGATCGTGCGGCTCGCCGGCACGAACGTCGAGGCCGGCCAGAAGATCCTGCAGGACAGCGGCCTCGACCTGATCACGGCCGACACCCTCTCGGAAGCCGCCCAGAAGGCCGTCAAGGCCTGCGACGACTACAAGACAGCGGCCTGAGCCAGGGAAGGGAGGACATCGCGATGAGCATTCTGATCGACGAGAAGACCCCGATCATCGTCCAGGGCATCACGGGCGACAAAGGCACCTTCCACGCGAAGGAGATGATCGAATACGGCTCCAACGTCGTCGGCGGCGTCACGCCCGGCAAGGGCGGCCGGACGCATCTCGGCCTGCCGGTGTTCAACACCGTCAAGGACGCGGTGCGCGAGACCGGCGCCACGACCTCGATCACCTTCGTCGCGCCGCCGTTCGCGGCCGACGCGCTGATGGAGGCGGCGGACGCCGGCCTCAAGCTGGTCTGCTCGATCACCGACGGCATCCCGGCGCAGGACATGATGCGCGTGAAGCGCTACCTGTTCCGCTACCCGAAGGCCCAGCGCACCATGGTCGTCGGCCCGAACTGCGCCGGCATCATCTCTCCGGGCAAGGCCATGCTCGGCATCATGCCCGGTCACATCTACAAGAAGGGCAATGTCGGCGTGATCTCGCGCTCCGGCACGCTCGGCTACGAGGCCGCGAGCCAGATGAAGGCGCTCGACATCGGCATCTCGACCTCGGTCGGCATCGGCGGCGACCCGATCAACGGCTCGTCCTTCCTCGACCATCTCGCGCTGTTCGAGCAGGACCCGGAGACCGAGGCGGTGCTGATGATCGGCGAGATCGGCGGCCCGCAGGAAGCCGAGGCCTCGGCCTGGATCAAGGAGAACTTCTCCAAGCCCGTCATCGGCTTCGTCGCCGGACTCACGGCGCCGAAGGGCCGCCGCATGGGCCACGCCGGCGCGATCATCTCCGCCACCGGAGACAGCGCCGCGGAGAAGGCCGAGATCATGCGCTCCTACGGCCTCACCGTGGCGCCCGATCCCGGCTCGTTCGGGCGCACGGTCGCCGAGGTTCTGAACCGCACGCGCAAGGCCGCCTGAGGCCTTCCACCGGAAGACGCCCGACATCGATGCGGGCGTCCTCCGCCCGATACATCGTCGACGCGCCGCGCCGCGCTTTGTGCGTCGCCGGAGCGTCGGCCCGCATGGGCTGTCGAAGCCCTGAATTCTGAGTGGAGTCCAGACATGGCTCTGATCGCTGAAGTCGCGACGCCGATCGCCGACGCGAGCTTCGTGCCGCCCGCCATCACCGGGACCGAGCCGGACGCCGCGACCGAGATCCTCTATCGCGCGCTGCTGGAGATCTGTCGCCGGCACGAGCCCGATCTCGAGGCGGTGCTGAAGGGCGAGGCCGACATCGCGCGGCTGACCCCCGAGCGCATCGGGCGGGCGCTGCAGCTGCAGGCGATCTGGTTCCGGCTGCTGTCGATCGTCGAGGAGAACACGGCGATGCGCCGTCGCCGCCACGTCGAGCGCGACCAGGGCCGCGCCGAGGTCGGCGGCACATTTTCGCGCGTCTTCGCGGAAGCCGCCGCCGACGGCGTGAAGGCGCCGGCGATCCAGGAGCTGCTGCGCACGCTGCGCGTCCGGCCGACGATTACCGCGCACCCGACGGAGGCCAAGCGCGTCACGGTGCTGGAGAAGCTGCGCAAGATCTATCTGCTGCTGCGCGAGCTGGAGCTGCCGCGCTACACCGAGCGTGAGCGCTCCGGCCTGATGTCGGACCTCAGCGACCAGATCGAGCTCATCTTCCTTACCGGCGAGCTGCAGCTCGAGAAGGCGACCGTCGTCCGCGAGGTGTCCTGGGCGCTCCACTTCTTCGACGAAGCGCTGTTCGACATGCTGCCGGAGCTGCTCTATTCGCTCGAATCCTCGCTGGCCGAATACTATCCGGACGAGAATTTCGAGGTTCCGCCGTTCTTCCAGTTCGGTTCCTGGGTCGGCGGCGACCGCGACGGCAATCCCTTCGTCACCGCGGACGTCACCCGCACCACGCTGAAGCGCAACGCGCGCGCCTCGATGCGCCGCTTCCGCACCCGCATCAACGACCTCGGCAAGCTGCTCTCGGTCACCGAGCGCGTGCTGCCGACGCCGCCCGGCTTCCGCCGCGAGTTGAAGGCGCTGCTCGACGCGAGCGGCGACGGCGCCGCGATCGGCGAGCGCAATCCGGGCGAGCACTTCCGCCAGTTCCTGACCTGCATCCTGCGCAAGCTCGACGCCACGATCGAGCGCAACAAGGAGGAGCCAGTCGAGCTCAGCGGGCCCTACTACAGCGACGCCGACCAGCTGATCCAGGACCTCAAGACGCTGGAGCAGGGACTGATCCAGGCCGGCTGCCGATCGCTCGCCGTCAATCAGGTGCGCCCGGTGCGCCGCATGGTCGAGCTGTTCCGCTTCTCGACCGTGCATCTCGACCTGCGCGAGAATTCGGGTCGCACCACCAAGGCGCTGCGCGAGATCTGGGCCTCGGTCGAAGGCCGCGAGCCGGACGAGGCTCCCGAGCTCGAGACGCCCGAATGGCGCGCCTGGCTCACCTCCGAGCTAACGAAGCCGCGCACCAAGGTCCGCGATCTTCCGAAACTGTCCGACGAGGCGCGCGAGACGCTCGCGACCTTCGCGCTGGTTGGCGAGATGCGCGCCGAGCTCGACCGCGAGGCGGTGGGATCGTTCATCCTGTCGATGACGCGTTCGGTGGACGACATCCTCGGGGTCTATCTGCTGGCCAAGGAAGCCCGCATCTATCTCGACGCGCCCGGCGTCGAGATCTGCCAGCTGCCCGTGATCCCGCTGTTCGAGACGATCGAGGATCTCCGCGCCGCGCCCGCCATCATGAAGGAGCTGCTCGCCATCCCGCTGATCCGGCGCTCGGTGCGCTGGCAGGGCGGCCTGCAGGAGGTGATGGTCGGCTACTCGGACTCCAACAAGGACGGCGGCTACTTCGCCTCCAACTGGGAGCTCTACAAGGCGCAGGCCAAGCTGACGGACGTCGGCGCCCAGGCCGGGGTGCCGATCGCCTTCTTCCACGGCCGCGGCGGATCGGTATCGCGCGGCGGCGCGCCGACCGCGCGCGCCATCGAGGCCCTGCCGCCCGGTTCGATCAACCGCCAGTATCGCGTGACCGACCAGGGCGAGGTCGTCTCGTTCAAATATTCGAACCGCGGCACGGCGTCGTACCAGATGGAGCTGACGGCGGCCTCCGTGATCCAGCACGCGCTGACCTCGACGCGAACCTCTCCGCCGGCCCGCAGCGAGTTCGAGGACGCCATGGAGGCGCTCTCGGGCGCTTCGCGCGCGATCTACACGCAGCTCATCAGCCACGACGGCTTCGTCGAGTATTTCCAGAACGCCAGTCCGCTCGACGAACTCACGCTGCTCAACATCGGCTCGCGCCCGGCCCGGCGCACCGGCGCGCGCACGCTGTCGGACCTTCGGGCCATCCCGTGGGTGTTCGCCTGGGCCCAGAACCGGCACATTATCACCGGCTGGTACGGCATCGGCTCCGGCCTCAAGAACTTCATCGAGGTGCGGGGCGAGCCGGGCGAGCAGCTTCTCAAGCGCATGTTCGAGAGCTTCAAGCCGTTCCGGCTGATCCTCGACGAGGTCGAGAAGACGCTGCGCATGGTCGATCTGTCGATCGCGCGGGAATATTCGCTGCTCGCCCCGAACGCGCAGACGCGCGACCAGATCTTCGAGCTGATCAAGCAGGAATACGCGCTCACCTGCGAGATGTGCCTGCGCGTCTCCGGCGGCGGCGAGATCGCCTTCCGCTATCCGGCCTTCCGCGAGCGCCTGTCCGAGCGTCTTCCGGTCATCAACCAGGTCAGCCACGAGCAGGTCGAGCTGCTGCGTCGCTACCGGGCCGAGACCGACGAGTTCAAGCGCGAAGAGGCCAAGTCCGCGCTGCTTCTGTCCATCAACTGCATATCGGTCGGCTTCGGCGCGACCGGCTAAGAGAACAACCGAGGAGGATACCCGAGATGAGCTTCACCCTGGTCCAGCAGGCGACCCCCCGCCTGCACCGCTCCGAGCTGGCCGTGCCCGGCTCCAACCCGACCTTCATGGAAAAGTCGGCCAAGTCCGCCGCGGACGTCATCTTCCTCGACCTCGAGGACGCGGTCGCTCCGGACGACAAGGAGCAGGCCCGCAAGAACATCATCCAGGCCCTGAACGACATCGACTGGGGCACGAAGACGATGATGATCCGCATCAACGGCCTCGACACCCATTATATGTACCGGGACGTCATCGACATCGTCGAGAAGTGCCCGCGCCTCGACATGATCCTGATCCCGAAGGTCGGCGTGCCGGCCGACGTCTACGCGGTCGACATGCTGACGACGCAGGTCGAGCAGTCGATCAAGCGCGAGAAGAAGATCGGTTTCGAGGTCCTGATCGAGACCGCGCTCGGCATGGCCAACGTCGAGGCGATCGCGACCTCGTCCAAGCGCCTCGAGGCGATGTCGTTCGGCGTCGCCGATTACGCGGCCTCCTGCCGGACCCGTTCGACCGTCATCGGCGGCGTGAACCAGGATTACTCCGTCCTGACCGACAAGGACGAGGCCGGCAAGCGCGAGACCCATTGGCAGGACCCGTGGCTGTTCGCGCAGCAGCGCATGCTGGTCGCCTGCCGCGCCTACGGCCTGCGTCCGGTCGACGGCCCGTTCGGCGACTTCTCCGACCCGGACGGCTACCTGTCCGCCGCCCGCCGCTGCGCCTCCGCCGGCTATGAGGGCAAGTGGGCGATCCACCCCTCGCAGATCGAGCTCGCCAACGACGTCTTCACGCCGTCCGAGGCCGAGGTCACCAAGGCCCGCCGCATCCTCGAGGCGATGGAAGAGGCCGCCAAGGCCGGCAAGGGCGCCGTCTCGCTCGACGGCCGCCTGATCGACATCGCCTCGATCCGCATGGCCGAGGCGCTGATCAACAAGGCCGACGCGATGAAGGCGGCGGCGTAAGCCGAAGCATCACGCACAGCCGTCATCCTCGGGCTTGACCCGAGGATCCATCTTCTTGAGTGAAGAGATGGATCGCCGGGTCAGGCCCGGCAATGACGGCGGCGGAGCGCAAACAAAAACGGCGGCCTTTCGGCCGCCGTTTCGCGTTTCTGCAGCGTGACGATCAGGCGCGCGCTTCGATCGCAGCGACGTTCTTGCGGACCGCGGCCTGCACCTTCTCGAAGGCGCGCACCTCGATCTGGCGCACCCGCTCGCGGCTGACGTTGAACTCGCCGGAGAGCTCCTCCAGCGTCAGCGGATCGTCGGCGAGGCGCCGCGCCTCGAAGATGCGCCGCTCGCGGTCGTTCAGCACCTTGAGCGCACCCGCCAGCGCGGACCGCCGGTTGTCGAGCTCTTCGGTGTCCGCGAGGCGCGTCTCCTGGCTTTCGCTTTCGTCGACGAGCCAGTCCTGCCACTCGGACGAACCCTCGTCCTCGCGCAGCGGCGAGTTGAGCGACGCGTCGCCGCCGAGACGGCGGTTCATGTCGATGACGTCGCCCTCGGTGACGCCGAGCTTGGTCGCGATCTGCTTGACCTGGTCCGGCCGAAGGTCGCCCTCGTCCAACGCGGAGATCTGGCTCTTCGCCTTGCGAAGGTTGAAGAACAGCTTCTTCTGGTTCGCGGTCGTGCCCATCTTCACGAGCGACCACGAGCGCAGGATGTACTCCTGGATCGACGCCCTGATCCACCACATCGCATAGGTCGCGAGCCGGAAACCCTTCTCGGGCTCGAAGCGCTTGACCGCCTGCATCAGGCCGACATTGCCCTCGCTCACGACCTCGCCGATCGGCAGGCCGTAGCCGCGATAGCCCATCGCGATCTTAGCGACGAGGCGAAGATGGCTGGTCACCAGCTTATGGGCTGCGTCCTTGTCGCCATGCTCCCGCCAGCGCTTGGCGAGCATGTACTCTTCCTGCGGCTCGAGCATCGGAAATTTGCGGATTTCATCGAGGTAGCGGCTGAGGCCGCCGTCTGCGACGAGAACCGGAAGTGCGGCTGACGCCATGTCATGCGCCTCCTCTCAAAGGACCCCCGCGAACCGCGGCAGGTCCGGGTCGCGACCGCCATAAGGCCGATCGCTTCGATAGACTTATAACGCAGTTCGCGCCTGGATTGGGCATCGTTACACGCGCAGCCGAAGTGCAAATTTGCATGAGGGGTTCGTGATCGTAACCCCGATGGCTTGCACGAGCGCTCAACTCCGTTCCCCGCCCTCGGTTCCGAGAGCCGAGATTAATTCGGCGAAAGCTTCTGGCGGCTCGCTCTCGAAGATCATGGTCTCGCCAGTCCGCGGATGGGCGAAGCCGAGCGTTTCGGCATGGAGGGCCTGGCGGCCGAGGGCGCGGAGCGCGGCGCCTGCGCGCGCGTCGAGGCGGGCGGCCTTGGTGCGGTGACCGGAGCCGTAGACCTCGTCGCCGAGAAGCGGACTTCCGATGGAAGCCAGATGCACGCGGATCTGATGCGTTCGCCCCGTCTCTAACCGGCACTCGATGAGGCCGGCGTCGAAATGTGGGTATCGCTCCAGCACTTGCCAATGGGTGATCGCCTCGCGCCCGTCCTTGCGGATCGCGATCTTCTCGCGGTTCTTTTCAGAACGGCCGAGCGGGGCGTCCACCGTCCCGCGCGGGCGCTCCGGCGGGCTCCAAACCAGCGCGAGATAGGCCCGGACCAGCGGTCCGGTCCGGCCGTGGTCGGCGAACTGGGCGCTGAGCCCGCGATGGGCCGCGTCGGTCTTGGCGACCACCATCAGCCCGCTGGTGTCCTTGTCGAGGCGATGGACGATGCCCGGCCGGGCCACGCCGCCGACGCCCGACAGGCTTTTCCCGCAATGCGCGATCAGCGCGTTGACCAGCGTGCCGTCGGCATGGCCCGCCGCCGGATGGACGACGAGCCCGGCCGGCTTGTCGATCACGATCAGGTCGTCGTCTTCATAGGCGACGACCAGCGGGATCTCCTGCCCGACCGGCTCGGCCGGCTCCGGAGGGGGCGGGACCACCACGATCTCCGCGGCCTCCGGCCCGAGCGCGTTGATTTTGGCGGAGGGGTCTTCTAGCGTCCGGCCGCCCGCGCTGACCGCGCCCTGGCGCATCAGCGCCTGGATGCGGGCGCGCGACAGCTCTGGCAGCTTCGCGGCGAGAAACCGGTCGACCCGCTCGGGCGCGTCTTCGGGCGAGACCGCAACGACGAGCCGTGTGACCGGCGCGTCGTCATTGGATGGAACGGACATGACGGCCCTTGGGCGGATTGAGAAGGACGACGAGGGTCCCGGCCTCGCCGAGGACGAGGACCCGCGCATCCGCCGCGTCTATCAGAGGCTGCGCATGCTCACCATCATCGCGGCCCTCACCATGGGCCTCGGCTTCACCGCCGTCATGTCGGTGATCGCCTACCGGCTGATCAAGGGCCCGTCGTCGGGCGCGAACCTCGCCCCCAGGACGCTGGCCCTGCCGACCGGCGCGCGCGTCGTTTCGACCCAGGCCGAGGGCGGCCGACTCGCGGTGACGGTCGAGGAGCACGGGCGCACCGTCGTCCACGTCTTCGACCTCGGCTCGCTGACGCCGACCGGCCGCCTCGAGATCGGCCCCGCCGCCCCGGACGCCCCGCCGCTGCGCTGATCGCCGGTCGGCGGCGATCACGCCGCAAATTCGCGCTCCGGGCGGCTTGATGCGCAGCCCGGACGCCGCTATAGCAACGCCTCCGCCAGCGGCTCCCATCGTCTAGCGGTCCAGGACGTCGCCCTCTCACGGCGAAAACAGGGGTTCGAGTCCCCTTGGGAGCGCCACGGAAATCCCGGCGAACGCAGTCACTTTTCCGTTTCCCGCGTCGGCGGGTCGATTTTCGTCGTCATTTTCGTTGTCGCGAAACCGTCCCGGTCTGGGGCCGTCGGCGCATGCCCGAGGCCGCTCGGCGTCGGTCGCGGCGCCGCCTCGTAACTTGGTCTGCTTCTTTTATCAGGCGTTGCGACGGACATGCTCCGGCCGCGAAGGGCGCGCTGGCGTTATCCGACGCCAGCAAGCCGGAGCCGATCCGAGCGCGATGCGCCTCAGCGTAGGGCAAGCCTGGTCCCGGACACGCGAAGCGATATCGGCAAATACAACTGATGCGTTCTATCGCAACCCGATCCGCCTTCTATGATTGGCTGAGAATGCAAGGTATGCATGCGTGGTTAGAAAATGAGCAATGAGTTTTCGATCGGACAATTCGTTACGCCAATCGTCGGTCAGGACTGGATGGATCCGTTAAGAGACACGATTATTAAGGGTCCTGAATTCGGTAAAACTTATGAAGTCTGGGCGATCGAGCAAAACCCTTTGAAGCCCTGGCAGACGCAGCTGTTCTTCCCTGACTTCGAGCATGGTTTCGACGCCGAGCGCTTCGTCGCGACGGAAGCCGCAGGAATGGGGATACTCAGGGACATCTGCAGGGATCCCCACACTGTGGCCGCGTCCTTTGAAGAGCCGAAGATCGGCGTGAACCGATCCTATTCGGCCTCGGATCGACGGCGGATGCGGGACGCGGGCGTCGAGCCCCGGCGATCCCGAACGCCTGAGCGCCAGGCGCCGCCCTCCCGGTGCCGTCCCGAGGACTGATCCGGCCTGCGCGATCTGCGGACGGAAACTGTCATGCTGGCCGGATGGGTGCGGGCATCGACAGGTCGGCGCGACGTTCGGCCCGCCTGACGCTAGTAGCGCACCGCATCGCTTTCGTGGAACACGATCATGTCGTCGGCTTTGCCCCTGAAGCAGGCCATGGCGATCGTGACGCTGGACAGCGTCGCCACGATGTACCTGCATCTCACCATGATGACGTAAGCCAGCAGGAACGGGACCACGTTCGCGAACGGCGTTTCTATTGCTCCGACATGGAGCGGGCGTCCGTCGGACGACGTCGGGACATTCGGAACGACCGACGCCCGCTCGCCATAATGGGCGAGGAGCTGCTGCCTGATGCTCTCCTCGTCGGTCTGGACGAGGATGCGGAAGTCGGGATGTGCGAGCAGCAGCCCGTCCGCTTCCTCGATGTACCGCTCCGCCGGAAAGAGCTCGTACTCCTTCCGCTTGTCGGTTCCGCGATAATAGATGCAGATCGTCTTCAGCGGATCGAGCGGCAGGTCTCGCACGATCCGATCGGCGTCGGCGGTCAGTTCGGGCCTGAAGCCGAAGAAGCGGCGGACGACGCTCGTCGCCGCGTCGAAGGATATGCGGGACAGCGCGCCCGCCTCCCAGGCGGAGTGGACCAGTTTTTCGAACGGCCTGTCCCGAGGGTGGAGGGTCAGATCGGCGTCGAGGTCTTTTCTGAAGGTCTCGGAATAGGGGTCCTGGAGCGGGAAATCCCGGTACAGACCGAAGGTTCGACGCATGTCGACGTCGCGAACGTCCATGCCCTCGGCCCCGAGACCGATCACATCGGAGACCGTCACCAGGACGTTCGAAAAGAATCCGGCGTTGTTCGTCGGCGAATATGTGCCGGTCTCGACATCGAACTCGCCCCAGTCGCGCTTCAATACGGACGGCCTGCCCCTGAAGGCGACGGGCGCGCGCAGCTCGGTGAAGCCGTCGAACGACAGCGAGATCAATCGGACGTTTGCGTTCACCGGCAGCGTCCAGATGCGGCCGCCGTCCTGCATCGGCTCCGAGGGAAGCCAGCTGTGCATGTCGGTCGTATAGGCCGCCGTCGCGGGCGCCGGACGGCCGGCGCGAGGGCCGAAGTCGATCTCGATCCGCTCGATGAAATGGCGCGCGCCGAAGTCGAAGAGGAACCACGGACGGTCCTGCAGATGGGCGTAGACGGCCCATCGGTGGTGGACCTGACGGGCCGCGCCAAAGGAGCACGCGCAGGTTTCGGGAACGACGAAGCCAGGCGGCACTAGCGACGCTCCGGATCGACCCGGTCCTGGAAGCCCTGCTCCGACGGGGAAAATTTCTGCAAAGCGTCGTGATCGAGCTTGCCGCCGCCCCAGCCCATCTGGGTCATCGTATGGAAAATCTTCCGATCATAGCCGCAGAATATGCGGCCGGTGGGGCTGCGTCTCAGGGCGTCGATCGAATTGTCGGAAATGCCGAGTTTCGGAAAGTCTTCCTTGAGCACGAAGAAGGCATTCGGCGTGTTCGCGGCGCAGAGTTCGTAGCCCTTCTCCTTGCCGAGCCGGATCAGCGCCGCCAGCGAACAGCCCTGATTGATCGACATGTCCCGGTCCTGGATGAAGACCACGTCGTTGGGCACCGAGCCGTTCTGCTCGATGACCACCACGCGCGGCCGGTAGGACCGGAGCGACTCCCAGACGTGATAGTCGTTGCCGTCGATGTCGATCGACAGCAGGTCGAAATCCGCAGGGATCGGAGTTGTCGCCAGGGCGTCGTCCAGAGAGTCGGCGCCGGGCGTAAACCCGATCATCGTGTGGATCTGATGGACCTTTTCGTTGCCGGCGAAGTTCTGCTGCAGCTCCCGGAACTTCATCCGGTCGCCTTCGATCTGGACCGCGTGCCAGCCGAGATTCCGAATGAGATGACAGGTGTTGGAGAGATGCACGCCGTCCCAGGCGCCGAATTCGACGCACCACTGGTTCGTCACGCCTATGAGCTCGAATATCGCCTCGAGGATGCCGTCTTCTCCGGCCTGCGAATAGACGTTGCGTTGACGACGGATGAGCTTGAGGACCTCCCGGTTCAGCGGCTTGGGGGGGCTCATTTCGATGATCGGCATTGAGCCTCCGAGGGCGGTGTCGAGCAGCGTCATGGCCCGCGCGTCCACAGGCCGCTGAGACCTAGCACATCTTGGCGATCGCGGGAGCTTGTCGGCTGTCATGCGCGGCCATCGAGGCGCGGTCCCGAGGCTTCGCGACATCGCCTCTCAGTCGCAGGAAGGCCGCCCTCGGCCACAGGGCGCGGAGCACGTCGCCTCTCCCCGGGAAGAAAGTCCGTAAGGTCCTGATAACGTCTTCGGACGACCATGCCCGCTGCAAAAACAGCGAACCTTGGTCATGCCGAAGACCGCTTCGACCAATGTCACCGTTTTCAGCCGAAGCGTCGTCGCCCCCGTCGTGGCGGTGGTGGTTGTCGCTTTCGCGCTCGTCGTCTGGATGCTGTTCGACATCGCGCGCAACGAGGACGCGGAGCTGTCGGACGCCTCCGTCGAGGTCGTCGAGCGGGCCTGGACGGCGCGGGAAGACGAGCTGACGCGCATCGTCGGCGACTACGCCGCGTGGGGCGCGGCGTACGAAAATCTCCATATCCGGCTGAATCGCGACTGGGCCTACGACCAGGACAATCTCGGACGTGCGACCGCCGCCCAGTTCAATCTCGGCTACATCTTCGTCATGTCCCCCGCCGGGCCCAGCGGATACTCCTTCGTCGACGGCAAGCTCGTCGATCGGCAGCCCGCGGAGGTGCTCGACGGCGACGTCGACGGCCTGATCGGCAAGGCCCGGCTGTCGCCGGAGGGACATCCGGTCGCCTCCGTCCTGACTGTCGGAGACGATCCGGTGATCGTCGTCGCGGCGGCCGTCACGCCGGGGTCGGACCCCAACGTCAAGCCGATCGACGGGCCGTCCTCGGTTCTGCTCGTCGGTCAGCGCATGACGAGTAGCGCCCTCGCGGATCTCGCTCCGAGGGGATTCCTGTCAGGGCTTCGGCTCGTGCGCGGCGCGCCGGACGCCGAGGTCTCTCCGTCGGTGCGCGTAGGAGGCGCGGACACCGCGCCGCTGAGGCTGCGGTGGGAGCCGGCGAGGCCCGGAGATCACCTCATCAAGCGGCTGATGCCGTGGTTGCTCGTGGCCGCCGTGGCGCTGTCGGGTTTCATCCTGCTCATGCTTCTGCACGCCGCGCGCGCGACCCGCCTGCTCGAAAAGAGTTCGATGCGGCTGAGCGAGGCCTATCGCGACGCAGACCACCAGGCCCATCACGACCAGACGACCGGCCTGCCCAACCGGGCCATGCTGGCCAAGGCGCTCGACTCCGCCCTGTCGCGGCCCGGCGCGCGGCTCGCCGCGCTCTACCTCGATCTCGATCGCTTCAAGCCGATCAACGACACCTATGGCCATCCCGTCGGCGACGTCGTGCTGGCGGAGCTTGCGGAGCGGCTGCGCCAGGCCTTGCGCGACCGCGATTTCGTCGCGCGGGTCGGCGGCGACGAGTTCGTGGTGGTCGCGCCCTATGTCGAGACGCGCGACGTCGAGGTCCTGTGCCAACGGCTGATGGAGGCCGCCAAGCGGCCCTTCGTCCATGACGGCGCGACGCTTCATATCGGACTCTCGGCGGGCGTGGCGCTGGCGCCTCTCGACGCCGAAGACGGTGGCGAACTTATCCGCTGCGCGGACATCGCGCTGTACCAGGCGAAGGCGAGCGGCCGGGACGCCTACCGTTTCTTCTCGCGCGAGATGAACGACCGGATCGTAACGCGGGCCGCGCTCGAGGCGGACATCCGGAACGGGCTCGAGGCGCAGGAATTCTTCCTTGTCTTCCAGCCCCGCTACGACACGCGCACGCTGGCGATCAACGGTGTCGAGGCGCTGCTGCGCTGGCGCCATCCCGTCCGCGGCGTGGTCGCGCCCGCGGAGTTCGTCCCGCTCGCCGAGGACACCGGCCTGATCGCGCCGCTCGGCGCCTTCGCGCTCCGACAGGCGTGCGAGGCGGCGATCCGCTGGCGGGACGTCGGCGTCTCGGTCAACGTTTCGCCGGTGCAGTTCCGCAGCGGAGGGTTTCCGGATCTGGTGCGCGAAGCCCTGGCTCGGACCGGGCTGGAGCCGCGCCGGCTCGAGCTCGAACTGACCGAGGGCGTGCTGCTCGAGGACACCGAGCGCGCCGCACGCATCCTGGCCGAGCTCAAGGAGATCGGCGTCGGCCTGTCGCTGGACGACTTCGGCACCGGCTATTCCTCGCTCGGCTATTTGAAGTCCTTCCCCTTCGACACGATCAAGATCGACCGGACTTTCGTGTCCGATCTCCAGGCGAGCGGCGGCTCGCGCGCCATTGTCCAGGCGATCCTCGGTCTCGGCCGCGCGCTCGGGATGAAAGTCACGGCCGAGGGCGTGGAGACGCCCGAACAGTTGCTCCTGCTGAAACTGGACCAGTGCTCGGAAGTGCAGGGGTTTCACCTTGCGCGGCCGTTGCCGGTCGAGGCCCTCAACGACCTGCTCGTCGGGCTTGCCCCGGCCGACGGGGACGGTGACAGCGAGCGCCTCGCGAGGCTGCGCGGCCTCTGAGCCCGTCTGCAGACCGCACGATCCAACAAAATACTAAATCGATAGAATATATGTTGACGTGGTTGCCCGATCGGGGCATCCTGCAGCTCTCCCGGGCTCGCCGGGACGCGGCTTTTGAAGAGCAGCTTGCGCCGCGACACCAAACGCTAAAGCGCCACGACGCGTGTCGAACGCATCGTGGTCTCCACGGGACGACCGGCATGCCTATCCTCGGGACGTTCTCCTCCCAAGCACGACTTCAGACCCGGCCCGCGCGCCCGGGGCGATGTCGGCCCTGACGCCGACCTCGCCTGCGCCTCGCGGCGCCGGGACTTTTTTATGAAGCGGAATTCGGGAGAGGCGCGATGAGCGCAGCCTATGTCATTGAAGCGCTCGGCAGACAGGCCGGGCTCGTGGTGCAGATCGGGAAGGGCCGGTATCGCTTCTTCGCCGCGCTGTCGGAGGCCGCCGAACTGGAAGGTCGCGAGTTCAGCTCGGTGTCCGATGCGTGCCGCGCCGCACGGCGGGCGCTGGCGCGGGCCGCGGCCTGACCGCTCAGGCCGTGCCGCGCGGCGGGCGAGCGCGCGTCGCCTTGCGGCCGTAGAGCGCCGCGGCGTCCTTCTCCGACCCTCGGCGCTTGACGCGCGTCTGCTCGAGATCGAGCGCGGTCGCGATCAACTGGGCGACCAGCGGCGCATGCGGCTTGGACGCCGACCGCATGGGGGGCTCCGTCTCCGCCGAGGCGTCGCGATCCGTCTTCCGTCGGCCCGCGCCACGGCCGCGCGCCTGGAACGCGGCCCCGGCGGCCGGCTCTACGGGGCTTTCGTCGACGCGCTGCGCGCCGGCGCCCTCCGGCTCGATGACGTCCGAGACGGTCGCCTTCGCGGCGCGCCGACGATCGGAGACGCGGCGGTCGCGGCTGCGACGCTCCGGGCGGACGGGGCCTTCGGCCGGCGGCAGGATCACCATTGCAAGTCGACGCCCTTCCCGCGGCGCGCTTCATCTGGGCTGAAACAGAGTTTCAATTCATTAACCAAGTAAAATCAGCGACTTCCCGCCGACGATCATACGATGAAGTGTAGAAGGATTTGTCTTAGAGTCTAGGCGATCGATTCGGCTGTCCCAGCCTGGACGGCCTAAGGGAGCGGAACGCGCAGGATGACACCTCCGTCCCTGTCCACAGTCGCGGCGCCCGAGAGAGGGCGTGGACTGGACCTGCCGGAACTGCTCGCGGCCGTCGGCGAGGCGGCCTATGTCTGGGACGTGCCGACAGACCGGATCGACTGGACGGGCGCGGCGCACGACATTCTGGGCCTCACGCCCGCGACCGAGATCGGCTCCGCGACCGCCTTCGCTCTCCTGCTCGACCCCGAGGCCCTGACCAGCCGGCGCGAGGCGGTGTTCGGCGCGCAGCGAACCGACGAGGGCGAGGGCGTCCCATTCGAGGTCGAGTATCCGTTGCTGCGCGGCGCGCGGACGATGCGGCTCTGGATGCAGGATCGCGGCCGATGGTACGCCGGGCCGGACGGACGGCCCTTGCGCGTCGTCGGCGTGATGCGCCGCCTCGGCGCCCGCTACGAGGCCGCCGAGCAGGCGGCCAGCCTCGCGCGCTTCGATCCCCTCACCGGACAGCTCTCCCGGGCCCGGCTGGTCGAGATCGCCGGGGCCGCGCTCGCCGCCGGCGCGCGCATGCAGTCGGCCTCGAGCTTTGTGCTCGCGAGCCTCACCAATCTCGGGCCGATCAACGAGGCCTATGGCTTCGACATCGGCGACCTCGCCATTCTCGAAGTGTCGCGGCGGCTCAGAAGCGCGATGCGCGGCGGCGACACGCTCGGCCGGTTCTCGACCTCGACCTTCGGAATGGTGCTGCAGGAATGCGATCGCGCGGACCTCGAGGTCGCGACGCGGCGCCTCGTCGGCGCAGTCCACGATCAGCCGGTGCTGACGCCGGCCGGGCCGATCTCCGTCCGCGTCGCGATCGGCGCCGTCGTCGCCCCGAGACATGCGCGCGATAGCGACGAGATGGTGCTCAGGGCGCGCAGCGCCCTCGGCCGCGCCGTGGAGACGTCGGCGGCCGTCTGCATCTATTCTCCCGACCAGAACAGGGACGGCGCGGCGCGCGCCAAGATGCGGCTCGCCGACGAGCTCATCAGCGCGCTGAACGAGCATCGCGTGCGGCTCGCGCTCCAGCCCATCGTGCGCGCGGGAAGCCTCGAGACCTGCTGGAGCGAGGCCTTGCTCAGGGTCGTCGACGCCGCGGGAGAGGTGGCGTCGGGCGGGCATCTCGCCGCGGCCGCCGAGGAGGTCGGCGTCGTCAACATGCTCGACAGGCGCATGCTGGATCTCGCGGTCGTGCATCTCGCCGAGCATCCCGAGGCGCGGATCGCCATCAACGTCTCTTCGGCGACGACGGCCGATCTCAGCTGGATGGATTCGCTGTCCGCCTGGATCGCGATGCGTCCGGACATTTCGGGCCGGTTGATGGTGGAGATCACGGAGACCGCGCTTATCGCCGATCTGGACATCGCCGCCGGGTTCGTCCGCGAGCTGAAGCGGCAGGGCGTGCAGGTCGCGATCGACGATTTCGGCTCCGGGCATTCCTCGTTCAAGGCGTTGCGCGAACTCGCCGTCGACGTCGTCAAGATCGACGGATCCTTCGTCGTGGACATCGAGACCTCGGAGGACGCCGGCGCCTTCGTGCGCGCCCTGATCGCTCTCGCCAGGGAGCTCGGGCTCGAGACCGTGGCCGAACACGTCGAGACGGAAGCCGCCGCGAAGTTGCTCGCCGCCTGGGGCGCGACCTATCTCCAGGGCGAACTGCTCGCTCCTCCCAGACTGGCGGACTCGCCGCCGGCTTGACTCTTTCCTGCGGCCTGCGCTCTCAATCCGCCACCCCCGCGCAAAGCCTTGCGCGACATCATCGCTCGAGCCGGGCCTGAGCCGCATGACGGAACGCGACGCATCGCGGCAGGAGGCTGCGCGCCTGGAGCTCGACCGCGGATCCGCGGATCCCTATGCGGCGGCGATTCAGGCGACGCGCATGCCGATCGCGATCACGGACGTCCGCATCGAAGACCATCCCATCGTCTTCGCGAACGACGCGTTCATCCAGCTGTCAGGCTATTCGCGCGACGAGGTCATCGGGCGCAACTGCCGTTTCCTTCAGGGACCTGAGACGGACCGCGCCGAGGTGGCTCGCATCGCCGCGGCGATCGCCGCGCATGAGAGCGTCACGGCCGAGATCCTGAACTACCGCAAGGACGGCTCCACCTTCTGGAACGCGCTCTACATCAGCCCGGTCTTCGACGCCGCCGGCGGCGTCTCCCATTTCTTCGGCTCGCAGCTCGACGTCACCGCGCGCAACCGCGCGGCGCAGGAGCTCCGCGACGCCAACGCCGCTCTCGCCTGCGCCAAGGAGACGGCCGAGGCGCAGGTCGCCGACCGCACCCGCGAGCTCGAGATCGCGCTCGACCAGAAGACCCAGCTGCTGCACGAGCTCGACCACCGGGTGAAGAACAACCTGCAGCTGATCTCCTCGCTGATCCAGCTGCAGTCCCGCCGCATCAGCGACCCGGCCGTCCAGGCCACGATGAAGGCGATGCTCGGACGCGTCAGCGCGATCGCGACGGTCCATCGGAGCCTGCTGCAGGTGGACGGCGCGGCCGCGTTCGACGTCGCGGCCTTCGTTCGCGCCATCGCCGCCGATCTCGTCGAGGCCGCTGGCCGCGAGGACGTGGAGCTCGCCTTCGACCTCTCGCCTGTCACGGCGCCGGCCGCGAACGCCGCCCCGATCGCGCTGATCGTGCACGAGCTCGTGGACAACGCCGTGCGGCACGGTCTGGCGCGCCGGCCAGGACGGATCTCGCTGGGGTTGCTTCCTCATGAGCAAGGTCACCGTCTCGAGGTGTCGGACGACGGCGTCGGCATGGCCCCGGACGCCAGGAGCGGCTTCGGGCTCGGCCTCGTGGATCTGCTCGCTCGCCAGCTTGCGGCGCGGGTCGAGCGCCCGGCCACTGAGGCGGGCCATGTCGTGGCCGTCACGCTGCCGGGACCGGACCGCAGCCATCGCAAGGGCGACTGAGGAGACTTCCTGGCGATGCGTATTCTCATCGTCGAGGACGAGTCCCTCGTTGCGGCCGAAGTCGAGTTCATCGTCGCCGAGGCGGGGCTGGAGGTGGTCGGGATCGAGTCCGACGCCGCCGGCGCCGCCGCCGCCATCGCGCGCGAGCGCCCGGACGTCGTCCTGCTCGACGTGCATCTCGCCGACGGTCCGACCGGGGTCGAGGTGGCGGGCGGCGCCGTGGCTGGAGGCGCGGCGGTCCTGTTCATGACGGCGAACCGCAGGCGTCTGCCGCCCGACTTCGCCGGCGCGGTCGGCGCGGTGTCGAAGCCCTACACGGAATGGGGCATGAGGGCGGCGCTTCGCTACGTCGTCGAAAGCATTCGGGATGGAGGGAGCCGCCGGTCGCCGCCCTCTAGCCTCGAGCTCGCGCCGGCCTGGGCCGAGCGCTGGCGCGCGCATTCCGCCGATCAATCGGCTCAGTGAGGTCCGGCCTGCGGCCTATTCGGCCGCGTCGCGCCCTCCGGCGCCGAAGCGCCGCGCGACGTAGTCCTCGACCATCGTCTTGAAGTCGTCGACCAGCGTCGGGCCGCGCAGCGTCGCGACCTTCTTGCCGTCGACGAACACCGGCGCGGTCGGCGCCTCGCCGGTGCCCGGCAGCGAAATGCCGATGTCGGCATGCTTGGACTCGCCGGGGCCGTTCACGATGCAGCCCATCACCGCGACGTTCAGCGTCTCGACGCCCGGATAGAGCTTCTTCCATTCCGGCATGCGCGTGACGATGTGGGTCTGGACGTCGCGCGCGAGCTCCTGGAACACGGTCGAGGTGGTGCGTCCGCAGCCGGGGCAGGCCGCGACCAGCGGCACGAAGGTGCGGAAGCCCATGGTCTGCAGGATCTCCTGCGCGACCTTCACCTCGACGGTCCGGTCGCCGCCGGGCTCGGGGGTCAGCGAGACGCGGATGGTGTCTCCGACGCCCTGCTGCAGCAGCACGCCGAGCGCCGCGGACGAGGCCACGACGCCCTTCGACCCCATGCCCGCCTCGGTGAGCCCGAGATGGAGCGCGTAGTCCGCGCGGCGCGCGAGTTCGGCGTAGACGGCGATCAGGTCCTGCACCGCCGAAACCTTCGCCGACAGGATGATCTTCTCGCGCGGCAGGCCGAGCTCCTCGGCGCGCGCGGCCGACAGCAGGACGGAGCGGATCAGCGCCTCGCGCGTGACCTCCCGCGCGTCCTTCGGGGCCGGCGAGGCCGCGTTGTCGTCCATGAGCTGCGTCAGCAGCTCGCCGTCGAGCGAGCCCCAGTTGCCGCCGATCCGGACAGCCTTGCCGTTCCGCGCCGCGATCTCGATGATCTGCGCGAACTGGCGGTCCTTTTTGGCGCCGAAGCCGACATTGCCGGGATTGATCCGGTACTTCGCCAGCGCCTCGGCGCAGGCCGGATGCTCGGCGAGCAAGGTGTGGCCGATGTAGTGGAAGTCGCCGATCAGCGGGACGTTGACGCCGCGCGCGGCGAGCTGGTCGCGAATGTGCGGAACGGCGGCGGCGGCCTCCGCGCGATCCACCGTGATCCGGACGAGTTCGGAACCGGCGCGCGCCAGCGCCGCGACCTGGGCGACGGTGCCGGCGATGTCGGCCGTATCGGTGTTGGTCATCGACTGGACGACGATCGGCGCCGAACCGCCGACGGCGACGCCGCCGACGTTCACCGGGCGGGAGGCGCGGCGAGGTGAGAGCGCCGCGGGGCACGAAACAAGGTCAGCGATGCATGGCGCGTCGTTCACGAAACGCAGGTCCCCGTTCGGTGGTCCGGCCCGTCTTCGTGGGCGTGATTTGCGCGACAATGGGCGCATTCGCCCGTCACTTCGATGACAGGCGCACGCGGCGTGAAGCCCGAGTTTCGCGCGAGCGCCGACAGCGCCGCGCCGAAATCGCCGGCCTCGGCCTCGCCGACGGCGCCGCAATGCTCGCAGATCAGGAACACGGTCGGCGCGCCGTCCTCCTCGCCGTGCTCACGGCTGCAGGCGACATAGGCGTTGCGGCTTTCGATGCGGTGGGCGAGGCCGTGCGCGATCAGGAAATCGAGGGCGCGGTAGACGGTGATCGGCGCCGGGGGGCGTCCGCCAGGCTCGGCCAGCCGCTCGATCACGTCATAAGCGCCGGCGGGCGCATGGCTTTGCGCGAGCGCCGACAGGACGCGGCGGCGGATGTCCGTCAGGCGCGCGCCGCGGGCGACGCAGATCGCCTCCGCCCGCGCCAGCGTGGACCGGGCGCACAGGCGATGGTCGTGCTCCGGCGCGGCGAAGGCGGCGTTGGATGCGGCGGCTTGCGTCATCGCGGTGGTCGTCATGGCGGTGGTCATAGCACGATGCGCGGCCCTTCGCGCGCGCGCAAAACAAGGGCGGCGGACCCGTGGTCCGCCGCCCTCAGATAGGTCGCCGAGCCGGCGCCTACATCGCCTTCTTGGACGACTTCGTCTTCTTCGAAGACATCTTGCTCTTCTTGGAGCTTTTCATCGACTTGTCCGAACTCGCGCTCTTGGCGGCCGGCTTGGCGTCGGGGTTCTGGGGATTGGCGGGGTCGGCGAGGTTGCCGGCGTTGCCGCTGTTGGCGGCGGACTGGGCGCTCGCCCCGGCCAGCGGCGCAAGCGCCAGAGCGGCCGAAACGGCGGCGACGGAAAGCATGCGACGATTCACGATCGTTCCTCCGGTATTATTTTTTCCGTGTGAAGAACAACGTCATGTATTCCTAATCGTTCCAGATGACGCCACTCTCGCCATGCGAACGCAATTCGTCGTCGGCGTTTTGGTTGACGCGGCCATGACTTGCCAGGCTGATTAGACTTTTGTGCAAAGAGGCGCCGGCGGTCGACGAAGTCTATGCTCGACGGCGCCTCAAGCGAGCAGTCGTCGCGCCTCGGCGGCGCATCCGAGCAGTCCGGCGGCGGGCGAGACGACGACAGCCGTCGCGATCTTCCGCATGAGCTCCTCGTGCGGCGCCTTGGCTTCGAAGGCGGCGCGGAAGGCGGCGTGATCGATCAGGCCGAGCATCTTCGGCGCGACGCCGCCGCAGACATAGACGCCGCCCTCCGCCGCGTAGGTCAGAGCGAGGTCGCCGCAGAACCGGGCCAGCATGTCGAGGAACAGCCGCGCCGTCTCCAGCGACCGGCCCTCGCCGCGGCCGGCGGCTTCGACGATGTCGGCGGCGGAGGCCTGCGCCGCGTCGGCGCCGTCCAGCTGCGCCAGCGCGCGGTGCAGCCGCGCCAGGCCGGGGCCTGAGATCGCGGCCTCGGCCTCGACCCGCCCCAGCTCGCGCCGGATGAGCTCGAAAGCGGCCCATTCCCGGTCATTGACGGCGGCCAGCTCGACATGGCCGCCCTCGCCGGGCAGCGGCCGCCATCCCGCGCCGTCCGGCGCGAGCGCTGCGACGCCGAGACCGGTCCCCGGACCGACCGCGACCTTAAGTCCGTGCGGCGGCGGAAGCGCGGGGCCGAGCGCGACGAGCTCCTCGCCCGTCAGGTGCGGGAGGGCCGCGGCCTGCGCGACGAAGTCGTTCATGACGACGACGCGCGAGAACCCGAAGCGCCGTTTCAAATCCTCGACGTCGAAGGTCCAGTTCCGCCGGTTGGTGACGCGGGCGGTCTCGCCGGCCGTCACCGGCCCGGCGACCGCGAAGGCGGCGACGTCGGCGGTGACGCCGGATTTCTGGAGATAGGCCGCGAGCGCCGACGCGAAGTCGGGATGGGCGTCTCCCTCCTCGACGCCGGTTCGTTCGGGCCTGAGATCGGCCGCGGCGAGGGCGAAGCGGCCATGCGTGCCGCCGATGTCGCCGACGAGAAGGCGCTCCCCGGCCACGCCGCGTCAGCCGAGCTCGACGAAGCGCACGAGCTTGTGCTTGACGAAGGGCCGCACCGCCTCGTCGAAGATTCGTCCGGCCTCCTCCGCTTCGGGGGATGCGGCCGCGCTGTCGTTGGCGTAGAGGGCGGAGGTCAGGAAGAAGCCGGGCGCTTCCGGATCCTCGGCGATCGCGACGCCCCGGCAGGCCGGGTCGGCGCGCTCCACCGCGAAGGCGTTCGCGAGCGCGGCCGCGCGGAAGGCCGCGGCGTGCTTCGGTTCGACCTCGAAAACGGTGGAGACAAGCTTCATGTCCGCGAGATAGTGCGTCGGTTCCGCCCGCCCATGTCTTGAATTTCAGACGGCCCGCCTATGGCTTCCGACCTTCCGCTCAGCCCTGACGATCTTGCGGCGCGCCTGCTTCACCGCGACGGCCTCGTGCTGATCATCGACAAGCCTGCAGGCCTGCCCGTGCATGCAGGTCCCAAGGGCGGTCCGAATCTTGAGGCTCTGTTCTCGGGGCTGCGCTTCGGTCTGCCGCGCGATCCGGCGCTCGCGCACAGGCTCGACAAGGACACCAGCGGCTGCCTCGTGCTCGGCCGGCATCGCAAGGCGCTCGCCAGGCTCGGCAAGCTGTTTTCCAACGGGCGCGTCGGCAAGACCTACTGGGCGGTGGTGAAGGGCGCCCCGACCGACGAGGCGGGGCGGATCGAGGCGCCGCTCGCCAAGCGCAGCCCGGACCGCGGCTGGTGGATGGCGGTCGATCCGAACGGGCTGCCCTCGGTCACCGAATGGCGGGTGAGGGCGAGGGGAGACAGCCTCAGCTGGGTCGAGTTCACGCCTCTGACCGGGCGGACCCACCAGATCCGCGCCCATGCCGCCCATATCGGCCTGCCGCTGCTCGGCGATCCGATCTACGGCGCGGCGCCGGCCGGCGGGCCGCGGCTTCACCTCCATGCGCGCGCCGTCTCGGTGCCGATGCGCGAGGGGCATCCGCCGCTAGTCGCGGAAGCGCCGCTGCCGGCGCACATGGCCGAGACCTTCGCGGCGATGGGATGGAGCGCGCCGGCCGTCGACGACGCGTGAGCTTCCGCTGTCATCTCCTCGCGCTATATCGAGCGACACTCTCTCGAGCCCCGGAGCGCCCGCCTTCATGGCGAAATGCCTTGTGCTGCTCAATCCCCGCGCGGGGACGCTGAAGGACCTGCGGGAGGAGGCTGGCTCCAAGGATCCCGCCGAACTCGTCGACCAGGCCTTTCTCAGGGCCGGCAAGGAGGTCGACGTGCGGATGGTGCCGCCGCGCGACCTGAGCTCCGTGCTCGAGGAGCTGGGCAAGGGCGACGATCACGAGGAGATCGTCGTCGGCGGCGGCGACGGGTCGCTGTCGCGCTCTCTGGGACGGCTGCTTGCGACCGGAAAGGTGTTCGGCGTGCTGCCCTTCGGCACGATGAACCTGCTCGCGCGCGATCTCGGCGTTCCGAACGAAATGGACGAGGCGATCAAGGCGCTGAGCCGCGCCGAGCCGACGCGGATCGACCTCGCCTCGATCAACGGCCGGCCGTTTCACTCGATCTCCGGCCTCGGCTTCTTCGCGCAGATGGCCCGCGCCCGCGAGGCCGCGCGGGGCCTCAAAGGCCTCGGCCGCTACGCCGGCTTCGGCTACGCCGCGTTCCGCGCCTTCTTCCGCTCCGGCCGCTCCCGCTACCAGCTCGTGATCGACGGCGCGCCGGTGAAGGTCGAGGCGACGGCCGTGCTCGTCACCAACAACGCGTTCGGCGACGGCTCCTGGCGGCGCGAGCGGCTCGACCGTGGCGAGATCGAGGTGATCGTCGCCCATGCCGGCGGCTGGCGCGACCGCTTCCGCCTCGGCGCGCAGGTGATCACCGGCGGCTGGCGGTCGAACCCGCTGATCGAGATCTTCGAGGCGAAGTCGGCCGTCGTCGAGAAGACGCGCCGTACGCGGGTTTGGGTCGCGACCGACGGCGAACTGACCCGCGAGACCTGCCCGATCGTCTACGAGTCGATGCCGGGCGCGGCGCTGATGCTGAAGCCGCAACATCAGGCCGAATAGAGCCTCGGTCCCGACTTTTGGCCGGGACCGAGAGCGTCGCGTGGTCAGTCCGTCTTCGAAATGCGCCAGATGGCGCCGCCGAGGTCGTCGGAGACGAGGAGCGAGCCGTCGAGCGCGACCGCGACGTCGACCGGGCGGCCGAGATAGCGGCCGGTCTTCTCGTCCAGCCAGCCGTCGGCGAAGACCTCCGGCTTGTCGGCCGTGCCGTCGGCCTTCAGCTTCACGAACATCACGCGCGCGCCGACCGGCTTGGTGCGGTTCCACGAGCCGTGCTCGGCGACGAAGATTCCGCCCTGGTATTTCTCGGGGAACTGCGTGCCGGTGTAGAAGCGCATGCCGAGATCGGCCGCATGCGCGGTGAACTCGACCTGCGGGTCGACGACCCCGGCGGGCGGCTGCTCGTCGGCGTATTCCTTGGTGCGGATCTTGCCGCCGCCGTACCACGGGAAGCCGAAGTTCTGGCCGGCCTTGGTCGCGCGGTTCAACTCTCCGGGCGGGATGTCGTCGCCCATGCCGTCGACCTGGTTGTCGGTGAACCAGAGCTCGGACGAGCCCGGCTTGAACGCCATGCCGACCGAGTTGCGGACGCCGAGCGCGAAGACCTCGCGGTTCTTGCCGTCGCGGTCCATGCGGATGATGCCGCTCATGCCGGTCTTGTCGTAGAGCGGGCGCTTCTCCTTCGGCGTCACGTTGAAGGGCTGGCCGAGCGTTATGTAGAGCTTGTTGTCCGGCCCCACGACGCAGGTGCGGGCGCCGTGGTTGAAGCTCTCCTCCTCCTTCGGCACCAGCTGGTCGGAGACGATCTCCACCGCGACGTCCGGGTTCTCGTAGAAGAACTCCGCGGCCGGGAACAGCAGAACCCGATTGTGCTCGGCGATGTAGAGGAAGCCGTCCGGCGTGAAGCACATGCCGTTCGGGTTGCGCTTGGCGATCGACGGGGCGAACTCCTTGACCTCGTCGGCGATGTTGTCCCCGTCGCGGTCGGTGACCGCATAAGCCTTGGTCTTGCGGGTGCCGACGAACACCACGCCGACATTGTTGCCGACCGCCATGTGGCGCGCGTCCGGCACGACGGCGTAGAGCTCGACCTTGAAGCCGTCCGGAACCTTGATCTTCGGGATCAGCGCCCTGAGGTTCTCGGCCTTCTTGCTCGTCTGGTCGACCTGCGGGATGACGGGATCGCCGCCCGTCGACTGGAAGCCCTGAAGTTTCTTGAGGGCTTCGTCGTCGGCGAGGGCGGTGGCGGCGGTCGCGCATAGGGCGAGCAGCGTCGCGGCGGCAAGACGCGATTTCGGCATTTTCGAACCTCCCATCCGTCAGGCTCTTTGGCCTGTTGGGCGGAGAGTGACGCCGTGGCGTGTGGGGTACAAGCGCGGCGGCCGATAGGCCACGATTGCAGCGGCGCAGGCTCAGGCGGCGCAGTGCGCGATCAGCGCCCGGACGAAGGCCTCGCAACGGGCGAGCTGTTCTTCCGCGACGAACTCGTCGGGCTTGTGCGCCTCGGCGATCGATCCGGGGCCGCAGACGATCGTCGGAATGCGTCCGACCTCGACGAACAGCCCCGCCTCGGTGCCGTAGGCGACCTTGCCGTGGTCATTGCGGCCGGCGAAGCGCTTGGCGAGGGTGACCATGTCGTCCTCCGGCTCCATGGCGAGTCCGGGGATCTCGGAAATCTGCTCCATGGTGACGCCGGACGAGGCGTCGAGGGCGCGCATCTCCTGCGACAGCGCGTCGGCGGCGGCTCGGATCTCCGCGACCATGGCGTCGAGGTCATCCTCGGGGAGCGTGCGGAACTCGAGGTCGACCGTCGCCTCCGCCGGTACGACGTTGACCGTCGAGCCGCCGTTGAAGACGCCGACATGCGCCGTCGAATGCGGGATGTCGTAGAGCGCGTCGCGCGGGCCAGAGGCGGCGAGGCGCCGGCCGATGTCGCTGGTCGCGACCACGAGGCGCGCGGCGTATTCGACGGCGTTGACGCATTCCGGCGCGCGCGAGGAGTGGCCGCCCAGCCCGTGCGCGCAGAGGCGCAGCGAGCGCTTGGCCTTGTGGCCGATGACGACCTGCATGCTGGTCGGCTCGCCGACGACGCAGCCGAGCGGGCGCACGGGCCGCTTCACGAGTTCGGCCAGCAGATCGCGCACGCCGATGCAGCCGACCTCCTCGTCATAGGAGAACGCGAGGTGGATCGGCGCCTTCAGGTCGGTCCCGGCCATCTCTGGGACAAGCGCGAGGCAGACGGCGAGAAATCCCTTCATGTCGCAGGCGCCGCGGCCGTAGAGCCGGCCGTCCTTGCGCGCCATGCGGAAGGGATCGGTCGTCCAGTTCTGGCCGTCGACCGGGACGACGTCCGTATGCCCGGAGAGCACGTAGCCCGGCCGGTCCGCCGGTCCGATGGTGGCGAACAGGTTCGACTTGGCGCCGCTCGCGTCGGGGGTGCGCTCCGAAGCGATCCCGAAGCTCGCCAGATAGCCCTCGACATAGTCGATCAGGTCGAGGTTCGAGTTGCGGCTGGTCGTGTCGAAGCCGATGAGGCGTCCGAGCAGGTCGATCGTCGCGTCTGACGCCATGGGATCCGGGAGCGGTGTCGAGAGGGATGCGCGGCGACCCTAGTGCAGTCGCCGACCGATCTGAACCCCCGCAGGGAACGAAGGCGTCGGCCCGCGGGTTGCCCGGCCAAAGCCTGCATTGGAGATCGACATGTCGAAAGCCTATTCGATCGGCTCGTCCGTCAGCTGGTCCTGGGGACAGGGCACCGCGAAGGGCAAGGTCGCGGAGGTGTTCAAGCGCCGCGTCCAGCGCACCATCAAGGGCTCGAGGATCAGCCGGAACGCCAGCGAGAAGAACCCGGCCTATCTCGTCGAGCAGAGCGACGGCGGCAGGGCGCTGAAGTCGCATTCAGAACTTGAGGGCGCGTGATGGCGACGGTCAGTCTGAAGCCGACCAAGGCGGTCGCCGAACAGGCCGCCAAGGGTCTCAAGCTGCGCGAGGAGCATGGCCGTGGCGGGACGCAGGTCGGGCTTGACCGGGCCAGACAGCTGTCCGAGCGGCAGGAACTGACGCCGGCGATCGTCAAGAAGATGCGCGCCTATTTCGCTCGTCACGCCGTCGACAAGGATGCGCCGAAGTTCGGCGACCCTAAGAACCCATCTGCCGGTTACATCGCCTGGCTGCTTTGGGGCGGCGAGCCGGGCAGAACCTGGGCGGAGAAGACGATGGATCGCCTCGAAAAGGCAGGCTGAGCCGAGCAGTGGGTGGCCGAAGGCCGCTTCCGGCCTAGATGCGCTTCGTCAAATTGCAACGGAGCGTCGGCCGTCGGCGCCCATAAAGGTCCGATGCCGCTTCGCCATATCGTCGCTCTCGCGCTCGTCGCGCTGCTCCTCCCCCTTGCAGGTCCTCGGGCGCAGGAAGCCCCGGCTGCGGCGCAGACGCCAGCAGTTGAGGCGCCGGCCCGGGACGTCGACGCGCTGATCCGCATTCTCGAGGACGACGAGGCGCGCGCCGCTCTCATCGAGCGGCTGAAGTCCGCCGCCCCAGCGCCCGCGCCCGCGAAGCCGGCCGAAACGGCGAAGACCGGCGGCGACGGCCCGACGGCGGCGCCCGACGAGGCCTCCGCAAACGCTGCTGCGAAGTCCGCCGAAGGCACAGCCGAGCCCACGCTCGCCCGCCGCGCGGCGGAATACACCCGCGCCGCCGCCGAGCGCGCGGCGGCCTTCGCGGCGGCCAGCTCGACCATCGCCGGCGACCTCGCGAGCATCGTCACCGGCTCCGGCGGCGGCGAAGGCTTCGACTGGGGGCGCCTTATCGCCGTCGCCGCCACGATCGGCGTCACCTTCGCGGCCTTCCTCGGGCTGAGGGCGCTCGGCATCCCCTTCTACCGCTGGATCGGCCGACGCGCGGCCGACGCCGGCCTCGGCGCCCGGATCGCGCTGGTGGTCGCGAGCGTGATCGTCGACGCGCTGATGATCGTGATCGCCTGGGGCGCCGGCTACGTCTTCGCGCTTCAGTTCGGCACGAGCGGCGTCATGAACATCCAGCAGACGCTGTACCTCAACGCCTTCTTCGCGATCGAACTCGCCAAAGTCGCGCTGCGGGCGCTGTTCTCGCCGGCCCAGCCGCCGCTCCGCGCGCTGCCGATCGAGGACGAGTCGGCGGCCTACTGGTATTTCTGGCTCAGCCGGATCGTCTCGACGCTCGGCTACGCCTTCCTGTTCGTCGCGCCGATCGTCGCCGCCGCGGTGTCGCCGGGCGCCGCGCAGGCGCTCAGGATCGTGATCGCCTTCGCGGCGCTGATGATGTCGATCGCGATCGTCCTACAGAACCGCGCGCGCGTCCGCGCCAAGCTCGCCGACAAGACGGAGGCCGCACAGAGCGACGCGCTGTCGACCTTCTACGCCTTCCTCGCGCGCTTCTGGCACTGGGCGGCGATCGTGTGGCTGGTCGCGCTGTTCGTCGTCTGGCTCGCCAATCCGACGGAGGCGCTGCCGTTCATGGCGCGCGCGACGGTACAGACCCTCGCCGCGATGGCGCTCGGCGCCGTCGTCACCGCGCTGATCTCGCGGCTGATCTCCGGTGGTCTGCACGTGCCGGAGAACGTTCGCCAGCGCCTGCCCTTGCTGGAGCGACGGCTGAACGCCTTCATCCCGGCGATCCTGAAGGTCGTGCGCATCGTCGTGCTGCTGTTCGTGCTGCTCGCGGTCGCGCAGAGCTGGGCGCTGTTCGATTTCCTCGGCTGGCTCGGCAGCGAGGTCGGCGCCCGCGTCGCGGCCTCGGTCATGACGGCCGGGCTCATCGTCGTGATCGGGCTGGTCCTGTTCATCGCTATGTCCTCCTGGGTCGAGTACCGCCTCAATCCCGAATTCGGAACGATCCCGACGGCGCGCGAGAAGACCCTGCTCTCGCTGTTCCGCAACGCCTTCACGATCGGCCTCGTGGTCCTCGTCGCGATGATGGCGCTCGCGCAGCTCGGCGTGAACATCGCGCCGTTGCTCGCCGGCGCCGGCGTGCTCGGCCTCGCCGTCGGTTTCGGCGCGCAAAGCCTCGTGAAAGACATCATCACCGGCCTGTTCATCCAGCTCGAGAACGCGATGAACACCGGGGACAACGTCACCGTCGCCGGCGTGACGGGCACGGTCGAGAACCTCACGATCCGCTCGGTCGGCGTCCGCTCGGTGAACGGGATCTACCACCTGATCCCGTTCTCATCCGTCGAGAGCGTCTCCAACGCCACCAAGGTCTTCAGCTATCACATGGCCGAAATCGGCGTGGCCTACCGCGAGTCCATCCCGGACGTGAAGCAGGCCATGCAGGACGCCTTTGACCGGCTGAAGGAGACCGATCACGGGGCGTCGATCGTCGCGCCGTTCGAGATGCAGGGCATCACCCTGTTCGGCGACAGCGCGATCACCGTACGCGGCCGCATCAAGACGCAGCCCGGAAAGCAGTGGGTCGTGGGGCGCGCCTACAACGAGATCGTCAAGGAGATCTTCGACGAGCGGGAGATCGAGATGCCGTTCCCGCATGTCACGATCTACATGGGCGAGGACAAGCAGGGTAAGGCGCCGCCGTTGCGCGTGTCCGGCGACGGCGATGCGCCGCTGCTCGCGGTGACGGAGGGCGTCCGTCCCGTTCGCCCGAAAGCGCAGCGCAAGTCCGACCCTGTCGAGGCGCTCGACGGGCCGGCCGGCGACGGCGAGGACGCCGGCTAAGCCTCTCGGCCCGCTTCCGTCCTTCTGATCGGAGAGCAAGAGCAGGTCTCGCCAACGCCGCCCTCTTTCGTGCTACCGTGAGGTGGTCGGGGCGACCTGTCCGCGCGGAGCGGGCGGGAGAGCTCGCGGCTTCTTGCGGGCTTCTTCCGATGTCGGTGGCGTCACCTCGCATCTCGGGCCGATCGCTCCCCTCCGGGGAAGGCGATGACGTGCGCGAGCTGTTCGCCGCGCTGGTCGAGCAGTCGCCCGTCATCCTGTGGACGGCCCGGCCGGACGGCGAAACCGAGTTCGTCAGCGAGCGCTGGCGCGTGGTCACCGGCAGCGAGCCCCTCGGTCCCTGGATCGACGCCATTCACGGCGACGACATCGCCGATCTGATCCGGCTCTGGAACCACAGCATCGCAACAGGCGACTGCTACGAGAACGAGCATCGCATCCGCATGCGGGACGGAGCATGGCGGCGCTTCCTTTGCCGCGCGCGCCCCGTCCGGGACGCGACCGGCGCCATACAGCGCTGGGTGGGCTCGATGACCGACATCGAGGACCTCGCGCGCGATTTCGACGAGGCGGACGCGGAGGGGGCCAAGCTCGCCAAGCTGGTCGAGCAGCGCACCGTCGACCTTGCCGACGCCAACAAGCGCGTCGCGAGCGAAGCGGAGGGCCGACGCGACGACGACGCGCTCTACACCGCCTATATCGACAACACCGCCGACGGCGTTTTCCTCGTGACGGTCGCGCCGGGCGACCCGATCAAGGTCGTCACGGTCAACCGCGTGATGGAGAAGGCGCTGGGTTTCTCGCGCGCCCAGATGCGCGGCCTGCAGATCGCGCAGATCCTTCCGGCCGCGACCGCTGAGCGGCTGACCGTCAAGATCGGGGAATGCGCGGCCGCCCGCGAGCCGGTGCGCTATGAGGAGACGTTCGAGCTCGACGGCGAAGAGCGCGTCTTCGAGATCGCGCTCGCGCCGGCCGCCTCGGCCGACGGCCGCACCGTTCGCGTGGTCGGCTCGGCGCGCGATCTCACCGAACGACGCAAGGCAGAGCAGCAGCTCCGCCAATCGCAGAAGATGGAAGCGGTCGGGCAGCTCACGGGCGGCGTCGCGCACGACTTCAACAATCTGCTGCAGGTCGTGAAGGGCAATCTCGAGCTGCTGGTCGCCGAGATCGGCAACGCGATGTCGCCCGCGATCGAGCGGCGGCTGCGCGACGCCATGGCCGGCGCCGACCGAGGCGCCAAGCTCACGCGCCAGCTGCTCGCCTTCTCGCGCCGCCAGCCTCTGACCCCGAAGCCGACCGACGTCGGCGCGCTGGTGGCCTCCATGTGGGACCTGTTCGAGCGCACGCTCGGCGAGACCATCCAGGTCGAGATCACGCGCGACGACGGCGGCTGGACGGCGCTGGTCGATCCCGCGCAACTCGAGAATGCGGTCCTCAACCTCGCGATCAACGGCCGCGACGCCATGCCGGAGGGCGGCCGTCTCACGATCGCGGTGCGCCACCTGCCCGCGCCGCGCGAGCGGATCGAGATCGCCGTGACGGACACGGGATCCGGCATGTCGAAGGCGGTGCTCGCCCGCGTGTTCGAGCCGTTCTACTCGACCAAGCCCGAAGGGCGGGGCACCGGGCTCGGCCTGCCGCAGGTGCAGGGCTTCATCGAGCAGAGCCACGGCGCGATCGAGATCGAAAGCGAGGAGGGCAGGGGCACGACCGTCCGCCTCACCCTGCCGCGCAGCGCGGCGCTCGCGGCCGGCTCGGAGCGCGCCGAGGACAACGCCGACGCGCCGCCCGGACATGGCGAGCGGGTGCTGCTGCTCGAGGACGACGAGGCGGTGCGCCGGGCCGTGACGGACCTCGTCGCCTCGCTCGGCTACCGGGTCGACGCGGTCGGCTCGACCCATGAGGCGTCGGCCCTGATCGAGCGCGGCGAGAGCTACGACCTGCTGCTGTCCGACGTCGTCATGCCCGGGACTCCGACGCCGCCGGACTTCGCGCGTCTCGCCCGCACGCTTCAGCCGGGACTGAAGGTGCTGTTCATGTCGGGCTACGCCGAGAACGTCATCGTCCACCAGGGACGGATCGACGCCGACGTCCATCTCATCCAGAAGCCCTATCGGAAGGACCAGCTGGCCAAGGAGTTGCGCCGCCTGCTGGACGAGCCGGCCGGAGCGGCCGCCGCCAACCGGCCGCTCGACATCCTGCTGGTCGAGGACGATCCCCTGATCGCGATGAGCATCGCCGAGCTTCTCGGGAGCTTCGGGCACAAGGTCTCCGAAGCGCGCAGCGGCGCCCAAGCGAAAACCGCCATCGAGCGCGGCGACCACTTCGACCTGCTGCTGACGGACCTCGGCCTGCCGGACGTCGACGGCGCCGCGCTCGCGGAATGGTGCCGGCGGGAACGGCCGGGGCTGCCGGTGGTGTTCGCGACCGGTCGCGACGATTTCGCGCCGCCTGTCGCGCTGCAGGAGGGCGGCCGGGTCGCGGTCGTCACCAAGCCGTTCGACGGAGAGACGCTGCGCGAGGCGCTGGCGGCGGCGGGCTGAGCGGCGGGCCGCGCCGGGCGCCTTGACGGGCCGTCGGCCGCGGGTGCATTCGACGGCGCTGCGGGCCGTCCGGCTCCGTCCCATTTTCCCGTGAGCTCACTGGCATGACCCTCGACACAATCGAACAGGCGATCGCGGCGATCGCGGCGGGCGAGCTTGTGGTCGTCGTGGACGACACCGACCGCGAGAACGAGGGCGATCTCATCATGGCGGCCTCGAAGGCGACGCCCGAGACGCTCGCCTTCATGATCCGTCACACCTCGGGCATCATTTGCGCGCCGATGACGGCCGACCGGGCCGACGAGCTCAACCTCGCCCCGATGGTCGCCAACAACCGCGACCCCATGCGCACCGCCTTCACGGTCTCGGTCGACTACAAGGTCGGGCTCACCACCGGCATCTCCGGAGAGGAGCGCGCGAACACGGTCCGGGCGCTCGCCTCGGACAACGTCATCGCGACCGATTTCCTGCGTCCCGGCCATGTCTTCCCGCTGATCGCCCGCGAGGGCGGCGTGCTGACCCGCTCGGGCCACACCGAGGCGGGCGTCGATCTCGCGACCCTCGCCGGCCTCCCGCCTGTCGGCGTGCTCGCCGAGGTCGTGAACGACGACGGCACGGTGAAGCGCCTGCCAGAGCTTGTCGCCTTCGCGCGCGAGCACGGCCTGAAGATCGTCTCGATCGAGGACCTGATCGACTTCCGCTCACGCCGCGAGACCTTCGTGAGGCGAGTCGACCGGTTCGAGCGCCGGATCGGCGGGCTCGACGCCGTGATCACCATCTACGAGACTCCGTTCGAGCAGACCCAGCACCTCGCCATCACCGTCGGCGACATCGGCGGCGAGGCGGCGGCGCCCTGCCGCATCCATCGCGAGCACCTGCTGTCGGACCTGCTGCGGGGGGCGGCGACCTCCAAGGGCTGGCTTGACAACGCGCTCTCCCGGTTCGGCGAGACGAAGCGCGGCGTGTTCGTGATGATCCGCGACCCGGCCGTGCTGCGCGACGCCGCGGACGCCGAGCCCGAGCCGTCCGATCATTCGGAAGAGAAGCACATGTCGGCCCGCGCCCGCCGCGCCCGCTGGCGCGAGATCGGCGTCGGGGCCCAGATCCTGCGCGATCTCGGCGCGCGGAAAATCTCGCTGCTGGCCGGACACGAGCGCCAGTTCGTCGGCCTCGCCGGCTTCGGCATTGCGATCGAGAAGACCGAGATTCTGGACGAGTAGGCTCGGCCTGTCGTCCCGGCCCCGAGCCGGGACCCAGACCCACGAGGGCGGCAAGTTTCGCATTCGGCGATCGGGCGCGCTCGTCTTCGCGACGGGAGCGCGTTCGGTTCCCGCCTGAAGGTCGGGACAGGCAGGCTGTTACTTCGCCGCCTTGGCCTTCTCGACCTCGGCCAGCACCTTCGTCCGCGCCGCTTCGTCGAGGATCGGGCCGACCTGCTTGAAAACGATGCGGCCCTTGCCGTCGACGACGAAGGTCTCCGGCACGCCATAAACGCCCCACTCGATCGCGGCGCGGCCGTTGGGGTCGACGCCGACGCGCGAGAACGGATTGCCGAGGCCTCCCAGGAACCGGCGGGCGTTTTCGGGGCTGTCCTTGTAGTTCAGGCCGTACATCCGCACGCCCGAACCTGCGATCGCCATCAGCTCCGGATGCTCCTCTCGGCAGGGGCCGCACCAGGAGCCGAAGACGTTCAAGACAGTGACCTGGCCATCCGCGAGCTCCGCGCGGGAAAAGCCGGGCACCTCGGCGCCGTCACGCTTAAGACCCTCCAGCGCGGGCAGCATCATGCCCGGCGCGGGTCGGCCGATCAGGGCCGAGGGCAGGGTAGAGGGATTGCCGCTGAACAGACGCCCGTAGAGCAGCGCCGCGAGCACCGCGAAGGCGATGACCGGGATCGCGACGATCAGGCGTCGCCGCCAGCCGGCCGCCGCCGCGCTCCGTTCCGCCGCCTGCTCGCTCAACGGCCCGGTCCGCGGCGCGGGGAGCGCGCCTCGAGCGCGGCCAGCGCCTTCGACTGGGCGCGCCAGTCCGCGATGGTCCAGACGATCAGCCCGCCGATCACCGTGACGCCGATGGCGTAGGCCGCGAGGATGAAGGCGGCGTGAGGTCCGGTCATTCCGCAGGCTCCGGGGCGAGCGCCGCCGAGGCGGTGGTGATGCGCAGCGTCCTGAGGCGCCGGCGGACGAGCTCGGTGCGCATCCCGGCGAGATGCAGCGTCACGAACAGCACGGTGAAAGCGATCGCGCAGATCAGCAGCGGCGTGAGGATCGACGGATCCATCGTCGGCTTGCCGGCGCGGATCACCGAGGCCGGCTGGTGCAGCGTGTTCCACCAGTCGACGGAAAACTTGATGATCGGGATGTTCACCGAGCCGACGAGGGTCAGGATCGCGCAGGCCTTCGCGGCGCGCGACGGCTCCTCCATCGCGGATCGCAACGCCATCAGCCCCAGATACATCAGGAACAGGATGAGGAAGCTGGTCAGCCGCGCGTCCCAGACCCACCAGGTCCCCCACATCGGCTTGCCCCAGAGCGAGCCGGTCGCGAGCGCGAGGAAGGTGAAGGCGGCGCCGAGCGGGGCGGCGGCCTTCGCCGAGACGTCGGCGACAGGATGGCGCCAGACCAGCACGCCGATGCTGGCGACGGCCATGATCACGTAGGCCATCATGCCAAGCCATGCCGACGGCACGTGCAGGAACATGATGCGCACGGTCTCGCCCTGCTGGTAGTCCGCCGGCGCGACGAACAGCGCCATGTAGAGGCCGACCGCGAGCAGCGCCGCCGACAGGCCCGCGAGCCATGGCAGGGCCTTGGTCGCGAAGGCCGCGAACCGCGCGGGGTTTGCGAGCGAAGAGACGGCGGAGATCAGGCCCATTTGCTTTGGCTCGTCATCGCGGACAGCCCATCGGGCCGATCCGGGATCGTTTTCCGGAACAATGCGCCAATCCTGAGGACGTTCCCGGCGCTTCGCCGTCGGCTTCGGCCGGGATGGCGCATCTGTGCGTTCCCTAGAACGGATCGCGCGCGAGGAAAACCGGTCATCCGTCGCAATCGCTTGATCGGTCAGTCCCGCAGCGCCCGAAGCGCGGCGGCGGCCGAGAACGGGCCGAGCACGGCGTAGCCGAGGGCGAGGCCGGCGAGGACCGTCAGGGCGCCGCCCGCCTCCGCGCCCTCTGCGCTGGCCGAGACGCCGAAGATCAGCACCGGGATCGCGAGCGGCAGGATCAGCACCGGCACGAGCAGGCCGCCGCGACGGAGGCCAACGGTCAGCGCCGCGCCGACCGCGCCGAGGCTCGCCATTGCGGGCGTGCCCAGGGCGAGGGCGAGCGCGACGCGTCCGAGCGCGTCCGGGGAGAGGTCGAGCATCACGCCGAACAGCGGCGCGGCGATCACCAGCGGCAGGCCGGTGGTGACCCAGTGCGCCAGGATCTTCGTCGCGACCATCGTCTCGAGGCCGGCCGGCGCCAGCGCGATCAGGTCGAGCGAGCCGTCCTCGTGGTCGGCCTGCAGCAGCCGGTCGAGGCCGAGCAGGGTCGCGAGCAGCGCCCCGAGCCACAGGATCGCGGGACCGATGCGCCTCAGCAGAGCGAGGTCAGGGCCGACCGCGAAGGGGGTGAGCGTCACCACGAGCAGGAAGAACACCACGCCGAGCCCGGCCCCGCCGCCGCGGGCGAGGGCGAGGTCGCGGGTGAAGAGGGCGGCGTGGGCGGAGCGCATTTTCAGGAGGTAACAAGAAACCGAAATTAGGCGCAGGGCCCGGCAACCGGCGTTCTGCTGAAACGTTCAGCACAAGACACGGGCCCGAAACGCAAGTTGGCCTTTTACCGGGAGACTCGCCGCCATGACCATCCGACTTATCGCCCCAGCGGCCTTCGCGATCGCGAGCGTCGTCTCGACCGCGGCGCTCGCCGACAGTTCGGCGGCGCAGAACGCCAAGGTCAGCATCTCGAAAGCGGTCGAAGCCGCCGAGGCCAAGGGCGGCAAGGCGACCGAGGCGGAGTACGAGGACGACAACGGCGGTCGTTGGGAGGTCAAGGTGCTCGCCGACGGCGGAGCGAAACTGACGAAATATTTCGTCGATCCGAACTCTGGCCAGGTGACCGGCCAGGAAGAGCAGACCTTCGAAAAGTACTTCACGATGCTGAAGCCCGAGGATTTCGCCAAGGCGAAGACGCAGCTGACTGACGCGATCGCAGCGGCGGAGGCGTTCGCCAAGGGCAAGGCGGTGCAGGCCGAGGTCGAGCGCGAGGGCGACGCCGTCGCCTACGAGATCGACGTCGCGACGGCCGAGGGCGACAAGGACGTCAAGGTCGACGCCATGGGCAAGGCCGCCGCGGACTGATCGCCGGGTCGGCTCGCCGCCGCTCCGCAAAAAAAAGGCCGGCGGGCTCAGGGCCGCCGGCCGAGGTCCAGCGTCGCGGCGCCGTCGAAGCCGAGCGGCAGGTGGGTGGCGGCGACGATGAGGCCGCCCTTCGCGCGGTGCTCGGCCGCGATGTCGATCAAGAGCGCTTGGCCGGCCGCGTCGAGCGCGGCCGTCGGTTCGTCCAGCAGCCAGATCGGCCGCGGCGCGGCCAGCAGGCGGGCGAGCGCCAGCCGGCGGCGCTGGCCGGCCGAGAGCACGCCGCCGGGAAGGTCGGCGAGCGCTGCGAGCCCGACGCGCGCGAGCGCGGCCCCCGGATCGCCGACGCCGCCGAGAACGTCGCGCGCGAACCTGAGATTGCGGTCGACGGACAGGCCGCTCTTGACCGCGTCGAGGTGGCCGAGCAGGTGCATTCGCTCGCGCGGCTCGAACTCGTCTCCCTCCAGCCGCACCTCGCCGGCGAGCGGCTGGATGAGGCCTGCGAGGACCCGCAGCAGCGTCGACTTGCCCGCCCCATTGGGGCCGACGACCATGAGCGCCTCGCCGCTCCCGACGCCAAGGGAGATCCCGTCGAGCACCGGCCGTCCGCCGCGCGCCACGATCAAATCTTCGGCGACGAGCCTCACGATCGGGCGTCCGCCGGGCGCGGCCGCCGTCGAGCGCAGCGCGAAAGACGTGCGGCGGCAACGGTTTCCAAGGCTTGCGGGGCGGGCGCGGCCGAGCCGGCTGGAACCCGTCGAAAAAGGCGCGATTTCTGCATGACCGACTTGGGCTCAAGCCGCTTCAACGCGGCGGAGAGTTCTCCTATAACGGGCCCGAAGGCGATTTCTTTTGCAGCGCACACCGGCGGCGCCTTCCGCCGGGTCCACCTGCGCACACTGCTTTTGAGGAGCGAGCCACAGTGTCCCATCCCGACAGCTACCGTTCGTCGAAGACCCTGTCGGTCGGCTCGAAGACCTACCGCTACTACAGCATCCCCGACGCGGAGGCGAACGGCCTTTCGGGCGTCGCCCGGCTTCCCTTCTCGATGAAGGTGCTGCTGGAGAACCTGCTGCGCTTCGAGGACGGCCGATCGGTCAAGAAGGAAGACGTCGCGGCGGTCAAGGACTGGCTCGAGAACCGCGGAAAGAGCGAATACGAGATCGCCTACCGCCCGGCGCGGGTGCTGATGCAGGACTTCACCGGCGTTCCGGCCGTCGTCGACCTCGCCGCGATGCGCGACGCGATGGTGAACCTCGGCGGCTCGCCGACCAAGATCAACCCGCTGGTGCCGGTCGACCTCGTCATCGACCACTCGGTGATCGTCAACTTCTTCGGCGACAACTCGGCCTTCGAGAAGAACGTCGACGAGGAGTACAAGCAGAACCTCGAGCGCTACCGCTTCCTGAAATGGGGCCAGTCGGCCTTCGACAATTTCCGCGTCGTGCCGCCCGGGACCGGTATCTGCCACCAGGTGAACCTCGAATATCTCGCCCAGACGGTCTGGACGAAGGACGAGGGCGGCGAGACCGTCGCCTATCCCGACACCTGCGTCGGCACCGACAGCCACACCACCATGGTGAACGGCCTCGGCGTGCTCGGCTGGGGCGTCGGCGGCATCGAGGCGGAGGCGGCGATGCTCGGCCAGCCGGTGTCGATGCTCATCCCCGAGGTGATCGGCTTCAAGCTGACAGGCAAGCTCAAGGAGGGCATCACCGCGACCGACCTCGTGCTCACCGTCACGCAGATGCTCCGCAAGAAGGGCGTCGTCGGCAAGTTCGTGGAGTTCTTCGGCCCGGGCCTCGACCATCTGTCGCTCGCCGACCGCGCCACCATCGGCAACATGGCGCCGGAATACGGCGCGACCTGCGGCTTCTTCCCCGTCGACGCCGAGACGCTCGCCTATCTCGACGAGACCGGCCGCGATGCCGACCGGCTCGCGCTGGTCGAGGCCTACGCCAAGGCTCAAGGGATGTGGCGCGACGCCGACACGCCGGATCCGGTGTTCACCGACGTGCTGGAGCTCGATATCGGCACGGTCGAGCCCTCGCTCGCCGGCCCGAAGCGCCCCCAGGATCGCGTGCTGCTGAAGGACACGAAAGCCGGCTTCCTCGCCTCGCTCGAAGGCGAGTTCAAGAAGCCGGGCGAGGCGGGCAAGCGCGTCCCCGTCGCGAATTCCGACTTCGACCTCGGCCATGGCGACGTGACGATCGCGGCCATCACCTCCTGCACCAACACGTCGAACCCGTCGGTGCTGATCGCGGCGGGCCTGCTCGCCCGCAACGCGGTGGCGAAGGGCCTGAAGTCCAAGCCGTGGGTGAAGACTTCGCTCGCGCCTGGCTCCCAGGTGGTCGAGGGTTATCTCAAGGCCGCCGACCTGCAGAAGGACCTCGACGCGGTCGGCTTCAACCTCGTCGGCTTCGGCTGCACCACCTGCATCGGCAATTCGGGCCCGCTGCCGGAGGACATCTCCGAGGCGATCAACGCGCATGACCTCGTCGCGGGCGCCGTGATCTCCGGCAACCGCAACTTCGAGGGCCGCGTGAACCCGGACGTGAAGGCGAACTACCTCGCCTCGCCGCCGCTGGTGGTGGCCTACGCGCTCGCCGGTTCGCTGCAGATCGACCTCACCACCGAGCCGCTCGGCACGGGCTCTGACGGCCAGCCGGTCTATCTCAAGGACATCTGGCCCTCGAACCAGGAGGTCGCGAAGTTCATCCGCGAGAACGTCACCAAGAAGATGTTCCAGGAGAAATACGCCGACGTCTTCAAGGGCGACGCCAACTGGCAGAAGGTCGACGCGCCGAAGGGCGAGACCTACGCCTGGGTCGACACCTCGACCTACGTTCAGAACCCGCCCTATTTCGAGGGCATGGGCGCCGAGCCCAAGCCCATCACCGACATCGACGACGCGCGCATCCTAGGCCTGTTCCTCGACTCGATCACAACCGATCACATCTCGCCGGCCGGCTCGATCAAGCAGGCCTCGCCGGCTGGCGAATATCTGCGCGACCATCAGGTCCGCCCGGCCGACTTCAACCAGTACGGCACGCGTCGCGGCAACCATCAGGTCATGATGCGCGGCACCTTCGCCAACATCCGCATCAAGAACCAGATGCTTGAGGGCGTCGAAGGCGGCGTGACCAAGCACTTCCCCGACGGCGACCAACTGCCGATCTACGACGCCGCCATGAAGTACAAGGCGGAAGGCACCCCGCTCGTGGTGTTCGCCGGCAAGGAGTATGGCACGGGCTCCTCGCGCGACTGGGCCGCGAAGGGCACCAACCTGCTCGGCGTGCGCGCGGTCATCGCGCAGTCCTTCGAGCGCATCCACCGCTCGAACCTCGTCGGCATGGGCGTCGTGCCGCTCACCTTCCAGGAGGGCACGAGCTGGCAGACGCTCGGGCTGAAGGGCGACGAGACGGTGACCATCCATGGCCTCGCCGAGGGCCTGAAGCCGCGCGTGACCCTGAACGCCGAGATCACCTCGGCTGACGGCAAGACCCAGATCGTGCCGCTGCTCTGCCGGATCGATACGCTGGACGAGCTGGACTACTTCAAGAACGGCGGAATCCTGCACTACGTGCTGCGCAGCCTCGCCGCCTGAGCGCGGAACGGCGCCGCGGCCGGGGCTTCCGGCCGTGGCAGACCGGTCACGCTCCGGATCACGAAACGGCGCGTCACCCCCATGTGAGTGGCGCCGGCCGCCGGCCGATCCCATAACTTGAGACGACCGCGCCGGTCCTCCCAAGCTCGGTGACAGAAGCCCTCATGCGACGTTCAAGCCTCGTCTTCGCCGGATGCCTGTTCGCTCTGCCTGCCGGAGCGGGCGAGGCGCCGCGCAGCGTGGTCGAGCTCTTCACCAGCCAGGGCTGCTCGTCCTGTCCGCCGGCCGACAAGCTCGCCAAGGATCTCGCCGAGAGCGGGCGGGCCCTCGTCATCACCCTGCCGGTGGACTACTGGGACTATGTCGGCTGGAAGGACACACTCGCCAATCCCGCCAATTCGGCCCGCCAGCGCGCCTATGCGCGGGTGCGCGGCGACCGGAAGGTCCTGACGCCGCAGATCGTCGTCAACGGCAAAGAGGCGACAGTCGGCAACGACACCGGCGCCGTCGATGCGGCCATCGGCCGGGCCGAGAAGAAAGGCGCCCTGCCGGTCGCCATCGATCTGGCGCTCGAGGACGGGCGGGTCGAGGTCGAGGTCGCGAAGTCCGACACGCCGGCCGGGCAGGGCGCGGAGGTCTGGGCCTTCGCGATCGAGCGCGCCCGACCCGTCGCGATCGCCGCCGGCGAGAATTCTGGCCGCAGCGTCGTCTACGCCAACGTCGTGCGCCACATGACGCGGCTCGGCTCCTGGAACGGCGCCAGGACCCATTTCGAGATCGCGGCGGACGAGGTTCTGACCAACGACGCCGACGGCGTCGCGGTGCTGGTCCAGTCCGGCAACGGCGGCCAGCCCGGCGCGATCCTCGGCGCGGCCCTCGCGCCGCTGGGGCAGAAGGCGCCGCCGAGCGCGATCTCCTCGCGTCTCAGCACAGGTTCGGATTGATCCGCGTTCCCCTGATCGCCGCGCTCGCGCTCGCCGCGTCGCTGTCCGCCTTTCCCGCGCGCGCCGAGGCGCCGTCGAACGGCGCGCATCCGGCCTATGGCGAGCGGCTGGAAGGTTTCGACTACCCGTTCGAGGTCAGGAGCCGCGAGTTCGTCAGCCAGGGCCAGACGATGTCGATGTCCTATCTCGACGTCTCGCCGGACAAGTCGAACGGCCGCACGGTCGTGCTGCTCCATGGCAAGAATTTCTGCGCGGCGACCTTCGAGCATCTGATCCGCGCCCTGACCGGCGCCGGCTATCGCGTCGTCGCGCCCGATCAGATCGGCTTCTGCAAGTCTGCGAAGCCGGACGGCTACCAGTTCAGCTTCCATCAGCTGGCGAAGAACACCCGCGACCTGCTCGCGGCGATCGGCGTCGAGAAGGCCGTGATGCTCGGCCATTCGATGGGCGGCATGCTGGCGGCGCGATACGCGCTGATGTACCCGGCCGCGACCGAGACGCTGGTGATGGTCAACCCGCTCGGCCTCGAGGACTGGAAGGCGGAGGGCGTGCCCTACGCCACCGTCGACGCGCTGAACGAGGCGGAGCTGAAGACCACCTACGAGACGGTGAAGGCCTACCAGCTCAAGTTCTATTACGACGGCCAGTGGAAGGGCGAATACGACCGCTGGGCCGAGATGAACGCCGGCATGTATCACGGGCCCGGCCGGGCCCGCGTCGCGTGGATCGGCGCGCTCACGCACGAGATGATCTACACCCAGCCGGTCGTCTACGAGTTCCCGAAGATCCTTGTCCCGACCGTGCTGATGATCGGCCAGACCGATCGCACCGCCCCGGGCGCGAACCGGGCGCCGAAGGAGATCGCGGCCCGGCTCGGCGACTACGCCGCGCTCGGCAAGCGGGCTGCGGCGGCGATCCCCGGGGCGAGGCTCGTCGAGTTTCCGGGCCGCGGCCACGCGCCGCACGTCGAGGCGCCGGACGAGTTCGAGCCCGCGCTTCTCAAGGCTCTCGCCGCGCCGAAGTGAGGAGCGCCCGCGCCTTGCGCGAAGCAGGCGACGGCGCGATCATGACGGACCGACGACAGGAGGCGCGATGAGCGATCTCGAGCCCATACGTCTGGCGCCACGCCTCGCCGCTGTTCCGGCGGTCGCGGCGCCTCCGCTTCAGCCCGCGCCCACGCAGGTGGCCTTCGACCGGCGCGAGCTCAACGCCTTGCTCAACCTCTATGGCCGCATGGTCGCCGCCGGCGAATGGCGCGACTACGCCATCGACTTCCTGAAGGACCAGGCCGTGTTCTCGGTGTTTCGCCGCACCAGCGAGGCCCCGCTCTACCGGATCGAGAAGACCCCGCGCCTCGCGCGCCGTCAGGGCGCCTACGCGGTGGTGTCAAGCGCCGGCCATATCCTGAAGCGCGGACACGAGCTCGGCCGCGTTCTCGCCGTGCTGGAGAAGGTGAACCTGAAGCTCGTGACGGGATGAGGCGGCGCCTCAGTCCTCGATCGGGCGCGCCTCGTCGGGCAGCATGATCGGGATGCCGTCCCGGATCGGGTAGGCGAGCTTCGCCGGGCGCGAGATCAGCTCCTGGCGCTCGGCGTCGTAGCTGAGGGTCGCCTTCGTCAGCGGACAGACCAGGATCTCGAGGAGCTTCGGGTCGATGCCGCCGCTGCGGCGGACGTCGTCGGGAGCGGTGGTCATGACCGGTCTCGTCTCACTGCAGGGAAGAGCTTGCGTCGCCGCGGGCGCGGGCGAGGTCCATCTCGGTCACCGCCACGAGGATTTCGGCGCGTGACCTGAGGTCCTGCGCCTCGAGCAGCGCCTGCTTTTCGCGCGGGCCGAACGGGCTCATCATGGCGAGCGCGTTGACCAGCGCCTCGTTCGGGGCTCGGCGGATGCCGTCCCAGTCGGCCTCGAGGCTGTTCGCCTCAAGATAGTCCTTGAGCGTCTTCAGCAGCGCGTCGCGGTCGACCGACTCCTGACCTTCGCCCGGCGCCAGATCGAGCGCGAACTCGTCATAAAGCGGCTTGATCTGCCGGTAGGGCGTCGAGACCGTCAGCTCCTCGACGACGCGAAAGCGCGTGACGCCCGTGAGCGTCACGAGATACCGGCCGTCGCCGGTCTCGCCGAACGCGGTCAACCGTCCGGCGCAGCCGACGCGGACGATCTCCGGCCGCTGGTCGTCCTCGGCGGAGTCCGGTTCCGGCTGGATCATGCCGATGATGCGCTCACCCCGGATCGCGTCGTCGATCATCGCGAGGTAGCGCGGCTCGAAGACGTTGAGCGGCATTTCCCCGCGCGGCAGCAGCAGCGCGGCCCTCAGCGGAAAGATCGGGATGACGCCGGGGAGCTCGTCGATCTTGTGATAGGTGACGTTGGACGCCATGGCGCGAGGCTATCAGGCGAAGAGCAGGGACGACAGCCGCTTTCTGCCGGCGACCGTGTGTTCGTCCTTCGGCCCCCATGCCTCGAACAGCTTCACAAGCTCCTTGCGGGCGCCGTCCTCGTTCCATGTCCGGTCGCGACGGACGACCTCCAGCAGATGATCGAGCGCCTCCTTGCGCAGCCCGGCGGCCGCCAGTCCGACGGCGAGGTCGAATCGCGACTGGTGGTCGGCCGGGTCGGCGGCGATTCTGGCCTCGAGCGGCGCCAGGTCGCCGACGACGGCGGCGCGCTCGGCGAGCTCGATCTGCGCGCGAGCTGCGGCGAGAGCGGGATCGCTCGCGCCGTCGGGCGCGGTGGCGAGCGTCTCCTTGGCGCTGGCGAGGTCGCCGGCCGCGATCCGCGCCCGGGCGAGGCCGGCGATCGCCGCGACGTTGTCTGGCTCCTCCACGAGCAGCTCCGCGAACAACTCCGCGGCGCCGGCCGCGTCGCCCGCCTCAAGCGCGGCTTCCGCCTCGGCGATCAGGTCGCCCGCCTCGTCGGGAAGCTCCTCCCCGATCATCCGCTCGATGAAGGCCTGGACCTGGGTCTCCGGCAGCGCGCCCATGAAGCCGTCGATCGGCTGGCCGCGCCGGAAGGCGATGACCGCCGGAATCGACTGGATGCCGAGCTGGCCGGCGATCTGCGGATACTCGTCGATGTTCATGGTGACCAGCCGGACCTTGCCGCCAGCCGCCTTCACCACCTTTTCGAGCACCGGCGTCAGCTGCCGGCACGGGCCGCACCACGGCGCCCAGAAATCGACGAGCACCGGCGTCGCCACGGAAGCCTGGACGACGTCGTCCATGAAGGTCTGCGTCGTCGTGGCCTTGATCAGCCCGTCGGTCGCGGCGGCTGCGGGCGTATCCCCGGCGGCGAGCATCGTTCGGATTCTCCGTCAGAGAGGGTAGGCGAAGCCTCGCCTTTGGCGGACAGATGGGCCAAGCGCGGCGCGATTGCAAACCCGGCGGCGCCCGGCGGACGCATATGGCGCTTGCCGCGCGCCGCGAGGGGAGCATCTGCTGGAACCCGGCGGCGCGCCGGGTCGATGAAGACCATTTGCGCATGGCTGGATTCCGGAATTAGTCTATTGTGCAGTGCACAAATAGTGTAAGAGCGGGCCGATCTTTCAGGAGACCTTAATCTCATGGACGCCGAGACGCCGAAACGCCGCAAGGTCCTGATCGTCGGCGGGGGTTTCGCCGGGTTGACAGCCGCCACCAAGCTCGCGAAAGCCGACGTCGACGTGACCGTCCTTGACCGGCACAATTATCACTGCTTCCAGCCGCTGCTTTACCAGGTCGCGACCGCCGAGCTGTCGCCCGCCGACATCGCCTGGCCGATCCGTCACGTCCTGCGCCGCCAGAAGAATGCGACCGTCCTGCTCGGAACCGTCTCCTCGATCGATCTCGAGGCCCGGAAGGTGATCGCCGACACGGCCACACTTGACTTCGACGAGCTGGTGATCGCCACCGGCGCCACCCACTCCTATTTTGGCAACGACGACTGGGAGAAATCCGCGCCCGGCCTCAAGCGCGTCGAGGACGCGACCGTGATTCGCCGGCGCCTTCTGATGGCCTTCGAGCGCGCGGAGCTTTCCAGCGATCCGGCGGAGCGCGAGGCGCTGCTGACCTTCGCGATCGTCGGCGCGGGGCCGACCGGCGTCGAGCTCGCCGGCGCGATCATCGAGGTCGCGCGGCAGGTCATGCCGAGCGAATTCCGCAACATCGACCCGCGCACGGCCCGCGTCATCCTGATTGAGGCGGGCCCGCGCGTGCTGCCGGCCTTCCCGGACACGCTGACCGACTATGCCCGCCGCTCACTGGAAAAGATGGGCGTGGAGGTCATGACCAACACGCGCGTTGTGAACGTCGACTCCAAGGGCGTCGATCTCGAGCATGGCAGGCTCGACGCGGCGACCGTGATCTGGGCGGCAGGCGTCGTCGCCTCGGACGCGGGCCGCTGGCTGGGCGCCGAGACGGACCGGGCCGGCCGCGTCATCGTCGAGCAGAACCTGACGATTCCGGGAAACGCCAACGTGTTCGTCATCGGCGACACCGCCGCCGTCAACCGCGAGGACGGCTCGCCTGTGCCGGGCGTTGCGCCGGCGGCCAAGCAGATGGGCGCCTACGTCGCGGACGTCATCGCCTCGCGCGCCCGGGACGCGGTGCCGCCGCCGCCCTTCGTCTACAAGCACCAGGGCGACGTCGCGACGATCGGACGGCGCTCGGCGGTGATCAAGCTGCCGCACGCCAACATGACCGGCTTCACGGCCTGGCTGTTCTGGTGCGTCGCCCACATCTACTTCCTGATCGGCGCGCGCAACCGCATCGCCGTGGCGTTCAAGTGGGTCTGGGACTTCCTGACGTTCCAGCGCGGCGCGCGTCTGATCACCGACCAGCGCGACCAGCTCTAGGCGCGAAGAGGGCGGCCGCCGGCGTCAGAACCGGTAGGCCGTCCTGCAGCCGCCCCAGTGCCGGTCGCGGATGCGGATCGGGGCGTCGACCTCGCGCACCATGACCACGTCGCCGCCGATCTCGCGGCGATAGGCCTGCACGGTCGCCGGCCGCGTCGCGCGGGCGGCGGTGATGCCGGTTCGGTCGTCGAAGATGCGCCGGTTGCGGCAGTTCGCGCTGTTCCAGACCGGATCGCCCGGCTTCTGCGGCAGCGAATAGCGGCCGTTGTGCAGCGGCAGGAAGCCGTTCCGATCGGTGACGATGCAGAAGATCATCGCCGGATCCTGCGCCAGCTCGGCGTCGAGCAGCGACGAGAGCAGGCGTTCGAGCGGCTCGACCGCAGGCGTCAGGTACTGCGCCGGATCGGAGCCCTCGATCGGCCTGTAATCGGTGTCGAACAGGGCCGTCTCGGTGAGCGCGCCCTCGTCCAGTGCGGCCTCGATCCGCGAGGCGACGCGCCGCGAGATGTCCTGCGCCCGGGCGACGAGCGGCGCGTATCGCGCCTCGATCTCGGACAGCTTGGCGGCAAGCTGCGCGGCGGTGTCGGCCGACGGGCTCTCGAACGCGCAGTGCAGCCCCATCTGGCTGGCGCCCGCGATCTTCAGCTGAGCAGCGCCGATCCCTTCGACCTCGACGGTGAGGCGCCCGCCGACGGGCGGCTGCGCGCCTGCAGGCGCAGCGAGCAGCATGCCGCCCTCGCTGAGGTCGATCGTGCGGGTCTGGCGACCGTCGCCGAGCCGGACGCCGAGCTCGACCGGGTAGCGGTCGAATCTGCGGCGGTCGCCGACCTCGCTCTGGCGCATCACGGCGGTGAAGCGCCGGCCGAGGCCTTCCGCCTGTTCGGCCGCGTGGCCGGCCGCGCGCTGGGTCGCTGTCGCCTCGGCGTCGAGCCGCAGGGTCGCCGCGGAGACCGCGCCGGCGTCTTCGCTGACAGTGGCGACGAGCGCGGAGGCGCGGGCCGCCTCGCCGACGATGACGTCCACGGTCTCCGCCTGCGCGTCGGTCACGCCCTTTACGGTCGCGAAGGCTGGCCGGACGGAGTCGATCGCCGCGGCGGCGCTCTCGATCGCGGTCGCAGACGATTTCGCGCCCTCCCGCAGGCGGGCGACCCGCGATTTCACGTCGTCCGCCGCCTTCGCTGTCTGGATCGACAGCGCCTTGACCTCCTTGGCCACGACCGCGAAGCCGAGTCCGGCCTCGCCGGCGCGAGCCGCCTCGATCGTGGCGTTGAGGGCGAGCAGGCTGGTCTGGGCCGCGACGGCGGAAATCGTGTCCACGATGCCTGCGATCTCGTCGCCGGCCTGCGCCAGCGCCGCAATCAGCGCGCGCGCCTCGACGCCGCGTTCGCCGGCGTTGTCCAGAAAATGCGTCGCCTTCGAAAGCGCGGCGTCGATTTCGGCGGAGGTGGTCGAGAGGGTTCCGGTCCGATCCGCGAGCCCGGTGGTCGCGTCGGCGGCCTCGCGAGCGGCGCCGGCCAGCGCGTCGGTCTGGCCGCGGATGCCTTCGAGCTCCGCCCGCATGTCGCCGACGCTCGTGCGGGCCGCGGTGATGGACGCCCCGACCGCCGCGATCGCAGACAGCACGTCCGCCTCGACAAGTTCGAGCGCGTCGCCGCGCGTCGGCGCCGGCGTGGAGTCGGACGGAGGCGCCGGTTCCTCGGCGGGAGTTCCGGCGGGCGCGATCGCAGCCGTCGTCGGCGCGCCGGGCGAAGTCCGCCAGCCAAGGTCGAAGAAATTCGGTCTCATGCTCAGGGATGACGCCAGCAAATGGCTAATCACCGGTTAAATCGCCGGTCGCCGGACAGTTCACAAAGTCGCGGGCAAGAATTTTTCCGATCGTCTCAGCGGCCGGCCATTGCTGCGCGCTCCTCGCGCATCCGGGCGACCTCGGCGCGCTTGGTCGCGATCGAGGCGATGATGACGCCGCTCGTGACGATGGCGATCAGGATGGTGCAGACCGCGTTCATCTGCGGCGACACTCCTCGGCGCACCGCCGAGAAGATCTCGATCGGCAGCGTCGAGGCGCCGGGCCCCGTCGCGAACTGGGAGATCACCGCGTCGTCGATCGACAGCGAGAAGGCCAGCATCCAGCCCGAGATCACGGCGGGCAGGATGATGGGCAGCGTCACGACGAAGAAGGTCTTGGCCGGCGGACAGCCGAGGTCGAGCGCGGCCTCCTCAAGGCTCCGGTCGAAGGTCAGCAGCCGCGACTGCACGACGATCGCGACGTAGCACATCGAGAAGGTGATGTGCGCCAGCATCAGGGTGAACATGCCGCGGCTGAGGTCCATCGCCACGAACAGCAGCAGCATGGACAGGCCCGTGATGATGTCCGGCATCACCAGCGGCGCGTAGATCATGCCCGAGAACAGAGTTCGGCCGGGAAAGCGTCCGAGCCGCACCAGCACGATCGCGGCCATCGTTCCGAGCACTGTCGCGACCGTAGCGGAGACGAGGCCGACCTGCACGGACCGCAGCGCCGCGTCGATGAGCTGCTGGTTGTTCCAGAGCTCGACGTACCATTTCGTCGAGAAGCCGCCCCAGACGGTGACCAGCCGCGAGGCGTTGAAGGAATAGATCACCAGGAGGACGATCGGCAGGTAGAGGAACGCGAAGCCAAAGGTCAGCGCGGTCAGGTTGATCTTGGAGAGGCCTTTGGTCATCGCGCGGCCCTCACGCTCGTCCCTCGATCTCTTTGGTCTGGACGTTCTGGTAGATCGCGATCGGCACGACAAGCACGAGCAGCAGCAGCACCGCGATGGCGCAGGCGCCCGGCCAGTTGAGATTGGGGAAGAACTCGGCGTAGAGCGCCTGGCCGATCATGTAGGTGCCCGAGCCGCCAAGCAGTTCCGGGATCACGAACTCGCCGACGGCCGGGATGAAGACTAGGAAGCAGCCCGCGATCACGCCGGGCAGCGAGAGCGGCACAGTCACCTGCCAAAAACTCTTCCAGGGCGGGCAGCCGAGGTCGGCGGCGGCCTCGAGCAACGTCTCGTCGAGCTTCTCGAGGCTGGCGTAGAGCGGCAGCACCATGAAGGGCAGGTACGAATAGACCATGCCGATATAGACGGCGATCTCGGTGTGCAGGATCTCGAGCGGCTCGTCGATGATCCCGAGCCATTGCAGCGAGGCGTTGAGCAGCCCTTCCCGGTCGAGGATGCCGATCCAGGCGTAGACGCGGATCAGCAGCGAGGTCCAGAACGGCAGGATGACCGCCATCACCAGCGTCGGCCGAATGGTCTTCGGCGCGCGCGCCATGGCGTAGGCCATGGGATAGGCGATCAACAGCATCAGGATCGTGGCCGTCGCCGCGATCTTCAGGCTCGAGAAATAGGCCTCGATGTTCTCCGTGTAATCGAAGATCGCATAGTAGTTGTCGAGGGTTAGGCCGGCGAAGAAGTCCTTGATCGCCTGCCAGCCGCCGGCGAGGTCGAGCTGCGGCTCGTAAGGCGGTTGGGCGACGACCTTGTTCGAGAACGAGATCTTCAGGACGATCAGGAACGGCGTCAGGAAGAGGACGAGCAGCCAGAGATAGGGAACCGCGACGACGAGGCGCCGCCCCCAGGGGCTGGTTCCTTCCGGCTTTGAGGCGACCGTGTCGGTCATCGCCCCCTCACGACGTCAGCAGCACGGCGGCGTCCGGCGCGAACCAGACATGGACGCGGTCGTCCCATGCGATGGGCTTGGCTTCGGTGCGGGTCATGTTGGCGCGGCTGACGCGCAGCACCTTCTCCGAACCGTCGATCTTGATCAGCAGCACGGTCCAATCGCCCATATAGGCGAGATCCCAGACCTCTCCCTGCAGCACGTTGGTCGCGTCCGCCGGCGGCGCGTCGAGCGAGACGCGCATCTTCTCCGGCCTGACCGCGAGCGCGACCTTGGAGCCCTGGGCGAGCGCGGCGTCACCGGCGCAGACGAAGGCGCCCGGCGTGTCCTCGCCCTTCACGCGCACCTCGCCGCCGCCGGCGCTCTCGACCGTGCCCTCGATCAGGTTGATGTTGCCGATGAAGTCGGCGACGTAGCGGCAGTTCGGCTGCTCGTAGATCTCGCCCGGGGTCGCGACCTGCACGAGCTTGCCGTGGTCCATCACCGCGATGCGGTCGGAGACGGTCATCGCCTCCTCCTGGTCGTGCGTCACGATCAGGAAGGTGAGGCCCAGCTCCATCTGCAGATCCATGAGCTCGAACTGCGTCTCCTCGCGCAGCTTCTTGTCGAGCGCGCCGAGCGGCTCGTCGAGCAGCAGCACCTTCGGGCGCTTGGCGATCGAGCGGGCGAGCGCGACGCGCTGGCGCTGGCCGCCGGAGAGCTGATGCGGCTTCCTCTTGGCGAAGGGCTCGAGCTTGACGAGGCGCAGCATCTCGGCGACGCGCGCGGCGATCTCGGGCTTCGGCAGACCGTCCTGCTTGAGCCCGAAGGCGACATTCTGCTCGACCGTCATGTGCGGGAACAGCGCGTAGGACTGGAACATCATGTTGACGGGCCGTCGGTAGGGCGGCACGCCCGCGAGGTCCTCTCCGGCGAGCGTGATCCGCCCGGAGGTCGGGTGCTCGAAGCCGGCGAGCATGCGCATCAACGTGGTCTTGCCGCAGCCGGACGGACCGAGCAGCGAGAAGAACTCCCGCTGGTGAACGTCGAGCGAGACATCGTCGACCGCGGTGAAGTCGCCGAAGCGCTTCACGACGTTCTCGAAGCGGATCAGGGGAACGGCCGACGGGTCGAGCCAGGGCGCGAAGGATCGGCGGATCGGCCCGAGGGCTTTCTGGGCTGGCTTCGGCGCCATGCTTCGTCCGGATGGGAGAGAAGAAGGGAACGAGAAAGTCGTTCCGGGCGGCGGGGCCGCCCGGAACGAAGAGACCGTCAGCGTCCGGCCTTCGCCTTCTGGAAGGCGCGGGTCAGCGTGCGCTGGACCTTGCTGTCGGTGATCGTCTGGACCGTGAAGAGCTTCGCGAACACTTCCGGCGTCGGATAGACGTTCGGGTTGCCCTTGACGGACTCGTCGATGAACTTCTGCGATTCCAGGTTGCCGTTGGCGTAGGAGACGAAGTTCGAGTTCTTCGCCGCGACCTCGGGCTTCTGCATGTAGTTGATGAAGGCCAGCGCCGCGTCCGGATGCGGCGCGTCCGCCGGGATCACCATCTCGTCGAACCACAGCTGCGCGCCTTCCTTGGGCAGCATGTAGTCGACCTCGACCTTGTTCTTTGCCTCCTCGGCGCGGCTCTTGGCCTGATAGACGTCGCCGGAATAGCCGACCGCCACGCAGATCGAGCCCTTGGCGAGGCCGGAGATGTATTCGGTCGAGTTGTACTGGGTGACGTAGGGCTTCAGCTTGGAGAGGTGGGCGGCGGCCTTGTTGATGTTGTCCTCGGTCCACTCCGGCTTGAGGCCGAGATAGGTCATGACGGAGGGCAACAGGTCTTCGGCGCTGTCGAGGAACATCACGCCGCAGCTCTTGAGCTTCTTGAGGTTCTCGGGGTCGTAGACGAAGGCCCAGCTGTCCGGCGCATCGCCGCCGAGCGCCTTCTTCACCTTGTTGATGTTGTAGCCGATGCCGGTCGTGCCCCACATGTAGTTCACGGCGTATTCGTTGCCGGGATCGTAGGTCGCGAGCCGCTCGTAGATCTCGGGCCAGGCGTATTTGAGGTTCGGGACCTTGGACTTGTCGAGCTTCTGGAACACGCCGGCCTTGATCTGGCGGGCGAGGAAGGTCGCGCTCGGGACCACCACGTCGTAGCCGGACTTGCCGGCGAGCAGCTTGGTCTCGAGAATTTCGTTCTGGTCGAAGACGTCGTAGGTGACCTTGATGCCGGTCTCGGCCTCGAAGTCCTTGACCGTCTGCTCGTCGATGTAGTCCGACCAGTTGTAGACGCGGACCTCCTTCGACTGCGCGAGCGCCGCGCTCGACGCTGCGGCCAGACCGAGGACGGCCAGCCAGGCGCCTGCGAACCGTTTGATCGTCATGCGAAAGTTCCCCTCACCCCCGGACCCTGCGCGGGAGCCGACGGCCGAAGGCTAGCCTTGGGGCGTGGCGCGCACAACTGGTCGGCGCGCCCAATTCGGCGGCAGCGCGGCGAGCCGGGCGCCGCGTCAGCGGGCCGGATTGATTTGGCCCGCGGGCTCGGGCAGGCTTGGGCCGTCCGGTCGCCTCGCGGCCGGGCCGGGCGGGGTCTTCCCGCCGCGGGGGCCCTCTGTCGCCATCCCCTCCCTGACCCGATCCGGGAGCGCCCCCGCAACGAGCGCGCCTCCTTCCAGGACGCGCCTCGACGCCGCATCAGCCGGCTCGGGTCGGCGGTCTTACGGTTCGCGCCGTGGGTCGCCGCACGTTTGAGTGACTTATGAGCAAGAAGAAGCGGGCAGGCCTTCGGGAGGCGATCGCCGAACGGCGCGGCGTGGGCGACGTCGAGGCCGCGCGGGAATGGGTCGCGGATCGCGGGATCGAGGAGCTCGAATGTCTCGTCCCCGACCAGGCCGGCGTCGCGCGCGGCAAGATCATGCCGGCGCAGAAGTTCTTCAATTCGCCGACGATGAACATGCCATCGTCGATCTTCCACCAGACGATCTCGGGCGGCTACGCCGACGAGGACGAGCCGGGCGGCGGCGACCCGACCGACGCCGATCTGGTGCTGGAGCCGGACTGGTCGACGCTGTCGACCGTGCCCTGGGCGAACGACCCGACCGGCCAGATCATCCATGACGCCTTCCACCGCGACGGCCGGCCTGCCGAGGTCTCGCCCCGGCAGTTGCTGAAGCGGGTGGTCGACCTCTATTCCCACAAGGGCTGGGCGCCGATCATCGCGCCCGAGATCGAGTTCTACCTGGTCAAGCCCAACACCGATCCGGACTACCCGCTGGAGCCGCCGATCGGCCGCTCGGGACGGCCGGAGACAGGGCGGCAGTCCTACTCGATCTCGGCGGTCAACGAGTTCGACGAGCTGTTCGAGGACATCTATTCGTTCTCCGAAGCCCAGGGGCTCGAGATCGACACGCTGATCCATGAGGAGGGCGCCGCCCAGATGGAGATCAATCTCCGTCATGGCGCCCCGCTGGAGCTCGCCGACCAGGTGTTCCTGTTCAAGCGGACGATCCGCGAGGCCGCGCTCAAGCACAGCATGTACGCGACCTTCATGGCGAAGCCGATCGCGAACCAGCCCGGCTCGGCCATGCACATTCACCAGTCGGTGATCGACGCAAAGTCCGGCAAGAACATCTTCGCCGACGCGCAGGGCAAGCCCTCGCCGGAGTTCTTCTCCTTCCTCGGCGGCACGCAGAAGTATCTGCCGGCCGTCATGTGCGTGCTGGCGCCCTACGTGAATTCGTACCGCCGGCTGACGCGCCAGTCCTCGGCGCCGATCAACGTGCAGTGGGGCTACGACAACCGGACCACCGGCATCCGCGTGCCGCCGTCCGGGCCGGCGGCGCGGCGCGTCGAGAACCGGGTGCCGTCGTCCGACGCCAACCCCTATCTCGCGATCGCCGCCTCGCTCGCCTGCGGCTATCTCGGCATGGTGGAGGGACTGGCGCCGACCGAGCCGATCGACGGCTCGGCCCACGGGCTCGACTACGACCTGCCGCGCGGCCTGCTCGAGGCGGTCGCCGCCTTCGAGGGCTGCGAGCCGCTGCAGGACGTCTTCGGGCGCACGTTCATCGCGACCTACGGCGCGATCAAGCGCGCCGAGTTCGAGACCTTCATGCGGGTCATCAGCCCGTGGGAGCGCGAATACCTGCTGCTGAACGTATGAGCGGCGGCGCGAGCCGCCGCCTCGGTCAGGCGGCGGCCGTCCCGGCCTTCTTCTGCACCACGGAGTGGTGGCGGCTGTAGGCGAAGTAGATCGCGAGGCCGATCGCCATCCAGACGACCAGGCGGATCCAGGTGTCGAGGGGCAGGCCCGCCATCAGCGCGAGGCAGAACAGGATCCCGAGGATCGGCACCACCGGCACGCCCGGCACGCGGAACGGCCGGTGCGCGTCGGATTCGCTTCGGCGCAGGTAGATCACCGCGCCGCAGACCAGGATGAAGGCGAACAGCGTTCCGATCGACACCATCTCGCCGAGCAGCGAGATCGGCAGCAGGCCGCCGATCAGCGCGACGCAGCCGCCGATCATCCACTGCGACAGGTACGGCGTGTCGTACTTCTCATGGATCTTCGCGAACACCGGCGGCAGCAGGCCGTCCTTCGACATGGTGTAGAAGATGCGGCTCTGGCCGTAGAGCAGCACGAGCATCACGGTGGTGAGCCCCGCGATCGCGCCGATCTTGATCGGCCAGGAGAACCAGCCCATGCCGACCGCGTCCGCGCCCTTGGCGATCGGATCCGGAACGTTGAGCTCGGTGTAGGGGACGAGGCCGGTGAGCACGGCGGCGACGAGGATGTAGAGCACGGTGCACACGCCCAGCGAGCCGAGGATGCCGATCGGCATGTCGGTCTGCGGCTTCTTGGCCTCCTGCGCCGCGGTCGAGACCGCGTCGAAGCCGATATAGGCGAAGAACACGACGCCCGCGCCGCGCAGCACGCCCGACCAGCCGAATTCGCCGAACTCGCCCTTGTTCTCCGGGATCATCGGAGACCAGTGCGAGGTGTCGACGTAGAACGCGCCGATCACGATGAAGCCGACGACCACCGCGAGCTTCACCACCACCATGATGTTGTTGGCGGTCGCGGACTCCTTGGTGCCGCGCGACAGCAGGAAGGTGAGCAGCAGGACGATCAGCGCCGCCGGCACGTTGAAAACGCCGGTCGCGGTCGAGCCGTCGGCGAGCTTGACCGACGCCCCGAGCGAACTGGTGAGCTGCGGCGGCAGAAAAATGCCGAGGTCGCGCAGGATCGAGACCATGTAGCCCGACCAGCCGACGGAGACGGTCGCCGCGCCCATCGCGTATTCGAGCACGAGGTCCCAGCCGATCACCCAGGCGAAGAATTCGCCAAGCGTGGCGTAGGTGTAGGTGTAGCTCGATCCGGAGACGGGAATCAGCGCCGACAATTCGGCGTAGCACAGCCCGACGAAGGCGCAGGCGATGCCGCCCAGCGCGAAGGACAGCATGATGCCCGGCCCGGCGTAGTTCGCCGCCGCGGTGCCCGTCAGCACGAAGATGCCGGCGCCGATGATGCAGCCGATGCCGATCGCCGTGATCGAGAGCGCGTTGAGCGACTTGGTGAGCGAGTGGCCTTCCTCGTCGCCGGTCAGATCCTCGAGCCGCTTCCGCAACGTCAGCGTGGACGCCATGCCGGTGTCTCCTCGTCGAGGGGCGAGATGGCGGTCGCGCAGGTCTCGGGCCGCCTCCGTGATCGAGCGGGCGTCCGATCACAGGACTGTCATATGGCGGGAGGCCGATGAGGCAACCGGCGGTCGAGGCGGCCGATACGAAGGTCGGCCGCAAAAAGCCGTCAGAGGCCGCGCTTGATCCAGCCCTCGGTCATGGCGACGCCGCGGTCGAGGTCGACGGGGAAATCGAGCTCGCTCCATTCGAGGCCTTCGATCGACCGGACGCCGACCTCGCCCTGATGATAGCGGGCGATGCCGTCGATCGCCGAGAGGTACCAGCGCTTCAGGCCCTCCTCGCTGCGAAGCAGGCGCTCGATCTCGGCGACGAAGGTCTTCGCGCCCTGATCGGTGAAGCGCAGGAAGCCGATCGACTCGCCGGTCACCATCTCGGACGGCAGCGTCTTGCCGATGGCGAGCAGGCGGTCGCCCTCGGCGCGCACCTTCATGTCGTCGCTGTCGTATTCGGCCTTGCGGTCGATGGTCACGGTGATCGGCGAGGTCGCGGGATCGGCGAGCACGCGCCTGGCGATCTCAGGCTCAATCATGGTGTCGCCGTTCAGGATCAGGAACGGCTGCCTCATCTCGTGGCGCGCGATCCAGCAGCTGGCGAGATTGTCGGCGAGCTCGAAGAACGGGTTGTGGGTGGTGCGCAGCGTCACGCCCGGCAGTGAGATGGCGGCGAGCGCATGGTCGACCTTGCTGGCTTCAAAGCCCGTCACGACCACCACGTCGTCGACGCCGGCGGCCGCGAGGGAGCGCACCTGCCACTCGACCAGCGGGCGGCCGGCGAAGGGAATCAGGCATTTCGGGGTCTCGGCGGTGAGCGGCAGCAGGCGACGTCCCTGGCCTGCGCTCAGGATGATGGCTTTCACGTCGAAAGGGCCTTCTTCAGAAATCGAGGTCCGCGTAGTGCGGCGCGGGCGCCGTTCCGGCGACCGTCTCGCCCAAGAGCGGGCGGAAGGCGGGGCGGGACTTCACCCGCGCGTACCAGCCGCGCGCGGTCTCGTCCTCGTCCCATGGCACGTCGCCGAGATAGTCGACGACGGAGAAATGCGCGGCGGCCGCGAGGTCGGCGTAGGACAGCCGGTCGCCAGCGAGCCAGTTCCGCTGGCGGATGAGGTAGCCGACATATTTGAGGTGATAGCGGATGTTCGCCCGGCCGGCGCGGATCGCGGCCATCTCCGGCGCGCCGCCGCCGACATTCGTCGGCATGAAGCGCTTGTAGATCTTCTCGGTGACGAGGTGGTTCGAGACCTCGTCGAAGAACTTGCGGTTGAACCAGTCGGTCAGGCGCCGCGTTTCGACGCGCTCGCGCGGGTTCTCCGGCAGCAGGCGGCGCGGACCGAGCGCCAGGCCGCGGGTTTCGTCCAGATACTCGGCGATCACGTCCGCGCCCGGCACCGAGGGCATCGAGGCCTCGACCAGCACCGGCGTCGTCCCGGCAGGATTGAGCGCGAGGAAGGGCTGCCGGCGCTCCCAGACGCGCTCCTCGACCAGTTCGGCGTCGAGTCCGTACTCGCCCATGACGAGCCGCACGAACCGCGAATGCGGGCAAAGCGGATGGTGGTAGAGGATCGCCATTGATGCCGGAACGAGCCGCGAGACGTGCGGGAGGAGGGGTGTGGCCGTGGCGCTTCGGGCGGCGTCGGAACGCCGGCGCGTCGTGGCGCGGAGCGAGCTTTCGTATAGAACCGCCTCGCCCGCGCGACAACAGCGAATCGCCGCGCGCCTTCCGGGGATAAGCCGTCATGGATCTGATGCGCCTGTTCGAGGCCGCGCTGCTCGGCGTCGTCGAGGGACTGACCGAGTTCCTGCCGGTCTCCTCGACCGGGCACCTGCTGCTGCTCGGCCACTTCCTCGGCTTCGAGTCGACCGGAAAGACCTTCGAGGTGCTGATCCAGCTCGGCGCGATCCTCGCGATCCTGCTGGTCTATTCGGGCCGCCTGATCAACGTCGCCGTCCGCCTGCCGAGCGATCCCGCCGCGCGGCGCTTCGTCCTCGGAGTCCTGATCGCCTTCCTGCCCGCCGCCGTCATCGGCGCTGCGATGCACGGCTTCATCAAGCAGGTGCTGTTCGAAACGCCGATCGTCGTCTGCATCGCGCTGATCGTCGGCGGCCTCGTGCTGCTGTGGGTCGACATGCGCCACCAGCCGCAGGTCATCCCCGTGCGCGACACGAGCGGCCCGGTGCATGGCTGGCAGGGCGAGGCCCAGCCCGACGTCACCTATGACGACGCCATGCGCTTTCCGCTCGGCATGTGCCTCGTCATCGGCCTGTGCCAGTGCCTCGCGCTCATTCCGGGCGTGTCGCGCTCCGGCTCGACGATCGTCGGCGCGCTGCTGCTCGGAGCCTCGAAGCGCGCGGCGGCGGAATTCTCGTTCTTCCTCGCGATGCCGACCATGGCGGGCGCCTTCGCCTACGATCTCTACAAGAACCGCGCGGCGCTGAGCTTCGACGACGCGGCGCTGATCGGCGTCGGCTTCGTCTGCGCCTTCATCACTGCGCTGATCGTCGTGCGCTTCGTGCTCGACTTCATCTCGCGCCACGGCTTCGCGCCCTTCGCGTGGTGGAGGTTGATCATCGGCGCGGCGGGTCTTGCGGGCGTGCTCGTATACGGGTGAGCATGCAGCCGCCCTCCGAGGAGCCGCCCGCGACGCACATGGCCAAGATCGTCCTCAGCGACGTCTCGAAGATCCACCGCGGCGGAGTCGAGGCGCTCCGGGACGTCTCGCTCGACCTGCCGGACGGCGCGATCACCGCGGTGACGGGCCCGAGCGGCTCCGGCAAGACGACGCTGCTGCGGCTGATCGCGGCGCAGGACGCGCCGACCGGCGGGACCATCGAGGTCGGCGACGCGGTCAGCCAGTCCTGGCGACTGGGCCGCTCCGAGGTGGTCGAGTTCGCCGATCGCGACGCCCTCGCCGGATCGCGCAACGTCTATGACACGATGGCGGCCGGCCTCGCCGAACGTGGCCTCGAGCGCAAGGAGGTCGAGGCGAACGTCCTGAAGTCGGCCGACGCGATGGAGCTCGCCCCTTTCATGGCGCGCCGGTTCGCGAGCCTGTCCGCCGGCGAGCGGTCGCTCGCCGTTCTCGGCCGGGCCTTCGCGCATCAACCGCGCGCGATCCTGCTGGACGATCCCTTCGCCGGCCTCGACGCGACGCGCCGGACGGCGCTGCGGCGCGAGCTGAGGGCTCTGAAGGCGGGCGGCGTGACGATCGCGTTCGTGACGCATGACTGGTCCGACGCGCTGACGCTCGCCGACCACCTCGTCGTGCTCGAGAGAGGTCGTCTCGTCGCCAGCGGCCCGGCGCGAGAGCTCTACGATCGCCCGCCGACGGCGCAGGCCGCGCGGCTGATCGGCGATCCGCCGATGAACGTCCTGCCGGTGCGCGCCAACCAGACGGGCCTGTCGCTCGAGGACGGCACGCATTTCGGCGCGACCAGCGTGATGACCACCGCGACCTTCGCGCTGCTCGGCGTCCGGTCGGAGGCTCTCTATGTCCCGGGCGAGCATGCGCCGGCCGCCGCTGCGACCTTCCCGGTCCGGGTCGAAGAGGTGGAGCACGGCGCGAGGGAGAGCCTCGTGCACGGTTTCGTCGGACCGCACCCGTTCGTCGGCCGCGTGCCGGGACATGTGGAGGCGCCGGCCTCAGGCCTGCTGAAGCTCGCCGCGGCGCGCGAGGCCCTGATGCTGTTCGACGCCGAGACCGGCGCCGCCGTCTGACCCGAAATTCCCCGGTCGGCGAAAGGTCGGGGTTTTTAGAACGCTTCTACGAGAGCATCCTTCGCTCCGGCGTTACGGCCAGGACGAACCACATGCCATGGGAACCGAAGCCCGAGGTCGTCGATGTGATGGCCCGCTGGCTGTTCCGAAAAGAACATCCGGACGTGCTCGACTGGGAGGCGGAGGAGAAGGCCGCCGAACCCAAGCGACCGACCTCGACCGCCAAGGAAGCCGAGATCCGCTCCGAATATGAGGAGCGCGCGCGGCAGATGCTGATCATCGCCCGCAAGAACAGCGGCAGCGGCGGTTAGCCGCCACCGGGGCTGATCCGTCAGCCGAACGCCCCGACGGAATGGCTCACCGCGGCGCTGACCTCGCGCACGAGCGCGAACAGCTCGGCCATCGGCTGGAACAGCTCGCGATGCTCCCGCTCGTAGCCGCCGGCCGTCCGAAATCCCTTGGGCTCGCGGTAGTCGAGCTCCGTCGCGCGGTCCGGCTTCGCAGGGAAGATCGCCTCCAGCATCTTCAGCGGCTCCATGACGTCGAGCCGCAGGATCCGCGCGACCGCCATGTCGTGCGTGAGGCCGCTCTTCGGCGCGAAGCTCGGGATCTCGATGGCGAGCAGCCAGATGCGCTCGACCAGCGCCAGCCGGATCGCGTGGAGCAGCAGTTCCTCGGCGGCCATCGAAGGGGCGTCGGTCCAGACGCCCTTCAAAGCGAGGTGGTCGGTCTGGATCTTGCGCAGCATCGCCGCGGCGGAGGACGAGATCGCCAGCCGCTCCAGCGCCGCCGAGACGCGGATCAGCGCCTCGCGCCGCTTCGGATCGGCCTCGTGCTCGGCGCGGTTCAACCACGAGCTCGGATCGAGCGAAGCGACGATCGCGCGCAGCACGTCGAGGTCGGAGTGCTTCAGCGCATGGGCGGCGAAATCCATCGCGCGGCGAAAGCGCGGGCTCTTCGCCATCAGCTCGGCGAAGGATTGCGGGTGGCGAGACAGCGCCGAGCCGAGCCCCTGGATCGTGTTCGCGCACCAGCCGAGCTGCTGCAGGATCGCGTTGTTCGGGATCGCGCGAAGCTCGCGGGGATGCCGGATCACCGCCGGGCCGCCCATGCCGTCGACCTGCCGCGCGCTCGGGCGCGAGCCGGTCGGGTCGAGCAGCGCCGGGCCGAAGGCGCCGAGCAGGGCGGCGTAGCCGGGGTCCTCGACCAGTTCCTCCATCGCCGCCCGGATGGCGCCGAAGAAGTCTGCCGCGAAATCGGGATCGGCATAGACCGGGTCCGGCGGCAGCCGCGCCGCCTCGGGCCGCGCGTCCTCGTCGAACACGTGCTCGGCGATGCGCGCGACCGAGGCGAGCGCGAGCGTCTCCGAGCCGAACAGCAGATAGCCGTCGCCGCCCTGGAACGCGGTTTCCTCACGCACCGTCAGCCCGGCGCGCGACAGCTCCTTTCGGGCGCGCGTCGGGTTGAGGAACTTCAGCCGGTCGAGCAACGCGTTCGGATGGGCGCCGCGGCCGATGCTCTCGCCGTGGGTGTCGAAGAAGACGATCTCGACCCCGGCGACGCCGTGCCGCGTCAGCGTCTCGGCGATCTTGAGGCGCTGGCGCTCGATCATGTAGCTCGCGGCGAGCTGGCCGACGTAGCGGCCGGAATCGGAGTAGCCGAACTCGAGCGCGAGCGTGCCGGTGCGGGCGAGGTAGTCGCGGAAGTGCCGGCTCCTCAGCGCCTCGTCGATCACGCGCGAGCCGCGCTCCAGCGCCTCCGCCGTCTCGAACAGCGGGCTGATCTCGATCCGGTCCTCGATCCCGAACAGCCGCGCGAGCCAGAGCGCGCAAAGCAGGGTGTAGCCGTTCTCGGTCTCGGCGATGTGAAAGCGCACGGGCGAGTCGGCGTCGATGTGCTTCACGATCTGGGCGATCGTCATCATCAGCCGCACCGCCGACGAGGACTCCGACAGAAGCGCTCCGAAGTCGACGCCGGCCCGCTCCAGCCGGTCGAGCGCGCCGTTGATGCCGGAGAGCATCGCGCGCCGCCGGGCGGCGTCGTCCACCGCGTCGTCGAGGCCGGCGAGTTGCCTGAGCGCGTTGTGAAGCTGCGAGGCGTTCAGGCGGAACTGCGAATGGGCGAGCGACAGGCCGTGCGAGACAAGGCTCGCCCGCGCGACGGCGAGGCGCATCTGGTGGTCGCCGTCGGTGGCTGCGATGGCGCGCTCGAACATCGGCAGAAGCGGCGCGACCGAGACCAGCGCCTCGTCGCGCCGATCGATCAGGATCGCGGCGAAGGCGGCGACGACCTCCGGCTCGGCCGCGGCGCCCGTCGGGCAGGCGGCGCACTGCGCCTCGACCGTCCTGAGAGCCGCCTTGAGGCGGTCGTGAAGCTCGCGCGCCGCGCCGATGCCCTGCACCTGCGACGCGGCCCGCTCAAGCTGCATCGCCTTCATCTGCAGGCGAAGACGGATCGTGTCCCACCAGTTGATGTCGGTGCGCCCGTCGGTGTCGTAGCCGACCCAGCTCGCGAGCGTGACCGGCTTGGGGACGAAGCTGGTCCACTCTTCGAGGAAGCGCACGCGCGCTGCGCCGAGAACTTGCTCGGTCAGCCGGTCGATGGCGTCGCGGCCCGCCTGGATCGCGTCGACCGCCTGCTCGAACTCGTCGAGCAGCGCCGCCTTCTCGGGTCTGTCGCTCTTTCGGGACGGCCGCGGCGCCGCGCCGCTCGCCATCGAGGCGAGCTCGCGGCCGACCTCGGCCGGCATCGAGAAGGTCGGATGGGCGGTGAACACGGCGGAGAAGCGCGTCCGCTCCGTCTCCGCCCGGAACGTCGCGGCGTCCCCCGAGGCGAGCCGCCAGGCGATTGCGGCCATCGCGCCGGTGGAGCCTGACGCGTCGACGCCGCCGACATAGACGGCGAGCCTGCGCGCCCGGTCGGCATAGGCGTCGTCGCGCAGGGTCCGGATCAGCGCCGCGAGGTCGGCCGTCGCGAGCGCGCCGTCGTCGATCATCCGGGAGATCGCCAGCGCCATGTCGAGCGCGGGATTGCCGAACGGGTCTTGCCGCATGCGCTCGCGGGCGACGACCGTTCGGTCCACGAGCTCGCGCGCGAGGCTGCGGATGTCCTTTGCGGCGTGTGGTTCGAAACCGTCCATGACGCTCGTTCCAGCACTTTGCATGCCAGAGCGCCGGGCGCGGCTTCAGAACTCCATGTCGAGCTCTTCGATGTCCTCGGGTTCGGCGGCGGCGGCCTCGATCCACTCGGTCATCAGCGGCCAAGACATGATGCGGTCGCGATAGGCGCCGCAGGGGGAGGGCACGGCCACGTCGTAGGTCGTGAATCGCGTCGCGACCGGCGCGAACATGGCGTCGGCCAGCGTCGGCTCGGGCCCGAACAGCCACGGTCCGCCCGACGCCTCGATGCACTGCGTCCAGATCGTGACGATCCGATTGATGTCGGAGAGCGCGCCGCCCCAGATCTTGAAGCCAGTGTGGCGCGCCTTGAGATTCATCGGCAAGGCCGAGCGCAGGTTCGCGAAGCCTTGGTGCATCTCGCCGGAAATGGCGCGGCACCATGCGCGCGACGCCTGTTCCTTGGGCAGAAGCCCGGCATACGGGCGGATTTCCTCCAGATAGCCGGCGATGGCGAGGGTGTCCCAGACGAGGATCTCGCCATGGATCAGCCGCGGCACGAGGAAGGACGGCGACAGGTGCAGCAACTCGGCCCGGGCGGCCGGGTGGGAGCCCGAAAGGACTTCCACGTCGAAGTCCAGCCCGGACAGCTTGCAGATGAGCCAGCCGCGCAACGACCAAGAAGAGTAGTTGCGGCTGGAGATGGACAGTGTGGCGTCAGCCATTGGCCTAAAGTGCCCCCCTACGGACGTTCTAGCGCCCAAGAAACGATCTCGCACTGCAAAACATATTCCACTAGCGTTCGCGGCTCGCGGGGGAAAACGCGGAGTCGGGGTCGAGTCGCCGATGCTTTATGAAGCGTATGAACTGGGGTCGGACCTCGCCGGCCTCACCCGCGCGTTTGGCGGCGTGATCAACCGGTCTCTCGATCCATGGACAGCCGGCGGCCGCCTGCCGCTGATGGCCGTTCCCGGCGCCCTCGGCCAGATGCTGAGCCGCGCCGGCTTCAGCCACGCGCGGCCGCCCTACGGCATCGACGAGGTCATGGTCGGCAACCGGTCCGTCCCGGTCGTCGAGGAGACCACGTTCACGGCGCCGTTCGGCTCGCTCACCCACTTCGCCAAGGACGTCAACACGCGCCAGCCCAAGGTGCTGGTGGTGGCGCCGCTGTCCGGTCACTTCGCGACGCTGCTGCGTCACACGATCAGGACATTGCTCGCGGACCACGACGTCTATGTGACCGACTGGACGAACGCGCGCGACGTGCCGCTCGAGGCCGGGCGCTTCGGCTTCGACGACTATGTCGACTACGTCGTGCGCTTCCTCGAGGAGATCGGTCCGGGGACGCACATCGTCGCCGTCTGCCAGCCGGCCGTGCAGGCGCTCGCCGCCGCCGCGCTGATGGCGGAGACCTCCAACGCCGCCCATCCGGCGTCCATGACGCTAATGGCGGGGCCGGTAGACGTCAGCGTGAACCCGACCAAGGTCAACAAGCTCGCCAACGACAAGCCGATCGACTGGTTCGAGCGCAACCTGATCGCCACCGTGCCGGCCCGCCACGCCGGGCGCGGCCGCAAGGTCTATCCCGGCTTCATGCAGCTCTCGGCCTTCATGTCGATGAACGCCGGCCGCCACATGACCGGTCATTCCGACCTGTTCTGGGCCTATGTCGACGGCGAGACCGAGAAGGCGCTGCAGATCGCGACCTTCTATGACGAGTATTTCGCGATCCTCGACCTTGCGGCCGAGTTCTATCTCGAGACCGTCAAGACGGTGTTCCAGGACAACGACCTCGCCAACAACCGCCTGACCTATCGCGGCCGCAAGCTCGACATGCGGGCGATCAAGCGCACCGCGCTGATGACGGTCGAGGGCGAGCGCGACGACATCTGCTCGGTCGGCCAGACAGTGGCGGCTCAGGACCTTTGCGCCTCGCTGCGGCCGTACATGAAGCGGCACCACCTGCAGGCGGGGGTCGGCCACTACGGCGTGTTCTCTGGCCGCAAGTGGGAAGCGCAGGTCTATCCGCGGGTGCAGAACTTCATCCTCGCGAACGACTGACGAGGCGCTTCCAACTTTACATACGACCGTATATATTGCGGCCATGAGCGTTTCTCAGGACACCATCGCGCCCGACGACCGCCGCCGCGCCCGCGGCGACGCCTCCCGCGCGAAGATCCTCGAGCGGGCGGCCGCCATCGCCTCTACCGACGGGCTGGAAGGCCTGACGATCGGCCGGCTCGCGGCCGAGGCCGGCGTCGCCAAGGGCAACATCCAGGTCCTGTTCGGCGACAAGGAATCGCTGCAGCTCGCCACGATCGACTGGGTCGGACAGCTGATCGAGGAGAGCTACGCCGCGCCGCTGGCCGCCGCGAACGGTCCGTTCGAGCGCCTGACCGCTCTGGTCGAGAGCTGGTTCGCCTTCGTCGAGCGCCGGCAACTGCCTGGCGGCTGCTTCATGAACGCCGTCAGCAGCGAGTTTCGCGCGCGTCCCGGCCCGGTCCGCGACCGGGTCGCCGAGCGCCGCGCCGCCAAGCGTCGGCGCTACCTCGATGCGCTCGAGGCGGCGCGCGCCGCCGGCGAGTTGCGAGACGGCGTCGACGTCGAGGAACTCGCCTTCGAACTGCTCGCCTATCAGGCGCTCGCCAACGTCGCCTTCACCATCGGCGACGACGAGGAGTTCGAACGCGCCCGCGCGATCTCACGCAAGCGCCTCAAGGCGGCGCGGGTCAGTACATGAGGCCCGTCGTCACGGGCGGCTGGACAGCGGCTTCCAATAATTATATACGGTCGTACGTATTTAATTATGGGAGCGTGCGATGCCGACCCTCCAACCCGCCGTTCAGGCCGCCGGCGTGACCGAAATCCATGACTGCGCCCCGGCCGCCGTGCGCCCCGCAGCGATCGAGGCGATGACGTCTCTGTGGGTCGTCGCAGGCCTCGCGATGGCGCCGGCGGTGGCGCAGGGTTTTGGCCGCTTCGCCTATGCGCTGGTGCTGCCGGCCATGCGCGACGATCTCGGTTGGTCCTACGCCGACGCCGGCGCGATGGGGACGGCCAACGCGATCGGCTATCTCGGCGGCGCCATCATCGCCGCGCGGCTCGTCGAGCGTTTCGGCGCGCGCCGGACGTTCGCCTGGGCGCTCGCCGCGGCGGCCCTCTCGATCGCGGCGACGGCGCTGCCCTCGGGCTGGTGGACGCAAGGAACGCTCCGGATCTTCACCGGTCTCGCAAGCGGCATAGCCTTCGTCGTCGGCGGCGCGCTCGCCGCGGCCGCCGGTGCGGGAGGCGGGGCGGCGCGCGCGCCGACCGTGCTCGGCGTCTACGTCGCGGGCGTTGGCGCCGGGGTGGCACTGTCGGCTCTCGTCGTTCCACCGCTTGTCACGGAGGGCGGCTGGCGCGGCGGATGGATCGCGCTCGGTCTGCTGTCGGCGATCGCCACCCTGCTCGCGGCGCCCGCGATACGGCGCGTCCCCGAGCCGCCGGCGCGGCCGAGAGGCTCGAAAGGCGCCTTCGCCCTGCGTCCGATCCTGTTCGAGATGATCGCCTACGGCCTGCTCGGCGCCGGCTATATCGCCTACGCCACCTTCGTGATCGCGCATCTGAGGATCGAACTCGGCTTCACCCCGTTCGAGGTCTCGGCGTTCTGGACGGTGCTCGGCATGTCCATCGTCGCCTTCACCTTCGTCTGGGGGCCGATCCTCGGACGGCTGCGGGGCGGGTTCGGACTGGTCGCCACGAGCGCCGTCATGACGACGGGCGTGCTGCTCGTATTGCTGGAGCCGACCCGGCCGGGCGCCTACGCCTCGGCCCTGCTGTTCGGCGCCTCCGGGCTGGCGGCGGTGACGGCGGTCACCACGCTCGCGCGCCGCATCTTCCCGCCGGAGGCGTGGACGACCGCGATCGGGACGCTGACTGTCGCCTTCGGTATCGGCCAGATCGTCGGCCCGGTGCTGAGCGGGATCGTGTCGGACGGACCCCACGGACTCGCCGCGGGCCTGTGGCTGTCGATCGGCATCCTCGTGTCGGCGATCCTCGTCGCGCTCCTGCAAAGGGAAGCGCGCGCCTGACTGGAAGTCCGCTTCGCGACCGGCGGCCGCACGCATGGCTTGCGGCGGCCGCCGGTTCCGGTCCAAAAATCCTCGAACCTTCGGAGCCGCCGGCGCGACGTATTGAGGCTTAAAGGGACCACCACGCCCCATGATGCGTCTCATCGGCCTCGTCTTCGCGCTTCTGGTCGCGACCCTCGCCCCGGCCCACGCCGAGCGTCGGGTCGCGCTGGTCGTCGGCATCGACAGCTACCCTCAACTCGGCGCCGAGCGGCAGCTGAAGAACGCGGTCAATGACTCCAAGGCCGTCGCGGGCGCGCTGCAGAGCCTCGGTTTCGAGGTGCTGACGGCGGAAAACCCGACGCGCGGCGCCTTTGTCGACCGGTTGTTCGACCTCGCGGCGCGCCTCAAGGCCGGCGACACCGCCTTCTTTTTCTACGCCGGGCATGGCGTGTCGTTCGACGGCGCCAACTACTTCCTGCCCTCCGACGTGCCCATGCCGCGCGCAACCGGCCGGGCGGAGGAGGACCGCATCGCCGGTCAGGCGATCGGCGAGCAGATGATCATGAAGCAGCTCAAGGGCAGCGGCGCCTCGGTGGTCATGCTGGTGTTCGACGCCTGCCGCGACAATCCGCTGGCGAGCGCCGACAAGCGGTCGCTCGGGAACACGCGTGGCCTCGCCGTGACGAGCCCGCCGCGCGGGACCATCGCGCTCTATTCGGCGGGCGCAGGCGAGGCTGCGCTCGACCGGCTGGGCGACGACGACAAGGCGCAGAACTCGGTCTTCACCCGCGTCCTGATCGACAGGATGACGTAGCCGGGGCTATCCGTCAGCGAGATGGCGCGCACCATCCGCAACGAGGTCGTCTCGCTCGCGGAGAAGGTCGGCCACGAGCAGACGCCGGCGCTCTACGACCAGATGATCGGCAAGGAATACTACCTCGCCGGACCGCCGGAGGCGGCCAAGAGCGAGCTCGGTCTGCCGCCGCAGGCGCCCACCCCGGACCGGGCCGAGATCGAGTGGTCCTACATCAAGGACAACGCCAACTCGAAGATGGTCGCCGACATCATGCGGCGCTATCCGTCCAGCCCGCTGACGCCGCAGTGGCGCGAGCGCTTCGCCGCTCTCCAGCGCGAGGAGGCGGCGCAGAACCAGCCGCCGCCGACCCCTCCGCCGTCGCCGCCAGCCTATGCTCCGCCGCAGCAGCCTCCCATCTTTGCGCCGGCCGCACAGGATCCGCGCGACGGGTTCCGCATTCGCTTCGACACCGACTTTCCGGAGCTCGACTTCGACGAGATCCGCGACGTCGACCAGGCGACCTGCATGTCGCGCTGCGCGGGTGACCAGCGCTGCCAGGCCTTCACTTACAATGTCGGCAAGCGGGTCTGCTTCCTGAAGAGCGGGATCGCGCGGACGCTCGTGTTCCGCAACGTCGTTTCGGGGGTGAAACGCGGCTCCCGGGCCGAGGCCGATCTCGATCACGCCGGCGGCGGCCAGAGCGCGGCTTACGAGGCGGTCGAGCGCATCCGGGCGACCCTGAACGATGTCGATCTCGAGAACTACGGCGACAGCCGGGCGGATTATTCCATCGACTGGGACGCGAACTTCCGGTCCTGTAAGGCCTCGTGCGAGGCGGACCGGCGCTGCCGCGCCTTCACCTTCAACATCGGCAAGCGCGCCTGCATCCTGAAGAGCTCGTTCCGCCGCGCCGCCACGTTCTCGGGCGCGATCAGCGGCGTCAAGGATTGACGCGCGGCTCCGCCGGCGGCGGCGCGGGCGAGGGCGCTTTCGGGGCGGAGATTTGCCCCGGCCAGGCGGCGCCGGGCGCGGGCTGGAACGCGCCGCCCGGTCGCGGCTTGATCTGCATGCTGGGGCGGACCTCGACCTCCTCCTGAGGCGCCGCCGGCGGCGATGCGGGAGCCTCGGCCGCGGGCGGCGCAGCCTTCGCGCCGGCGTCGGCGGGCGGCGCCGGATCGATCGCCGGAGCCGCTTTCAGCTCGTCTCCCGGCTTTCGGGCTGGAACAGCCGGCTTCCTTGGCGTCGCCGACATGGCGTCAGGCTGGTCCGTCGTCTCGTGCGGCTCCACGATGAGCGGTCGTCGGTTGTCCTCGATAGGCTCGACGTCCTCGAGCTTGACGAAGCTCCATCCGCCGGCCTTCAGCGCCCGGATTCCCGCCGCGACGCCTGCCCCCGAGGACCGGTGCGGCTGGTTGATGTGCGCGATGAGGACGTCGCCAGGCTTCGCCTGCTGGACGCGGCGCTGCACGACGCCCGCGGGCAGCGAGGCGCCCTTGTCGGCGTTGAGAGAGTAGCCGGCGATGCGGAACTTGAGGTCCGCGATCGCCTTCATCGCATCAGTGCTGTAGCGGGCGGTCGCGCCGCGATACCAGACCGGCCGGCGGCCGGTGGCCGCCTGGATCGAGCGCGAGCCGCCCTCGACCTCAGCCTTCACCGCCTCGATCGTTCCGGCGGAGCGGATGCCGAAGACCTCGAGCGCGTCGGTGACGGGCGGCACGTGGTTGGCGCCGTGGTTCTCGATCTGGAACAGGTCGGGGCGGGATTCGAGCAGCTTGAGGTTGCCGGGGTTGTGGCGGATCCAGCGGTCGGTGACGAAGATTGTCGCCTTCACCTCGCCCTGCATCAGCGCTTCGAAGATCCGGTCGTCGAACGCGCCCGAGCAGGCGTCGAAGGTCAGCGCCACGGCGCGCTCGCCGGGCTTCGGCTTGAAGCTGAGTTTCGGCTCGAACTGCGCCGCGGCCACGCTCTGAGCGAACAGCGCCGCGAGGCCGGCGGCCATCAGGACAAATCGGTTCACGCGGTGCGGCTCCGTCGCGGCGTCGTGAACAACCTATCCCGGAATTGGGCCGAAGCGAGACGAGGACGCGCGCGATATACGACGCGCAAAAAAATGGGCGCAAGCGCGCCCATGAGTTCATCGGGGAAGGACTTGTCCCCTCAGCGGCTAAGAGGGAGAGGGCCGCGGCAAGGACGAACGCAGGGTCGCTTCCGACGCCGGAAGCTGAGGGAAAACTTCCCAGCACGGCTTTCGTTCCGCTGCGCGCCGCCAAACGCCGACCAGAACCCGCCAGCCAACACCCATTCTACCATTGCATGACAGTCATGCCGTCTCATGCGTTCTCGGAATGGCTCTGGCATGCCAAATACCATCCATCGAAACACCGGGCGCGACGCCCGCACTCAAGACCAGGGTTCCTCCCATGACCACCGCCGTCCTGAACGCCGTCTCTTCCTTCTCGCTCTCCGGCTTTTTCTCGGGCTTCGCCCGCGAGTTCTCCGCTTTCTTCGAAGAGCAGGGCCGCGCCCTTCATCGCGCCCACCGCGACTATCCCTTCGGCCTCTGAGCCCTGAGTAATCGCGCCGCCGCCGGGCCCTCCGGCGGCGGTTTTCGTTCATGCTGCAATAACCACATCGGCAGGAACGACGGCTTTCCGCCGCGTCGAAACGAGCCTTAAGTCAATCGCGCGCTATCCATCGAGCTGCAGGCTCTGGAGAGAAACGCGCATGGCCGGTTCGAACTGGCTGGAACGTTGGGCGCGATCGGCGCGCACCTGGGTGGCGCTCGCCGTCCTCGCGCCGGTCCTGATGCTCGCCGTCTCGGGCGCGATGCTGGTCGAGATGCGCCGCGAGGCCTGGGAAAAGGCGCGGCAGACCTCCGAAAACCTGCTGCAGCTGATCGAGCGCGACATCGCGCGCAACGTCGAGATCATCGATCTCTCTCTGACGCGCGTCGTCGAGGGCGTCGGCATGCCGGCGGTCCGGGCGGCAGACCCGTCGCTTCGCCAGCTCATCCTGTTCGACCGGGCGGCGACCGCCCGCGACATCGGCGTCATGCTCGTCCTCGACGAGAACGGCGACGTCACGCAGGACTCGGCCGGCTACCCGCCGCGAAAGCTCAACAACGCCGACCGCAGCTACTTCAAGGCGCACAAGGCCAGTCCGAATCTCGGCCTCACCATCAGCGAGCCGCTCGTTTCACGGCTCACGGGCTCGCCGATCGTGGTGCTGTCGCGCCGGATCGACAGGCCGGACGGCTCCTTCGGCGGCGTCGCGCTGGCGAGCCTGAAGCTCAGCTACTTCCAGCGCCTGTTCGACCGCATCGGCCTCGGTCCCGAGGGCGCCGTCAATCTCTACCGGACCGACGGCGTCCGCCTCATGCGCTACCCGTTCGTGGAGGCCGACATCGGCGCGAGCATCGCGGGCTCGGCCAATTTCGAGCGCTTCATTTCCGCGCCGGGCGGAGCCTTCGTCGCGACCTCCGTGCGCGACGGCGTCGAGCGCTATTACTCCTTCACCAAGGTCGGCGACCTGCCGCTGGTCCTGAACGTCGCGCTCGGCGCCGACGACGTCGAGGCGCAGTGGCGCGGACGGGCGATCGCGCTCGGTCTGGTGCTGCTCAGCCTCTGCGCGCTCACGGCGGGCCTCGCGCTGCTGTTCGGGCGCGAGCTGAAGCGCGGCGCCGACATGCAAGGCGAGCTCGCGCGCCTGTCGCGCACCGACTCGCTCACCGGGCTGCCGAACCGCCGCTGCTTCGAGGAGGAGTTCGCGCGGGTCTTCGGCGAGGCGCAGCGCTTCGGCCGGCCGCTGTCGCTGCTGGTGGTCGACGCCGACCACTTCAAGCGCATCAACGACCGCTACGGCCACAGCGTCGGCGACGAGGTGCTGAAGGGCCTCGCCCGCGCGCTCGGCGGGTCGGTCCACCGGCCGGGCGACCTCGTGGCGCGGGTCGGCGGCGAGGAGTTCGTCGTCGTCCTGCCCCAGACCGACGCCGCCGGCGCCGCCCGCATCGCCCAGAAGATCCACGGCGAGGTCGCGCGCCTTGCCGTCGAGAGCGCCGGCATCGGCGCCGGCGCGATCGCGGTCAGCGTCGGATCGGCGAGCCTGCCCGCCGGCGCGCCGGTCGAGCGCGACGCGTTCTACCGCCTCGCCGACGCCGCGCTCTACGAGGCCAAGGCCGGCGGCCGCAACCAGACCCGCGCCGCCGCGATCGCGGCGCCCGCCCAGCGTCCCGCGCGGGTGCGCCTCGTCGGGAACGACTGAAGCCTCACACGAACCCCGCGACGCCGTGCGGCTCGTAACTCGCCTCGAGCGCGGAAATCTCCTCCGCCGTCAGATCGAACTCCAGCGCTGCGACCGCGTCCGCGATATGGCCCGGCTTCGACGCCCCGATGATGGGCGCTGCGACGACGTCCTTCTGCGCGACCCAGGCAAGCGCGACTTGCGCCCGCGGAACGCCGCGCGCCGCCGCGATCTTCGCCACCGCCTCCGCCACCTGCCGGTCGCTGTCGAGATAGAGCGTCTTGCCGAACTCGTCGGTCTCCTGCCGCGCGCTGCCCGCGTCCCAGTCGCGGGTCAACCTTCCGCGGGCGAGCGGGCTCCACGGGATCACCGCCACCCCTTCCTCCTCGCACAGGGGAAGCATCTCGCGCTCCTCCTCGCGGTAGATCAGGTTGAGGTGGTTCTGCATCGAGACGAACTCGGCCCAGCCGTTCGCGCGGGAGACGTAGAGCGCCTTGGCGAAGCGCCACGCCGACATGGACGAGGCGCCGATGTAGCGGACCTTTCCAGCGCGCACGCAGTCGTTCAGCGCCTCCAGCGTCTCCTCGATCGGCGTGCCGTAGTCGAAGCGGTGGATCTGATAGAGGTCGACATAGTCGGTCCCGAGCCGCTTCAGGCTGGCGTCGAGCTCGGAAAAAATCGCCTTGCGCGACAGGCCCGCGCCGTTCGGGCCGGGCCGCATGCGCTGGCAGACTTTTGTGGCCAGCACGATCTCGTCGCGCTTGCAAAAATCCTTGATCGCCCGCCCGACGATCTCTTCGGACGAGCCGAGCGAATAGACGTTGGCGGTGTCGAGAAAATTGATCCCGGCCTCGAGCGCCTGCCGGATCAGCGGCCGCGAGGTGTCCTCGTCGAGCGTCCAGGGATGGGTCCCGCGGCCGCTCTCGCCATAGGTCATGCAGCCGAGGCAGATGCGCGATACGTCGAGGCCCGTGCGGCCGAACTTCACATACTCCATGTCCCGCGCCCTCCTGGTTTGCGCGGCCGTCTCCGGCCGACCGGCCCTCAGCTAGCGGCCCCGCCTGGCGCGGAAACGCCCGCTCCATGCAAGCGACGCCCGGCGAACACGCACGGCCAGCGTTCCTCTCCTTCCACCCTCCACCTCCCTCATGCTGAGGAGCCCGCCCCCGGCGGGCGTCTCGAAGCACGCAGTTCGTTTCCGCCCTGCATCGGCCGAGCGCGTCCTTCGAGACGCCTCGGGCTCGCCGCCCGAGGCTCCTCAGGATGAGGAGCGGGGAGGGTGGCCCCAGCCGGAGGAGCGCCGCCGCCCCTTGCTCCTCCCCTGCGAAGCGGGGGAGGGGTGCGGTAGCCATGGTGGAGGGGGCGCGCTCCAGGATGCTGTCTCTTATACACATCTCCGAGCCCACGAGACTAGGCATGATCTCGTATGCCG
>CABHPB010000066.1 GCA_902168115.1 uncultured Methylopila sp. | reverse complement strand
GGAGGGCGCCGTGTTCGCCGGGCGATGGCGCCGCCCCTCCGCGAAAGCGGTGGGTGGCGCAGCGGCGCGCGGTTGATCCAATAAGGTATTATCGTGCTGCGCGACTGCCGTGGGCCGCGATGACTTGCCCGCGCCAAAAAAAAGTGAACCGGCGCGACGCCTCGGACGTCGCCCGAAGTTCTTGATCCACAAGTTGCTTTACGCGGCGCCCAGACTTTGTGATGATTTCGGGTGTCGAGTTATCGGATACTTTCGCCTGCGTCTTCAGACTGCATGTCTGGCGTCCGCCCCCAGCGCCGGAAGAATCCTGGTCTCGGCGAAGTCTGCGGCCTGCTCCGCATCGGTTGAAGTCGGCCCCCGCCGAACGCGTCGAAAATCCTGCGTGTCAGTCGCAAGGAGGTCGTGATGGCTGTGACGACGACGTATTCGCTGGAAAGAATAGAGACCGAAATAATACCACCTGATGTCAATGACGACGGATTGCAATACATTGAGGAAACAATTGGTCTTAGTAACGGCGGCTTTGCGATATTGTATGGAGATCGTGCGAAAATTATCTTCTATGACAGTAATGGAGATGAAATCACCACAACAGAAAGCCTAGACTTATCTTATGGATTTAGCGATTTTATTCAGCTGGACAATGGGAATGTTCTTGTCACGGGAGGCGGCGTCACCGGATCGCGTGGCTATCTGTTCACTGAAACGGGCGAGCCGATCGGCGATCCGGGCGGGTTGAGCCTCAGGGGCGGCAAGTCGGCGGCGTTGCAAGACGAAGGCTTCGCCACGGCTTACCGAATGTTGTCAGACGAGATGTTCGTGCAGCGTTACGACGATTTGGGAACCGAAGTCGGATCGCCGATCCAGATTGGAACAGGTCTCGACGACACGAGCATTTTCGACGCGACGGCGCTCAGCGACGGAGGCTACGTGGTCTCCTACTGGAGCGACCAAGGGACGCCAGGAAGCGCTACGCTGCGTGCGACGGTCTTCAACGCCGACGGGACCATACGCGTCGCCGACGCCGTGCTGGCCAGCGGCCAGCAGAAGGCACAGATAGGTTCTGTCGCCGCCCTCGCCGACGGCGGCTTCACTGTCGCGCTTGAAAACGCGGGAACCAACGGGAGGGGCGAAGACGTCACGCTTCGGCTGTTCGACGGCGATGCGGCCAATCAGACGCCTGGGTCTGTCATCCATCTCGATGTGGGGTCGGGTCTCGATGAAGCTTACCCGGACGTCACGGTCTTGGCGAACGGCTATATAATGGTGTCATGGCAGGTAATTAGCTATGAGCCGGGCGAGCCTGACATAGATGGAAATCCATCGCCGAACCAATTCCGCAGCGACGACATTTACGGAGCTTTGTACGATCAGAATGGAAATGTCGTTCAGGGCCCGATGGAACTTGCCGGTTTCGGTGGTGGGGCAGCTGCAGCGGAGTTGCCGTTCGTAGCAGCGCTTACGAACGGAGATTTCGTATTCTCCTATGATTTCTATAGTTACCCCTATGACGATCCTGGTCTTCCTGACTACCCGGACATAAGAGCCTCCATCCTGTCGTACGTCCGTACCTCCGTCGGCGACGGCGCGGACGACCGGATCGTGGGCGACGAGCTCCGTGACAAGATCGAGGGCGCCGGCGGCGCGGACCTGCTCTCCGGCGGCGGGGGCGCCGACACCATCCGCGGCGGGGCAGGGGCCGACAACATCTACGGCGGCGCCGGCGCCGACAGCATGGAGGGCGGCGCCGGCGACGACACCTTCAACGTCGACGACGCGGGCGACGTCGTCGTCGAGGCGAACGGCGGCGGAACCGACCTCGTCAAGAGCTCCGTCTCGTTCAGCCTGACGGGCGGCTACGTCGAGAACCTCACGCTCACCGGCGACGCCGCGATCGACGCGACCGGCAACGCTCTCGCGAACGTCCTGACCGGCAACGACGCGGCGAACGTGCTCGACGGCGGCCAGCGCGCCGACACGATGTACGGCCGCGGCGGCGACGACACCTACCATGTAAATGTCGCGGAGGACGTCGTGATCGACCCGTCCGGCGGCGGCGTCGATCGGGTCATCAGCACGGTCAGCTTCAGCCTCGCCGGCAGCTATGCAGACCACCTGTCGCTGATCGGCGGGGGAGCGATCGACGCCACCGGCAACGGGCTCGCGAACCGGATCACGGGCAACCATTCCGACAACAGGCTCGACGGCGCGAGCGGGAACGACAGGCTGTTCGGCGGCGGCGGCGAGGACGTCTTCCGCTTCACCGCCGCGCCGGGGGCCGCCAACGCCGACCACGTCGTCGACTTCGCCGTCGGCGCGGACGTGATCGAGCTGGCGTCGCGCTTCTTCCCGCGCATCAACATCGGGGAGCTCGCGCCGTCGGCCTTCAAGGACCTGTCGCTCGGCGCCGCCGACGCAAGCGACCGCATCATCTACGACCGCGCCACCGGCCGGCTGTTCTACGACGCTGACGGGTCGGGCGCCGGCGCGCACTCGCTGTTCGCCATTCTCGACAACAAGGCCGCGATCGACGCCGACGATTTCATCGTCGTCTGAGGACCGGGCTCAGGCCTTCGCGGCCTCCGCCCAGCGCTCGCGCTTGCGGTAGATCGTCGAGGGGCTGATCTCGAGCGCGGCGGCGGCGCGGGCCGTGTTGCCGCCGAAGGCCGCGACCGCGCGCTCGATCACGCGGCGCTCGGTGATCCAGAACGGCTCGATCCCGTCGGTCTCGCAGAGGGGCGCAAAGCCTGCCGCCGGGCGTCGCAGCGTAATCTCGGCCGGCAGCATGTCGGGCGTCAGCTCGGCGCCGTCGCCCAGCACCACGGCGCGACGCAGGACGTTCTGGAGCTCGCGGACGTTGCCGGGCCAGTCATGGGCTACGAGCAGATCCATCGCCGCCGGCGCGATGCGCCGGAAGCCGCGGCCTTCCTCCGCCGAGAAACGCGCAAGGAACGTCTCGGCCAGCGCCGCGACGTCGGAACCGCGCTCGCGCAGCGGCGGGAGGGCGAGCGGCAGCACGTGCAGCCGGTAGAAGAGATCCTGCCGGAACCGCCCCGCGGCGACCTCGGCCTGCGGATCGCGATGGGTGGCGCAGACGATGCGCACGTCGGACTGGCGCGCCCTGACCTCGCCGACGCGGCGGAACTCGCCGGTCTGCAGCACGCGCAGCAGCTTGGCCTGCAGGGCGAGCTCCATCTCGCCGATCTCGTCCAAGAACAGCGTGCCGCCCTGCGCCGCCTCGACGGCGCCGGCGCGGTCCTCCGTGGCGCCGGTGAAGGCGCCGCGGACATGGCCGAAGACCTCGGACTCCATCAGCTCGCGCGGGATCGCGCCGCAGTTCAGCGCGACGAAGGGTTTTGAGGCGCGGCCGGAGCGCGCGTGGATCGCCTCGGCGCAGAGCTCCTTGCCCGAGCCGCTCTCGCCGGTGACGAAGACCGGCGCGCGGGACGGCGCGATGCGCTCGATCTCCGCATAGACCCTGCGCATCGCTGGCGAGGTTCCGACGAAGGCCGCGAAATCCGCGCCGGAGGCCGCCGGCGCAGGCGTTGCAGGCGCCGGCTTCTCCCGGACGGCGTCGGCCTCGGCGAAACGCGGGACGAGGCGGCGCGAGAGGGCGTCGGGCGTATAGGGCTTCAGGATGAAGTCGACGGCGCCGCGGCGCATCGCCTCGACGGCGAGCGCGACGGAGCCGGCGCCGCTGGTCGCGACCACGGCGACGCCCTTCTCGACCAGCCGCTCGACGACCGAGAGCGCGTCCTTGCCGGGCAGGTCCACGATTGCGACCGCCACGTCGTGCGGCGCGGCGTCGACCGCTCCCGGCGCCAGCGTCGCCACGACCTCGCCGCCGGCCGTCGCGATCGCGCAGGTCGCGACGCGCGCGGACGCGGCGTCGGTCTCGACCAGCAGGACCCGCGTCCGGGCGCGCGGCGACAGGCCGTGAGCGTCCGTCGTGAGCGGTTGCGGCATGGGCAAGCTGTCCCCGGCGGATCGATGCGACGTCGAAGGCCCTGGCGGCCGTCGCGCGGATCGAAAGTCGCTCAACAGGGTAAATGAAAGGTGTGCGGGAACCGCCGGAACGGCCTCGGAGAATAGGCGCACGCTGGCGAATCAGGGATGATCCTCTGCGCTTTTAACGCGATACTGGACGCACGTTTGATGTCGAAGCCCGCCGCGATCTTCGTCGCCGCCGCCATGGCGGTGACGGCGGGCTGCGTCGCCGTGATCGCAAGTTTCGGCTTCGGTCTCTCCCTCGCCCAGGCGCTGCTCGCGGCCTTCGGCGCGCTCGTCGCCATGGCGGTCATCCAGCTCGCCTTCACCCGGGCGGCGCCCCAGGACGGCGGGCGCCTCGAAGACCTCGACCGCGTGGTCACCCAGCTGCAGAGCCGGATCGAGACGCTCGAGGCGCGGATCTCGACGCTCGACGGTGCGGCCAGCGAACGTGCGCGCGCCGCGACCAAGCCGATGGTGGAGGAGATCGCCGCCCTCGGCGGCCTCGTGAACACCATCGCCAAGGAGCTCGCCGCGCAGGACGTCGAGATCGGCAGGCTGAAATCCGCCGCCGCCGCGCAGGCCGCGCCCCCGGCGTCCGCGGTGACGGTCGCGCCGCCGACTGTCGCGTCCCGGCTGCCTCCGGAGCCTCCCGCCGCCTCGCCTGCGCCGCTCGTCGCGCCGCGGGTGCAGGCGGCGCCGGAAGCCTTCGACCCTGTCGATGCGCTGTCGACCGCCGGGCCCGTGCCGACGGACGACGTCGCCACGCGGCTCGACAGGGCGCTCGCCTCAGGCCGGATCGAGCCGCATCTCCAGCCGATCGTGACGCTTCCCGGGCGGCGGGTCGCCCATTACGAGGCGCTGGCGCGGATCGTCGAGCCGACCGGCGTCCTCGCCGCCGCCGATTTCAGGGAGATCGCCGCCGCGCGCGGCCGCATCGCCGAGATCGACCGCCTGATGCTGCAGGCCTGCGCGCCCGTCGCGCAGCGTCTCTCCGCCAAGGGCGCCGGAGCGGTGTTCCTCAACATCGCGATCGAGACGCTCGCGGCCCCGGAGGGCCGCGCCGGGATCGCCGCCCAGCTGGAGGGGCGCCCCGACATCGCGCGCAACGTCGTGCTCGAACTGCCGCAGTCCGCGTTCGGCCGCCTCGCAGGGGAGGGCGCCGCGCTGCTCGACCGGCTGCGCGGACAGGGCCTGCGCTTCTCGATGGACGCTGTCGAGGACCTGCGTCTTGACCCGCGCGAGCTCTCCCGCCGCGGCGTGCGCTTCGTCAAGGTCGCGGCGGAGCGCCTGCTCGACCCCGAGACCGCCCGCGGGGCTGCGATCCATCCGGCCGACCTCGCGAGCCTGCTGTCGCGCTACGACATCGAGCTCGTCGCGACCCATGTCGAGGAGGAGCGGACCGTGCCCGAACTGCTCGACATGGACGTCCAGCTGTCGCAGGGGGCTCTGTTCGGCGTGCCGCGTCCGGTGCGCCCCGCCGCGCCCGACGAGGCGCCCTCCGCGCGGCCCGCCGCCGCGACCCGGCTGGTCCCGCGCTCGATCGGCGCGCGCTGACCGCGACGTCCCGGCTGCTTGACGGCGAGGCGCCCGCCCGCTTAGCCGATGCGCCATGCAGAGAGATCCTTCACCGGACGGCGAGGCGCCGGCCTTCGCAGGCTTCGAACCGCTCGCGCCGAATTACGACGTCGCGCTCTGCGACGTCTGGGGCGTGCTTCACAACGGTCTCAGCGCCCATGTCGAGGCGGCCGACGCGCTGACCCGATTCCGGGCGGGCGGCGGCACGGTCGTGCTGGTGTCGAACGCCCCGCGCCCGTCCGAATGGGTGGTGAAGAGCCTTGACGAGAAGGCTGTCCCCCGTTCTGCCTGGGACGGGATCGTCACCTCCGGCGACGTCGCCCTCCGCATGCTCGCCGACCGCCGCGTCACGCGCGTCCACCACATCGGCCCCTCCCGCGACCTTCCGCTGCTCGGCGAGGAGAGGATCGAGAGGGTCGGGCCTGGCGAAGCCGAGATCGCCGTCGTCACCGGTCTCGTCAACGAGTACGACGAGACGCCGGAGGACTATTCCGAACGCCTGGCCGAGCTGAAGAGCCTCGACATGCCGCTCGTCTGCGCCAATCCCGATCTCGTCGTCCAGGTCGGCGACCAGACCATCTGGTGCGCAGGCGCGATCGCCGACCTCTATGAAAGGGCCGGCGGCGAGACGCTGTGGGCCGGCAAGCCGTACCCGCCGATCTACGACGCCGCGATCCGGCTTGCGCAGGAGATCGCCGGCCGCGAGGTCGAGCGCAGCCGCGTCATCGCGATCGGCGACGCCGTGCGCACCGACCTCGCCGGCGCGACCGCCGCGGGGATCGACTGCGTGTTCGTCGCCGACGGCATCCATGGCGACGAGCTCGGCCGCGGATCGCCCGATCCCGACAAGCTCGCCGCGCTGTTCGCCGAGAACGGCTACGAGCCTGTCGCCGTCATGCCAAAACTGGTCTGGTGACGACAAGTCGCCGGACCAAACGCCCGTCATAGATCGCTTCCCCCCAGCGATCGCATCCTGCAGGAGCATTCCATGTCCAACCGCATCGTGCTGCGCGCCGGCGAGGCGCTCGTCGCCGGCGGCCCTCCCGGCACCGCCGCCGAGCCGGAAGTCGTCATCGGCGAGCTCGACGGGCCGGTCGGGACCGCGCTCGCGACCCTCACGGGCGACCAGGTCGCGGGCCACACGCGCGTCTTCGCGTTGCTCAACACCGACGTCATGGTGCGGCCGGTGACGCTGTGCGTCTCCAAGGTCACCGTCGACAACCCGCGCTACACCAACATCCTGATGGGCACGGTGCAGTTCGCGATCGCCAACGGCGTGCTCGACGCGGTCCGGGCCGGCTACATCCCGAAGGACAAGGCCAACGACCTCGGCATCATCTGCTCGGTCTGGCTCGCGCCGACGATCGTCGACATCGAGAACCTCGACCACAAGGTGCTGTTCGACATCCACCGCAAGGGCATGCTGGAGGCGATCCGCAAGGCGATGTCGTCCGAGCCCTCGATCGACTGGCTGCTCGAGAATCAGGACAAGATCACCCACAAATACTACCAGATGGGTCTCGACGGTAAGGTCTGAGATCCAAGCGTTTCAGGGGCGCAGGCTGGCGTCGAGTGCGGCCAGCGCGCCCCTGAAATCGTCCTGCCGCCCGAAGACGCGCCCCATCAGGAGCGCGCCTTCGAGCGTGGACACGATCTGGCTGGCCTCCGCCCGGGGATCGAGCCCGGCGCGGATCGAGCCGTCCGCCTGACCCTCTGCGATGACGCCGGCGAGCCATTCGACATGCTTGCCGAAGAACGCCGCCAGCGCCGCCCGGAACGTCGGCGGCAGCGCCGCGACCTCGATCGCGAGCGCGGCGCACAGGCAGCCGAGATCGTCCTCCAGCCCCTTCAGATAAAGCTCGGCATAGGCCGCGATCCGTGCAGGCCCCGACGCCTCGCGCTCGAGGATCGCCTGCATCGCCTCCGCATAGCGCCGGTCGTAGGCGGCGACGAGCGCGAGCCCGAGCGCTCCCTTTGACGGGAAATGATGGTGGATGGCGGCCTTGGTGAGGCCGACCCTGCCGGCGAGATCGGCATAGCTGAAGCCCGCATAACCGAGCGTCCGCACAAGCCGTTCGGCCTCGAAAAGCAGGCGTTCGCGCGTTTCCATCACCATCAGCCGAGTATCCGTCGCAGGCCGCTTCCGTCAACGGCGGGGCCGGGCCGGGCTTGACGATCCTGCGGACTTACTAACTAGTAAGTTAGATAACAAGCAGGAGGAAACGCAATGCTCGACTGGAACGGCTATCGCGGCGAACTGATGGGCGCGATCGGGGAGATCGCGACGCTCAACCCGGACCTCATGAAGGGGCACGACACGCTCGCGGCCTCCGCCACGGCGGCGAAGGTGCTCGATCCCAAGACGCGCGAACTGATCGCGCTTGCGGTCGCGACGACCACGCGCTGCGACGGCTGCATCGCGGTGCATTCGGAGGCCGCCAGGAAGGCCGGCGCGACGACCGAGGAAGTGATGGAGGCGCTGACCGTCGCCATCGCGCTCAATGCGGGCGCGGCGCTGGTCTATTCGGCGCGGGCGATGGAAGCGTTCAGGACGGCGAAATAGCCGATCGCTGCGGGCGAGCGGCCCGGAGGGTCCAAGCGAGCTCGGCGAGCCGGTCCGCGCGGCTCGCCGAAGAGAGCCTCAGGCCTCTTCGGCCTGCGCGGCCGCCCGCCAGCCGATGTCGCGGCGGCAGAAGCCTTCCGGCCAGTCGATCAGGTCGACCGCCGCATAGGCGTTGACCTGCGCCTCGGCCGCGTCGGCCCCGAGCGCGGTGACCGCGAGCACCCGGCCGCCATTCGCCAGCAGCCGGTCGCCGCCCTGCTTCGTCCCGGCGTGGAAGACCGTGACGCCGTCGCGCGCCTCGGCCTTTCCGACGCCCCGAATCTCCGAGCCCTTGCCGTACTCGCCGGGATAGCCCCTGGTCGCCATCACGACGGTGAGCGCGGTGTTGTCGGAGAACGCCGCCTCGACCCCGTCCAGCCGCCCGTCGACCGCGGCGAGCAGGAGGTCGAGGAAGTCGCTTTCGAGGCGCGGCAGCACGACCTCGGCCTCGGGGTCGCCGAAGCGGACGTTGTACTCGACGAGCTTCGGCCCATCGGAGGTCAGCATCAGACCGGCGTAGAGGAAACCGACGAAGGGCGCTCCGTCTTCGGCCATCGCCTTCACCGTCGGACGGACAATCTCGGCCATCGCCTGCTCGGCGAGCGCCGGACTGAGTACTGGCGCCGGTGAATAGGCGCCCATGCCGCCGGTGTTCGGACCCTTGTCGCCGTCGAAGGCGCGCTTGTGGTCCTGAGCGTCGCCGAACGGGAGGGCGGTCTTGCCGTCGACGAGGGCGAACAGGCTCGCCTCCTCGCCGTCCATGAACTCCTCGACGACCGCCTCGGCGCCCGGCGCGGCGAAGATGGCGTCGATCGCCTCATAGGCCTGGTCGAGTTTTTCGGCGACCGTCACGCCCTTTCCGGCGGCGAGGCCGTCGGCCTTGACGACGACGGGCGCGCCGAAGGCGTCGATCGCCGCGCGCGCCTCGTCCTTCGAGCGGCAGTGGCGGAAGCCGGCGGTCGGGATGTCGTGACGGGCGCACAGCGCCTTGGTGAAGGCCTTCGAGCCTTCGAGCTGCGCGGCCGCGGCGCTCGGCCCGAACACCTTGACCCCGGCCTCGGTCAGCCTGTCGGCGAGCCCCGCGACCAGCGGCGCCTCGGGGCCCACGACGACGAGATCGACCTTCTCGTCGACCGCGAGGCGGACGATGCCCTCGATGTCGTCGACCGGAACCGGCCGGCAGTCCGCGTGCTGCGCGATGCCGGGATTGCCGGGGGCCGCGATCAGGCGCGAGAGCCGGGCGCTTTTCGAGAGCGCGGCGGCGAGGGCGTGCTCGCGGCCGCCTGAGCCGACGAGTAGAACGATCATGCGATCTCTTCAGTCCAGTGGATTGGCGCGTCGTTCTAGCCGCCTTTGAGCGCGGGCGATACCGGCGACGCGCCGATCCTTCAGGCCTCGACGATCACCTTGCCCTTCATCATCGGATGCGGCGTGCAGACATAGGAATAGTCGCCGGCCTGCAGAAACTTCACCGAGTACTTCTCGCCGGTGTTGAGCATCTTGCCCTGGGCCTTCGGGTTGCCCTTCATCGGCCCCTGGCGGAAGTGGACGTTGTGCGCGATGCCGTCCTTGTTCGACCAGGTGACGGTGTCGCCGACCTTGCACTTCACCTCGGGCGTCTGGAACGCCATGCTCTCGATAGCGACCTCTGTGCCGCCGCCAGCGCCCGTCGGGTCGATCTCGACCGGCTCCTCGGCCATGGCCAGCTTCGGCGCGATGGCCGCGCCCGCCACCGCGGCGGCGCCGGCGACGAGCAGCGTCCTGCGGTCGAGCGAGTGACGGTTCCAGGCGGCGATGGTCTTCATGTGCGTCCTCTCCTGTCCGCCGGAACGGCGGTTCGTCGCCGTCCGTAAGCGGACAGGAGGGACTGTTCAATAATCCCGGCAATGAATATCGATGAATTGATGACTCTGAACTTTGACGTCTTCGAAAATGTGCTTATCAGTTTTCTGTAACTATAATCATTCCACGATTATCTTGCCCTTCATGGTGGAATGCAGCGTGTCGATATACTCGTAGGTGCCGGCCTCGGCGAACTTCACCACATAGGCGTCCCCCTCGTTCAGCGTGCGGCCCTGCGCCTTCGGATCGCCCTTGGCGGGGCCGCGGCGGAAGTGGACGTTGTGGGTTGCGCCGTCGACATTGACCCACTTCACCGCGGACCCGGCTTTCACGCGGACTTCCGGGGTCGCGAACTGGGTCGCCTCGATCTTCACCTCCGGCGTGTCGCCGGCGGGCGGGGCGGTCAGAATCTCGATAGGGGAGGCCGCCGCAAGGGAAATCGGGGCGGCGGCCAGAAGCGTGGCGGCGACGAGCGCGCGCATGGGTCGTCCTCCTGCTGATTGCTTTTGCTCTGTTTCCAACGATTTTCGGCGCGAGGGGTTCCATTTCGGCTCCCGCGGTCGCCTCGGCGCGCCGACCGGCGTATGAACGACGCCCGCTTTTCCGTATCGACCTCAGGACCCTATGGCCGGACCCGACGCCGCGCTCTCCAACGCCCCGGAAATCTCGGTCTCCGAGCTCAGCCAGTCGCTGAAGCGTGTGGTCGAGGACCGGTTCGGCTATGTGCGGGTGCGCGGCGAGATCTCCGGCTATCGCGGCCCGCACTCTTCGGGTCACGCCTATTTCGCGCTGAAGGACGAGGGCGCGAAGATCGACGCGGTGGTCTGGCGCGGCACGTTCGGCAAGCTGAAGTTCCGCCCCGAGGAGGGGATGGAGGTCATCGCCACGGGGCGGCTCACGACCTATCCCGGAAAATCCGCCTACCAGATCGTCGTCGACGTGCTGGAGCCGGCCGGCGTCGGCGCGCTGCTCGCCCAGCTAGAGGAGCGCCGCAAACGGCTCGCCGCGGAAGGGCTGTTCGACGAGGGCCGCAAGCGCCCGCTGCCGTTCCTGCCGGAGACTGTCGGCGTCATCACCTCGCCGACGGGCGCCGTGATCCGGGACATCCTGCACCGCCTGTCGGACCGCTTCCCGCGTCGCGTGCTGGTCTGGCCTGTGCGGGTGCAGGGCGAGACCGCCGCCGCCGAGGTCGCCGCCGCCATCCGCGGCTTCAACGCGCTCGCCGCGGACGGCGATATTCCGAGGCCGGCCGTGCTGATCGTCGCGCGCGGCGGCGGAAGCCTCGAGGACCTCTGGGGCTTCAACGAGGAGGTCGTGGTCCGCGCCGCCGCGGAAAGCGCGATCCCGCTGATCTCCGCGGTCGGCCACGAGACCGACACCACGCTGATCGACTTCGCCTCCGACCGACGCGCGCCGACGCCGACGGCCGCCGCCGAGATGGCGGTGCCGGTGCGCGCCGAACTGGTGGCGGCCGTCGAGGACCGGGGAGGGCGGCTGCGCGCCTCGATGGCCCGCGCGGTCGAGAGCCGCCGCGTCGAGCTGCGCTCGGCCGCGCGCGCGCTGCCCTCGCTCGAGACGCTGCTCCAGGTCCCGCGCCAGCGGCTCGACCACGCCGCGGCGCGGCTCGCGCCGGCGCTCGCGACCAACGCCGGGCGCCATCACGCCCGCTTCGCGGCCGCGACTGCCAAGCTCTCTCCGGTCGCGCTCGCCCGCCGCGTTGCGCTGGAGCGCGAGAAGCTGGCGGCGCTCGCGCCTCGGGCCGGGCGCGCCTTCGCCGTGGCTGCCGAGAGGCGGCGCGAGCGGCTGGAGACGACGTGGAAGCTGCTGCGCAATCTCAGCCACCAAGGCGTGCTGGAGCGCGGCTATGCGCTGGTGACCGGGCCGGACGGCCACCTCGTCTCCCGCGCCGCCGCCGTAACGCCGGGCGTCGCGCTTTCGCTGCGCTTCGCCGACGGTGAGGTCGCCGCGACCGCGGGCGGCGCGGCGCAGTCTGCGGAAAAGCGCGCTCCGCGCCCGAAGACGACGCCGGCCGCCCAGGAGGATCTGTTCGGGTGAGCGAAGCGCATCTCGGCGACCTCGTCGGGCCGCTGCCCGACCTGTTTCCTAGCTTCGGCGAGACGAGCGTCGCCGTCGGCGAGGCCGAGCTCTTCGCCCGCGTCGGCGGCGAAGGTCCGCCGCTCCTGCTGCTCCACGGCTACCCGCAGACCAATGCCTGCTGGCACAAGATCGCGCCGGTGCTCGCCGAGAAATTCACGCTGGTGATCCCGGACCTGCGCGGCTACGGGAGCTCCTCGATCCCGCCTCTGACCGACGACGGGCTCGCCTATTCCAAGCGCGTCATGGCCGCGGACGTCGCCGCGCTGATGGCGGAGCTCGGCCACGAGCGCTTCATGGTCGCGGGTCACGACCGCGGCGGCCGCGTCGCCTACCGGCTGGCGCTCGACCGGCCGGAGCTGATCGAGAAGATCGCCGTGCTCGACATCGTGCCGACCCATCGCATGTGGGCGGCGATGGACGCCGGCATGGCGCTCAAGGCCTATCACTGGCCGTTCTTCGCGCAGCCGGCGCCGTTGCCGGAGCGGCTGATCGGGGCCGATCCGGTCTTCTTCATCGACTGGACGCTCGCGAGCTGGACGGCGGCGAAGGATCTTTCGGCCTTCGACGAGCGCGCGCTCGCCCACTATCGCGACTTCTTCCGCGAGCCGAGGCGCATCGCCGCGACGCTGGCGGACTACCGCGCCGGCGCGACCGTCGACCGGGACCATGACCAAGCGGATCTCGACGCAGGCAAAAAGATCGCCGCGCCGCTGCTCGCGCTCTGGGGCGACGGCGGCTTTCCGGCGAAGGGCGCGAGCCCGCTCGATGTCTGGCGGGAGTGGGCCGAAACGGTCGAGGGCCGCGCGCTGCCCTGCGGCCATTTCCTCCCCGAGGAGGCGCTGGAAGAGACCGCTGCGGCGCTGATCCACTTCTTCGGAAGGGCTGGATGACGCGACCCCGCATTGGGCTGGCGCTCGGGGGCGGAGGCGCGCGCGGCCTCGCCCATCTCCACGTTCTCGCAGCGTTCGACGAACTCGGCGTGAAGCCTGCGGCCATCGCGGGCTCCTCGATCGGCTCGATCTACGGCTCGGGCTTCGCGGCGGGCATTTCCGCCGCGGAGCTTCTCGACCACACCAACGCCATGCTCGACCGTCGCGCCGACATGATCGGGAAGATCATGCGCGCGAGGGTGGGGCGGTTCGCGGATCTGTTCGGCCTCGGCTCCCGCAACCCGCTGCTGCTCGACGCCGAGACGCTGCTGTCCTTCGTGCTGCCCGAAGGACTGCCGGCGACCTTCGAGGAGCTTGCCATCCCGTTCTCGGCGGTCGCGACCGACCTGTTCGCCCGCAGCGCCGTCGTCTATCGCGCCGGGCGATTGAGCCCCGTGATCGCAGCCTCCGCGGCGATTCCCGGCCTGTTCCGCCATGTCGTGCATGACGGCCGCACGCTGATCGATGGCGCGATGGCCAATCCGCTGCCATTCGACATCCTGCCGGACGACCTCGACGCCGTCGTCGCGGTCGACGTGACGGGCGGACCCGTCGCCCGGGAAGGACGCGAGCCGAACGTGTTCGAGACCATGCTTGGCGCGATGCAGATCATGCAGGGCGCGATCGTCGAGGCGAAGCTGGAGCGCCGCCGCCCGCACGCGCTGATCCGCCCGCAGGTCGATGGCGTGACCTTGCTCGATTTCTTCCGCTCGGGACCGACCCTCGCCGCGAGCGCCGCGGCGAAGGAGGAGACCAAGCGCGCCCTGGAGCGGCTGCTGGGCTGAGCCTTACCGCCCCTCGAAATGCCGCCTCAACATGTTGGCGTTCCGCCGGTTCGCCTTGAAGGCGAAGTCGAAGATCGCCCCGGCGACGGGGATCGAGCCGACCACCGTGTCGAAGGCGACGTTGCCGACCATCTTGGCGAGGACGCGCGAGGGCGCGCCCATCTCGTGGGCGCGCTTGATCATGTAGGCCGAGACGACCGCGGTCGACAGGCCGCCCGCGACCGGCACGACGCCGGCCAGCGAGTCGACGCCGAAGCGCCAGTTCGTCATCGGGATGCGCCACTGCGAGTCGAGCAGCGTCGCGAGACGGTCGAGATGGTCGAGCGTCTCGGCGTGGCCGGGCTTCAGCCCGTCGCGGGGAGGCATGCGGCCGGCGAAGCCGGTGGCGGCGCGCGCCGTCATGGCGTCCTCACGATGACCCAGATGGCGTGGATGATGCCCGGGATGTAGCCCAGCAGCGTCAGCAGGATGTTCAGCCAGAACTGCAGGCCGATGCCGACCTGCAGGAACACGCCGAGCGGCGGCAGCAGAATCGCGATCAGGATGCGTAGGACGTCCATAGAGGTCACCTCACGAAGGGGGTCGGCCCCATCGGCCCGCACCGCGCAGGCCTCACGAGCGGGAACGTCGACGCCCCGCTTTGGTTCGCAAGATCATGTGGTGTCGCGACGGTCGCGAAAGAAGGACCTGAGCAGCTCCGCCGCTTCGCGCTCCCGGAAACCCGGATAGACCTCGGGCGCGTGATGGCAGGTCTGCTGGTCGTAGAGCCGCGCGCCGGAGACCACGCCGCCGCCCTTCGGATCCTCCGCGCCGAAGTAGACGCGGCGGATGCGGGCGAAGGAGAGCGCGGTGGCGCACATCGGGCAGGGCTCCAGCGTGACCCACAGGTCGCAGCCGATCAGCCGCTCGGACCCGATCTTCTCGCAGGCGGCGCGGATGACGAGCATCTCGGCATGGGCCGTCGGGTCGTTGCGCTCGCGGGTGCGGTTGCCGTCGGCGGCGAGGACGACGCCGTCCCTCAGCACCGCCGCGCCGACCGGCACCTCCCCACGTTCGGCCGCCGCACGCGCCTCGGCGAGAGCGATCTCCATCGGCGAGGGCTGATCCGCGCTCGTCAACCGGCGTTCCTCATGCTACTCGCGGCCGATCATGACCGACGAACCAGAACATCCCGACGCGCCCGAGGGGCAAGCGGCGGCCGAAGGCGCCGGAAAGCGCCCGGGCGAGCGTCTCGCCAAGACCATCGCGCGCGCCGGACTCGGCTCCCGGCGCGAGGCCGAGGCGTGGATCGAGGCCGGCCGCGTCTCCGTCAACGGCGCGACGGTGACCGAGGCCGGCACCAACGTCCTGCCGGACGACAGGATCGAGGTCGACGGCAAGCCGCTGCCGGCGCGCGAGCGCACCCGACTCTGGCTCTACCACAAGCCGCGCGGCTACGTGACGACGACGCACGACCCGGAAGGCCGCGAGACGGTCTTCTCGATCCTGCCCAAGGGCATGCCGCGGGTCATGACGATCGGGCGGCTCGACATCAACACCGAAGGCCTGCTGCTGCTGACCAATGACGGCGGGCTGGCGCGCGTGCTCGAGCTGCCGGATACCGGCTGGCTGCGGCGCTACCGCGTGCGCGCCTTCGGCCGCACGACGGCGGAGGCGCTCGCGGAGCTGAAGGACGGCGTCGAGATCGACGGCTTCGCCTATGGCGCGATCGACGCGGAGATCGAGCGCCAGCAGGCCGACAACGTCTGGCTTCGGTTCGGACTGCGCGAAGGCAAGAACCGCGAGGTCAAGCGCGTCGCCGAGCATCTCGGCCTCGCCGTCAACCGGCTGATCCGCATCTCCTTCGGCCCGTTCCAGCTCGGCTCGCTGCCCGAGGGCGCGGTCGAGGAGGTGCGCGGCCGCACGCTTCAGGAGCAGCTCGGCAAACGGCTCGCCGAAGAGGCCGGCTGCGACTTCGAGGGGCCGATGACGAATGTCGGCGAGGACGCCCCACGCGTCACCGGCGGGCGCGGCGGCGCGCGCACCTCGGTCGAGGGCCGCGTGCGCGCGCGCCTCGCAGATCCGTCGCAACGCGTCGGTCGCCGGGCGCCGATCGCCCGGCCGCGCGACATGCCGGCGCCGGCGGCGCCATCCGGAAGCGAGGCCGAGCGGCCCGCGAAGACCAAGCGCGTCGGCTCGGTCGAGGATCGCCGCGGCCGCGCGGTGAAGGTCGAGCGCATCGCGCGCGACCACGCCGAGGGCGCGCCCAAGCGCGTGCACCGCTCCAGGCAGGGCACGGCCGAGCGCTTCGGCGCCAAGGGTCGGCCGGAACGCGCAAAGCCGGACGACGGGCGGAAAAGCGAGCCCGGCGGGGCGCCGCGCGGCAAGGCGGGCGCAGGACGGCCGCGCGCGAGCGCGTCCGACGCCAGGCGTGCTCCTCGCGCGGCCGGCGAGCGCGCATTCGAGCCGGCGGGCGAGGCGCCGCGCGCTCCGCGGCTTCCCGGCGAGGTCCGCTCTCCGGGGCTGCGCCCGCCACGATCCGGCGGAAGCGAGCGGCCGCGTTTCGAGCGCGGCGATGGCGAGCGTCCGCGCAGCCGCGACGCGGGCCCGCGTCGGAGCGAGCCGCGCTGGCGCGACGAGGGCGCCGGCGGAGAGCGCGGCGAGCGTCGTCCGCGGCCGGGGCCGGGCGAGGGACGTCCGCCACGCGGCGAGAGGGGACAGGAGCGCGAAGGCGCGCGGCCGTTCCGTACCGATCGGCCCGATCGCGCCGATGGCAAGCCGGAGGGCTTCAGGCCGCGCGGCGAGGGCAAGCCGCGCAGCGAGGGCAAGCCGCGCGACGACGAGCGCGGTCGTCCCCGCGACGGCGCGCCCCGTTCGGAGAGGCCCGCGGGCGGCAAGCCGGGCGGCTTCAGGCGCGATGGCGCCCGGCCGGAAGGCGGTCGTCCCGAGGGCGGGCGGCCCGGCGGCCGGCCGTTCGGCGGAAAGCCCGGCGGAAAGCCGGGCGGCAGGCCGGGCGGAAAGCCAGGCGGGAAGCCAGGCGGCGGAAGACCCGGCGGCAGGCCCGGAGGCGGCAAGCCCGGTGGTCGGCCGGGCGGCGGCGGGGGGCGGCCAGGCGGTGCGGATCGTCGGCGGTAAGTTCAAGGGCCGCGCGCTGAAGGGCCCGTCCGCGGACTCGCGCGCGATTCGCCCGACGAGCGACCGACTGCGCGAGGCGGTGTTCAACGTGCTGGCGCACGCCTATGGCGATCCGTGCGACGGCGCGCGGGTCCTCGACCTGTTCGCCGGCACCGGCGCGCTCGGGCTGGAGGCGCTGTCGCGCGGCGCCCGCTTCTGCCTGTTCGTCGACGACGGAACGGAGGCGCGCGCCTGCCTGCGCGAGAACGTCGAGGCCTATGGTCTCGGCGGCCAGACCAAGATTTTCCGGCGCGACGCGGTCCGGCTCGGTCCGGTCCACTCTCTCGGACTGTTCGACCTCGTCTTCGCCGACCCGCCCTACGGCAAGGGCCTCGGCGAGAAGGCCCTCGCGTCCGCCCGCGAAGGCGGCTGGCTCGCCCCGCAGGCGCTCATCCTGTTGGAAGAGACGACCGAGGCGGAAATTTCCGAGCCCGAAGGCTTCGAACTGCTCGAAACGCGCGTCTATGGCGACACGCAGCTCCGCGTGCTCCGGGCCGGGTGAAACCGCCCCTTACGGCCCGTCGGACAAGCTGGCGAGGCTCCGGCCGGAACAACGTGGTCGGCGGTCGCACGGCCGATTTACCGAACCGGCCGTCAGATTCGCTCGCCGCCCCTGAACCGCATGAACCGCCGCGGCTCGCCGTCGCCGAACAGCAGGACGTCGTATTCCTCTGGCGCCTTGCCGGGGATCTCCATGCCCGGCGAGCCGACCGGCATGCCGGGGACCGCAAGGCCGCCCTTCAGGGCCGGGCGCTCGGCGAGAAGCTTGATGATCGCTTCGGCCGGGACGTGGCCCTCGACGAGATAGTCGCCCACGATCGCGGTGTGGCACGCCCGAACCGTATACGGAACCTGCAGGTTGAACTTGAGCTCGCTCATCCCCGTGGTCTGGACCACCTTCGTGGAGAAGCCGGCTCCCTCGATATGTCCGATCCAGGCGTCGCAGCAGTCGCAGGACGGATCCTTGTAGACGGTGACGAGGGGCCTTTCCTCGGCGCGGACGCGCCCGCCGATGGCGAGGGTCGCCCCGATGGCGGCCACGACGGCGCGTCGGTCGATCTGCATATTCACTCCGTCGATCTCAGGTCCGGCCCGCTTGAGATCGCGTCTACGTGGCGCGACAGGCCTCGGATGAGCGGACGTCCGTCACCGCGCGAGTCTGGTCGCCGGCGCGCCTATTGCGGATACCAGAGCTCGACCTGGCCGGCCGGAGCCTTGTAGGTCGCCATCGCCCGGACCGCGGCGCCGCTCAGCCCTTGGGCGCTGGCGATGGAGGCGACCCGTTCGGCGACGGTGCGGTCGGCCGGGTTGAAGTAGCGAACCTCCGGCCGCGACGGCGATCCGGAGGTGACTACCTCGATGCCCGGCGACTTGAAGCCGGCGGCGCGCAGCGCCTTCGATACGCCGTCGGCCGCGAAGCGCGCGTCCATGTCGGGCACCTGGATATAGACCGTGCCGACCGGGATCGCGCCGGTCCTGTCGCGGGCGGGGGTCGCGCCGCCGCCCTGGATCGAGGCGAGCTCGACCCCGCCGCGTTCATGCGAGCCGGCGAGGAGCGCGCCCGCGACCAGCAGGACCGACCCGGCTATGGCGGCGAGGGGGAGCAGCCCGGCGCGCCGGGCGCGCATGATGCGGAAGACGCCGAGAACGAACAGGGCCGCGCCCGCGACCGCCAGTGCGATCGCCGCGGGGGAAGCGGCGAGACCGTGCAGCAGTTCGTCCAGGGGGTGTCCGAGCATCCGGAACGCTCCTGAGAATCATCCTTCCGGCTCTTTCTGGTCAGTTGAACGTTTACGGACAATGGCGCCTTCGCCTCACTTCGCTGCTATCAGCGACGTCCGAACAGCTTTTCGAGGTCGGCGACGGACAGGCGCACGAAGGTCGGGCGTCCGTGATTGCAGGTCGAGGCGGCGGGCTCGGCCTCGATCGCCCTCAGAAGCGCGTTCATCTCGTCCGCCTTGAGGCGGCGCCCGGCCCGCACCGAGCCGTGGCAGGCGACGGTGGCGAGGATCAGGTCGAGCTTGCGCGCGAAGGGCGCGCTTTCCGCCGCGCTCTCGCTCAAAGTCTCCGCAAGATCACGAACGAGGGCCGAGGCGTCGCACGGCCCGAGCGGCGCGGGCGTCGCACGAACGAGGATCGCTCCGGGGCCGAACTCCTCGACGGCGAGGCCGAGCGCCAGAAGCTCGTCGGCCACGGCGACGACGCGCTCGGCGTCCGCGGGCTCGAGCTCGACGACGTCGGGGACCAGCAGCTCCTGCCGCGGCACGCCGGAGCGGGCGCGCAGGCGCTTCAGCTCTTCATAGGTCAGGCGCTCATGCGCCGCGTGGGCGTCGACCAGCACGACGCCGTCGCTGGTCTCGGCGAGCACATAGGTCGCGTGAAGATGCGCCTTGGCCGCGCCGAGCGGCCGCGCCAGCCCGTCGTCGGGCAAGGCCGTGGGCTCGGCGACGTTCGCGGCGGGCGGCAGGTCCATGAGCTCGGCCGCGAAGGCCGCCTGCGCCGGCGCGGCGAAGCCGCTTGCAGGCGCGCCCCATGCCGCGCTTGACCGGACTGGCGCGGACGGCCGGTGGCCGCCGGCATGCGGGAAGGGGGAGCGGGCGACAAAGCGCGCGATCTCGGCTCCGCCGGCAGCGTAGGGCTGCGGGCCGCTTTCGGCGAGCGCCCCACGCACGGTCGAGATCATCAGGCCGCGGATCAGGCCGGGGTCGCGAAACCGAACCTCCGCCTTGGTCGGGTGGACGTTGACGTCGACCTCGCCGGCCGCGACGCGGATGTCGAGCGCGGCGACCGGCCAGCGGTCGCGCGGCATGACGTCCTGATAGGCGGCCTTGAGCGCGCCGAGGAGCAGCCGGTCGCGCACCGGCCGGCCGTTCACGAAGAAATGGACCGCGCCCGAGGTGGCGCGGTGGAGATGGCCGAGCCCGACATGGCCGGCGATCATCGCCCGCTCGCGGCTCGCCTCGACGGGCGTGACGGCGCCGGCGGTCTCTGCGCCGAGGATCTGGGCGAGGCGTTCGGACCTGCCGGCCGCGTCGTCCGGGACCGCGGGGAAGCGCAGCGTCCGGTCCTCGACCACCAGCGTCCAGTCGGTCGTCGGGGAGGCGAGGGCGAGGCGGCGGACGACGTCGGCGGCGGCCTGCCCCTCGGCGCGGTCGGACTTCAGGAACTTGGCGCGGGCGGGCGTCGCGAAGAACAGGTCGCGCACCTCGATCCGCGTTCCCGTCGGCATGGCGACCGGCTGCGGCGCGCCCTTGTCGCCGCCTTCGACCGTCAGCCGCCAGCCATGCGGCGCGGAGTGCGTGCGGGTCTCGATCGCGAGCCGCGCGACCGCGCCGATCGACGGCAGCGCCTCGCCGCGAAAGCCCATGGTGGCGACGCCGGCGAGGTCCTCGTCCGACGAGATCTTCGAGGTCGCGAAGCGCTCGACCGCGAGCGTGAGGTCTTCGGCGTCCATGCCGCAGCCGTCGTCGACGACCCGGATCAGGCGCGCGCCGCCGCCATCGAGCACGATCTCGATCCGCCTTGCGCCGGCGTCGAGGGCGTTCTCGGCGAGCTCCTTGACGACCGAGGCCGGGCGCTCGACCACCTCGCCGGCGGCGATGCGGTTCGCGACGACGTCGGAAAGCAGGCGGACAGGCATGGGCGACGATCGGGCGAGGCGCGGAACGGGAGGCGTCCCGCAGCCTTAGCATGCGACGCGCGGCTGCGCCCGACCGCAGCCGCGCGGTTCACCGGAAAATCGGACGTTCCGGAACGTGCGTCATGCCTTCGGCGTGTACATCGAGCACCAGCCCTCGGGGCTGATCTTGCCCTCGACGCCCTGGCAGGCGTCCGGCGGCTGGAACATCGCGCAGCCGCCGCATTTGTCGGCGCCCTTGGGCGACCCCTGGTACTGGACGTCGGCCTGCTTCTGCTTCGACTGCGCCATCGCGCGGGTCGAGGCGAGGCAGACCGCGCCTGCGCCGACCATTGCGGCGCCGGCGATCATCGTACGACGCGAGATCGCGCCGGCAGTCTCGGGCTTCATGCCCGTATTGTTGGTCTCACTGTCGGAACGTTTCCTCATGCGAGCCTCCCTGGCTGCCGGACGGATGACCGGCGGGTAGAAGGCTACAGTTCACGTTTCTGTTTTCAATGATTCTAATTCTAAGGTTGCAGGCGGAGCCGCTGTGCGGCCCGGCCGGAGTCTTGCGCACGCGCATGGAGCGAAAGGGTTGAACCGCGAGGCCCGGTGGTGTTGCCTTGCAACTCCGCCGCGTCTCGCGCGGCGCAAGACAAGACGCCGTCCGCTCGAACGGTCGGCGCGATGGGAGGGGCAATGACCGAGGTCAGATCCTCGCGGCTCTGCGTCGTCGTCATGGGACCGTCCGGCGTCGGCAAGACGACGGCCGCCAAAGGGCTCGCCGAGCGGCTCGGATGGACGTTCGCCGAAGCCGACGAATTCCACCCGAAGGCCAACATCGACAAGATGTCGAAGGGCGTTCCGCTCGACGACGAGGACCGCTGGCCGTGGCTCGGCGCGATCCGCGACTGGACCTCAGCGCAGGCGGAAGGCGGCCGCGACACGGTCATCACCTGTTCGGCGCTGAAGCGCGTCTACCGGGACGTGCTCCGGCAGGCCTCGCCGCGCGTGCGGTTCCTGGAGCTCGTCGCGGACCGCGAGCTGGTCGAGAAGCGGATGGCGCGGCGGCAGGGGCACTACATGCCGGTCTCGCTGCTCGCCTCGCAGTTCGCCGCGCTCGAGCCGCTCGACGCAGACGAGGACGGCGTCGAGGTCGGGGTGGCCGGCGATCCGGAGACGGTCGTCGCCAACGCGCTCGTCGCTTTGGGTCTCACCGCGCCGCCGCCCGGCGCCCGGCCGCTCGACGCCAGCCCGTCCCACCCCCGCTAAGACCGACCTTCCCGAGAGGCGTTCAGCCTCGCGCGCAGCATCCCGAACAAGCGCCGCCTAAGAGCGCAAGGAGACGCCGATGCCCCCTGCCGCCGCGACCCCTGCGCTCGGCGCCGGACCGCTGCTCCTGATCGCGGCCTGCGCGATCGTCGCGCTGCTCGTCCTGATCATGCGGTTCCGGATGCACGCGTTCCTCGCGCTCATCCTCGTCAGCCTGCTGACGGCCTTCGCCGCGGGGATCGCGCCGGAGAAGGTGGTCAAGACGCTGACCGACGGCTTCGGCCAGACGTTGGGCACGGTGGCCCTGCTGGTCGGCCTCGGCGCCATGCTCGGCCGGCTCGTCGAGGTTTCTGGCGGCGCGCAGGCGCTCGCCGACGACCTCATCAAGCTGTTCGGCGAAAAGCGCGCGCCGCTGGCGCTCGGCGTCGCCTCGCTGATCTTCGGCTTCCCGATCTTCTTCGACGCCGGCCTCGTCGTGATGCTGCCGATCATCTTCTCGGTGGCCAAGCGCCTCGGCGGCTCGCTGCTGCTCTACGGCATCCCGGCCGCCGGCGCCTTCTCGGTCATGCACGTCTTCGTGCCGCCGCATCCGGGACCGGTCGCGGCGACCGAACTGATCAAGTCCGACATCGGCCTCGTCACCCTGCTCGGCCTCCTGATCGCAATCCCGACCTGGTACGTCACGAGCTACCTGTTCGGCCTGTGGATCGGAAAACGCATCGACGTGAAGGTTCCGGAGATCCTCACCGGCGGCGCGCAGACGGAGCACGACCCGAACCCGCCTAAGTCCTCGACGGTCATCCTGCTGCTGCTGCTGCCGCTCGCGATCATCTTCGTGAACACCGGCCTCGATTTCCTCGCCGCCGCCGGCGTGTTCGACCGCAAGGCACAGTGGTTTCTGGTCGCGCGCGGGCTCGGCTCGACTCCGATCGCCCTGCTCACGGCCGTTCTCGTCGGCTCCTACGTGCTCGGCACGGGCCGCGGCCGCAGCCGGATCGAAGTTGAAAAACTGCTCGACGGGGCGCTCGGCCCGATCTGCGCGATCACGCTGATCACCGGCGCGGGCGGCATGTTCGGCGGCGTCTTGCGCGAGAGCGGCATCGGGGCCGCGCTCAGCCAGACGCTCAACGATCTCGGGCTTCACGTGTTCGTGGCGAGCTACGTCATCGCCGCGGCGCTTCGCATCGCGCAGGGCTCCGCGACCGTCGCGCTGATCACGGCCGCGGGCCTCGTCCAGCCGGCCGTGGCGGCCGCGGGATACGAGGGGACCGACCGCGCCGCCATCGTGCTGGCGCTCGCCGCCGGCTCGGTGGTCGCGAGCCATGTCAACGATTCCGGCTTCTGGCTAGTCGGCCGCTTCTACGACATGGACCTCAAGACGACGCTCAAGACCTGGACGGTTCTCGAGACGCTGATCTCGATCATGGGCTTCGCGCTGGCGGGTGCGATCTTCGTTCTGCTCTGATCGGATCGCTGCGCGCGGACGCGGTTCGCTCCCCGAACGACCCTGGGGAGCGGAGCGGTTCGGCCTGCTCGCCCATCGCTCACTGTCAGGCGACAATTTGCACTTGCGTTTTCAGTCGATCATTCAAGAATTCATATTCAGAACGCGGGTGCCAATAAGCGCTGATCGCTGGAGACAGGGCATTTGAACCGTACGCTCGAAGACTTCATCGAGAGTACGCAGGAGGCGCATTCGGTCGAAGAGGTCTGCCGCGTCTTCCAGCAGCGGCTGGCGGATCTCGGCTGCAGCGGCAGCGCCTATGCGCGCTTCAGGTCCGGCTCCCTCGAACGGTTCGTCTGGGACCGGCAACCGATCGATTTCGCGAGCACCTATCTCGATCAGCGATGGGACCGGGTCGATCCGGCCCTGCAGCGGGCGATGAAGAGCTCGCAGCCCTTCTTCTGGCAGACCCGCATTTCGGATCAGGACTACACGCCGCGCCAGCAGGACTACATCGCCGAACTGCGGGCGAGGCGGATGTGGCACGTGGTGATGACCCCGCTGCACGGACCCGGAGGCGCGCTCGAGCTTTGCGGCGTGACGGCGAACGATACGGGGCCGGTGCCGAAGCAGCGGCTGTCGTTGCTGCATGCGCTCACGCTGCAGGGCATCCTGCGCAGCCAGGAACTGATGCCGTCGGAAGGCGCGCCGGCGGCGGCGCCGTCCCTGTCGAAGCGCGAGGCGGAATGCCTGAAATGGCTGCGCGACAGCAAGTCGAACTGGGAGATCGGCCAGATCCTGCGCATCTCGGAAAAGACCGTCGAGTTCCACGTCGGCAACGTCATCCGCAAGCTGAAGGCGGAAAACCGGCTCTCGGCGGTGCTGAACGCGATCCGCCTCGGACTGCTCGAGCTGTGATGTCACCCTGGGGAACGTCCTAGTTGCCACTGCGGCCCGGCGCTCCTTGACTTCATCCGAGTGAACGAACAGCCGCGGATCGCGCCATGCCGGTTCAAAGCGCGAAGCATGAAAGGTACGCTGCGATGGCCGGCGATCCAGGCGGTGTCGATCGCGTTCTCGCCGAAGTCACGAGCCTGGCGCGGACCTTCGACCCGACGCTCGCTTTCATCCTGGGAGCCTCGGACGTTCTTCCCAGGCATGCGGTCGAGTGGAGCGAGGCGCGACGGAGCGGCCTGCAGTCCTGCCTGACCAAGCTGGGCTCGATCCGGCATGAGGCTCTTGCGGAGGCGGAGTCGGGGCGCGTCGGCCGCGCGATCGCGCATGTGGTGCTGCAGCTGTCCCGCTTCAGCCATTCGCAGGGCGTCAGCCGCGTCCGCCCCGCCTGACGGCCGTCGCTTCGCGTCAGCCTGCGCGTCGCATCGTCTGGCGTTCGCGCGCCTGTTCGCCCGCCGCTTCGGCCATCTTCTCGAACCGCGCGGTGTAAGAACCGACGCCCGCGGTCGCGGAGCGAAGCGGCACGATGAACGCATCCAGCTCCGCTTCCGGAACCAGCGCTTCAAGCGCGATCCAGCCGTCCCATCCGGGGCGCGCGTCATAGCCGAGGATCTGGCCGCGCCGGCTGGTGACGAGCTGCGTCACCGCCGCGGTCGCCGAGGACGGCGCGGTGACGGTCACCGCGAGCACCGGCTCCAGCATCACCATGCCGACGGATGCGGCGGCCTCGTTCATCGCGATGCGCGCCGCGGCCTGGAAGGCGGCGTCGGACGAATCCACGCCGTGGAAGGAGCCGTCGACCAGCGCGACGGCGAAATCGACCACGGGACAGCCGAGCGGGCCGCGCTCGGCCCAGGCGCGGCAGCCGGTCTCGACCGACGGGATGTACTGCCGCGGGACCGCGCCGCCGACGATCCTGTCCTCGAAGACGAAGCCGGCGCCGCGCTCGAGCGGCCGGACCTCGATCTTGACGTCGCCGAACTGGCCGTGGCCCCCGCTCTGCTTCTTGTGCCGGCCGTGCGCGGCCGCGGCCGCGCGGAACGTCTCCTGGAAACCGACGCTCGGCAGCTCGGTCGTGACGGAGATCTGGTAGCGCGAGGCGAGCCGGTCGAGCGCCGCCCTCAGATGCATGTCGCCCTGTCCGCAGAGCCGCAGCTCGCCGAGGTCCGGCCGGGTCTCGATCGACAGCGACGGGTCTTCCTCGACCAGCTTCGCCAGCGCCGCGGACAGCCGGACGTCGTCCTTGCGGTCATTCACATGCAGCGCGACGGCGTGGACGGGCGCCGGCGGCGTCGGAGCTGCGACATGATCGACGCTCGACTCCGTCGAGAAGGTCTGGCCCGACCCGACCTCGTCGAGGCGCAGGAAGCCCGTGGTCTCTCCAGCCTCGGCGCTGTCTGGCCGAGCTCCTTCGTCCGTTGGGGCGAACCCGGCGATCCGGCCGCCGGCGCGGCCGGCCCCGCTGACGGTCTGGCCCTCCCGAAAGGCGCCGCGAAGCACCCGCGCGGTGGTGACCTTGCCGCCAAATCCCGGATGGGACGTCTTCAGCGCGTAGGCGAGCGGGGGACCGTCCTCCGCGACGCCGAGGCGCGCGCGCGTGTCGGCGAGACCAGGGGCCTCGTGCCGGAGCGCCTTCAGCAGGCGGGTGACGCCCGCGCCCTTTGTCGCCGAGCCGAGCAGCACGGACACCGCGTGGTTCTCCCTGAGCTCGCTCGCGAGGTCGGCGAAGATCCGCGCGCGCTCGGGCTCGACCTCCAGGATGAGGTCCTCCATGAGCCGGTCGTCATGGTCGGCGAGCGTCTCCAGCATGTGGAACCGCTCCTCCTTCTCATGCTCGGCTTCGGAGGCCGGCAGCTCGATCGTCTCGCTCGGCGCGCCGTCGCGGTAGACGAAGGCGCGCTCCAGCGCGAGGTCGATGAAGCCGGTGGCGCGGCCGTCCTGCACGATCGGCAGCTGGCGCAGCAGCAGCGGCGCCCGCGAGACCGTCTGGAGCCTGGCGAGGGCCTCGCGCACGCCGACCGAGCCGACGTCGATCTTGTTGAGGAACAAAATGTGCGGGACGCCGAGCTCCTCGAGCTCCCGCAGCGTGAGCTCGAGCTGCGGCAGCTTCCTCTCGTCCTGCTCGCAGACGACGACGGCGGCGTCGCAGACGGCCAGGGCGAGGCTCGCCGAATGGGCGAACTCGACCGAGCCGGGGCAGTCGACGAAGGCGTAGCGGTCGCCGAGATAGTCGACCGTCGCGACCGCGGTCTCGACCGACGGCGCGTGGGGCGACCCGGCCTCTCCGGAGGCCTTCTGCTCGCCACGGGCGCACCGCCTGCCCAGCGCCTCGAACAGCGCCGTCTTTCCGCTCTGGAACGGTCCGACCAGCGCGATGAGCCGAGGTTGCGAGGACATGCGGTCGCCTCCCTAGGTCGTTTTGTCGCAGATGCTACGCCTGCGTCACGCTCCGGGCCAAGCCTTTCCTCGTGCTCGTACCAAAGGATGAGTTCGCACACGCGCCGCCATTAGACGAAGTTGGCATGCCAGCCGCGCGATTTCGTCTTGGACGGCCCGGTCCGGTGACGAAATTGCAAGCTTGCAGCTACACCATCCCCCGATTGCGGCCATTGGCGGTGAATGAGGGGATGCCTGACGGGTCTGCGATAGAGCGGCTTCTGCTGCTGACCGACGACGCGGCGGCCGCCGCCGCGCTTGCGCGCACGCTCGGCGCGGCCGGAGCGGTCGAGGTGAGGCTGGTCGAAGAGGACAGGCCGATCGACCACCGGCCGACGCGAACCTTCGTCGACATCGACCTGTCGTCCGGCCGCTCCATCGAACGGGCGCGCGGATGGCTGCGGTCGCCGCTGGTATCCCGCTCGGCGAAATGGGCGCTGGTGACGCCGGACGACTACCGCGAGCGCAAGCAGGCGCTGGCGCTCGGCGCCGACAGGCTGGTCGACCGGCCGCTCGAGCCGGAGGTCGTGCTGTCGGATCTCAGGGACGCGATGGCGGAGGAGTTCGAGAGCTTTCTCGACAGGGTGGAGAGCACGCCGCTCGCGATGGGCCTGCGCGCCGGACAGAACGCGCTCGCCTCCGCCTTCTTGGCCGTCCCGAAGGGCGAGCCGATCGACGTCCGCGTGTTCGACGAGGCCGCTGTCATGGTCGCCGGCGCGATCGCCGAAGAGGGCCTGTCCGGCTGGCTGTCCACCGTCCAGCATCATCACAGCAGCAGCTACCGTCACTCGCTTCTCGTCGCCGGCGGGGCGACCTGCTTCGCGCACTTCATCGGCGCGAGCCGGGCGGACCAGGCCCGCGTCGCCCGCGCGGCGCTGCTGCACGACGTCGGCAAGTCGCTCATCCCGCTCGCTATCCTCGACAAGCCCGGAAAGCTCGACGAGGCGGAGGAGGCCCAGATCCGGCTTCACCCGCAATACGGCCATGACCTGCTCGTCAGGTCCGGCGGTTTCTCGCGCGAGATGCTCGACGCGGTGCTCGACCATCACGAGATGTGCGACGGCTCCGGCTATCCGCGCGGCCTGTCGGGATCGCAGATCGGCGACCTGACGCGGATCGTCACGCTCGCAGACATCTTCGCCGCGCTGGTCGAGGAGCGCTCCTACAAGCCGGCGCTGAGCCGCGCGGCGGCGATCGACATCATGGTCGGCATGGGGCCCAAGCTCGATCCGGACCTGCTCGGCGTCTTCCGCCGCATGGCGCTCAGCGACGACGGCCGAGCCGCGCGGGCGGCGACCCGCGCCGGCTGAACGGGCGGGCCGAGGCTCGCCTTTCGTCTGAATCCCCTCGCTCGCCGCCCATCTCGCGCAACGGTGATGCGCGCGCTATCTCTGTCGCTCGAGGGTATGCGGACGGGTCGGGAGCCGTGCAATGCGTTGGGATGATTTTCGGCGAAGCGACAATGTCGACGACGTCCGTGGCGAGGGCGGAGGCGGCGGCTTCCGCTTTCCCGGCGGCGGAGGCGGCATCGGCATCGGCGGGCTGATCGTCGTCGGGCTGGTCTCCTGGGCGCTCGGCGTCGACCCGCGTCTCATCCTCGCCGGCATCGAGACCATCCAGGGCGGCGGTGGCGGCTACTCCCAGCAGCAGTCGCCGGGCCAGAAGCGCGAGCTCAGCCAGGACGAGCAGCGGCAGGGCGAATTCGTGCGCGCAGTGCTGGCGCAGACCGAGGACGTCTGGACCGACCTCTTCAAGACCTCCGGACAGCAGTACAAGCAGCCGCGGCTGACCCTGTTCAGCGGCAGGACGCGCTCGGCCTGCGGACGGGCCGCGGCGGAGATGGGCCCGTTCTACTGCCCCGACGACCAGCGCGTGTATCTCGACACGCAGTTCTTCGACGAGCTCAGCCAGAAATTCCGCTCGCCGGGCGACTTCGCGCGCGCCTACGTCATCGCGCACGAGATCGGCCATCACGTCCAGAACCAGCTCGGCATCATGGACAAGACCATGCAGGCGCGCGAGCGGGCGCGATCGGAGGAGGAGGCGAACGCCATCTCCGTGCGGGTCGAGCTTCAGGCCGATTGCTTCGCCGGCGTGTGGGCGAACCGCGCGCAGGCGAAGTTCAACATCCTCGAGAAGGGCGACGTCGAGAGCGCGCTGAAGGCCGCGACCGCGATCGGCGACGACACGCTGCAGAAGCGCTCCGGCGGCGAGATCGTGCCCGACAGCTTCACCCACGGCTCCTCGGCCCAGCGCGTGAAGTGGTTCCGCACCGGCCTCGAAAGCGGCGACCCGAAGAGCTGCAACACCTTTCAGGGGCAGCCCTGACGCCTCAGCGGTCGTCGAGCGCCCGGGCGCAGTAGATGTCGATGATCGTGACGGCCGCGAGCACGCCGACCGCGGCGAGCGCCACGTGGCGCTGGGGGTTGCCGCGGCGCAGCGCCGGCGCGAGCGTCCAGGCGTCGGCGAGGTCGCCGGCGACCCGCGCCCAGATCCAGAGCGAGCGGCCGCGTCCGCGCCTCCAGCCGAACAGGCCGGCGCCGGTCGCCATCTCGCGCGCGCCGAACCCTTTGAGAAACGTGTGGTTCTGGTCGAGCCCCAGCGACTTCGACAGCGCGCCCGGCCGGGCGAGCTCGAAGGCGGCGAGGGCGAGCTGCGCGAAGCCGAGGCCCGTCGCCAGCCGTTCGGCGTGCTTCTTCGACGGGACGGCGGGGACGGGCAGGGGCATCGCGGCAAAACCTCCGGCTGACGGCGCGTCCTCATGGGTTTGGCGCGCCGTCGCCGGCTGTCCAGAGCTCAGGCGTTCACGCCGCCGTCGACGGTGATGACCGTACCCGTCACGTAGTTGCCTTCGGGGCTCGCGAGCCATGCGACGGCGCCGGCGATGTCCTCGGGCTTGCCGTAGCGCTTCAGCGCGATGAAGGGCAGCTGGGTCGCGGCGCCCTCGCCGTCGGCCGGGTTCATGTCGGTGTCGGTGGAGCCGGGCGCCACGACATTGACGGTGATGCCGCGCTCGCCGAGATCGCGGGCAAGGCCGCGCGAAAATCCGTGCACAGCGAACTTGCTCATCGAATAGACGCTGATCCCCGGAAACTGGACCTGCTCGCCGAGGCACGAGCCGGTCGTGATGATGCGGCCGCCATCCGGCAGATGCTTCAGCGCGGCCTGCGAGCCGACGACCACGGCGCGCACGTTCACCGCGAGCGTGGCGTCGATGTCCTCGAGCGGCACGTCCTGCAGCAGGCCGCCGCGGGCGATGCCGGCGTTGTTGACGAGGATGTCGAGCCCGCCGAGCTCCTTGGCCGCGCCGTCGACGGCGGCCTGAACCTCGGCGACGTTCGCGCTGTCTGCCTTGATCGCGACAACCTTGCGGCCGAGGGCGCGGATCTCCTTCGCCACCGCCTCCGCCTTGTCGGCGGAGCGCTCGTAGGTGATCGCGACGTCCGCGCCTTCCTGCGCGAGGCGCAGGGCGATGGCCGCGCCGATGCCGCGGCTGGCGCCCGTCACCAGCGCCTTCTTGTTCGTCAGTCGGACCGGAATCTCGAAGTCGGCCATCTCGGCCTCCATTTGTGTGTCGTTTGATACAAAAATAACTGGCGAGGTTGCCGGCCCCCGTCAAGCGTTTTATATATCGATCGTTACAAATATTGGAGCAGGCGGATGGCGGCGCGTGGCCGGCCAAGGAGTTTCGACAGGCAGGAGGCGCTCGAGCGGGCGATGGAGACCTTCTGGGCGCTCGGCTACGAGGGCGCCTCGATGGCGGAGCTCACCCGCGCCATGGGCGTCGCCTCGCCGAGCCTCTATGCCGCCTTCGGGTCCAAGGACGAACTCTTCCGCGAGGCCGCCAAGCTCTACGAGGAGAAGGCCGGCGCCTGCATGATGGCCGCGGTCGACGCCGCCCCGACGGCCCGCGCGGCCTGCGAGGCGTTCCTCATGACCTCCGCCGAGTCGCTCGCCCGGCCCGGGCGTCCGCCCGGCTGCATGATCGTCCTGACCGCGGCCGGAACCCACAACGCGGCGGAAGAGACGCGGTCGGCGCTGAAAGGCCGCAGGGCGGGGTCGCTCGCCGCGCTGACGCGGCGGCTCGAAGACGCTGTCGCCTCGGGCGAACTCCCGGATGGTCTCGATATCGCCGCGATTGCGGCGTTCTTCGTCACCGTGCAGCAAGGCATGTCGATCCAGGCGGTCGACGGGGCGACGTCCGAGGCTCTTGGCGCGATCGCGCGGGCCGCGATGCAGGCCTGGGACGGGCTCACGGCCGGTCCGGGACGCTTGGCGGCAAGCTGATCCCGCGCGGGCTTGTGGCGCCCGGTCGTTGCGTTCATGTTGCGCAGCCGTCCGCGTCGCGCTCCGGAGCCGCCGCACAGGAGGAATTCAGCCTCGTGATCTCGATCGTCCGGCGCGCCGCGCCTTTCGCCATGCTCGCGCTGCTCGCGGGCGCCTCCGCCGCTCTCGCCGACCAGCGCGAGGACGCGGAGATCGAGGCCTTCCGCACCTCGCTCGCCGGCAACTATCTCGCCGGGCGCGTCGCCGGCTCCGACCGGGACGCCACCTCGGCCGCCGCCTATTTCCGCGCCGCGCTGCGCGATGATCCGCGAAATCCCGAACTGCTCGAGCGCACGTTCCTGCTGACGCTGGCCGAGGGCGACGGGGACGGCGCGATGCGCCTCGCCGAGCGTGTGGTCGCGACCGATCCCTCGAACCGGATCGCGCGCCTCGCGCTGGCGGCGCGGGCGCTGCGCACCCACAACTATTCGTCCGCCCGCCATCACCTGTCGCAGGGCGGCAAGGGCCCGCTCGCCGATCTCACCGTGCAGTTGCTGACGGGCTGGAGCTGGCTCGGCTCCGACAACAAGGCGAAGGCGCTCGAGGCCGTCGACAAGCTCCAGGGCGCGGACTTCTTCGGCACGTTCCGCGACTACCACGCCGGCCTTATCGCCGACCTCGGCGGCGACAAGGCGGAGGCGACGAAGCGCCTGAACGCGGCGCTCGCCGGCGACGGCGCGGCGCTGAGGATCGTTCAGGCCGCGGCGATCTTCCGCGCGCAGACGGGCGACAAGGCCGGCGCGCTCAAGGCGCTCGCCGAACTCGACAAGTCGGCGCCTCGCCATCCGGTCGCGCGCGAGACCCGTGAGATGATCGAGAAGGGCGGCGAGCTGAAGCGCGTCGTCAAGGACCCGTCCGACGGCGCGGCCGAGGTGCTCTACGGCATCGGCGGCGCGCTCGCCCGGCAGGGCGGCGAGGACCTCGCCATCGTCTATCTCCAGCTCGCCCTCTATCTCGAGCCGGACCACCCGATGGCGCTGGTCACGCTCGGCGACCTCTACGACCAGCTCAACCAGTTCCAGCAGGCGATCGACACTTATCAGCGCGTGCCGGCGAACTCCGCCCTGAAGCGCAACGCCGAGATCCAGAGCGCGATGGACCTCGACCGTCTCGACAAGACGGACGAGGCGATCGGCCGGCTGAAGAAGATGATCGCCCAGTCGCCCGACGATCAGGAGGCGATCGTCGCGCTCGGCAACGTCCAGCGCAGCCGCGAGAAATTCGCCGAGGCGGCGGAGACCTACACCAAGGCGATCGACCTCGCGGCCCCCGCGCGCGCTGCGGAGGCCGCTCCGCAGCCGGCCGCGCCTGCGCCCGCCACGCCCGCGCCTGAGGCCAAGCCCGCGCCCGAAGCGGCGGCTCCCTCCGCCGCCGAGCCGGCCGTCTATCACGTGAAGGCGGGCGACACGCTTTGGAAGATCGCCGAAAGCGAGCTCGGCGACGGCCGCCGCTGGCTGGAGCTGCGCAAGCTGAACCAGACGCCGGACGCCAAGAAGGTGATCGGGCGCCGGCTTCGCGACGGCGAGGCGCTGACCGTGGGGCAGAGCATCCTGTTGCCGCAGACCGCCGCGAAGGCGCCTGCCCAGCCGAAGCCCGAGGAGAAGGCGGAGGCGCCGAACGCGGTCGCCGCCGGCCCCGCGCAGACGCCCGCCGTCGAGGCCAACCAGCCCGCCGGCACGCCGCCCCCGCCGGACAAGAGCAACTGGTCGCTCTACTACGTGCGCGGCATCGCCTATGAGCGGTCGAAGCAGTGGGCCAAGGCCGAGGCCGACCTCAAGCTCGCGCTCGATCTCGCGCCCGACCAGGCGCTGATCATGAACTATCTCGGCTACTCCTGGATCGACCAGGGCGTGAACCTCGACGAGGGTATGAGGCTCATCAAGAAGGCGGTCGAGCTGAAGCCGGACGACGGCTACATCGTCGACAGCCTCGGCTGGGCCTATTTCCGCCTCGGCAAATACGAGGACGCGGTGCGCGAGCTCGAGCGCGCCGTCGAGCTGCGGCCGCAGGACCCGGTGATGAACGACCATCTCGGCGACGCCTACTGGCGCGTCGGCCGACGGCTCGAGGCCCGGTTCCAGTGGAGCCACGCCAAGGAGCTGAAGCCCGAGCCGCCGGAGCTGCCGAAAATCGAGGCCAAGCTTAAGGACGGCCTGCCGGACGAGCAGAACACCAACGCGGCGGACGCGGCGAACAAGCGCGAAGGCGGCTGAGGCGGCGCTTCATGCCGCCCAGCGAGCGCGCTCCGGCCAAAGTCAATCTCACGCTCCACGTCCTCGGCAGGCGCGCCGACGGATTCCATGAGCTCGACAGCCTCGTCGCCTTCGCCGGCTGCGCGGCCGACGTCGTCGCGCTGGAGCCGGGGCCGGGCCTCGCGCTCGCCGCGGTCGACGGCCCGTTCGCCCCAGCGGCCGGCCCCGACGCGGACAACCTCGTCCTCAGGGCGGCGCGCGCCGCTGCGGAGCGCATCGAGGGCCTGAGGCTCGGTGCCTTTCATCTGACGAAGCGCATTCCCGTGGCGGCCGGGCTCGGCGGCGGCTCCGCAGACGCGGGCGCTGCGCTGAGGCTGATCGCGCGGCTCAACGCGCTTGCCGTCGACGATCCGAAACTGGTCGAGGCGGCGGCCGCGACAGGCTCGGACGTCCCGGTCTGCCTGATCTCCCGCGCTGCGCGCATGACGGGGCGCGGGGAGGGAGTCGCGCCGATCGCCCTGCCGCCGCTCGCCGCCGTGCTCGCCAATCCGCTGAAGGGGCTTTCGACGGCGGACGTGTTCCGCGGGCTCGGCCTGTCGCCCGGCGAGAGCCGCGGCGACGGCGCGGTCCCAGGAGCGACGATCGACGCCCTGATCTCCGCCCGCAACGATCTCGAACCACCGGCCCGCGCGCTCATGGACGACATCGGGATCGGGATCGACGCGCTTGGGCAGTCGGAAGGCTGCCGCCTCGCGCGCATGTCCGGATCGGGGGCGACCGTGTTCGGTCTGTTCGCCGACCAGCGCGCGGCGCGGCGGGCGGCGAGGGCGCTCCGCGAGCGCTTGCCGGACTGGTGGATTCGCCCGAGCATGCTGAGATGACAGCCGCTGTCTATGTCGCCGCCGCGCTCGCCGAGATCGGCGGCTGCTTCGCCTTCTGGTCCGTGTTGCGGCAGGGCGCGCCGGCCGCGTGGCTCGTCGTCGGCGTGGCGAGCCTGCTGCTGTTTGCCTGGCTGCTGACGCTGGTCGAGGTCGAGGCCGCCGGTCGGGCCTATGCGGCCTATGGCGGCGTCTATGTCGCCGCCTCGCTCGGCTGGCTCTGGGCGGTCGAGGGCGTGCGTCCCGACCGCTGGGACCTGACCGGCTCGGCGATCTGCGTCGTGGGCGCCGGGATCGTGCTGTTCGGGCCGCGAGGCTGAGCGCTAGCCTTTCCGCAAATCGTCCGCCGTCGCGATCGTCAGCCCGAGCCGTGTGATGAGACCGGCCGTCGCCGCGACGAGATCGGCGTTGGAGCCGGCGAGCTCTCCGTTCGGCAGATGGAGATTGTTCTCGAAGCCGACCCGCGCATGGCCGCCGAGCGCGGCCGCCGTCGCGGCGCAGGCCGCCTCCCGTGGCCCGAAAGCGCAGACGCTCCATTTCGAAAAGCGCGGCGCCTCGGGCGTCAGGAACGGTAGCAAATCGGCTGGCGCGGAGCGCTGGCCCGGCGTGTAGCGCCCGAGCACGTAAAGCACCGGCAGGTCGTCCTGCGCGAGACCCCGCCGCGCCAGATCGGCGAGCCGGACGGCGTCTTCCGGCGAATAGAGGATGATCTGCGGCGCGCAGCTTTCCGCGCGCGTCCAGTCGAGCAGCTCGGCGAAGGCGCGCTCCTCCGAAGCGTCCGGCGCGAGCTCCTTGAGCGCGAGCGAGACCGCTTCCGGCCGCGTCGCCTTCACCACCGCGCGCTGCTCGGCCGGCGAATAGATCCCGAGCGACTCGCTCGTGATCTGGATCACGAGCTTGTCGCCGACTTCGGCCCGGATTGCGCGCGTCGCCTCGGCGTAGGCGTCGGCGTCGAGCAGGTGGCGCCCGTCGCGGTCGCGCACATGGACGTGGATCATCGAGGCGCCAGCGTCGAGGCATTCTGCGGCGCAGGCGGCCAGTTCGGTTGCCGAGATCGGAATGGCACGGTGGTCACGTTGACCACGGCGCCCACCGTTCGGCGCCACCGCAATGGACACTGGCTGGAGCGGCTTTTCCGACGTCGGATGAGTCATTCGTATCTCAACGATCGCAATATGAAACGTATGTTGCATGCGTCCGGAGCGTCGTCTAGCCTCGGTCCATGGACCAGCCCGGACTGAGAGACGCGATCGTCCGCTCCTTCGACGAGATGTCGGAGCAGCTTCAGTCCGCGGCGCGCTACGTGCTGGACGAGCCCTCCGACGTCGCTCTGCTGTCGATGCGCGAGCAGGCGCGCCGGGCGGGCGTGAAGCCCGCGACGATGACGCGGTTCGCCCAAGCGCTCGGACTCTCGGGATACGAGGAGGTGAAGGCCGCGCACGCCCGCGCCGTGCGCGACGCCGGGGCCGGCTTCGCCTCCGACGCCGGCGCCCGCTTCGAGGCCCAGAAACTCAAGGGCGACAGGGCGGTCGCAGCCGAAGTGGCGACCGCGATCGCCGGACACGTCTCGAGGCTTGCCGAGCCGGACTCGCTCGAGCGTCTGGTCGCGGCCGCAGAACGCCTCGCCGGCGCGCACCGGGTGTTTTGCCTCGGTCTCAGGGCGAGCCATCCGGCCGCCTGGCATCTCGGCTACGTGCTGAGCCTCATCGGCGACGGCGTCGTGCAGCTCGACGCGCCCGGCGGATCGGGCGGCGACGCGCTGGCGCGGGCGAAGACCGGCGACGTCCTGTTCGTCGTCAGCGTCCATCCCTACACCCGCGCGGCCGTCGAGCTCGCGGAGCTCGCGAAAGCGCGTGGATGCGCGGTCGTCGCCGTGACCGACAGCCCGGTCGCCCCGCTCGCCCGGCTGACGGACGTCGCGATCTTCGCCTCCACCGCGAGCCCGTCCTTCTTCCACGTCATGTCTCCCTGCTTCGCCGTGGCTGAGATCCTCGCCGCCATCGTCGCCGGCCGGCGCGGCGCGGCGGCCGTCGAGGGGCTGCGCGACGTCGACGCGCATCTCGCCGCGCTCGACGCGCACATCATCGACGTCTGCCGGAGGACGCCATGACCCATCTGCTTCACCGCGCCGCGAACGCCGACATGCCGATCGCCGTCGCCGGAGAGGGGATCCGACTGATCGACGCCGAAGGCCGCCGCTACATCGACGCCTCGGGCGGCGCGGCGGTCTCGTGCCTCGGCCACGGCCATCCCGACGTGATCGCGGCCCTCCACGCCCAGCTCGACAGGCTCGCCTACGCCCACACCGGCTTCTTCACGAGCGAACCCGCCGAAGAACTCGCGCGGCTGCTGGTCGAGAGGGCGCCGGAGGGGCTGACGCGGGTCTATCTGGTGAGCGGCGGTTCGGAGGCGGTCGAGGCCGCGCTCAAGATGGCGCGGCAGCATTTCGTCGAGATCGGCCAGCCGCAGCGCCGGCACGTCATCGCGCGCCGCCAGAGCTACCACGGCAACACCCTCGGCGCGCTCGCCACCGGCGGCAACGAGTGGCGCCGCGCGCAGTTCCGGCCGCTGCTGATCGAGACGCACCACGTCGACCCCTGCTTCGCCTACCGCTTCCAGGAGCCGGGCGAGAGCGACGAGGCCTACGCCGCGCGCGCCGCGCAGGCTCTCGAGGACAAGATCCTGGAGCTCGGGCCGGACGAGGTGATGGCCTTCGTCGCCGAAACGGTCGTCGGCGCTACGGCCGGCGCCGTGCCGCCGGTGGCCGACTATCTCAAGCGGGTCCGAGCGATCTGCGACCGCTACGGGGTGCTGCTGATCCTCGACGAGGTCATGTGCGGCATGGGCCGCACCGGCACGCTCCACGCCTGCGAGCAGGACGGCGTCGCGCCGGACCTGATGACGATCGCCAAGGGTCTCGGCGGAGGCTACCAGCCGATCGGCGCGGTGCTGCTCAGCGAGACGATCTTCCAGTCCTTCGCCAAAGGCTCGGGCTTCTTCCAGCACGGCCACACCTATATGGGCCACCCCATGGCCGCCGCGGCCGCCGTCGCCGTGCAGACCGTGATCGAGCGCGACCGGCTGCTCGACAACGTCGTCGCGATGGGCGAGCGGCTCGGCCGCCGGCTCGAGGAGCGCTTCGGCAACGCGCCGCATGTCGGCGACGTGCGCGGCCGCGGCCTGTTCAGGGGCGTCGAGATCGTCGCGGACCGCGCGACCAGGGCGCCGTTCGACCCCGCTCTCAAGCTGCACGCCCATGTGAAGCGCGAGGCGATGGCGCGTGGTCTTATGGTCTATCCGATGGGCGGCACGGTCGACGGCGTCCGGGGAGACCACGTGCTGCTGGCGCCGCCCTTCATCGTCACGGAGGCCGAGGTCGACGAGATCGTCGACCGCCTCGGCGACGCGCTCGACGCGGCGCTTGCCCGAGCGGCCTGAATCCACAACCCTGACATGCCCCGAACTGGAGAGAGACGAATGACGAAGGCTCCGAAACTTCTCGTCGCCGCGGCGCTCGCGGCCATCGGCCTCTCCGCAGGGCCGGCCGCCGCGCAGCAGAAATTCGTTACGATCGGCACCGGCGGCGTCACCGGCGTCTACTACGCCGTCGGCGGCGCGGTCTGCCGGCTCGTCAACAAGGACCGCAAGACCCACGGCATCCGCTGCTCGGTGGAGTCGACGGGCGGGTCCGCCTTCAACGTCAACGCCATCCGCGGCGGCGAGCTCGACTTCGGCCTCGCCCAGTCGGACGTCCAGTACAACGGCATGAAGGGCCTCGGCGCCTTCAAGGACGCCGGGGCCTTCGGCGACCTGCGCGCGGTGTTCTCGGTGCATCCCGAGCCCTTCACGGTGCTGGCCCGTAAGGAGTCCGGCGCCAAGACCTTCGACGATCTCAAGGGCAAGCGCGTCAATGTCGGCAATCCGGGATCCGGCACGCGCAACTCCATGGAGGAGTTGCTGGCGGCCAAGGGCTGGACGCTGAAAGACTTCTCGCTCGCCTCCGAACTCAAGGCCGACGAGCATGGCCCGGCGCTTTGCGACGACAAGATCGACGCCTTCTTCTACGGCGTCGGCCACCCCTCCGCGAACATCCAGGACCCGACGACGACCTGCGGCGCCAAGCTCGTCTCGATCACCGGCGAGGCCGTCGACAAGCTGATCTCGGGCAAGCCCTACTACGCCAAGGCGACCATCAAGGGCGGACTCTACGCCGGCAACCCGGACCCGACCGAAACCTACGGCGTGCTGGCGACCGTCGTGACCTCGTCCAAGACGCCGGACGACGTCGTCTACCAGATCGTCAAGGCGACCTTCGAGAATTTCAACGAGTTCAAGTCGCTGCACCCGGCCTTCGCCAACCTCGATCCGGCCAAGATGATCAAGGACGGCCTGTCCGCCCCGCTGCATCCGGGCGCGGAGAAGTACTACAAGGAGAAGGGCTGGCTCTGAGCCCTGATCGCCGGGTCGCGCCGTGACCGCCGTCCAGCCGACCGCCGTCGCGCCCTCCGCCGAGCTCGAGCAGCTTGTCGCTGAGGCCGACGTCGGCGGCCGCAAGCCGAGCGGCCTCGCGGCCGGCCTGCTCTCCGCTGTTGCGATCGGCTGGTCGCTGTTCCAGCTGTGGTACGCCTCGCCGCTGCCATTCGCCTTCGGCTTCGGCATCCTCAACGACACCGAGGCGCGCGCGATCCATCTCGGGATCGCGCTCTTCCTCGCCTTCGCGGCCTACCCGGCCTTCGCGTCGTCGCCGCGCGACCGCATCGGGCCGGTCGACTGGGCGCTCGCGGTCATCGGCGCCTTCGCCGGCGCCTACCTCTTCCTGTTCTATCGCGACCTCGCGGGCCGTCCCGGCCAGCCGACGACGCTCGACCTCGTGACGGCCGGCGCAGGATTGCTGCTGCTGCTCGAGGCGACGCGGCGCTCGCTCGGCCTGCCGATGGTGATCGTCGCCTGCGGCTTCCTCGGCTACACCTTCGCCGGCCCGTGGATGCCGGACGTCATCGCGCACAAGGGCGCGTCGCTGAGCAAGACGCTGCAGCACCAATGGCTGACGACCGAGGGCGTCTTCGGCATCGCGCTCGGCGTCTCGACCAGCTTCGTATTTCTGTTCGTTCTGTTCGGCACGCTGCTTGACAAGGCGGGCGCGGGCAACTGGATGATGCAGATCTCGATCGCGCTGCTCGGCCATCTGCGCGGCGGCCCGGCCAAGGTCGCGGTCGTCTCCTCGGCGCTGAACGGCGTCGTGTCCGGCTCGTCGGTCTCGAACGTGGTGTCCGGCGGCATCTTCACGATCCCGCTGATGAAGCGCACCGGCCTGTCGGGCGTGAAGGCCGGCGCCATCGAGGCGGCGTCCTCGATCAACGGCCAGATCATGCCGCCGGTGATGGGGGCGGCGGCCTTCCTCATGGTCGAGTATGTCGGGATCCCCTACTCCGACATCGTCAAGCACGCCGCGCTGCCCGCGATCGCGTCCTACGTCGCGCTGCTCTACATCGTGCATCTCGAGGCGCTGAAGATCGGATCGAAGCCGATCCCGCGCGAGAGCTTTCCGTTCAGGACGCGGCTGATCCGCAACGGGCTAGGGCTGTCCGGCTCGATCCTCGTGCTGTGCCTCGCCTATTGGGGCGTGCTCGGTGCGCAGGCCGTCTTCGGGGCGGCTGCGGGCTGGGTTCTCGCGGCGGTCGGAGCCGGGCTCTACGTCGCGGCGATCGCCTTCGCGGCACCCATGCCGGACCTTGCGGTCGACGATCCGAACACGCCGATCCTGAAGCTGCCGCGCGCCTGGGACGTGACGCGCACCGGGCTCGACTTCCTGATCCCGATCTTCGTGCTGCTGTGGTGCCTGATGGCCGAGCAGATGTCGCCGGGCCTGTCGGCCTTCTGGGCGACGCTCTCGATCATGCTGATCGTCGCGACGCGGCGCCCGCTGCTGGCGCTGTTCCGCAAGCGTCCGGTCGCGGAGGAGGCGCGCGGGGCGATCGCCGACCTCCTCGACGGACTTGCGCTCGGCGCACGCAACATGATCGGCATCGCCATAGCGACGGCGACGGCCGGCATCGTGGTCGGCACCATTACGCTGACGGGCCTTGGGCTGATGATGACGGAGTTCGTGGAGTTCGTCTCCGCCGGCAACGTCATCCTGATGCTGATCCTGATCGCGGCGGTGAGTCTCGTGCTCGGCATGGGCATCCCGACGACCGCCAACTACATCCTGGTCGCGACCCTGATGGCGCCGGTGGTCGTCGAGCTCGGCTCGCAGGCGGGGCTCGCCATCCCGCTGATCGCGGTGCACCTCTTCGTCTTCTATTTCGGCATCATGGCCGACATCACCCCGCCAGTCGGCCTCGCCGCCTTCGCGGCGGCGGCGATCTCGCGCGAGGACCCGATCAAGACGGGGTTCCAGGGCGCGCTCTATTCGCTGCGAACCGCGATCCTGCCCTTCGTCTTCATCTTCAACCCGACGATCCTGCTGATCGGCGTCGACAGCTGGAGCCACCTCGCTGTGGTGATCTTCGTCTCGATGGCGGCGATCCTGCTGTTCTCGGCCGCGACCATGAACTACTTCGCGACGAAGAGCCGGCTCTGGGAGAGCGCGGTCCTGCTCGTCGCCTGCTTCGCGCTGTTCCGGCCGGACTGGTTCATCGACCGCTTCCATGCCGCGACAGTCGATCGGCCGGCCTCTGAGTTCCTCGGCAAGGTCGCGGCCGCGCCTGCGGACCACAGGCTGGTCTTCGCGGTCGAGGGAACGACGATCGAGGGCGAGGACGTCCGCAAGACGGTGAGCCTGCCGCTCGGCGACCCGAAGCCGACGCCGCAGGAGCGTCTGCGCGACGCGGGCCTCTCTGTGTCGGCGCTCGGCGACCAGGTCACGATCGGACCCGTCAGCTTCGGCTCCTACGCCAAGCGTATCGGGCTCGAGACCGGCCAGACCATCGCCGCGGTCGTGGAGCCGGCGCCGGGCCGGCCCTCGGCCGGCTTCGTCTACGTGCCGGCGCTGCTGCTCGCGGGACTGATCTACCTGATACAGCTGCGCCGCCGGCCCGCCGTCGCCTGAGGCGACGACAGATCCGGCGGCGCGACTTCAGTTCGCCGTCGCCCGTCAGGGCGCCGGAGCTTCGCGGTTACTTCTGCGTTTCAAGATAGTCGACGACGGCCTTGCGCTCTTCCGGATTGGCGAGCTTGAACATCATCTTCACCTGGCCGCCGGCGTATTTCGACGGGTCGGTCAGCCACTGCTGTAGCTTGTCCTTGTCCCAGGATCCGATCTCGGCCGCCTTCTTCTTCAGGGTCTCGCTGTAGGCGAAGCCCTCGACGCTCGCGACCGGCCGACCGACGACGCCCGTGAGCGGCGGGCCGATCTTGGCCTTGGCGTTCGGTCCGACCTCGTGGCAGGTGCGGCACTTCCCGAAAACCTGCTCGCCGGCCGCCGTGTTCTGGGCGGTCTGCGTCGGACCCGCCGCCGGGGGAGAGGCCCCGCCGCCGGCGCCGCCGGCGGTGTTGCCGGACTGCGGTCCGGCCGCGCCGCTCGAGCCGCCGGGAGCCGTCGATCCTGGAGCCGTCCGCGCGACCTGCTGCGTGATGGTCTGGGTGCCGTAGCCGTGACGCCCCGCCCATTCCTGCCAGTTGTCGACCACCGTGCCTGTGAGCATGATTCCGATGCCGCCTGTCAGCGTGGTCAGCACCGCGAACCACCAGGCCCAGCGATGGATCGACTCCATCGTGGCGTTGAAGCCCATGGTCCAGCGCCAGAACAGGGCGGCGCGTTCGGTCGCGGTGCCGCGGTCGACGATCTGCTCGATCTCCCGGTCGCCGCCGTAGCGGGAGACGGCAAGGATCGTGCCGGCGTGCATCGCGAACAGCAGCGCCGAGCCGTAGAGAAAGGCGATCGAGAGCCCGTGGAACGGGTTGTAGAAGAGGTTGCCGTAACGCAGCGAGAAGTTCTGGGTCCAGTCGAGATGGGGGAAGATGCCGAAGGGCACGCCCTCGGCCCAGTTGCCCATCGCGAGCGGCCGGAAGAAGCCGAGCACGAGGTAAAGGAAGATCGCGCTGGCGAAGGCCCAGGCGACGTGGGTGCCGAGGCCGAGCGCCCGGGCGCGGCGATACATCCTGACCCACCAAAGCAGGATCGAGATCGTCAGGAAGAAGCCGGCGAGCCGGTACCAGCCGCCTTCCTTCAGCGGCGGGAAGAAATCCAGCCCGTGCTTCTCCAGCGGCGGAGCAAGCTGCAGCCAGAAGAACTCGCGCACGAAGGCCTGCGGGCTCCAGTGGACCGAGGCGAGCATGTTGAGCCCGATGATCTCGATCGCCGCGAAGCCGAACATCAGCGAGGCGAGGCCGAGCCAGCCGAGATAGATCGGCCCGATCTGCGCGTCGCCGAACTTGCCGAGCCAGTAGTTGAACCGGAGCGGCGTCTGGCGTTCGAAGGGACCCGGCCGGTCCATCGGGACGCCCGCATAGAGGGGCCCCCGGACTTGGACGCGGGTGAAGATGTTCTGATACTGCGCCATCACCGCCTCCTCAGACCGGCTTCCGCCAGATGTAGATGTCCTTCCACCACAACCACCAGTCGGCCCAGCTCTGGCCTTCCGGCCAGTAGGGTCCGGAGATGATCATGCAGACGGCGCTCCAGAAGACGGCCGAGAGCGCGAGGAACAGCCCGAGCCGATGGATGCCGAGCGGTCCGATCGAGTAGCCGATCGTGTCGCGGAAGTAGGTGTTCTCGTGCTCAGCGGTCTTGATCGGCTTGCCGGGCCCGGGATTGGAGCTCGACAGGATCGCGCCGCCGTGCATCGCGAGCGCGAGCGCGGTCGTGAAGAAGAAGCTGATCGCGATCATGTGGGCGGGGTTGTAGTGGAACTGGAGATACGCGTATCCCGTGTTCGACACCCAATCGAGATGGGTGAAGATCCCGTAAGGGAAACCGTAGCTCCAGGAGCCCATCAGGATTGGCCGGAACACCACCAGCGTGACGTAGGCCAGGATCGCGAAGGAGAAGGCGAACGGCACGTGGTAGCCGATGCCGAGCTTCCTGCAGATCTCTACCTCGCGCAGCGCCCATGAGCCGAAGGCGCCGATCGCGCAGATCGTGACGATCTGCCAGATGCCGCCGTCCTTCATCGGCGCGAAGCCGAGCCCGTATTTCGCCGCGGGCGGGTTGATCGAGATCAGGAAGGGATTCCACGTCGGGCCGAGGGCCGCGCCGTAGAGGATCATCGCGACGCCGACGGCCGTGAACAGAATGGTGGTCACGCCGAAGAAACCGACGAAGAACGGCCCGACCCAGAAGTCGAACAGATCCCCTCCGATCAGGGTGCCGCCGCGCACCCGGTATTTCCGTTCGAAACTGAGCATCGCCATCGGACGCCCTCCTGGTCAGCCGCCGTCTTGTTCTGTCTCTCAGGCCAGCAGGTTCGCCGTCGGCGGACGGATCAGGCCGCGAGGCCCTTCCGTCCGCCGTCGGCGGTTCTTGGACTTCAGCCTACGGGGTCGACCATGGTCCCGATGGAGGCGGCGGGTTTCGCCGCAGGTCCGCCGGGCTCCAGCCAGTTGAACCGGCTGGTGGACAACAGGATGAAGTGGATCACGAGCGCGAGCACGAAGAGGAAGGTGAACAGAGCCACCAACGCTCTCCGCGGGTCGAAGAGCAGCCACAGCTTCCACATGGCGGCCTCCCTCAACCGATCAGCTGCGTCAGCGGCGCAAGCGCCGTGTGCACGCCGTCGAGCACGTCGTTCATCGCGTAGCCGTTCGGCCCGGGGATCCATGGCCGCCACATCCAGACGAGGATGTGAGCGATCACGGCCACGATGGTGAAGCCGATGAAGCTCGAGATGAACACGCTGTGGAATTCCTTGGCCTCGTTCTCGGTCAGTCCCGAGAGAGAGCCCCGTCTGTCGATGTCGACCATCGTCATCTCCACAGGTTACCGCGGCCACCCGCGCGGCGGGGACGTCTCCGCCCGAGGCGCAAGCGCCGCGGCCGGCTCTTCCGCGTCGCCCGTCGTTGACGGGCGGCTCGGAATTCGGACCGGACCCCGAGGGTCCGGAAAGGCGTCAGCCCATGAAGGCGCAGGCGAGCGTCGCGCAGGCCGTGCCATAGGCTTCGGTGAAGACAGAGCGGGCGCCGGCGGGCTTGCGGCCCGTCGCCCGTCGCGCGAGCTCGCTCGCGAGAAACAGCGGGTAGGTCGCGGCGACCAGGACACGGAACTCCCAGAGCTCGGTCTGGCGGCTGCGTGGCGTCGCCGTGTCGGCCGTATGACTGATGTCGGTCATCGGTCAGTCCTCCCCAGGCTTCGACCGCCGGAGAGGCGGCCGGGTGGAATGCGCGCCGCTCTCATCGAACGGCCTCCAGCGTCGTGGCGCCGGCCAGGCCGACGTCCTGCGACGAGACGGCGTCGGCGCCGCGCGTCCGCGCCGATCGCTCGGCTGCGTCGCGAAGGCGTCTCGCCGCGGAGATGCGGACCAGGATCGGCTGGGCGTCGAGCAGCCCGTCGAGCGCGTCCTGCGCGGCCGGCTCCCAGGCGAGTTCGGCGGCGACGCGAGAAGGCGTCGCCTCGACGCGGTCGAGGTCCTGCGCGAGCGGCAGGATCTGGAACAGCGCGTCGAACAGCGCGTTGCAGACCTCCTGCACGAGGTAGGTCGCGCCGGCGTAGCCCATGAAGGGCGTGCCGGTGTGCCGCCGGATGATCGCGCCGGGGAAGGAGGCCGGGATGTAGCGCGAGCGCCCGCCGGCTTCGGCCGCGTACATCCGCTCGTTGAACGAGCCGAACAGCACGAGCGGCGCCTTGTCCCGGACCATCGTGCGGACGAGGTCGTTGTCGGTCTTCGCGCCGGGTTTTCTTGGCACGGCAAACGCGCAGGGCAGCCCCATGTCCTCTTCGAGGAAGTTCCGGATGCCGCGCGTGTAGGTCTCGTTGGCCACGACCGCGAAGGAGGCGGTCGCGAAGAAGTCCTGCGTGACCGAGCGCCAGAGGTCCCAGAGCGGCTTGATCGTCGTGTGCTTCTCGCGCTCGATGAAGGGTTCTGGGTCGAGCCCCGTCAGCTCGCCGAGCTGGCGCAGGAACTTCGTGGTCGAGTCGAGCCCGATCGGCGCCTGCAGGTAGGGGCGCTCCAGCGTCTCGCAGAGCAGGCGGCCGAACTCGCGATACATGCAGACATTGACCTCGGCCTGCGCGAGCTTCGTCACGTCGGCGAGGTGGGCGCCGAGCGGGAAGGTCATGTTGACCTCCGCCCCGATCCCCTCGACCAGCCGCCGGATCTCGGCGAGGTCGGAGGGCATGTTGAAGGTCCCGTAGGCGGGGCCGATGATGTTGACCTTCGGCTTCTCGCCGTCCTTGCGGGGACGCAGCTGCGGCACGCGCTTCGGCCCGAACTCCGACCACAGCCAGGCCATGGCGCGGTTCGCCGACTGCCACTGGTCCTCGTCGATGGTGCGCGGCAGGAAGCGCTTGATATTCGAGCCTTCCGGCGTCACGCCGCCGCCGATCATCTCGGCGATCGAGCCGGTGACGACCACGGCCGGCAGTTCGGGATCGAGCACCTGTCGGGCGCGCTTCATGGCGCCTTCGGTGCCGTGGCGGCCGAGCTCCTCCTCGCCGAGGCCCGTCACGACGATCGGCAGTTCGTGAGGCGGCAAGGCGTCGGTGTAGTGCAGCACCGAGGTGACCGGCAGATTCTCGCAGCCGACCGGCCCGTCGATGATGACCTGCAGGCCCTTGATCGCCGAGAAGACGTAGACCGAGCCCCAGTATCCGCCCGCGCGGTCGTGATCGAGAACCAGCATCAGATCATCTCCTCCGCCTTCTTCGCGGCGTTCTGCTTGATCAGATGCTTGCGGTAGGTCTCCTTGTAGTCGTCGCGCTTCTGCGGCGTGTCTTCCCAGACGCCCGCGGCATGACCCTCGCCGACGCCGTCGAAGAAAGCCTTCATGGCGTCCATGCGGGCCTTGCCCGCGATGGCTGAGTTGACGACGTCGGCGAGGGAGCCGGCCCCGGCCGGGCCGAACAGCGGCCGGGCGGAGATGAGGTTGGTGAAGTAGAGCGCAGGGGTTCCGGCCGCCTTCGCCTTCTGCACGACCGGGGTCGTGCCGATGACGAGGTCGGGCTCGTATTCCTCCATCGCCGCGAGGTCCTGCTCCAGCGAGGCGCGGAAGCGGACCTGGACGCCATGAGCCTCGAGCCATTCGCGGTCCGCGTCGGACTGCGGCGTTCTGGGACAGGCCGAGCCGACATAGCGCAGGTCCGCGCCGCTCTCGACGAGCAGGCGCCCGACCAGCAGCTCCGAGCCCTCGTAGCCGGAGAGCGAGATGCGTCCCTTGATGCGCTTGGCCCCGAGGGCGCCCTTGATCGCCGGCAGGATCGCTTGTCTCGCGGCCTCGATCTTCTCGCCCGAGACGTTCGCGGCCTTGCCGACGGCCTCCAGCCAGGCCGCCGTGCCTTCGTAGCCGACGGGACCGGAGCCGACGATCGGCCGGCCCGCCGCCTCGAACTCGCGCATCGAGGCCTTGTAGAAGGGATGGATGGCGGCCACGACCGCGCCGTCGAGCGCAGCGTAGAGCTCGCGCCACTCGCGCGTCGGGACGACGGGGCCTGCCGCAAGGCCCATCGGCTCCAGCATCCGCCCGATGCCGACCGGATCGGCCGGGAACATCTCACCGAGCAGCGTCACCGTCGGCTTCTCGGACCGGCCGCCCTTCGGCGCCTGGACCGGGCCCTGCTCGACCTCTTTCCGTGCGTAGGCCAGCATCGCGCCGGCGAGCACGTCCTTGGCCTCCGCATGCGTCGGCACGCCGAAGCCGGGCACGTCGATGCCGATGATGCGGACGCCGTCGATCTCCTTCGGCAGCAGCCGCAAGGGCACGCCGGAGGCGGTCGGGACGCAGAGGTTCGTCACCACGATCGCGTCGTAGAGCGCGGGGTCTGCGAGCTTGAAGACGGCCTCGCGGATATCCTCGTAGAGCTTTCCCGTGACGAGCGTCTCGGAATTGAACGGCACGTAGCCGACGGTGCGCTTGGCCCCGTAGAAGTGCGAGGTGAAGGTCAGGCCATAGACGCAGCAGGCCGATCCCGAGAGCACTGTCGCGGTGCGGCGCATGCGAAGGCCGACGCGCAAAGATCCGAAGGCCGGGCACATCGACTGCGGCTGGTCGTGCGGGCCGACCGGATAGTCGCTCGCGTACTGATCGAGAATCTCGCTCTTGCCGGCCTTCGCCGTGGCCGCACGCAACGCGTCCTTGCCGGCGTGGCAGCCGAGCGCAGGCGCGGACCCGTTCTCGCTGCGAGGCGCGTCGGCGTCGGGCGGGCTGTGGGCGAGGTCGAGATCCATGCCCTCAGACCGCGTCGTAGACGACTTCGAGGGACGGCTTTCTGAAGTCCACGCGCCCGCACATGTCCTCGAAGGTCGCGGGGACGAGAACCACGTCCCGGCCGACGGCGTCGCCGGCGAACAGGTTGAGCAACCCGTCCTGCGTGAGCGGCGTCGGCCGCATGGGCGGCGCGTCGGCGACGTTCTGCGCGAGACCCTCGAACAGCGGGGCCCAGCGCGAGCCCGGTCCGCCGATGATCTCGTATGAGGCGCTCTTGCGGCGGATGTCGTCGTCGGCCGGGATCGAGGCCAGGATCGGGATGCCGGCGGCTTCCGCGAAGGCGGCCGCTTCTCCCGTGCCGTCGTCCTTGTTCACGACGATGCCGGCGACGCCGACGTTGCCGCCCAATCGGCGGAAATAGTCGACCGCCGAACAGACATTGTTCGCGACATAGAGCGACTGCAGGTCGTTCGACCCGACGACGATGACCTTCTGGCACATGTCGCGGGCGATCGGCAGGCCGAAGCCGCCGCAGACCACGTCGCCGAGGAAGTCGAGCAGGACGAAGTCGAAGCCCCACTCGTGGAAGCCGAGTTTTTCGAGCAGCTCGAAGCCGTGGATGATGCCGCGGCCGCCGCAGCCGCGGCCGACCTCCGGCCCGCCGAGCTCCATCGCGTAGACGCCGTCGCGCTTGAAGCAGACGTCGCCGATCTCGACCTCCTCGCCCGCGAGCTTCTTCTTGGTCGAGGTCTCGATGATGGTCGGACAGGCCCTGCCGCCGAACAGCAGCGAGGTCGTGTCGCTCTTCGGGTCGCAGCCGATCAGCAGGACCTTCTTGCCCTGCTGCGCCATCGAGTAGCTGAGGTTGGCGAGCGTGAACGACTTCCCGATGCCGCCCTTGCCGTAGATCGCGATGATCTGGGTGGCCTTCGACGCGGGTTTTTCCGCGGTCGCCTGGGCGACGAGGGCCGCGAGGCGTGCTTCGGCGGTGCTCATTGGCGGCCCCTCCAGTCGAGAATCATCTTCAGGCAGGACGGATCTTCGAATGCGGTGGCGTAGGCCTGCGGGGCTTCGCCCGCCGACCTGCGATGCGTGACCAGTCCGTCGAGCGACAGCGTTCCGTCGGCTGCGAGCGCGTTGACGGCCTCGAGGTCCGCGGGCTTCCATTCCGCCGCGATCCGCAAGCGGGCTTCGCGCATGAAGGCGGGCGGGAAGGCGAAGGAGATCGGCGCCTCGTAGAACCCCGCGAGCACGATCTCGCCGCCCGGCGCGAGGCGCTGGACGAGCGTGTCGATGAGCGAGGCGTCGCCGGAGGCGTCGCAGATCACGCGGTAGTCGCGGCGGGGATCGTCGTCGGGGGCGACGACGGGGTAACCGGCCGCGCCGGCGCGGCGGCCTGCGTTCGTTTCCCAGACGGTCGGGGGCTCGGCCCCCGCGGCGATCGCGAGCCGCGCGATCAGCCGGCCGAGCACGCCGTGTCCGACGATGAGCTCCGGCTGCGGATGGGCGGCGAAGGCGTGCCGCGCTGTGGCGGCGAGGGCGAGCAGCGCGCCGGTATCGCCGAGTGATTTCTCGACCGGCGTGACGCGGGCGCCGGCTGTGACGATGCGGCCGGCCGCGGCGCCGAACAGGCCTCGGATCTCGCCGTAGCACCGGGCGCCCGGGACATACACAGTCTCGCCGACCTTGCGTCCCGAGGCGGCGCCGGCCTCGACGATCTCGCCGACGGCCTCGTAGCCGGGCACCAGCGGATAGCCCATGCCAGGAAAGGACGGCATGCGGCCGGTCCAGAGCAGCCGCTCAGTGCCGGTCGAAACGCCGGTGAACGCGACCTCGACGACCACGTCCTCCGCCTGCGGAGCATCCAGCGCGAGCGCGCGCAGATCGATGGCGCCGGGGGTGGTCAGGACGATGGCGGCGGTGGTCAGGGTCATGAAGGCAACTCCGGGAGTTGCTGGGCGGGTAGGCAACGTCAGATTAACTTGACGCCAATGACAGTCAAGCAGACTTTACACTAATCACCGCCACAACGGCCCTTCCGACTGACGGCGCGCGGTCACCACCGCAAGCGGCGTCGCGCCCTGCGTCAGCCGCGAGCGGGCGCTCCAGAAGCCGGCCTGCGCCAAGAGATCCTCGACCTCCTTCGACGTCCGCGGCCGGCCCGATCCCATGGCGAGAAGGTAGAAGCCGAAATAGGCGTGGCCGACGCGGCGCCCGCCGCGCATGTCGGCGAGCGGCTCGGCGATCATCACCTCGCCGCCCGGCGTCAGCGCCGCGTGCGCGGCCTTGAGCAGCGCGAGCGCGCGGTCGTCGTCGTGGTCGTGCAGGACGCGCACCAGCGAGACGACGTCGGCCTGGCCCGGCGGCGCGTCGGCCAGCAGATCGAGCCCGTGAACCGTGACCCGGTCGCCGAGCTCCGCCTCGGCGAGGCGCCTGCGCGCCCGGTCGGCGACCGGGGGCAGTTCGACCAGATCGATCTTCAGATGCGGCCACCGCCGCGCGACAGTCTCGACGAAGGTCCCGTCGCCGCCGGCGAAATCGATCAGCGAGTTGCGGTCGCCGAACGAGAACGCGTCGAGCACGTCGTCGGCGACGAAGCTCTGCGACTCGGCCATCAGCTGCGAGTAGGGCGCTGCGTTCTCTTCCGAGAAGGCTGGAACGCTCGCGCCGGCATAGGGCCAGAATCGCGAAAGCTTGGTCTCGCCGGCTTCCCCGCGCAGCAGCTTCACCGGGTCGGCGAGGTCCGCGTAGAGCATGTCGTGATGGGCGATCATCGCCTTGACGCCCGGCTCGTGTTCGAGCGCCAGCCCGAGCGGGCCGATGTCGTAGAGGCCGCCGGGGCGCGCCTCGACAAGGTCGAGCGCCGCCGCGGCGTCGAGCAGCCGGCGCGCGGCGTCGGTCGACAGGCCGAGCGGCTCGGCCAGCGCCTCGGCGGAACGTGGCCCCTCGGAGAGCCTGGCGAGCAGGTCGAGCTCGACCACGGCCTTGAGGATCTGCGAGTAGACGAAGCCGGCCGTCAGATCGAACAGCTTGCGGGCGGCGTTCGTCGCGATCGGCCGCGTCAGCGGATTGGCCGCCGCGCGGCGCCGGAAGTCGCGGTCGGAGAGCTTTTCCCGGCGGTATTTCCGCCAGGCCTCGCCGATGCGTTCCTCGGGCGTGGTCGGCGCGCCGTCGCCCGGCTCACGCATCGTCATGCCGCCCTCGCTTTGAGGCCGGCCGGCATGAACTGCTGGGTCTCGGACAGGATGAGCGCCTTGAACTGGGCCTCGCCGGGGCAGTGCGGAACCTGCGCCGCCGCGCGCGACACCAGCGCCTTCAGCCGCGCGACCGCGGCCTCCAGGCCGAGCTCGAGCACGGCGCTCGGTCGGCTCAGCGCCTTGTCGCGGCCGGTCGGCTTGCCGAGCGCGGCGGCCTCGCCGACGTGATCGGAGATGTCGTCGGCGACCTGAAAAGCTTCGCCGATGGTTTCGCCGAGCGCGCGCCACGGCTCGTGCGGCGCCCCGGCGGCGCAGGCGCCTGCGACCGTCGCCGCCGCGAACAGCGACCCTGTCTTGGCGAGGTGATAGGCGGCGAGGTCGACCGCTTCCTCGGATTCCCAGGCCTGGCCGGCGGTGATGCCGCCCTGCGCGCCGACGGCGCGCCCGACGATCCCGACCAGCGGCGCGAGCCGGCTCGGGCGCCTGACGCGGGCCGCAGCCAGCGTCTCGAAGGCGAGAACGATCAGCGCGTCGCCGGCGAGCACCGCCAGCGGCTCCCCGAAGGCGCGATGTAACGAGGGCTTGCCGCGCCGGGCGTCGGCGTCGTCGAAGCAGGGCAGGTCGTCATGGACGAGGCTGGCGCAGTGGAGCAACTCGATCGCCGCGGCTGCGGCGTCCGCGCCGACCGGGTCGTCGTCCCCGCAGGCGAGCGCGACCGCGAGCGCGAGGCGCGGGCGGATGCGGGCGCCTCCCGGAAACACGGCGTAGTGGAGAGCGTCGGCGAGGCGCGGCGGGCATTCCGCAGTTGCTGCGGTCCGGATCGCCAGTTCGAGCGTCGTCTCAATGCGCGGCGTCAGGTCCATGGGTCCCTCCTGTACGCGCGTCGTGTTTTTATGACGCACATAGTTGTCCAAAAATTTGGACATAGGAAGAGGTTTCCGCGATGATTTCGGCGGTGGACAGTTCGAAGGGCAGGAGACCACCGTGACCAACCGTGCCATCGTCGTCGGAGCGGGGATCGGCGGGCTCGTCGCCGCCGGGGTCCTCGCGCGCGCCGGGCTCGACGTCACGGTGCTGGAAGAAGCGGCTCGTCCCGGCGGCAAGATCCGCACAGTCGAGGTCGCCGGCAGGTCGATCGACGCCGGCCCGACCGTCTTCACGATGCGCGGCCTGTTCCGGGAGATCGCCGAAGCGGCCGGGTTCGATCTCGACGCGGCGCTTGATCTCAAGCCGGTCGAGACGCTGGCGCGACACGCCTGGCGGCCCGACGAGCGGCTCGACCTGTTCGTCGATCCAAAACGCTCGGCGGAAGCGATCGGCGAGTTTTCCGGCGCGGAGGAGGCGCGGCGGTTCCTCGCCTTCCATGCCGAGGCGGCGCATGTCTTCCGCACGCTCGACCGGTCGTTCATCCGCGCGGCGGAGCCGAGCCGCGCCAGCCTCGTGCTGGGCGCCGGCCTGAGGGGGCTCGCGGACCTCGCGCGGATCCGGCCGTTCTCGAGCCTGTGGTCGACGCTCGGCCAGATGTTTTCCGACCCGCGCCTGCGCCAGCTGTTCGGCCGCTACGCCACTTATTGCGGCTCCTCGCCGTTCGAGGCGCCGGCCACGCTGATGCTCGTCGCCCATGTCGAGATGGACGGGGTCTGGCTCGTCGAAGGCGGGATGGTCCGGATCGCGGAAGCCTTCGAGGCGAGCGCGAAACGGCATGGCGCGCGCTTCCGCTATGGCGCGGAGGTCGCCGAGATCGAGGTTTCAGGCGGCCGCGCGACGGGCGTGCGGCTGCGGAACGGCGAGCGGATCGAGGCGGACGCCGTCGTGTTCAACGGCGACGTCTCGGCGCTCGGAACGGGGCTGCTGGGGAAGGCGACGTCCTCCGCCGCGCCCATGACGCAGCCGGCCGATCGGTCGCTTTCCGCCGTCACCTATTTCCGCCTCGCACGAACCTCGGGTTTCGAGCTCGCCCGCCACACGGTCTTTTTCTCCGACGACTACGCGCGCGAGTTCTCCGAGATCTTCAGCCGCTCGGCGCTGCCGTCGGCGCCCACCGTCTATGTCTGCGCGCAGGACCGAGACGACGCAGGACGGCTTCGTCCCGACGTCGAGGGCGAACGGCTGATGCTGCTCGTCAACGCGCCCGCGGTCGGCGACGCCAGACCATTTTCCAGCGAGGAGATCGCACGATGCGAGGAGAGCGCGATGGCGCTGCTGCGCCGCTGTGGACTGGAGGTCTCGCAGCCGGAAACGTCTCAAACGGCGGTCACGACGCCGAACGGGTTCGCGAAGATGTTCCCGGCGACGGGCGGGGCGCTCTACGGGCCGGCGAGCCACGGGGCGAACGCTTCGTTCCGGCGCGCGACCACGAAGAGCAGATTGCCGGGGCTTTACCTCGCGGGGGGGAGCGTCCATCCGGGGCCGGGGATCCCGATGGCGGCGCTTTCGGGATGGCGAGCCGCCGCGTCGCTGATCTCGGACCTCGCTTCGACCGGCCGGTCCCGCCGGGCGGCTACGCCTGGTGGTATGTCGACGCGTGGAGCGACGACGGGCGCTTCGGCCTGACGATCATCGCCTTCGTCGGCTCTGTGTTCTCGCCCTACTACAAGCTGGCGCGCCGCCGGACAGGCGTCGCCGACCCCGAAAACCACTGCGCGCTCAACGTCGCGCTCTACGGCCCCGGCGGCCGCTGGTCGATGACGGAACGGGGACGTCGCAGCGTCTGGCGCTCCGAAGACCGCTTCGCCATCGGCCCGAGCGAAGCAGCGTGGGAAGACGGCGGACTGACGATCCGGTTCGACGAGGTCTGCGCGCCGGTTCCAAAACGCCTGCGCGGCGTCGTGAGGCTGACGCCGGCCCGCCTGCTCGACCGCGCCTTCGCGATCGACGGTGGGGGACGCCACGAATGGCGGCCGATCGCGCCGGTCGCGCGCGTCGAGGTCGCATGCGAAGCGCCGGCGCTGTCATGGGCGGGCGAGGCCTATTTCGACTGCAACGAGGGCCGCGAACCGCTGGAGAACGCGTTCAGGTCCTGGAGCTGGGGCCGGGCCCGCACGCGTGACGGCGCTGCGATTCTCTACGACGTGGAGTCGAAGCGAAGCGGGCCGCTGCGCCTCGCGCTCGCGATCGACGGCGCGGGAAACTTCTTGCCGACGCCGACGCCGCCTCTGTCGGCGCTGCCGCGCCTGCTCTGGGGCATGCCCCGCGCGGTCTGGGCCGACGCCGGCGCCGCGCCGCGCCTTGAGGCGACGCTGGAGGACGCGCCGTTCTACGCCCGCTCGCGCGTGTCGACGCGCATCGCCGGCGAGGACGTCGCGCTCATGCATGAGAGCCTGTCGCTGGACCGGTTCGCGATGCCGGTCGTGCAGGCGATGCTTCCGTTCCGGATGCCGCGGAGGGCGTGATGCCCGCCTTGTCGCGCTCCAAATCCGCGCGCTCCATGTCCGCACGCAGCGAGCGGCGGACGAGCCATAGCTCACGCGAGAGCAGTCCGAGGATCAGCGCGAAGGTCCCGACCAGCTTGGCGATGATCAGGCCCGCGAGGCTCATCACGGCGGTTCGGCGTGGGGCTTGGCGTCCCGCGCCGCCTTCTCGCGATCGGCCTTGAGCGTCCGGCGGATCGACAGCCACTGCCAGCCGAGCGCGCCGAGCAGCAGCCCGAAGAAGGCGATCAGTTCGATCAGGCCGAAACTGTGCGCGCCCACCGCCTCCGCCTCCTCAGCCGCGCGGCAGTTCGCCGGCGAGCTTGCTCTGCTCCAGCCGCGCGAAGGCCTCGGCGACGCCGCCGACCCGCTCGGTGAAGCTCGGCGCAGGCGTCGCGCGCGGCGGCGCGCCGATCGCGGCGACCGCCTCGATCAGAGGTTGTCCGGACGCCAGCGCCGGCGCGGCGTCGCCCTTGCGGATCGACGGCATGGCCGCTCCGAGCGCGGCCGCAAGCCGCCAGGCCTTGGCCGACCTGCCGACCACCGCGCGGCGCGAGACGCTGTCATGGCCTGCGCGGGCGATCTCGGCGCCGATCGCGAAGTAAATCTGGCGGGCCGCGGCGATCGCCGGGCGACAGTCGGCGGGCAGCGCCGCGATCCCCTCGTCGGCGCGGGCGTAGAGCTGGTCGGCCTCGGCGAGCAGGCGGCGGGTCAGCTCCGCGGTTTTCGCGCAGAACGCCGGCCTGCGCAGGAAGGCCTCGACGTCGAGCCCAGCCTGTGCGCACCAGTCGAGCGGCAGGTAGATCCTGCCCATCCGCGCGTCCTCGCCGACGTCGCGCGCGATGTTGGTGAGTTGCATGGCGACGCCGAGGTCGAGCGCGCGGGCGAGGGCGGCTGGTTCCCGCGCGCCCATCACCAGCGCCATCATCAGCCCGACCGTGCCGGCGACGCGCACGGCGTAGGCTTCGAGTCCGCCGAGATCGCGGTAGCGGCGGTTTTCCGTGTCCCAGCAGAACCCCTCGATCAGCGCTTCGGGGATCGCGCGCGGGATGCGGCGCTCGGCGACGGCGCGCGCGAAGGCCCGATCGACAGGCGAAGTCTCCGGGCGCTGGGCGTAGGCGGCGTCGAGCCGGGCCCTCAGCGCTGAGAGCGCCTCCGGACCGCCGTCGCGGTCGATCGCGTCGTCGGCCTCGCGGCAGAAGGCGTAAAGCGCGACGGCGGATCCCCGCGCCCGCGACGGCAGCAGGCGGGACGCCGCGTGAAACGAACGGGAGCCGGCGGCGAGGATGACCTCGCAGGCGGCGAGATCGGCGCGGGCGTCAGCGGGCGAAGCTTGCGGCATGCGGCGCGACCTCGTCGAGGATCTTGGCGGAGCAGAGCACGCCCGGAAGTCCGGCGCCGGGATGCGAGCCCGCCCCGACCAGGAAGAGGTTTTTCACCTCCTCGCTGGCGTTGTGCGGTCGGAACCAGGCGCTCTGCGTGAGGACAGGCTCGAGCCCAAAGGCGGCCCCGTGCGGGCTCAGGAAATCGTCGCGGAAGGTGAGGGGTGTCGTCACCCGCGAGACCAAGACGGCGTCCGACAGGCCCGGCAGCACGGTCGCCTCGAGGAAGTGCTCGATGCGCCGGCGATAGGGCTCGGCCTCGCTGGCCCAGTCGGCGTCGCCCTGCAGGTTCGGGACCGGCGACAGCACGTAAAAGGCGTCCGAGCCTTCCGGCGCGAGCGAGGGGTCGGTCGCGGTCGGCCGGTGCAGGTAGAGCGAGAAATCCTCCGCGAGCCGCTTGGTGCGGAACACGTCGTCGAGCAGGGCGCGATAGCGCTCGCCCATCAGGATCAGATGGTGGGGCACCTCCGGATAGCGCCGCCTCGTCCCGAAGTGCCAGACGAACAGGCTCATCGAATAACGCGCCCGCTTCAGCTTCGCGTCGGTCCAGCGGCGGCGCGGAAGGTCCCTCAGCAGCGTCCCGTAGGTGAAGGCGCTGTCGGCGTTGGAGACGACGATGTCGGCCGGCATCGGTTCGCCGCTCGCGAGGCGCACGCCGACGGCGCGGCCGTCCTCGACCAGGATGCGATCGACGTCGGCGCACAGCCGCACCGCGCCGCCCTGCGCGCGGACGAGGCCGGCGAGGCCCTCGACCAGCCGCCCGACGCCGCCCATGGCGTAATGCACGCCCCAGCGCCGCTCCAGCCAGGCGATCAGCGCGTAGAGGCTCGACGCGTGGAACGGGTCGCCGCCGACGAACAGCGGGTGGAAGGAGAGCGCGCGCCTCAGCCGGTCGTCCCGGACGAAGCGGGCGACCAGCGCATGCACCGACCGGTAGGCCTTGAGCCGCACGAGGTCCGGCGCGACGCGCAGCATGTCGGAGAACCGCGAGAACGGCTTGGCGCCGAGCTCCTCGAAGCCGACGCGGCAGAGCTCGCGCGCGAAGTCGAGGAAGCGCTCGTAGCCGTCGAGATCGCCCGGCGAGAGCGCGCGGACCTGCGCGCGCATCGCCTGCGGGTCGGCCGAGCAGTCGAAGGTCGAGCCGTCGTGGAAGCGGATGCGGTAGAACGGATCGACCGGGACCAGCGTCACGTCGTCGGCCATGCGCCGGCCGGCCAGCGTCCACAGTTCCTCGAAGAGGTGCGGCGCGGTGACGATGGTCGGTCCGGCGTCGAAGGTGAAGCCGCCCTCGCGATGCGTCCGCGCCCGGCCGCCCGGCTGGTCGAGCCGCTCCAGGACGGTCACGCGATAGCCGCGAGCGCCTAGCCTGACGGCCGCCGCGAGCCCGCCGAAGCCTGAGCCGATCACCACGGCGTGCGGGCGCTCGTCCGGAAAGGGGCGCGAGCCGTCAGCCATTGGCGCATTTCCGCGGCGGCGCGGCGGCCGGGCTTGCGGGGCAGATTTCGTCGATCAGCGCGAGGATCTTGTCCGGCGCCTCCTCATGGGCGAGATGGCCGAGGCCCGGCAGGCGCGCGACACGGGCGTTCTTCGCGAGCCGCGCGACGCCGGCGGCGCGGGACGGCGGCACCATCGCGTCCGCCTCGCCGACGACCAGCAGCAGCGGCGTCTTCAGGCGCGGGAGATCGTCCTGAAAGGCATGGAGGTTCCAGCCCGCCATCATGCCGAGCGCGCCCGCGGCGTGCGACGGCGTCGCCGCCAGGCGTGCGTAGAGCTCCTCGTCCTGCGGGTCGATTCGCGAGCCGGTGCCGGCCAGCAGCCGGCGCACGGCGGCGCGGTCGCGGGCGCGCATGGCGAACAGCCAGGGGGTGAGCGGGTTGAGCGCCATGAGCTTGGCGGCGCCGACGAACAGCGGCCGCGCGAAGGAATTCGAGATCGGGAACAGCGCGCCGTTGAGGCTGACGATCGCATCCGGCGCGGCATGGCCGTCGAGGACCATGCGGATCGCGATGGCGGCGCCAGCGGAATGCCCGACGATCACGCGCGGCCGGACGCCGAGCTTGCGGATAAGCGCGCCGACGGCGTCGGCCATGCCGGGCAGGCTGAGCCGGGAATAGGGCAGGGGGTCGGTGAAGGCGTGGCCGGGAAGATCCGGCGCGATGACGTGGCGGCCTCTCGCCAGCGGCGCGGACAGGCCGCGCCAGGAGTGGGTCGAGGCGCCGGTGCCATGCAGCAGCAGGATGTCGTCGCCTTCGCCCGCCGACTGGACATGCCAGCTCAGCCCCCCGGCGCGCACAAAACCGCTCGCCTCGCGGTTGGGCCAGTCGCGGCCGTCGCGGCTCCAGTCGAGGCGCGAGGGCATCGCGCTAGCGCCTCTTCACCTTCTCCCCTCGCGGGAGAAGGTGGCCGGAGCCGAAGGCGGAGGTCGGATGAGGGGGCGGTTCCACCCGGAAGAGTCCTTCCGGGGAGTTCGCTCGACGCTCGCCGTCGCGCCATATCCTGAAGCGCCCCCTCACCCTTACCCTCTCCCGCGAGGGGAGAGGGGGGCGGAGACGTGGGGGCTCGAACATCTCACGCCCTCAGCGGCCGGGCGGCCGGCTGGTCCTCGGCGCGGCCTAGCGCCGACAGGGCCGCAGCCACGATGCCGGTTGCGTCGAGGCCCGCCTCAGCCAGCATGCCGTCGGGCGTGCCGTGGTCGATGAAGCTGTCGGGTAGGGTCAGCGCGCGGACCTTGAGGCCGTGATCGAGCGCGCCTTCCTCCGCGAGCGCCTGCAGCACGAGCGCGCCGAAGCCGCCGGAAGACCCTTCCTCGATCGTGATCAGCACCTCGTGCTCGCGGGCGAGCGACAGCGCGAGCTCGCGGTCGATCGGCTTTGCGAAGCGCGCGTCGGCCACCGTCGTCGACAGGCCGCGCGCCGCGAGATCGTCGGCGGCCTTCAGGGCGTCCGCGAGCCGCGTGCCAAGCGACAGCAGCGCCACGGTCGAGCCTTCCCGAAGGATGCGCCCCTTGCCGATGGGCAGGACCTCGCCGCGTTCCGGCAGGGCGACGCCGACGCCGTTGCCGCGTGGATAGCGGAAGGCGATCGGCCCCGAATCGTGGGCCGCGGCGGTCGCGACGGCGTGGAACAGCTCGGCTTCGTCCGCCGGCGCCATCACCACGAAGCCGGGCAGGCAGGTGAGGAAGGCGAGGTCGAAGGCGCCGGCGTGGGTCGGCCCGTCGGGTCCGACCAGCCCGGCCCGGTCCATCGCGAAGCGCACGGGCAGGCCCTGGATCGCGACGTCGTGCACGACCTGGTCGTAGGCGCGCTGCAGGAAGGTCGAGTAGATCGCGCAGAACGGTCTTAGCCCTTGCGCCGCGAGTCCCGCCGCGAAGGTCACCGCGTGCTGCTCGGCGATACCGACGTCGTAGGTTCGGTCCGGAAAAGCCTTCTCGAACAGGTCGAGCCCGGTGCCGGAGGGCATGGCCGCGGTGATCGCGACGACGCGATCGTCGGCCTCGGCTTCCTTGATCAGGCTCTGCGCGAACACCTTGGTGTAGGCCGGCGCGCCCGGCTTCCCCTTGGCCTGCGCCCCGGTCGCGACGTCGAAGGCGACGACGCCGTGATACTTGTCGGCGGAAGCCTCCGCCGGCGCGTAGCCCTTGCCCTTCTGCGTCACGACATGGACGAGGATCGGGCCGGTCTCGGCGTCCCGCACGTTCCTGAGCACCGGCAGCAGGTGGTCGAGATTGTGCCCGTCGATCGGGCCGACATAGTAGAAGCCGAGTTCCTCGAACAGCGAGCCGCCCGACCAGAAGGCGCGGCCGTATTCCTCGGTCTTGCGCGCCTTGTCGAACAGGCCGCGCGGCAACTTTTTGCCGAACCGTTTCAGAGCCTCGCGGGCCGAGCGGTAGGTCTTGCCGGAGACAAGCCGCGCGAGATGCGCCGACAGCGCGCCGGTCGGCGGCGCGATCGACATGTCGTTGTCGTTGAGGATGACGACGAGCCGCGCGTCCATCCCGCCGGCGTTGTTCATGGCTTCGTACGCCATGCCGGCCGACATCGCTCCGTCGCCGATCACCGCCACGACGTTATTCGCCTTGCCCTGCCGGTCGCGGCCGACTGCAAATCCCAGCGCGGCCGAGATCGAGGTCGAGGAATGCGCCGCGCCGAACGGGTCGTACTCGCTCTCGGCGCGCTTGGTGAAACCGGACAGCCCGCCCGGCTTCCTGAGCGTGCGGATGCGGTCGCGCCGGCCGGTGAGGATCTTGTGCGGATAGGCCTGGTGGCCGACGTCCCAGATCAGGATGTCGTCCGGCGTGTCAAACACATGGTGCAGCGCAACCGTCAACTCCACGACGCCGAGCCCGGCGCCGAGATGGCCGCCGGTCACCGACACCGCCTCGATCGTCTCCAGCCGAAGCTCGTCGGCGAGCTGCTTGAGGTCGCTCTCGGGAAGCTGTCTGAGGTCGGCCGGGGTCTTGACGCGGTCAAGCAGCGGCGTGCGCGAGCGGGCTTCGTTCGGCGACGGCGTCATGGGCGAAACTCCCTGCGACACGATCCGGAGCTGGAGCTTAGACCTCGCGGCAGAGATGACAAGACAACTTTACACTTGATACGTCAGACTATCGTGACACTCAGGCGTTGGTCGCGGCGATTCGCGCGAGGGAGGCGGCGTCCGCGCAGGGCAGCGGCAGGTAGCGCGCGCCCATTTCCGTCGAGATGTCCCGCGCGCGCGGCTGGGGTCGCGGAGAGACGTCGATGACGAGCGCCTTGTGCCCGCGCGCCCTGAGAAGCCGCGCGGCGGCGAGGGCCTCGTCCTGCGCGCGGGCGCGGCCGCCCGTCCCGTCGCGCGCCACGTTGGCCTGCCCGTCCGTGAGGAAGACAAGCGAGGGCGCGTCGCCGCGCCGCCGCGCCGCTTCGGCGAGGAGCGTCGCCGCCTCGATCGCGCTGGCGAGCGGCGTGCCGCCTCCGCCGGGGAGCCCGGCGAGCGAGCGGCGTGCGCGGGCGAGCGAGCGCGTCGGCGGCAGGCGCAGCTCCGCCCCCGCGCCGCGGAAGGCGATCAGCGCGACCTCGTCCCGGCGCACATAGGCTTCTGCGAGCAGCAGCTCGACCGCGCCCTTGGCCTCGGCCAGCCGGTTAAGCGCCGCCGAGCCGGAGGCGTCGACGACGAAGATGGTGAGCGCGCGCCGGCGTTCCTTGAGCCGGAGGACGCGAAAATCCTCGCGGCGGACGATGACGCGGTCGTCCGCCTCGTCCGACGCCCGCTCCCGTCGCCGCAGCCGCTGCCAGGGGGCCGCCGCGCGCAGCGTCGCCACGAGATCGAGCCGCGCGCCGCCTTCGGGACGTCCGGGCCGCGAGCCGATCGGCCGGCCGCGCCGCTTCGAGGTCTGGGCGGCGCCCGATCGTCCGGCGCTCGCCGCGGAGACGCGGGACGTAGCGCCATCGTCGAGCAGGCCGGCGGGAAGCGAGGCGCGTGCGGCCTCCAGCACCTGCTCGGCGAGATCGCGCGGATCGCCGGTCTCGCCTTCGCCGCCAGCGCCGTCACTGTCGTCCGGTTCGGCGGCGTCGGGCGTTTCGGTTGCATCCTCGTCGTCCTCCGCCGCAGGCGGCAGGCAGACCGCGCGAGGGCCGAGCGTCAGCCGCGCGGCCAGAGCGAGGTCGTCTTCGGCGACCGCGTCGCGCCCGGCGAGCGCGGCGGCGGCGCGGGCCGCGGCTCGCGCGAAGATCAACGGCCTGACGCCGCAGATCCCGAGCGCCAGCGCCGCGCGCGCAAGCGCTTCGAGCACATCGTCGGGCGTCTCGAGGGCTGCGAGCCGGTCTCGCGCGGCCGCGACGTGCTTTGCTGTGAAAGGCGATGGGGACGCAAGGTCGGCTCGCGTCAGCCCCGAAAGCGGGATCACGAGGCCGAGGCGTTCGGTAAGCGCAGGAGGGGGGGCCGCGTCGTCGGGGCCGCCCTCGTCGAAGGCCAGCACGGCGAAACGCGCCGGCGTCACGGTTCCGAACCCGTCGCGCTCGGCGGCGACCGCGCCCCTGTCCAGCGCCGCGGCGATCCGGCCGGCGAGGCCGGGCGTGACGCGCTCGGCGCCGCTGACGACGATCGCGCCGCCGTCGGCCTCGGCTAGAAGTCCGCGATCATGGACCGGTCGGCCGCGGGCGAGCGTCGCGGCGAGATCGAGCCCGCCGAGCAGCCGGTCGTCGGGCGCGTTGGCCGGCAGTTTTCTCACCGGCGCGCCGGGCGGCAGCAGGTCCTGAAGCAGGTCGACGAGGCGCTGAGACGCCTCGCTCGCCGCGCCGCGCAGCCAGACGCCGCCCAAGATTTTCGGGTCGACCGCGAGCAACGCGATCGCGATGGCGGCGTCGGACCAGGCCGTGGACGGGGCGGCGTCCGCCCGTGCCGAAGCCGAGGTCCGGGCCGCCGCGCGCGTCATCCCAGCACGTCCGCGACCGCGCGCTCGATGCGCGCCGAGGAGCCGGTCTCGTCCAGCGGGTTGCGGCGCAGGCGATGCCGCAGCGCCGGCGCCGCGATCTCGCGGATATGCCGGTCCGTGACCGCCTTGGCGCCCTGCAGCGCCGCCAGCGCGCGTGCGGCGCGCATGAGGGTGAGCTCGCCGCGCAGCCCGTCCGCGCCGACCGTCACGCACAGGCGCGCGACCGTCTCGAGCGCGGCGTCGTCGAACGCGACCGCGTCGAGGCGCTTCCTCGCCCGCTCGACCCGGCGGCGGATCTTGCCGTCCTCCTCCGCCCAGGCGGCGGCGAAGGCGTCGGGCGCGCGCTCATAGGCGTCACGGCGCTTCACGACTTCGATCCGGGCGGCGATCTCGTCCGGCGCGCGGACCTCGACGCAGAGGCCGAAGCGGTCGAGCAACTGGGGCCGAAGCTCGCCTTCCTCGGGATTGCCGGAGCCGATCAGCACGAAGCGCGCGGGGTGGCGCACCGACAGTCCCTCGCGCTCGACGATGTTCTCGCCGGAGGCGGCGACGTCGAGCAGCAGGTCGACGAGGTGGTCCTCCAGCAGGTTGACCTCGTCGATGTAGAGAAAGCCGCGATTGGCGCGGGCGAGCAGGCCGGGCTCGAAACTCTTCTCGCCGAGCGTCAGCGCCCGTTCGAGGTCGAGCGCGCCGACGACCCGGTCCTCGGTCGCGCCGAGCGGCAGGTCGACGACGGGCGCGCGCCGCTGGACCGAGCGCGGCCTCGCGCCAAGCGTCGCGCAGGACGGGCAGCCCGAGTCCGGCCGTTCCGGATCGCAGCCATAGACGCAGCCCTCGACGGCATTCTGGGCCGGCAGGAGCGCGGCGAGCGCGCGCACCGCGGTCGATTTTCCCGATCCCCGGTCGCCGATCGCGAGCACGCCGCCGACCGATGCGTCCACGGCCGCGATCAGCAGCGCCGTCTTCATCTCGTCCTGGCCGACGATCGCCGAGAACGGGAAGGGCGGGCGGCCGGAAGCGAGCGCCGCGGCTCTTGCGGCGGCGGGGATCCGGTGCGGGCGGTCAAGCATGGCTGTCCAACCTTCCGGAGGCGCTTGGATGAGCCGGGCTCGTCATTCGGCCGCCTCGCGCTCGAGCCCGACCTCGGCCCACACGCTCGCCAGCGCGGCGATCAGGTGGTCGATGTCGGCGTCGGTGTGAAGCGGGGAGGGGGTGATGCGCAGGCGCTCCGTGCCGCGCGGCACCGTCGGGTAGTTGATCGGCTGGACGTAGACGCCGTGCTCGTTGAGGAGGCGGTCGGAGAGCTGCTTGCACAGCACCGGATCGCCGACCATCACCGGCACGATGTGGCTCGGGTTTTCCAGATGCGGGATGCCGAGCCGGTTCAGCCGCCGGCGCACGCGCGCGACGCGGTCGCGCTGCCCGAGCCGCTCGGCCTGGCTCTCCTTGAGATGCCGGATCGAGGCGGTCGCGCCGGCCGCGACCGCCGGCGGCAGCGCGGTGGTGAAGATGAAGCCGCTCGCAAACGAGCGCACGAAATCGACCACCGCCTCCGAACCCGCGATATAGCCGCCGACCACGCCGAACGCCTTGCCCAGCGTGCCCTCGATGACGGTGAGCCGGTTCATCAGCCCGCGCTCCTCGGCGACGCCGCCGCCGCGCGGGCCGTACATGCCGACCGCATGCACCTCGTCGAGATAGGTCATCGCGCCGTGCTTGTCGGCGACATCGCAGATCTCGGCGATCGGCGCGATGTCGCCGTCCATCGAATACACGCTCTCGAAGGCGACGAGCTTCGGCGCGGCTGGGTCGGCCTCGGACATCAGCCTGTCGAGATCTTCCGGATCGTTGTGCCGGAAGACCCGCTTCTGGCCGCGGCTGGCGCGGATGCCATCGATCATCGAGGCGTGGTTCAGCGCGTCCGAAAAGGTGATGCAGCCGGGAATCTCGCCGCCGAGCGTCGCGAGCGAGGCGAAGTTCGACACGAAGCCGGAGGTGAAGATCAGCGCCGCCTCCTTGCCATGGAGGTCGGCAAGCTCGGCTTCCAGCACGACATGGTCGTGGTTTGTGCCGGAGATGTTGCGGGTCCCGCCGGCGCCAGCTCCGGCCCGGTCGATCGCCTCGTGCATGGCGGCCAGCACGTCGGGGTGCTGGCCCATGCCGAGATAGTCGTTGGAGCACCAGACGGTCACCTCGCGCTGGCCGCGGGCTGTGTGGTGCACGGCGCGCGGGAACCGGCCCGCCTTGCGCTCGAGATCGGCGAAGATGCGGTAACGCCCCTCGCGCTTCAGGCCGTCCAGACGTTCGCGGAAATAGCGGTCGTTCGTCATGTTCGGCGTTCCTTCCATCAGGCTCGTGCGGCCGCGCGGGCGGAGCGATTGCGGTCGGCCGGCTTTGGAGCCGGACGGTTGTCGTTGGCGGGGGCGTCTGCGCGCCCCCAGAGCGACCCGGAGTTCCAGGGCAAAGCGAGGAAGACGTGCTCGATCACGGCGAGCGCGAGCAGCGTCGAGACGAGCGCGACGCTCGCGACCTCGAAGTCGCTCGGCGCCTCGCCCGCGCCGGTGAAGGCGATGGCGAGGAAGGCGAGCGTCGAGGCCGTAAGCGTCGCCGCGAAGAACGGCCCGACCGGGCGGGTGCGGAAATGGCCGGCAAGGTAGCGCAGCCGCTCCGGCAGGAGCTTTTCGCCGGGGTTCGGCACCCCGACGAAGATGTTGAGCTTGGCCGAGAGCCGCATGATCCAGAGCGTCATGAAGGCGCAAAGGCCGGTGTGGTTCTCGCCGGCGACGGTGAGCGCGATCACGGCGGCCGCCGAGGCGAGCAGCACGAACTCGTGGTGCATGACGCTCGCCGCCGCCGCCCGGAAGCGCGGCCAGCCGGAAAGCCCGGCTTCCGCCGGTCGCCGGTTCGGCCCGGTGACGACGCCCGACAGGAACAGGATCTCGTTCCAGCCCCAGACGCCGATGGCGCAGGCGAAGGCGAGGAAGGCCCCGACCGGCGTCGCCATATGCGAGGTCAGGCCGAGGCCGACCAGCGAGAGGATGAGGACGCCGGTCGCGCCCGCGATCGTCCAGCCGAAGGCGCGCGCCCCGAACCGGTCGAGCTGGAAGATCGCGGCGGTCGCGGACCACCACAGCAGCACGACAAAGCCGATCGAGGCGAGCGCGACGGTCATCTTCGCGCCCTCACCAGACCGGAGCGAGGCGGGGAGAGGCAGGCGGATCGTTCGGCACGACCTTCACGGCGTAAAGCCGCAGGAAGACCGCGCCGGCCGCAAGGCCGAGCCCGAGCGCCTTCAGCCTGCCTGTGACGCCGCCTTGGCGTTGGGCCCGGCCGATGCCGTCGGAGATCCGGCACATCCGTTCGAAGCCGGCCTTGAAGGCCGGGTGATCGAGATCGAGCGTGAAGGGGAAGACCTGCTTGGAGATCTCGGAGGTCAGGTTCAGGACCTTGTAGTCGTACCAGGTCGGGTCGACCCCGAGCGCCTTGTGGAAGGCCGGCCGCGCATGGTCGCGGACATACATTGTCGCGTAGACGGCGAGCAGGAAGAAGCGGATCCAGAGCTTGTTGACGAAGCTCTGCGTCAGCTTGGGGTCGCTGCGCATGATGATGGCGAAGGCCTCGCCATGCCGGAACTCGTCGTTGCACCAGCGCTCGAACCACTTGAAGATCGGGTGGAAGCGCTTGTCCGGGTTTCGCTCGAGATGGCGGAAGATCGTGATGTAGCGGGCGTAGCCGATCTTCTCTGAAAGGTAGGTCGCGTAGAAGATGAACTTCGGCTTGAAGAAGGTGTACTTCTTCGCGCGGGCGAGGAAGCCGAGGTTCACGCCGATATTCATATCCTTGAGAGCTTCGTTGATGAAGCCGGCATGACGGCTCTCGTCGCGCGTCATGAAACCGAACAGCTCGCGCACGTCCGGGTTCTTGATGCGCTTCTTGATCTCGGCGTAGAGCACGCAGCCGGAGAACTCGGCGGTCAGCGAGGAGACGAGAAAATCCTTGAACTCGGCCTGCAGCTCCGGCGGCAGCGCCTCGAGCGAGAAGTCGTCGAACTCTTCCGTCTTGTGGAAGTGTTCCTTGTTCTCGTCGCGCCGCATCTCGGCGACGATCTGGTCCCATTCGGCGCGGACGGCCGAGACGTCGATCCGGTCCATCGCCGCATGGTCGGTGGTGTAGAAGCGCGGGGAGAGCACCGTCTCCTCCATGGCGCCGACGGTGCTTTCGTTCGGCGCAAGCCCGCCCTGGGGGACGCCGCCCTCGATCGCAATCATGACGGGCTCCTTTCGTCGAAACCGACTTCGTAAAGACCTGTGAGTTCTCGATAGGCCGCGATCGGCGTCCAGATCCGGCCGAACAGGCCGGCCTGCCGGACGGTCGCGCGGCGGCGGCAGACGACGCGGTCGCCGAAGGCCGGGGTGGGCGGCGGGTCCTTCACGGTGACCTCGTCGCCGGGGCCCACCTCGTAGCCGTCGAGGAAAACGTAGGCATGCAGGCTCTCGGTGGTCTGCTCGATGTCGACCGTGCAGTCGACCTCGAAGGTCCGGCCGAACAGCGGCCGCGCGGCGGGCCTGGCCTCGGTCCGGCGACCGGTCGCGGCGATGATCATCGCGCCGCCTCCTGATGTTCGAGAAGCCGCGCGAAGGCCGCGGCGTTGCCGTAGCCGAAGGAGTCCAAAAACACCTTCTGGCCGGTGATGAGGTCGGTCAGAGTCAGCCGCCCGTCCGCGCGGCGGGCGAGCTCGTAGGGCGCGTCGTCCGGCGCGCCGAGCTGTTTGCGGCCGTAGGAGAGGCCGTTGACCGCGCCCCAAACGAAGCCGTCCTCGATTCCCGGAGCGGTGACGCGGATGACGGCGCCCGAGACGGCGTCCTTCACGGTGGAACGGCCCGCGCTGGTGTTGAGGATCGTCAGCAGGCGGCTCTCCACCTGCGGGCTGTCCTCCATCCGGAACGTCCCGACGTCGGTCGCCCGGCCCGCGATCGCAGCGACCAGCGCGATCGCGACCAGGGCGCCGGCGCCGATCAGGAAGGGCCGGGGCGGGGTCAGGTCGTCGGAACCGGCGGACATCGGGGCCTCCTCAGCCTGCCAGCGCCGCAGGGCGTGCGCCCGGCGCGGGCCGAAGATCGGCCGCCGCCGCGCGCGCCTGGGCGAAGCGGACGGACGAGCCGGGCTCGAGGGCTTCCGCGAGCGCGGAGGCCGCGAGCGCGACGTTCGGGACCGCCCGCAGCGTCGGCTCGGGCGCGCCGACGCGCCAGGGGCGCGCATGCGGCCAGAGCTTGAAGAAGGCGATCCTGACGTCGGGCGCGAGCGCGAGCGACAGGTCGCCCGTTCCGTCGCCGCGCAGCTTGAGGTCCGCGCGCTGGATCGCCTTCAGCGGCAGGTTCAGCGTGGCGGTGAGCGCGACGCCGATCGACAGCACAACGCGCCGGTCGGTGATGGTGTAGACCGCGCAGCGCGCCGCGGCGTAGCCGAGCGCCGCGAGCAGCCCGAGCGAGACGGCGGCGATCGGCAGCAGGGCGAGCGCCCGGTCGGCGGCGGTCGCCGCGCCGCCCTCGTGCCAGCCGGCGACGGCCCGCCACGCCATGAACAGCGCGAAGTAGCCCGCCGCCTCCCGCACGTGGAAGGCGCGCAGCGCGAGCGACTTCCAGTCCGGCGATCCCTGCCACAGGATCCGCTCGCCCTCGGGCAGCGGCCCCGGCAGGCCGTATGGCCGTTCCTCGCCGGCGCTCACAGCAGCGGCTCCGCGCGGCCGGGATGGGCGTAGAGCAGGCCGGCGCCGTAATAGGCGGCGATCTTCTCCTCCTCGAGCATCGTCACCTGATCCGGCGACGCTGTCTTCGGCACGCCCGCGAAGTTGTCGGAATAGAGCGCGGTGACGCTCACGCGGCCGCGCCGCCCGTCGACCCTGGCGAAGGTGGTCGGCACGAGGGCCTTGGCGCCGCCCGGCATCTCGATCTCGAAATAGCGCGCCATGTATTCCGACAGGTCGATCCAGACGTCGGAGACGACGCCCGCCGCGACGCGGTCGCCCGCGATCACCGGCCAGCCGCGAGGATCGGGATCCTCCGGCGCGAGATGGAAGTCGGGCGCGGCCCGCAGCGGCACGATCTTCGGAGCGCCGTCGACCGTCAGGTCCGGCGTGTCGGCGCGTTCGGCCCAGGAGCCGGGGCCGACGCCGGCCGTCATCGGGTCGCCGACCGGGACGAAGGGCGCGCCGGCGAAGCCCGCGGTGCGGGCGAGGGCGAGATCGGCCCGCTCGGCCCGGCCGCTCGGCAGGGACGAGGTCCCGTGGCCGCCGTGCAGGATGTAGGTCTTCGGCTCCGGCACGCCGGGGAAGCCCACGATCGAGACGCCGCGTCCGACCGGATGCTCCTCGACGAGCGGGTAGCCTTCCCGCTTGTTCTCGCGGTGCAGGTAGTAGATCAGCCCCGCGAAGAACGCCCAGAACAGGTAGAGCGAAATCAGCGCGAGATCGATGTGCTGGGTGATGCCAAGGTAAGAGTACATCCCGTCTCTCCCTCCAAGGCCGGCCGTTTCCTTGGCCGGCGTTCGTTACGATGCGGTCCGCCGACTCAGGCCGGCATGTCCGCGAGCCCGATTTTCTTCGCCGCCGCCTCGTCGCGCGCATGGCGCACAAGCGGACCGACGGCGATCAGCGTCATCACCAGAAGCAGAAGTTCGAGGCCGTAGACGGCCCCGTAGCCGGCGTAGGGCGCGCCGCCCCAGAAGTGCGCGATCGCGTCCCTGAGGCCGCCGCCGAGCGCGAGCGCGACGCCGCCGGCGGTCGCCGAGACCGCGCCCCAGGCGCCGAGCGCAAGGCCGGTGCGGCTCCTGTCCTCGAGCGACATCGCGGCGCTCAGCGTGCCGACCGAGAACAGCCCGCCGCCGAAACCGATGCCGATCACCCCGGCGCGAAACAGCGCCGCGGACTCCATCGGGCCGGCCAGCATCACCGCCGCGAAGGCGGGCAGGCCGAGCGTCGCGCCAAAGGCCGCGACGACGAGCGGGTCACGCCCGGCGGCGAGCGACCGCGCGGCGAGCCAGAAGGCGAGCAGGGCGCCGGAGGCGAACAGCGCGGTCAGCGCCGAGGTGCCGCCGACCGACAGGTGCAGCACCTGCCCGCCATAGGGCTCCAGCACGATGTCCTGCATCATGAAGGCCGCGGTGCCGAGGCCGAGAGCCCACAGGAAACGCCGGGCCCGCCGGTCAGAGGTGAAGGACGCCCAGGCGTCGCGGAACCGCGGGTCGGCGGTCCCGGCGGCCATGGCGGCGGCCCGGGCGCGGTCGCGCGGCTCCATCTTCCAGAGCGCGGCGACGTTCAGCACGAAGGTCGCGAGCGCCGAGCCCTGCACGACCTGGATCAGCCGCACCTCGGAGAAGTTGCGGAGCGCGAGGCCGTAGAGGAAGCCGCTCACCACCATGCCGGCGAGCAGCGAGACATACATCAGCGCGACGACCCGCGCCCGCGTCTCGGGCTTGGCGAGGTCGCTCGCGAGCGCAAGGCCCGCCGTCTGGGTCGTCTGGAGCCCGGCGCCGACCAGCAGGAAGGCGAGCGCCGCCGCGACATGGCCCGCATAGGGCACGGGCGGCGGGTCCATCGCCAGCACCAGCAGAGCGAAGGGCATGATGGCGAGCCCGCCGAACTGCAGCATGGTGCCGAACCAGATGTACGGCGCGCGCCGCCAGCCGAAGGCGGACCTGTGGTGGTCGGACTTGAAGCCGATCAGAGCCCGCGCCGGCGCCGCGACCAGCGGGACCGCGACCATGAGCGCGACCAGCGCCGCCGGCACGCCGAGCTCGACGATCATGACGCGGTTGAGCGTGCCGACGAGCAGCACGGTCGCCATGCCGACCGAGACCTGGAACAGCGACAGCCGTAAGAGGCGCGACAGTGGCAGGTCCTCGCTCGCCGCGTCGGCGAAGGGCAGGTAGCGGGTCCCGAGCCCGCTCCAGAACTTCGATGCGTCGCGGAGCGCCTGGATCATGGCCGGACGAGCTCCAGCGCCTGGCTGATGTAGAAGCCGCTCGTCACGCGCTCGGTGCGGCGCGCCTCGAAGGCCGGAACCGCGCGCCGGACCGCCTCGCGCACCGCGCGCTCCGACATCGGCTCGATGGCGGGCGAGCGATCCGAGCGCGGGAACAGCTTGCCTGTCGCATGCATGACCGCGAGCAGGGGGGTGCGCGGGGCGAAGGTGAAGACGACCGAGCGGTCGATCCGCGACGCCAGCGCGCCGAGCGTCCCGGCGGCCTCGCGCAGCGGATAGTGTATGAGCACATCCATCGCGACGACATGGTCGAAGCGGCCCAGCCGCTCGTCCAGCAGGTCGCCGACCTGGAAGTCGAGGCGTTCTGCGAGCTCGCGCGGCGCGCGGTGGCGGGCGAGCGCGACCAGCTTCGGCGACAGGTCGATGCCGACGACATGCGCGCCGCGGCGCGCGGCCTCGATCGCGAAGGCCCCCGTGCCGCAGCCGGCGTCGAGCACGCGTCGCCCGGAAAGATCCGCCGGCAGCATGTCGAGGATCGCGCCGCGCATCCGGTCGCGGCCGGCGCGCACGGTGGCGCGGATCCGGCCGAGCGGGGCGTCGGAGGTCATCTGCTCCCACGCGCGGACCGCGGTGCGATCGAAATAGGTCTCGATCCGGGTCAGGCGGTCGCGATAGGCGGCGTCGCTCATGCCATCCTCCTCAATCGAACCCGAGCAGATCGAAGATGTCGCGGTCTTTCAGCGACTTGGCCGTGCAGGGCTCGACGCCCGCCCAGAGCATCGCGGCGAGCCGCAGATACTCGGCCTGCACCTCCGCGACGCCCGGCCCCTCCATCTCGAACAGGGTCGACTTCTTCAGCCGCGAGCGGCGGATGACGTCGAGGTCGGGCAGGCGCCCGAGCGTCTGCATGCCGGTCGCCTTGTTGAAGCGCTCGATCTGGTCGGTGTCGGCCGAGCGGTTGGCGATGCAGCCGGCGAGGCGCACGTCGTAGTTCTTCGACTTCGCGCCGATCGCCTGAACGATGCGGTTCATCGCGAAGATCGAGTCGAAGTCGTTGGCGGTGACCACCACCGCGCGCTCGGCGTGCTGCAGCGGGGCAGCGAATCCGCCGCAGACGACGTCGCCGAGCACGTCGAAGATCACGACGTCGGTGTCCTCGAGGAGGTGGAACTCCTTGAGCAGCTTCACCGTCTGGCCGACCACGTAGCCGCCGCAGCCAGTGCCGGCCGGCGGCCCGCCGGCCTCGACGCACATCACTCCGGCGTAGCCCTCGTAGACGAAGTCCTCGACGCGCAATTCCTCGGAGTGGAAGTTCACCGTTTCCAGCACGTCGATGACGGTCGGCATCAGCTGCTTGGTCAGGGTGAAGGTCGAGTCGTGCTTGGGGTCGCAGCCGATCTGCAGCACCCGCTTGCCGAGCTTGGCAAAGGCGACCGAGAGGTTCGACGAGGTCGTCGACTTGCCGATGCCGCCCTTGCCGTAGATCGCGAAGACCTTCGCGCCGTCGATCTTCTGCGCCGGGTCGAGCGCGACCTGCACGGAGCCCTCGCCGTCGAGCCGGCAGGGGCCGGAGACGGAAGTGGTGATCTTGGTGTGGGCGTTCATGTGCGCTCTCCCTCAGGCCGCCGCCGGGGCGCCGGAGACGCCCTCCAGACGGTCTTCGAGTTCCTCGCCCGCCTCGCGCAGCGCTTTCAGCATCGCGTCGTCGGGCGTCCAGTAGTTGCGGTCGTGGGCCTCGATCAGCCGGTCGGCGACGCGCGCCGCGGCCGTCTTGTTGAGCCGCGACAGCCGCTCCCGCATCGCGGGATCGAGCAGGTAGGTGTCGGTGATCTGCTTGTAGACCCAGGGGTCGACCTGGCCGGTGGTGGCCGACCAGCCGAGCGTGTTGGTCACATGCGCCTCGATGTGGCGCACGCCCTCGTAGCCATGCGCCAGCATGCCTTCGAACCATTTCGGGTTCAGGAGCCGCGTGCGGGTTTCCAGCGCCACCTGCTCGGACAGCGTGCGCACCGCGCCCTCGCCGCGGGTCTGGTCGCCGATATAGACCGGCGGGGCCGAGCCGCGGGCGCGCTTCGACAGCCGCGTCAGGCCGCCGAGCGTGTCGACATACTGGTCGAGGGTCGTGACGCCGGTCTCGACGGATTCGAGGTTCTGGTAGGCGAGGTCGACGCCGGAAAGCGCCGCCGCCAGAAGGTCCGGCTGCGCCTGCGCCTTGCCGTTGGCGCCATACGCAAAACACTTGCGACGGCCATAGGTCTCGGCGAGCTCGTCCTCGTCGGACCAGAGGCCGTTCTCGATCAGGTGGTTGACGTTCGCGCCATAGGCGCCCTCGGCGTTCGAGAACACGCGCAGCGCCGCGGTCTCGAGGTCGCAGCCATGCGCGGCCTGATAGCGAAGCGCGTTCCTGCGGACGAAGTTCTGCTCCAGCGGCTCGTCGGCGGAGGCTGCGAGCCAGCAGGCTTCCGCGAGCATCCGGACCTGCAGGGGCAGGAGATCCCGGAAGATGCCGGAGAGCGTCATCACCACGTCGACGCGCGGGCCAGCGAGCTCGTCGAGCGGCATCAGCATCGCGCCGGCGACGCGGCCGTAGCCGTCGAAGCGGGGCTTTGCGCCGATGAGCGCGAGCGCCTGGGCGATCGGGCCGCCTTCGGTCTTGAGCGTATCCGTGCCCCAGAGCACCAGCGCGACCGATTCCGGGAACGGATTTCCGTCCGCGACGTGGCGGGCGATCAGCCGCGCCGCCTGCCGCGCGCCGTCCTGCATCGCGAAGGCCGAGGGGATGCGGAACGGGTCGAAGCCGTGAAGGTTGCGGCCGGTGGGCAGGATCGCGGGCGAACGGATCAGGTCGCCGGCGGGAGCCGGGCGGACGAAGCGGCCATCCAGCGCATGGAGGATCGCAGGCGTTTCGGCGTCCTGCCGCAGCAGCGCCTCGACGCCCTCGGGCGCGACGCCGCCGGCCGCTTCCGCGAGCGCCGCCATGGTCTCGGAAAGCTCGGCCTCGCCCGGCGTCTCGCCGACGACATGGAGACCGTGCGGGATCAGCGCGTATTCGACCTCGAGCACCTGGGCCCCGAGCCTTGCGACGCGCGCCTGCGGGTCGTCCCAGCCGGCATCGGCGCCTTCGAGGTCGACCGCGACGGCCTGCGCGCGGATCACGGTGGCCAGCACCTCGCGCTCGGAGGCCGCGGCGTCCGGCTCCAGCGCGCGCCAGCGGTCGATCGACGCCTTGAGGTCCAGAAGCCCGCGATAGAGCCCGGCCTGCGCAAGCGACGGGGTGAGGTAGGAAACCAGCGTCGCGGCCGCCCGGCGCTTGGCGAGCGCGCCCTCGGAGGGGTTGTTCGCGGCGTAGAGGTAAAGGTTCGGCAGGTCGCCGATCAGCCGGTCCGGCCAGCAGGTCTCGCCGAGGCCGACCTGCTTGCCCGGCATGAATTCCAGTGCCCCGTGGGTGCCGAAATGAAGCGCGGCGTCGGCGCCGAAATCCTCGCGCAGGTAGCGGTAGAAGGCCGAGAAGGCGTGGGTCGGCGCAAAACTCTTCTCGAACAGCAGGCGCATCGGATCGCCCTCGACGCCGAAGGCCGGCTGGACCCCGACGAAGACGTTGCCGAACCGCCTGCCGAGCACGAACAGCGAGCGCCCGTCCGAAAGCTGGCGGCCGGGCGCCGGGCCCCAGACCTTCTCGATGTCGGCGAGATGTTTTTCGCGTCGGACATGCTCGTCGGCCGGGATCCGCGCCGCGACGTTCGCCTGCGCGCCGTGGAGCGCGGCGTTGCCCTCAAGGATGCTCTCGCGCAGCGCGTCGACGCTCTCGGGCATGTCGACGGTGTAGCCGTCGTTCTTAAGCGCCTTCAGCGTGTTGAACAGCGAGGGGAACACCGCGAGATAGGCGGCCGAGCCGACCGCGCCGGCGTTCGGCGGGAAGTTGAAGATCACCGTCGCGATCTTGCGTTCTGCCTTCGGCTTGGCGCGCAGCGTCACCAGCTTGTCAACCCGCGCCGCGAGCACCCTTGCGCGCTCGGGCTCGGCGGACATGTCGCCGGCCTCGCCCTGGCGGCCGCCGAAGGTCATCGGGCCGGTCGCGCCGTCGAGCTCGGGGATCGCGACCATGATGGTGGCCTCGACCGGCGACAGGCCGCGCTCGCTCTCCCGCCAGCCGTCGAGGCTCTGGAACTCGACCGGATGGGCCGCGAGATACGGCACGTCGAGGCTCGCGAGCAGCTCTTCGGCCGCGTGGGCGTCGTTGTAGGCGGGGCCGCCGACCAGCGAGAAGCCGGTGAGCGAGACCAGCGCGTCGATCACAGGCGCGCCGTCCGCGCGCCGGAAGAAGCGGTCGACGGCCGGGCGCGCGTCGAGCCCGCTCGAAAAGGCCGGGACGACGGCGAGGCCGCGCGCCTCCAGCGCCTCGATCACGCCGTCATAGTGGCGGGCGTTGCCGGCGAGCAGGTAGGAGCGCATGACCAGCACGCCGACCGTCGCCTTCGGCCTGGCCGGACGCGGCAGGCGCGAGGCGTCCTCGCCGATGCGGCCCTTCAGCCGCGGGTGATAGACGCCGACATCCGGATATTCGACAGGATCCTCGTGCCTGACCGTGCCGCGAAGCGCGCGACGCGGGCCGTCGGCGTAGCGGTCGATGAGCAGGCGGACGAGGTTCGCGACGTTCTCCTCCGATCCCGCCAGCCAGTATTGCAGCGTGAGGAAGAAGACGCGCAGATCCTGCGCCGCGCCGGGGATGAAGCGAAGGATCTTCGGCAAGCGCCGCAGCATCTTCATCTGCTCGGCGCCGGCGCTCGCAGCGCCGCCCTTGCCGCGCAGCCGCTTCAGCAGCGCGATCGGGCCGGAGGCCGGCTTGTCCATGTTGAGCCGGCCGAGCCGGGTGAGCTTCGTCACCTCCGCCGCCGACATGACGCAGACCATCGCGTCGCAGCTTTCGCGGCGGCTCTTCAGCGCCGGCAGGATCGCGCGGATGTGGTCGTCCATGAACAGCATGGTCGCGATCACGACGTCGGCGCCGAGCACGTCGGCCTTGGCGCGCTCCAGCGAGGCCGGGTCGTCCTCCCAGCGCGCGGCGGCGTGGAGGGTGAGGGTGAGGCCCGGCAGGTCCTGGTGCAGGCGGGCGGCCGCACGGTCGGTCATGCCGCCGAGGTGATGGTCGAGCGTGACCACCACGACGCGGATGAGGACGGCGCCGGACGCGGCGCCCGGCTCAGCGGCCGAAATGCGCTTTTGCGTCATAGAGCGTCTCCACCGTGATCGAGGCGATTCCGGCGTTTTTCGCGAAGCTTTCGGTGTTCCGGCGCGCCTTGCCGCGCACGAAGAAGGGGATCTTTTTCAGCTCCTGCTCGGCCGCCGGCTCCCAGACGATGGAGCTCTCGCCGGCCGGCTCGACCACAGGCGCCGGCGCGGCGTGGCCGGCGCTCGCGAGATGCGAGGGCAGGGCGTCGCCGGAGAACTCGAAGTCGTCGCGGAACATCGCGACGAGGTGTTCCTCGAGCCCCATCATCAGCGGGTGGACCAGCGTGTCGAACAGCACGTTCGCGCCCTCGAACCCCATCACGGGGGAGGTGCGCGCCGGGAAATCCTGGACATGGACGGGCGCCGAGATCACCGCGCAGGGGATCCCGAGGCGCTTGGCGATGTGCCGCTCCATCTGGGTGCCGAGCACCATTTCCGGCTGCAGCTCGACGATCGAGCGTTCGACCTCGAGATGGTCGTCCGTGATCAGCGCCTCGAGTCCAAGTTCTTCCGCCTTGGCGCGGACTTCGCGCGCGAATTCGCGGGTGTAGGTTCCGAGGCCGACGACCTCGAAGCCGAGCTCCGTGGCGGCGACCCGGGCGCAGGCGATCGCGTGGGTCGCGTCGCCGAAGATGAAGACGCGCTTGCCGGTGAGGTAGTTGCTGTCCACAGAGCGGCTCCACCACGGCAGCCGCGTGCGCTCGTCGGCGAGCACGGGGGAGGGGTCGACCCCGGCGAGGGCCGCGACCTGTTCCACGAAGGCGCGCGTCGCGCCGACGCCGATGGGCACGACCGTGGTGAAGGGCTGGGCGAAGGCGCGCTTCAGCCACTGCGCGGCGGTGTTCGCGATCTCGGGATAGAGGACGACGTTGAAGTCGGCCTCGCCGAGGCGGGCGAGATCGGCGGGCGAGGCGCCGAGCGGCGCGACGACGTTGACCTCGATCCCGAGACGGCCGAGCAGCGCGCGGATCTCGGCGACGTCGTCGCGATGCCGGAAGCCGAGCGCGGTGGGGCCGAGGATGTTGCAGGAGGGGCGGCGATCGCCGCGCGGCGTCCGCTCTCCGCCCGCCGCCGGCCCCGCCAGCGTCCGCACCAGCCGATAGAAGGTCTCCGCCGCGCCCCAGTTCTCCTTCTTCTGATAGGCCGGCAGCTCCAGCGCCACGACCGGGACGGGAAGCCCCACCGCCGCCGCGAGGCCGCCGGGGTCGTCCTGGATCAGCTCCGCCGTGCAACTCGCGCCGACCAGCATCGCTTCGGGGCGGAACCGCTCATAGGCGTCGGAGATCGCGGTCTTCAGCTGCTCCGCGGTGTCGCCGCCGAGGTCGCGCGCCTGGAAGGTGGTGTAGGTGACCGGCGGGCGCGCCGCGCGCCGCTCGATCATCGTGAAGAGGAGATCGGCGTAGGTGTCGCCCTGGGGGGCGTGCAGCACGTAATGGACGCCGCGCATCGCGGTGGCGACGCGCATGGCGCCGACATGGGGCGGGCCTTCGTAGGTCCACATGGCGAGCTGCATGGCCTTCAGACCTCCAGCAGCTCTCGCCGGGCCAGCGGCCGGGCGAAGAGTTCGGCGAGGTCTCCGGCCTGCTCGTAGCCGTGCGTCGGCGTGAACAGCAGCTCGATCGACCACTTGGTCGCGAGCCCTTCGGCCTCGAGCGGGTTCGCGAGGCCGAGACCGCAGATGGTGAGGTCCGGGCGCGCCGCCCGGCAGCGGTCGAGCTGGCGGTCGACGTCCGCGCCCTCGACGACGTCGACGCCCGGAAGCAGCGCGAGTTCCGGAGCGAGCCAGCGGCCGTGCAGATAGGGCGTGCCGACCTCGATTAGCTCCGCGCCGAGCTCCCGCGACAGGAAGCGCGCGAGCGGCGGCTCGAGCTGGCTGTCGGGGAAGAACATGATCCGTTTGCCGCGGAGCCCGCCGGCATGCCGTGCGATCGCGACCTTCGCCCGGTTCTCCTTGAGCGCGGTCACCTCCCGGACCTTCGACGCCGGCACGCCGAAGGCGTTCGCCGCTGCCGAAAGCCAGGCTGTGGTCCCCTCCGCCCCGAAGGGAAAAGGAGCGGCGACGCCGACGCATCCGAGGGAGTCCAGCGTCGCCGCAGTCGCGCCGAGGAACGGCTGTGCGAGGAGATAGCGCGTGTTCGGGCCGAGCTTAGGGAGCTCGGTCGAACGCCGCCCGGGAAGAAACCGGACAGGGGCGATCCCCAATTCGTCAAAGAGCCTTGCGAACTGGTCCTCGACGACGTCGGGGAGCGCCCCGACGACGACCAGCTGCGACGGGTCGTCCGCGGTCGCGCGCGGCGCCGTCCGCGCCAGCGCCGAAAGGCAGGCGTCCTCGCCCTCGGTGAAGGTGGTCTCGATCCCGGAGCCGGAATAGGACAGCACCCGCACGTCCGGCATGAGCTTGGCGGACAGCCGGGCGGCGGCCTTGGCGAGGTCGAGCTTGATGACCTCGGACGGGCAGGAGCCGACGAGGAACAAGGTCTTGATGTCGGGCCGGCGCTCGAGCACCTGCGCGACGACGCGGTCGAGCTCGTCATGCATGTCGGCCATGCCGGCGAGGTCGCGCTCCTCCATGATGGCGGTCGCAAAGCGCGGCTCGGCGAAGATCATGACGCCGGCGGCGGACTGGATGAGATGGGCGCAGGTGCGCGAGCCGACAACGAGGAAGAACGCGTCCTGGATCTTCCTGTGCAGCCACACGATCCCGGTCAGGCCGCAGAACACGGCGCGCTGGCCGCGCTCGCTGCGCACGCGCGGCGCCGGGGCGTCGCAGCCGGGAACGGGCGCCGCGGCGGTCATCCTGCCGCCTCCGCCATCGAGGGAAGTCCCTGGAGACGCGCGGCCCGCAGCTTCAGCAGGAACTGCGCGGCGTTGACGACGTAGGAGGCGTAGGCCGCGAGCGCGATGGCGATCTGCGCGTCTGGGGCGAGCCCGAAGACCAGCGCGAGAAGATAGGCGGTGTGCAGGGCGATGACGCCCATGCTCACGACGTCCTCCCAGAAGAACGCCGGCGCGAACAGCCAGCGCCCGAACACGACCTTCTCCCAGATCGAGCCGGTGATCATGATGGCGTAGAGGACCATCGTCTTGGCCACGATCGACGCCGTCGCCGCGGCAAGGCCCGCGCCGGTCGCGACGTAGCGCAGCACGAGCGCCAGAGAGATCAGGAAGACGAGGAACTGCACGGGCGCCAGCACGCCCTGCACGAGGGTCCACGGCGTCGCGTCCCGACGGGCGCGCTCGTCGCTCGTGTAAAGCGGTCGGTTTCCCGCGCTGAGGGCGCGCCTTGTCGGCATCTTCCACGTCCCTCGGTGACTCTCGTCTGGCCCGACGGTGGAACGCCGCGCGATAAGTGTCAAGAAAGTTGGACGTACAAAATTATTTACACATTTGGTCCGGTCGGCCTGGCTTTTCGTAACAGTCTGGAATCGCCCGAAATTCCGATCTGGCGCGCGCCGTCATTGGCCCAAGGTGCAATGAGCGGACGATCGAAAGGCGATATTGGGGTATTGACACCCTCAATCGACACGCGGACGTTGACCTGGCGTAGGCGAGGCCAATCGCCGCGCAGGGAGGTAAGCCGGTGGTGAACCAGGCCTTCGCCCCCGCCGAATGCATAGAAGCGTTCGGCGCGTCGAGCCGTGAGTTGCTGACCGTCGCGCGCGGCGCGCCGATCAACCGCAGCGCCGCTCTCGCGCGGATGATCGAGACCGACGTCATTCCCCGCCTGATGCTCGCGCGCGGCGCCGACGACGCGACAGCCGCCGCCACGGTGTTCGACGTCGACGCCGAGGGCATCCAAGAGTTCGCCGCGATGATGGTCGCGCTCGACCTTCGCAAGGCGCATATGGTCGTGTCACGCGCGCTTGACGCGGGCGTGACCGTCGAATCGGTCCTGCTCGACCTCCTGGCGCCGACCGCGCAGCGGCTCGGGCAGATGTGGGTCGACGACGACCTCACCTTCACCGACGTCACCGTGGGTCTGTGCACGCTCCAGAACCTGCTCCGGGGCGTCACGGCCGGCGACGCGGCCGAGCCGAAGCGCGTCTTCGACGGCAGGATCCTGGTCGCGGCCGCTCCGGGGGAGCAGCACACCTTCGGCGTGCTGATGCTGGAGACGATGTTCCGCCGCGCCGGCTGGGAGGCCGTCGGCATGCCGTTGTGCGACCTCGACGAAATCCGGGCGGCCGTATCGCGGCAGATGTTCAGCGTCGTCGGCTTCTCGCTCTCGCAGGAGTCCGCGCTCGGCGAACTCGCCACGCTGATCGGCGCCGTCAGGGCGGCGTCGATGAATCGGAAGATCGTGGTGATGGTGGGAGGGCGCGTCTTCAACGACGCGCCGGACCTGGTGAGGCAGGTCGGAGCGGACCTGACCGCTCAAGACGGCAGGGGCGCTGTGATTGCATCTGAGAACTTGGTGTGTTCAAGAGTACGAACGCATTGATGTGTAAGCGCGCGAAACGGACGTCGCCCCGCCATGGAGCCACTGCTCGCCGAGGACCCGATCGCCGGATTTGACCGGGCGGACGACTGGTTCGCAGGGCTGGAGCCGCGGGCGGCCGCTCGCCTGATCTCGGCGGGCGCCGATCTCGCTCTCCTCATCGACGGCGAAGGCGTCGTGCGCGACGTCGCCTATTCCGCGAGCGACCCCGCGCCGCGCGCCATGAACGGCTGGGTCGGACGACCCTGGTCCGACATCGTCACCATCGAGAGCAAGCCCAAGGTCGAGGCGCTGCTGCGCGACGCCTCGCATCTCGGGCCGAGCCGCGGCCGCGAGATCAATCTGACGGTTCCGGGCGATCAGTCCGTCCCGGTGCGGTTCTCCGCCATGCGACTCGGAGACGAGGGCCGCGTGGTCGCGCTCGGGCGCGACCTGCGCGCGGTCGCCGGCCTGCAGCAGAAGCTGGTCGAGACCCAGCTGATGCTGGAGCGCGAATACACGAAAATTCGTAACGCCGAGACGCGCTACCGCCTGCTGTTCCAGCTTTCGACGGAAGCGGTGCTGATCGTCGACGACGCCAGCGAGCGCGTCACGGAAGCCAACGCCGCCGTGTCCAAGATGCTCGGCGAGCCGACGCAGCGCATCGCCGGGCGCGCCTTCGCCGACCTGTTCGACGACCGCAGCGCCGCCAATGTGCGCCGCCTCGTCGCCACCGCCCGCACGCTCGGCCATGTCGAGCGCCTGCGGGTCCGCCTCGCCATGGACGGCTCCGAGCTGGTCGCCTCGGCCTCGATGTTCCGGCAGGACAGCTCAACCCATCTGCTGGTCCGGCTGTCGCCGCCGGCCGAGGCCGCCGAAGCGGAGAGCGGCTTCCGCTCCCAGGCGGTCGACGCCCTGATGAAGATGCCGGACGGCTTCGTCGTGGTCGACGACCGCCAGCGCATCCTAGAGGCCAATCCGGCGTTTCTCACGCTGGTCGAGCTCGTCTCGCTCGACGCGCTGAAGGGGGTGCGGCTCGACACATGGCTCGGCCGGCCGGGCGTCGAGGCCCAACTGCTGATCGCGAACCTGCGCGAGCACGGATCGCTGCGCGACTTCGCGACGATCCTGCGCGGCGAGTTCGGAAGCCTCGAGCAGGTCGAGGTGACGGGCGTCGCCGCCGGCTCCGTCGACCAGCCCACCTACGGCTTCGTCATCCGCCCGGTGCGCCGCCGGCCGGTCACGCCCGTCTCGACGCCGGGCGAGGGGTTCCGGTCGGTCGAGCAGCTGACCGAACTGGTCGGGCGGGTGTCGCTTAAGGAGCTGGTCCGCGAATCCACAGACATGATCGAGAAGCTCTGCATCGAGGCGGCGCTGCGGCGCACGGACGACAACCGCGCCTCGGCCGCGCAGATCCTTGGACTGAGCCGGCAGAGCCTCTATTCGAAGCTGCGCCGCCACGGCCTGCTGCTCGACGGCGAAACGTCGGACGACGCCGACTAAAGGCGTCAACAAAAACTGACGGCTAAAACGTCAAAAAAGTTGGACACTTCGGAGCGGCCGTTCTAGCCTCTCGGTCATGTCCGCGCCCGCGCCCAGCGCCGTCGTCGAACTGCTGAAGCCCATCACCTGGTTCGCGCCGATGTGGGCCTTCGGTTGCGGCCTCGTGTCCTCGGGCGCGCCGCTCGCGGAGCGCTGGCCGCTGGTGGTCGCCGGCGTGCTGCTCGCCGGTCCGCTGGTGTGCGCCACCAGCCAGGCTGCGAATGACTGGTTCGACCGCCATGTCGACGCGATCAACGAGCCGAACCGTCCCATTCCCTCCGGCCGGATCCCCGGACGGTGGGGGCTCTGGATCGCGCTCATCTGGACGGCGCTGTCGGCCGCGCTAGGCGCCGCGCTCGGGCCTGCCGTGTTCGCGGCCGCGATCGTCGGGCTCGCGCTCGCCTGGGCCTACAGCGCGCCGCCGCTCCGGCTGAAACAGAACGGCTGGTGGGGCAACGCCGCGGTCGGGCTCTGCTACGAGGGGCTGCCATGGTTCACCGGCGCCGCGGTCGTCTCCGCCGTCGCGCCGGACGGCCGCGTCGTCGCGCTCGCGCTGCTCTACAGCCTCGGCGCCCACGGCATCATGACACTCAACGACTTCAAGGCGATCGAGGGCGACCGCGAGATGGGCGTGAGGTCGCTTCCCGTGCAGCTTGGCCCGGAGCGCGCCGCGCGCCTCGCCTGCTGGGTCATGGCGCTCGCGCAGGTCGGGGTGATCGCCGCGCTGCTCGCCTGGGACCGGCCTTGGCACGCCGGCGTGGTCGGCGTCCTGCTCGCAGGTCAAGTCTTTCTGATGGTGCGCTTCCTGAAGGATCCGCGCGGCCGGGCCGCCTGGTACAACGCGACGGGCACGACGCTCTACGTGCTCGGCATGCTGGCCGCCGCCTTCGCGCTCGCATCGGGAAGCGGAGGATGACCGCGCCCTTCGGCTGGCTCCAGATCGTCCGGCTCGGGCTGGTCCAGACGGCGCTCGGCGCGGTCGTGCTGCTCACGACCTCGACGCTGAACCGCGTGATGGTGGTGGAGCTCGCGCTGCCCGCGCTGGCGCCGGGCGGGCTCGTGGCGCTGCACTACGCCGTCCAGATGCTGCGCCCGCGCTGGGGATTTGGATCGGACAGGTCGGGACGGCGCACGCCCTGGATCATCGGCGGCATGGTCGTGCTCGCCGCCGGCGGCGTTTCCGCGGCGCTCGCCACGGCGCTCATGGCCTGGAGCGTGCCGGCCGGAATCGGCCTCGCCGCGGTCGCCTTCGTGATGATCGGCGTCGGCGTCGGCGCCTGCGGAACCAACCTCCTCGTGCTGCTCGCGGAGAACGTCGGCGAAGGACGCCGGGCCGCGGCGGCGACGCTCGTCTGGGTGATGATGATCGCCGGCTTCGTGATCACCGGCGCGGCGGCGGGCCGCGCGCTCGACCCGTTCTCCTGGGAGCGGCTGGTCGCGGTGTCAGCCGCTGTGTCGCTGCTCGCCTGCCTCGTCGCCGTCGTCGCCGTGAGCGGACTCGAGCCGTCGATCAAGGCGCGCCCCAGGCCACGGACGGGAGAGACCCCGTTCCGGCAGGCTCTCGCCTCCGTCTGGCGGGACCGCGAGGCGCGCCGTTTCACCCTGTTCGTGCTCGCCTCGATGCTCGCCTATTCGATGCAGGACCTCGTGCTCGAACCCTTCGCGGGGCTGGTCTTCGGCATGACGCCCGGCCAGACGACCTCGCTGTCCGGGCTGCAGAACGCCGGGACGCTGGCCGGCATGGCGAGCGTCGCCCTGCTGTCGCGGGCCTTCGGCGAGGAGCAGGGCGGGCTGCTCAAACGCTGGATCGTGTTTGGCTGCCTCGCCTCGGCGGCGGCGCTCGGTTGCGTCGCCCTTTCGGGTCTGCTTGGCGCGCCGGCCGCGATCCGGCCGGCGGTTCTCATGCTCGGGATCGGCAACGGCGCGTTCGCTGCGGCTGCGATCGGCTCGATGATGGGGCTCGCCGGCAAAGGCGACCCGGCGACCCGCGGCGTCCGGATGGGCGTGTGGGGCGCGGCGCAGGCGATCGGCTTCGGCTTCGGCGGGCTGGTCGGCGCCGGCGCCGCCGACGTCGCCCGCATCGCGTTCGGCTCGGCGCCGCCCGGCTACGCGTCGGTGTTCCTGGTCGAGGCCGCCCTGTTCGTCGGCTGCGCCGTCTTCGCCCTGCGGCTCGGCGCCCGTCCGGCGACGCGCGATCTCTCCGCGCGCGGCGCAGAGCCCGCGCTCACCTCCCTCTAGCTCACGGGACACGGCCATGACCGATCCGGCGGACTCGTTCGATGTGGTCGTGGTCGGAGGCGGGCCGTCCGGCGCGACCGCGGCGGCCGATCTCGCCCGCGCGGGCCATCGCGTCGCGCTGCTCGACCGCGCGGGCCGGACAAAGCCCTGCGGCGGGGCCATCCCGCCGCGCACGCTCTCCGACTTCGACGTGCCCGAAAGCCTTCTCGTCGCGCGGGCGAGGTCGGCGCGGGTGATCGCGCCGTCCGAGCGCGGCGTCGATATGCCGATCGAGAACGGCTTCGTCGGCATGGTCGACCGGGACGTCTTCGATGAATGGCTGCGCGACCGCGCCGCGCGAGTCGGGGCGACCCGGCTCACCGGGAGCTTCATCGCGATCGAGCGCGACGCGGCGGGCGGGGCCGTCGTGGTCTGGCGGCCGAAGGGCGCGGCGGAGGCGGAGCTTCGCCGCACGCCGGCGCGCTGCGTCGTCGGGGCGGACGGAGCGAACAGTGGAGTGGCGCGGTCGGCGCTGCCGGGCGTCAAGGCGCCCTTCGTCTTCGCCTATCACGAGATCGTCGAGGCCCCGGACCGGCGGGACGAGGCCTTCGACGCCGCGCGCTGCGACATCTACTATCAGGGCCGCTTCTCGCCCGATTTCTACTCCTGGATCTTCCCCCACGGCCGGACCGCGAGCATCGGCACGGGCAGCGCCCACAAGGGGTTTGGTCTGCGCGAATCCGTGGGCGCGCTGCGCGCCAAGATCGGGCTGACAGACTGCCGGACGCTGAGGCGCGAGGGAGCGCCGATCCCGCTCAAGCCGCTGAAGCGCTGGGACAACGGCCGCGACGTCGTCCTGACCGGCGACGCCGCGGGAGTCGTCGCGCCGGCCTCGGGCGAGGGCATCTACTACGCCATGGCCTGCGGCCGAATGGCCGCCGAGCAGACAGGGCTTTTCTTGAAAACCGGCGACGTGCGGGCGCTCTCAAAACTGCGCAAGCGTTTCCTGCGCCAGCACGGCCGCGTGTTCCTCGCGCTCTCGATCCTGCAGTGGTTCTGGTACGCGAACGACCGGCGGCGCGAGCGTTTCGTGGCGCTGTGCGGCGACGCCGACATCCAGCGGCTGACCTGGCAGGCCTATCTCGACAAGGGGCTCGTGCGGTCCGAGCCGATGGCGCATGTGCGGGTGTTCTTCAAGGACCTGGCCCATCTCTTCGGCATGGTCCGGCCATGGGGCGAGGCGTCGGACAAGCGGGCATGAGCCTGCTCTGGCCCTCGCTCGCGGCGATCGCCTGGGCGCTGGTCGTCGCGATCGCCGGCGGGAAGCTGACGCGGCTCGACGACTGGTATCGCAGGCTGAAGAGGCCGCGGCTGCAGCCGCCGGACTGGGCCTTCGGGCCGGCCTGGACGGTCATCTTTGCGCTCTGCGTGGCGGCCGCCGTGCTCGCCTGGCGCGATGCGCCGGACGAGCGCGCGCGCTTCGTCGTCGTCGGCCTCTACCTGCTGAACGGCGCGCTCAACGTGCTCTGGAACGTGCTGTTCTTCTGGCGGCGCAGGCCCGACCACGCGCTGGTCGAGGTTGTCGCTCTGTGGCTCTCGATCCTCGCGCCGATCGTCCTGTTCTGGCCGTTCAGCCCGACGGCGTCGCTGCTGCTCGCGCCGTATCTCATCTGGGTCAGCTTCGCCAGCTACCTGAATTGGCAGATCGTGCGCCTCAACGGGCCCTTCGGTTCAGCGGCGAAAGCGCCGCGCCAGATCGACGGCGTGCGCGACGCCTGAGGCCGCGAGCGCGGCGCCGATCCATCGCCAGTCCCAGCCGGCGAGCGCCGCCCTCAAGGCGACGAGCAGCCCGGCGCCGGCGAGCAGGAACGGCGCGATCTCGGACAGCGACGGCCAGCCCGGCCGCCGGCGCCCGAGCGCCCACACCGCCGCCGCCTCCACCGCGAGCAGCGCGAGCGCGAGGTCCGCCATCCACGGTCCCGCAGCGAGTTCCGTCATGCAGCCTCCATCGAACGCTCGGCGAAGCGTCGATCGAACGCGGGCGGGCGTCGAGGGGCTCTTTCGGATGAGGGTAACGCCGCTCCGAAAGCGGCGGTAGGCCAGATTCAGGTTGAGTCACCGCGTCATCGACATGGGGTCGCATGCGCGTCGTGCCGTGCCCGATCGCGCGGTCGAGGCGCCGGCTGGCGCGGGCTTGGACGTCCTCCTCATTGCATCGCGATGCGCCTATGCTCGCAACCGAACGCCCGTCACAGGAGCGAGGAAGCACATGCCAGACGACCTGCCGCCGGACGCCGCGCTGGCGCGGGTCGCGCGCGCGGCCGGGGATGTCGGCGTCAAGCCTCTTCCCGCGCTCGTGCATGCCCCGCCCCTATTCATGCCGAGGAGCCAGCCGGCGGCCTGCGTCTCGAAGCATGCAGGAGGTCCGGCCCAGCGATCCTGCACGAACGCTTGGACGTCGCGCGTATGACGGCGTCATCTCCAACCTTCGCCATCCGCGGCCAGACGCTCGCCTTCCGGGACGATCCTTTCCGGGTCGGCCCGGAGGCGGCCGTTGACCATTGCGAGGACGGCGCCGTCGTGATCGACGGCGGGCGCATCGTCGACGTCGGGGCGGCGGCCGAGACGCTCGCGCGCCATCCCGGCGTCGTGGTGGACGCCTATCCCGGCCATCTGGTCATGGCGGGCTTCGTCGACAGCCACGCGCACTACCCGCAGATGGAGATCATCGGCTCCTACGGCGAGCAGCTGCTCGAATGGCTCGAGACCTACACCTTCCCGGCCGAGACCAGATACGCCGACCCGCACTACGCCCGCGCGGGCGCCGAGGGTTATCTCGACCAGTGCCTTGCCCACGGGATCACCTCGGCGAGCGTGTTCTCGGCGACCTATCCGGCCTCGGTCGACGCGCTGTTCGAGGCGGCGCTCCAGCGGAACATGCGGATCGCGACGGGCAAGAACCTGATGGACCGCAACTGCCCGCAGGCGCTGCGCGACGACGTCCGCTCGGGCTACGACGACTCCAGGGCGCTGATCGCGAAGTGGCACGGTCGCGGCCGGCTGACCTATGCTGTCACGCCCCGCTTCGCCGTCACCTCGACGCCCGAGCAGCTCGAGGCGACGGGCGCGCTGTGGCGGGAGAACCCGACCACGCTGATGCAGACACACATGTCGGAGAACCTCGCCGAGATCCGATGGGTCCGCGAGCTCTATCGGGACGCGCCCGACTATCTCGGGGTCTACGAGGCCTTCGGGCTGATCGGGGAGGGGGCCAATTTTGGCCACTGCATTCACCTGACCGAGCGCGAGATCGCGCGGCTGAAGGAGACCGGCTCCGCGATCTCGCACTGCCCGACGTCCAACGCCTTCATCGGGTCCGGCCTGTTCGACATGAAGGGGTTGCGCGACTGCGCCGATCCGATCTGCGTCGGCCTCGCCACCGACATCGGCGGCGGCTCGTCGCTGTCGATGTTCGACACCATGAAGGCGGCCTACGAGATCGCGCAGCTGCGCGGCTACAGCCTGCACCCGGTCCGCGCCCTCTGGCTCGCCACGATGGGAAGCGCGGGCGCCCTCAAGATGGACGACAAGGTCGGCAACCTCGCGGCGGGGAAAGAGGCCGACGTCGTCGTGCTCGACCTCAACTCGACGCCGCTGATCCGCCGGCGCATGCGCGAGGTCGGGAGCCTGTCGGAAGCCGTGTTCGTGCAGATGATCCTCGCCGACGACCGCGCCATCCGCGCAACCTACGTCGCGGGGCGCAAGCTGCACGGCCGGGATCAGAACAATGCGGGCGACTGATCCGACCCGCAGCCGTCATGCCCGCGCTTGCGGGCATCCACGACTTTTTCGGCAGCCGCGCGCTCGACGCCGAAGTCGTCGACACCCGGCTTCGCGCGGGATAGCGCCGTGGCGCCCGGGGGCGCGCCGCAACCCCGCCTCGGGAGCCTGAGCCGATGAACGCGATCTCTGGGAATAGCTCAGCTTCTTCGTGCGCGGCGCATGCTATCCTCGCGCGCCCCGCTCACGGGCCGTCGCGCCGGATCTCCATGAAGCTCTCCAAATCCTCCCGTCATTCCGAAATCCTCTCCGAACTGTCGCGCGCGCCGAGCCTGCGCGTCGCCGACCTCGCCGATCGGATGAACGTCTCGACCGAGACGATCCGGCGCGACCTCGACGAGCTCACCGAGCGCAAGCTGATCAACCGCACCTATGGCGGGGCGGTGCGGACGCCGAGCTCCGAGCCGTCGGTCGGCCAGCGGCACACCCTGTTCGTGGCGGAGCGCGAGCGCATCGCGCGCGCCGCATCGGCGCGGATCAAGGCCGGCTCCACGATCCTCATCGGGTCCGGCGCGACGACCACCCATGTCGCGCGCCGGATCGCCGCCGACCACCGCGACCTGACGGTGATCACGCATTCCTTCAGCGCGGCCACCGTGCTCGCGGCCAACCCCACGATCACGCTGATCATGGCTCCGGGCGCCTATCTCGCGAGCGAGGGCGCGACCGTCGGCGCGCTCACCGCGCGCTTCCTCGACGACTTCTCCGCAGATGTCGCGATCGTCGGCGCGAGCGGGCTGACGGCGGAGGGCGTGTCCGACGCGCTGGTCGAGCCGGCCGCCGTCTACGCCAAGCTGGTGTCGCGCGCGGCCGAGACGATGGTCACGGTCGACCACTCCAAGTTCCACAAGGTCTTCACCGCGCGCTTCGCGTCATGGCGGGAGCTCGCGACGGTCGTGTGCGACGAGACGCCGGACGGGCCGCTGGGGCGCGCGCTCGAGCGCCACGGCGTCGAGGTGGTCGTCGCCTGACCGGCTGCAATTGTGGGATGTGCAACATATTATGTTGCATGGGTCACATCGTTGTGGGATGTCTCGCGGGGTCGGCGACGCGAGACGGCGGGACGCGCCATGTATGACGACGGCTTTCTCGGGCGGCTGGAGGCCGGCCTACGGTCGGGCCTCCCGGAATGGGGGCTGGCGCACGATGCGCCGCTGCGCCTGCTGACGATCTCCGAGAACGCGACCTTCATGGCCGAGGGCCGCGACGGCCGCCCGGTCGTCTTCCGCGTGCACCGCCCGGACTATCATTCGCTCGAAGAGATCCGCTCGGAGCTCGACTGGATTTCTGCGCTGCGCGCGGACGGCGTGGCCGTGACGCCTGAGCCGCTGCGCCGGACCGACGGCGAACTCCTCGGCGCCTTCGACGACGACGGCAGCCTGCGCCATGTCGCGGCCTTCGAGTTTCTAGGCGGCAGCGAGCCCGCGCCCGGAACCGACCTTGCGAACTGGTATCGCGTGCTCGGCCGGGTGACCGCCGGCCTGCACGGCCATGCGCGCCGCTGGCGGCCGGCCGCCGGCTTCCATCGCAAGACATGGGATTTCGACGCCATCGCCGGGAAACGCGCCTATTGGGGCGACTGGCGCGCCGCGCTCGGTCTCGACAAGGCCGGCGAGGCGACGCTCGAGCGTCTCGCCGAAAGGTTGCAGGCCGAGGTCGAGGCCTATGGCGCGAGCCCGGAGACCTTCGGCCTGATCCACGCCGATCTGAGGCCCGCCAACCTGCTCGTCGACGGCGAGCGGCTGTCGGTGATCGACTTCGACGACTGCGGCTTCAGCTGGTTCATGTACGACTTCGCCGCCGCGGTGAGCTTCATGGAGCACGAACCCTTCATCCCCGAGCTGCGCGCGGCGTGGCTGTCCGGCTATCGCGAGGTCGCGCCCGTCGCCGCGAAGGACGAGGCGATCCTCCCGACGCTGGTGATGCTGCGGCGGCTCCAGCTGACCGCCTGGGTCGCGAGCCACGCCGAGACGCCGACCGCGCAGGCGATGGGCGAGCCCTTCACGCGCGGCACCGTCGAACTCGCCGAGCGCCACCTTTCGGGATCCGCGGCATGACGGCGAGCCGCAAGATCCTCGCGCTGAACGCCTTCGAGGCCTCGCGCGCCGGCGACCTCGCGGCCGAGACCGCGGCCGAGGTCGAGCGTCGCAGGCGGACCATCGGCCCGACCTCGGTGCTGTTCTACGAGAAGCCGCTGCACGTCGTCTCGGCGGAAGGTGTCTGGCTGCATACGGCCGACGGCGGGCGCTTCCTCGATCTCTACAACAACGTCCCCTCGGTCGGGCACTGCAACCCGCGCGTCGCGCGGGCGGTCGCCGACCAGGTCGCGACGCTGAACGTCCACACGCGCTACCTGTTCGACGTCGTCCACGCCTATGCCGACCGGCTGCTCGCGACCTTCCCGGCGCCGCTCGACCGGGTCGCCTTCACCTGCACCGGCAGCGAGGCGAACGACGTCGCCCTGCGGCTCGCCGCGATCGCGACCGGCAAGTCCGGCTTCGTGGTCACCGAGGCGGCCTATCACGGCAACACCTCGGCGGTCTCGAAAGTGTCGCCCTCGTCGCGGCCCGGCAAAGCGCTCGCGCCGCATGTGCGGGCGGTGCCGGCGCCGATCGGGGGAGGCGACGTCGGCAAGCGTTTCGCGGCGGACGTGCGAGCCGCGGCCGCCAGCCTCGAGGAGAGCGGGCACGGCTTCGCCGGGCTGCTGGTCGACACGATCTTCTCGAGCGATGGGGTCGCCGCCGATCCGCCCGGCTTCCTGAAGGAGGCCGCCGATCTGACGCGAGCGTCGGGCGCCCTGTTCATCGCGGACGAAGTGCAGCCCGGCTTCGGCAGGACAGGCGCCGGGATGTGGGGCTTCCAACGCTACGGCCTGCTGCCGGACGTCGTCACCCTCGGCAAGCCGATGGGCAACGGCATTCCGATCGGCGGGGTCGTCGCGCGCGAGGATCTGCTGAAGGGCTTCGCCGAGAGCGTCGGCTACTTCAACACCTTCGGCGGCAATCCGGTGTCCAGCGCAGCGGCGCTCGCCGTGCTCGACGAGATCGAGCAGCGCGGCCTCGTCGCAAACGCCGCGAGCGTCGGCGGCTATCTGCGCGAAGCGCTTCGCGAACTCGCCGGATCGCACGCGGCGATCGGCGAGGTGCGGGGCGCTGGGCTTTACATCGGCGTCGACGTTCTCGGGCCGGACGGCGCGCCGGACGCGCAGGCTGCGAGCGGCCTGATCAACGGACTGCGCGAACGCGACATCCTGATCGGCGCGGCGGGCGGTTTCGGCAACGTGTTGAAGATCCGCCCTCCGCTGGTGCTGGAGCGGCCCCACGCCGACATGCTGATCGAAGCGCTCGACGCCTGCCTGCGCGCAGGCTGAGCCGCCTCAGCCCTCCATCGCCTCCAGCGCGCCGAGGCTCTCGGGGAGCACCTGCCCGCCGTCGACCACGATGGTCTGCCCCGTGACGTAGCCGGCGGCCTCGCTTGCGAAGAACAGCGCCGCCGCGGCGATGTCGTCGACCGATCCGAGCCGCTTCATCGGGATCGAGGCCGCCATCTTGTCGAGATAGTCCTGGCCGAGCCCGTCGAGGCCCTCGGTCATGATGTTGCCGGGCATCACGGCGTTCATCGTGATCCCGAACGGCGCGAGCTCGATCGCGGCGGTTCGCATGAAGCCCAGCTGTCCGGCCTTGCTGGCGCCGTAGTGCGACCAGCCGGGATAGCCGGTGATCGGGCCGGTGATCGACGAGGTTAGAACGATCCGGCCGGTGCGCCGCGACTTCATCGCCGGCAGCACGGCCGAGACCGACAGGAACGTCCCCTTCAGGTTGACGCCGATCACGTGGTCGAAGTCGGCCTCGGTCATCTCGCCCAACTTCGCCGCAGGAAAGATGCCGGCGTTGGCGCAGAGCGCGTCGATCCCGCCGAAGCGCTCGACGGCGGCCTCGGCCATTGCGCGCGCGCCGTCCGAGGTCGCGACGTCGGCCGCGAAGCCGCTTGCGCCGCCGCCGATTTCGGCCGCGACCGCCTCCGCTTCGTCCGCGTTCCGCGACACCACCAGCACCCGGTAGCCCGCGCTCGCGAAGCCGCGCGCGATCCCCTTGCCGATGCCCTTGGAGCCGCCGGTGACGATGGCGGAACGGACGCGGTCGGACATCGGACCCTCTTGCTCGGCGTGATGAAGCGAGAAGCTTGCCCAGTCTTTGTGCGTTGTAAACCCCACAGCAGCTGCCGAATTGACTGTAATTTATGCCCGACTTGCCACTCATCGATGTTGCCGACCGCCAACGTCTTCGGCACGATCACTGCTTGATCACGAATTCGTAACCGCAGCCGAGGGGAATTCGATATGTCGAGCATAGACGCCGCGCCGACCTCAGTGGCGGCCGCCAGTTCAGGCATGGACGTCGCGAGCCGGCAGGACGTCGACAAGCTGCATGGCGGGGCGATCGGCCTCACCGGCGTGCTGCTGCTGACGGTGACGGGCGCCGCCCCGATCACCGCCATGCTCGGCAACGTGCCGATCGTGGTCGGCAACGGAACCGGGATCGGCGCGCCGGCCGCCTTCCTGTTCGCGACCGTCGTGCTGACGATCTTCTCCGTCGGCTACGCCGCCATGGCCCGCAAGGTGTCGGCGGTCGGCGGCTTCTACTCCTTCATCAGCCACGGGCTCGGCCGCGAGCTCGGCATGGCGATGGCGCTCGGCTCGATCGTCGCCTACTCGGTGTTCGAGGCCTCGCTCGCCGGCGGCTTCGCCTATTTCGCCGCCGCCAAGCTCTCGACCTGGGGGATCACGATCGCCTGGCCGTACCTTGCGCTCGTCATGCTCGCGGGGGTCACGGCGCTCTGTTACTTCGACGTCAAGCTGTCCGCCGCGATCCTCGGCGTCGCGCTCGTCGGCGAGGTCGTGTCGCTCGCGATCTTCGACATCGGCGTGTTCAGCCACGCAGGCTCCGGCGCCCATATCGACGTCGCTGCGCTCAATCCCTTCGCTGCCTTCAAGGGATTTGACGCGCCGAGCCCGACCATGACCGCGGGCGTCGCCTCGATTGGCCTGTTCTTCGCCTTCTGGAGCTGGGTCGGCTTCGAGATGGCGCCGAACTATGCCGAGGAGTCCAAGAACCCGAAGAAGATCATCCCGATGTCGCTGTACATCTCGGTGATCTCGCTCGGCATCTTCTACATCCTTACGAGCTGGGCGGCGCTGTCGGCCTATCCCTCCGTCGCCGAGGCGATCACAGCGGGCCAGACCGACGCCTCCAATTTCTTTCTGAAGCCCGCCTCGATCTTCGTCGGCGACTGGCTGAACGACGTGATGAGCTACCTTATCCTGACGAGCTCCTTCGCCTGCGGCATGGCGTTCCACAACACCGCGGCGCGCTACCTCTATTCGCTCGGCCGGGAGCGAATCCTGCCGGCGGCCATCGGCAAGACGCACCCCAAGCACAAGGCGCCCTACGTCGCCTCCTTCGTGCAGACGGGGATTGCCGCCGTGGTGGTGCTCGTCTTCGCCGCGACGCTCGGCAAGGACGACCCGAACCAGGCCTTCGCCGGCCTCTACGGCCTGATGGCGCTGTTCGGCACCACGCTGATCCTCGTCGCGCAGGCGGTCGTCTCGCTCGCCATCATCGCCTACTTCCGCCGCGAGCACCCGGAGGAGCATCACTGGTTCGAGACGCTGGTCGCCCCGATCGTCGCCTTCGTGGCGCAGATCGCGGTGATCGCCATGCTCGTCGCGAACCTCGACTTCCTGAGCGCCGGCTACGCCTTCGCCAAGTGGATCCCAGGCCTCGTGCTGGCGATCCTTGCGATCGGCGTCGTCGGCGCCATCGCGCTCAAGCGAACCAACCCGGCGAAGTACGACTCGATCGGCCGCATGATCTACGAGGGCGTGCCCGAGTAAGGATCTGTCGCCAACGAAACGGCGCCGTCCGACCTGAACCCTCGCCTCCGGCTAGCCCGGGGGCGTTGCGTATAGCGGCCCGTGTTAGCGAAGCCGCACTGTCCGCGATCTGGCACGGGGCTCGCATTCAAGCCGGCGACCAACGCCGGAGACCCGCGATGACATCCTTCAAAAATGCGGCCGCAGGCCGTGAGCGAACGCCGGCGCCGGTCCACGGCGGGGAGATGCGCCCGCCTGAAGCATCCCCAACTGCACCAAGGAGATCCGCGCCATGATCCGCGCCGAAGTGACCGAACTCGTGCTGTCCGCAAAGCGCATGAAGGGCCTGACCTGGAAGGAGATCCACGAGAAGGTCTCGGTCTCGACCTCCCAGATCGTGATCACCGCCGCTTTGCTCGGGCAGATGCGGCTCGAGCCCAACGAGGCGAAGAAGGCCGCCGAACTGCTCGACCTGCCCGAGGAAGCCGAGATCCTGCTGACCGAGATTCCGTATCGCGGCTCGCTGACCGAGATCCCGCCGACCGACCCCGTCATCTACCGCTTCTACGAGCTGGTGATGGTCTACGGCACGACCTGGAAGGAGCTCATCAACGAGGAGTTCGGCGACGGCATCATGTCGGCGATCGACTTCGATATGACGATGGAGCGCCAGCCCGACCAGAAGGGCGACCGGGTCAAGCTGCAGATGTCCGGCAAGTTCCTGAGCTACAAGCGCTATTGATCGGTGAGGCCTGAGGCCGGCGCTCGCCGCCGGCCTCAGGCCGCGAAACGGGCGAAAGCGCGGATGAGCTCGTCGTAGATCGCGCGCTTGAACGGCACGACGAGGTCCGCCGCCTCGCTGAGGCGCGCCCAGCGCCACTCCGAGAACTCGACCGGGACGCCCTCGACCGAGCGCGTGACGTCGATCTCGCTCTCGTCGCCGACGAAGCGCATCGCGTACCAGCGCTGGCGCTGGCCGCGGAACGCGGCGAGCTTGTGCGGCGGGCCGGAATAGGGCGGGAAGTCGTAGGTCAGCCAGCCTTCCGTCGCGCCCAGAATTTCGACGCTCCGGACGGCCGTCTCCTCATGAAGCTCGCGCCGCGCGGCGGCTTCGAGGTCTTCGCCAGCGTCGACCCCGCCCTGCGGCATCTGCCACTCGTAGCCCGGGCCGATCACCTCCGGCCCGTCATCCTCGATGCGGCGTGCGATGAGGACGAGCCCCGCGCGATTGAACAGCGCGACGCCGACATTCGGGCGATAGGGCAGGGCGCTGTCCAACGGTTCCAAGCCTCCGGCAAGGGGCTGCGTTCTTGCCACCCGCCCGGCGGCTTCGCAAACTGTGCGCCCGCCGCAGAGTCGCAGTCCGATGCCCCGCCCGATCGCCGCCAGGCGCCTGCACGAGATCGCCGAGAGCGTCGAGGCCGCCAAGAGCGTGAGCGTCGAGGAGCTCGCCGAACGGTTCGGCGTCTCGCGCGAGACCATCCGGCGCGACCTGAAGGCGCTTGCGGCGCAGGGGCGGCTCGACGTCGTCCATGGCGGCGCGCTCAGGCGCGAGGCCGGCGATCCGCCCTTCGCCGAGCGCGCGAAGGAGAACGCCGCGGGAAAGGCCGCGATCGGCCGGGCCGCGGCCGCGATGGTCGAGCCCGGTATGGTCGCGCTGCTCGATTCTGGCGCGACCACCCATGAGATCGCCGTCGCGCTCGCCGCTCGGCCGCCGAAGGACGCGACCGTCATCCTGACGTCGCTGGCGGACGCGCTGCTGCTCGTGCGCGCCGGCCTCAAGGTCGTCGTCCTCGGCGGGGAGGTCGATCCGGACGACGGAGCGACGGTCGGCCTCGACGTGATCTCGGCGCTGCCGCGCTACCGCATCGACCTCGCTTTCGTCGGCATCGGCGGGCTGACGCCGGAAGGCGATGTCACCGTGTTCTCGCGTGTCGCCGCCGAGACGCGCTCCGTGATGCTCGACAGCGCCCGGCAAGGCTTTCTCGTCGCCGACCATTCCAAGTTCGGACGCGCGGGCGCCGCCCGCATCGCGCCGACGCAGCCTCTCGCGGGGCTGATTGTCGACGTCGCGCCGCCCGCGCGACTGAAGGCGGCGCTGAAGGCGAGGGGCGTGACCTGCATCGTCGCGCCGGATAGGTAATGTGGTTTTTTGTGACTTTATGATTGAACGCGAGGCGCGTTGCGGCTAGCGTCCCGGTCAGACGCCGGAGGCAGACATGTCCAATCCCGCAGCCGCCCAGTCGCTCGCACAGGCGACGCCGTTCCCGACCCAGGCGCGCGCCGTCATCATCGGCGGCGGCATCGTAGGATGCTCGCTGGCCTATCACCTGACGAAGCTCGGCTGGCGCGACGTGGTCGTGCTGGAGCAGGGCCGGCTTTCCAGCGGCACCACCTGGCATGCGGCCGGGCTCGTCGGCCAGCTGCGCTCGCAGGCGAGCATGACCCGCCTGATCCGCTATTCGACTGAGCTCTACGCCCGGCTCGAGGCCGAGACGGGGCTTGCGACCGGATGGAAGCAATGCGGCTCGCTCACCGTGGCGCGCACGCAGGAACGCATGACCTATCTGCGCCGCACGATCTCCTCCGCCCGCGCGCAGGGCGTCGAGATCGAGGAGCTGTCGGCGGCCGAGGCCGGCGAGAAATGGCCGTTGATGCGGACCGACGACCTCCTCGGCGGCGTCTGGCTTCCCGGCGACGGCAAGGCGAACCCGACCGACGTCACGCAGGCGCTCGCCCGCGGCGCGCGGATGGGCGGCGCGAAGATCTTCGAGAAGACGCGGGTGACGGGCGTCACGATCACCGAGGGCCGCATCCGCGCGATCGCCACCTCTCGCGGCGCGATTGCCTGCGAGACCGTGGCCATTTGCGCCGGGCAGTGGTCGCGCCAGTTCGGCAAGATGTGCGGCGTCTCGATCCCGCTGCATTCGGCCGAGCACTTCTATCTCGTCACCGAGAAGATCGACGGCGTCCGCCCGGATCTGCCGGTCATGCGCGACCCCGACGGCTACATCTATTTCAAGGAGGAGGTCGGTGGCCTGGTGATGGGCGGCTTCGAGCCGGACGCCAAGCCCTGGGGCATGGGCGGCATCCCGGACGATTTCGAGTTCCAGCTGCTGCCCGACGATCACGAGCAGTTCGAGATCCTGATGGAGAACGCTCTGGTGCGCGTGCCGGCGCTGCAGACCGCGCAGATCAGGACGACCGTGAACGGCCCGGAGAGCTTCACGCCCGACAACAACTTCCTGCTCGGCGAGACCCCGGAGGTGCGCGGGCTGTTCGTCGGGGCGGGCTTCAATTCCGCAGGCATCGCCTCGGCCGGCGGCGCGGGCCGCGCGCTCGCCGAATGGATGGTCGAGGGCGCGCCGACGGAGGACCTCTGGCCGGTCGACATCCGCCGCTTCGCAGCCTTCAACGCCAATCCGGGGTGGCTGAAGGAGCGGGTGAAGGAGACGCTCGGGCTGCACTACGCGATGCCCTGGCCGAACCGGGAGCTCGCGACCGCGCGGCCCTTCCGCCGCTCGCCCCTGCATGATCGGCTCGCCGCGAAGGGCGCCGTCTTCGGCTCGAAGATGGGCTGGGAGCGACCGAACTACTTTTCGACCGGCGAGCACGACCGCGAGATCGCCTACGGCTTTGGCCGCCCGAACTGGCTCGACGCCTGCACGGCGGAGCAGCGGGCGGCGCGCGAAGCGGTCGCGCTGTTCGACCTGTCGTCCTTCGCGAAGTTCAGGTTCGAGGGGCCGGACGCGCAGGCCGCGCTCGACGAGCTCTGCGCCAACGACGTGAGGCTCGCCGTCCGCGACAGCGTCTACACGGCGATGCTGAACCAGCGTGGCGGCGTCGAGGCGGAAGTGACGGTCGCGCGCCTTGCGGCGGACGCCTTCCTGATCGTCTCGGGCTCCGGGCAAAGCGTGCGTGACGCGGACTGGATCCGCCGCAATGTCGGCGAGAAGACGCGGGCGACGCTCACCGACGTCACCTCGGCCTACGCCGTGCTCGGCCTGATGGGTCCGAACTCGCGCGCGCTGCTCGGGGAACTCACCGACCAGCCGCTCGACGACAAGGCTTTCCCGCAGGGCGCGGTCCGGGAGATCGCGATCGGCTTCGCCACGGCGCTCTGCGCCCGGCGCTCCTATGTCGGCGAACTCGGCTACGAGCTGTTCGTCCCGGCCGAGTTCGCGCTCGGGGTCTATGACGCGCTCCAGGAGGCAGGCTCGCGCTACGGCCTGAGGGACGCCGGCTACTACGCGATCGACGCGCTGCGGCTCGAAAAGGGTTTTCGGGCGTGGGGGCGCGAGACCGCGCCGGACGTGTCGCCGCTCGAGGCCGGCGTGGGCTTCGCGGTCCGCAAGGCCGGAAAGGACTTCATCGGCGCTCGCGCGCTGGCGTCGCCGCAGGTTTCCGGCCGGACGAAGCGGATCGTCTCGCTGCTCGGCCCCGAGCCCGGCGCGCAGATGGTCTGGGGCGGCGAAATGGTCCTTGCCGACGGCAAGCCCGTCGGGACGGTGACGTCCGCGGCCTATGGCGCGGCGCTCGGCGGGATCGTTGCGCTTGCATGGATCGACGCCGGCGAGCGGATCGATCAGGGCTGGCTTGACGCGCGCCAGATAGCCATCGACGTGGCTGGCGAGGTCATGCCGGTCGCCGTCAGCCTCGAGGCGTTCTACGACCCTCAGGGCGACAAGCTTCGGGGCGAAAGCCCGGCGGTTCCGCCGCTGCGAAAGGCGGGCTGACTTGGAGCTTCACGTCTTCCTTGCTGTGCTGGCTGCGGCCGCCATGCACGCCGGCTGGAACGCCTTCCTCAAGCTCAGGATCGAGCCGTTTCTCGCCATGACCCTCGTCACGGCGGGGGCGGGCGTCGTCGGGGTTCCGGGGCTCGTCGCCTTCGGCTTCCCGAAGCTCGAGGCATGGCCGTGGCTGATCGCCTCGATCGTCCTGCACCTCGGCTACTACCTCGCGCTGACGCAGGCCTACGCCCGCGCCGACATGAGCCAGATGTACCCGATCGCCCGGGGCGGGGCGCCGCTGATCACGGCCTTCGCGAGCCTCGCGCTGCTCGGGGAGGGCGTCTCGCCCGTCCAGGCCCTCGGGATCGCGGCGCTCGGCTGCGGCGTCATGCTGATCTCCCTGCTCGGGCGACGGAAGGGCGCGAGCTTCGACCTCGGCGCGCTCGGCTTTGCCGGGCTCACGGCCCTGACGATCTCCGGCTACACGCTGGTCGACGGGATCGGCGCCCGCACTGCGGGCGATCCGCACGCCTATTCCTCCGCGCTGTTCGTGATCGACGGGTTCCCGCTGCTGCTGTTCGCGCTGTGGCGGCGCGGCGCTGCGGGGCTCGCGCCGATGCGGCCCTACCTCCTGCAGGGTCTCGCCGGGGGCGCGATGTCGCTCGGCGCCTACTGGATCGCGATCTGGGCCATGACGGTCGCGCCGATCCCGCTCGTCGCCGCGGTGCGGGAGTCGAGCGTCCTGTTCGCGGCGCTGATCGCGACGCTGATCCTGAAGGAGCCCGTGCAATGGGTCCGGGCGGGCGCGGCCGTGGTGATCGTGTGCGCGCTGGTGCTGATGCGAATGGGGTGACAGCGCCTCAAGCGTCCGCCTGAACCGCTTCCAGAAAGCTCCGCACCAGCGGAATGCGCCGCCGCTCCTCGAGGCAGACCGCGTATTCGGCGACGGCGAGATCGGCGCCGGTGATCGTTAGCTTCTTCAGGTCCTCGCCCTCGCGAAACTCGCTGCCGAAGATCACGCCGATGCCGAAGCCGGTCGCGACGGCGTCGCGCACCGCCTCGCGGGTCTGAACCTCTAGCAGGTGGCCGGGCTTCACGCCGGCCTCGGCGAGCCGCGCCTCGAACACCTCGCGGGTGACGGACCCACGCTCGCGCAGCACGACGTCCTGCGTCTCGAAGGCCTCGATCGGGGCGCTGTCGCGCTTTGCGAAGGGGTGGTCCGCCCGCAGGAAGCCGACCAGCACGTCGGTCCTGAGCCGAAGGCTGTGGATCCGGGGATCGGACGTCTGCTTGGCCGTCACGGCGACGTCGGCCGCGTAGTCCAGAAGCTGCTGCAGCACGTCTGACGAGTTGCCGATCGTCAGCGAGAAGGTGAGCCCCGGATGCCGTTCGCGGATGCGCCCGAGCGCCGGCATGACGTGGGTCGCGCTGTCGGCAGCGATCCTGAGATGCCCGCGCGAGAGCGTGCGCACGCCCGCGAGCAGGGCTTCGGCCTCGTCCTCCGCCGCGAACATGCGCGCGGTGATGACGAACAGGCTTTGGCCGAGCGGCGTCAGCTTCACCGTCCGGCCGACCCGGTCGAACAGCCGCACGCCATAGGCGTCCTCGAGGCCTCGGACCTGCGCGGAAAGCGTCGGCTGGCTGACGTTCTTGGCGCGCGCCGCGCGGGTGAAGCTGCCGGCCTGCGCCACGGCGTGGAACGCGGAAAGGCCCGTGCCGCTGATCGCCAACTCATAGATCCTGTCTATGTGAAAGATCGAAACTCGATATTGGACCTATTCGTTGGTGACTTCTAGCCTCCCTCTCAACGGTCAACCGCAGCAGCTCAAGGGATCGTCGATGTCCTCCTCCCGCCGCCCCGCCCAGTCCGTCACCGGCGATCCGCTGCTGCTGACGCCAGGCCCGCTGACGACCTCCAAGTCGGTCAAGGAGGTCATGGTTCACGATTGGGGCTCGCGCGACGCGGCCTTCATCGCGATCAACAAGGCAGTGCTTGAGGGGCTGCCGAAGATCATCCACGGCGAGGACGAGTTCGTCACCGTGCCGATGCAGGGCTCGGGCACCTTCGCCGTCGAAGCGATGCTGACGAGCTTCGTGCCGCGGAGCGGCAAGGCGCTCGTTCTCGTCAACGGCGCCTATGGCCTGCGGGCGAAGAAGATCCTCGACGTCGCCGGCCGCGCCAACGTCGTCCACGAGACCGCCGAGGACACCCCGCCCGACCTCGCCGAGATCGAGCGGATCCTGAGCGCAGACAGCGCGATCACCCACGTCTTCGCCGTCCATTGCGAGACGACCAGCGGCATCCGGAACCCGGTCGAGGCGGTCGCCGCGCTGGTGAAGCGGCTCGGCCGACGCCTGCTGATCGACGCCATGAGCGCCTTCGGCGCGCTGCCGCTCGACGCCCGGGAAGTCGCGTTCGACGCGGTCGCGGCCTCCTCCAACAAATGCATCCAGGGCGTTCCCGGCCTCGGCTTCGTGCTGGCGCGCAAGTCCGCGCTGCAGGAGACCCAAGGAAACGCGACGACGCTGGTGCTCGATCTCTATGACCAGCACCAGGCGATCTCGAAGACCGGGCAGTACCGCTTCACGCCGCCGATCCACGTCATCGTCGCCTTCCACCAGGCGCTGCAGGAGTTCTGGACCGAGGGCGGCGTCGACGGGCGCGGGGAGCGCTACGCGGACAACGCCCGCATCCTGATCGACGGCATGAAACGCTTAGGGTTCCAGACGCTTCTGCCGGCCGCGCGACAGGCGCCGATCATCGTCACCTTCCGCATGCCGGAGGACGACCGCTTCGTCTTTCAGCGCTTCTACGACGCGCTGAAGGACCGCGGCTACGTGATCTATCCGGGCAAGCTGACGGTCGCGGACAGCTTCCGCATCGGCTGCATCGGCGACCTGCATGCGCAGGACATGACCGCCTTCGTCGCGACGGTCGGCGAGGTTCTGGACGAGATGGGCGTCGGCCTGAAGACGGCCGCGTGAGGGAGGACAGTCCGGTGAACATCCATGTCAACCTGACCACCGATGTCACCGCCAACGGGCGGTCCTATCGGCGTCCCGAAAAGCCCGTCGTGGTGATCTGCCTCGACGGTTCCGAGCCCGGCTACATCGAGGCGGCGATCGAGAAGGGCCTTGCCCCCAACCTCGACCGGCTGATGAAGACCGGCGCCAGCACCACGGCGCTGTCGGTGATCCCGAGCTTCACCAACCCGAACAATCTTTCCATCATCACCGGCCGCCCGCCGGCGGTGCACGGCATCGCCGGCAACTTCTTCTACGACCGCGAGGCGGGCGTCGAAGTCATGATGAACGACGCGAAGTTTTTGCGCGCCCCGACCATTCTCGCAGAGTTTCAGAAGGCCGGTTGCAAGGTCGCGATGGTGACGGCCAAGGACAAGCTCCGGACCCTGCTCGGCAAGGGCCTCGACTTCGCCTCCGGAACCGCGATCGCGTTCTCGTCCGAGAAGGCCGACAAGGCTTGCCTTGCGGACAACGGCATCGAGAACGTCCTCGACTTCGTCGGCCTGCCGCTACCGGAGGTCTATTCCGCCGATCTCTCCGAGTTCGTCTTCGCCGCGGGCGTAAAGCTGCTGGAGACGTTCAAGCCGGACGTCATGTACCTGTCGACGACCGACTACGTGCAGCACAAGGCGGCGCCGGGCTCGGAGGTCGCGAACAGCTTCTACGAGATGTTCGACCGGTACGTCGGCGAGTTGGAAAAGCTCTCGACGCTCGTCATCACGGCCGACCACGGCATGAACGACAAGCATCTCGCCGACGGCTCGCCCGACGTCATCTATCTTCAGGAGATCCTGGACAAGGCGCTCGGGGCGGGTGTGACCCGCGTCATCCTGCCGATCACCGACCCTTACGTCGCCCATCACGGCGCGCTCGGCTCCTTCGCCACCGTCTATGTCGACGGGCTGAAGAAGGCCGCCGTCATCGAGATCGCGAAAGCCATCGAGGGGGTGACGGTCGCGATCCCGGCCGAAGAAGCCTGCGAGCGCTTCGAGCTGCCGGCGGACCGGATCGGCGACGTCGTCGTGCTCTGCGACCGCCACAAGGTGCTCGGCACCTCGGCCGCCAAACACGACCTGTCCGGCCTCACCGAGCCGCTGCGCAGCCATGGCGGCCTCACCGAGCAGACCGTGCCGATGATCTCGAACCGCAGGATCGAGGTCCCGGCCGGCCGGACCCTTCGCAACTTCGACGTCTTCGACGTCGCGCTGAACCTGGTGCGGTGATCTCCATGAACGCCAACGTCAAGCCGCCCTTCCGCGCCGAATCCATGCGCATCGCCGGCAAGCTCGTGAAGACCGACGACATCGTCGAGGTGTTCAACCCGTACGACAATTCGGTCGTCGGCACGGTTCCGGCGGCGCGCGCCGAGCATGTGCGCGAAGCCTTCGCCAAGGCCCGCGCCTTCAAGCCGAAGCTCACCCGCTACGAGCGCCAGCAGATTCTTCAGCGCACCGCCGAACTGCTCCGCGACCGAAAAGAGGAGTTCGCCCGGCTGATCGTCGCCGAGACCGGGCTCTGCTGGAAGGACGGGCTCTACGAGGCCTCCCGCGCCTATGACGTCTGGTCGTTCGCGGCGCAGCTGACGATCAAGGACGACGGCGAGATCTACTCCTGCGACATCTCTCCGAACGGCAAGGCGCGCAAGATCTTCACGACGCGGACGCCCCTGCTCGGAGTGATCTCGGCGATCACCCCGTTCAACCACCCGCTCAACATGGTGAGCCACAAGCTCGCCCCGGCGATCGCGACCAACAACCGGCTGGTGCTCAAGCCGACCGAGCTGACGCCGCTGACCGCGCTCGCGCTCGCCGACGTGCTCTACGAGGCGGGTCTGCCGCCGGAGATGCTGTCGGTCGTGACCGGCAACCCGTCGACCATGGGCGACGCCATGATCACCGATCCGGACGCCGACCTCGTGACCTTCACGGGCTCGGTGCGCGTCGGAAAGCACATCGCCAATACGGCCGGCTACAAGCGCATTGTGCTCGAGCTCGGCGGCAACGACCCGCTGATCGTCATGGAGGACGCCGACCTCGACAAGGCGGCGGAGCTCGCCGTGACGGGCGCGACCAAGAACTCCGGCCAGCGCTGCACGGCGGTGAAGCGCATTCTCGTCGTAAACGCGGTCGCGGACGAGTTTTCCAGGCTCGTGGTCGAGAAGGCGAAGAAGCTGAAGTCCGGCGACCCCATGGACCCGGCGACCGACGTCGGCACCGTCATCAACGAGCGCTCGGCGATCCTGTTCGAGAACCGGGTGAACGAGGCGGTGAAGCTCGGCGCCGAGGTGCTGCACGGCGCCCCGCGCCAGAGCGCGCTGTTCGCGCCGACCGTCGTCGACAACGTGCCGTACGACTGCGAGCTGGTGCACGAGGAGACCTTCGGCCCGGTCATCCCGATCGTGCGCTGCCCGGACGACATCGCCGAAGTCATCCGCATCTCCAACTCGACCGACTACGGGCTGTCGTCGGGCGTGTGCACCGACCGCCTCGACTACGTCTCGCGCTTCGTCGCCGAGCTCGAGGTCGGCACCGTCAACGTCTGGGAAGTCCCCGGCTACCGGATCGAGATGTCCCCCTTCGGCGGCATCAAGGATTCCGGCCTCGGCTACAAGGAAGGCGTCGTGGAAGCGATGAAAAGCTTCACCAACGTCCGCACCTGGTCGATGCCGTGGGCGGCTTAAGTTTACGCGTAGTGATCAAAAACAGTTCTTGTCAATGAGCTGTCACAGGGTTTCAATATAGAGCGAAGATAGACTGAACAGCAGCCGCGGCGCGGCGATAAAGACAGGGATTTACGACGGTGAAGACTTGGACAAAGTTCGCGCTGGCGGTCGCGCTCGGACTTGCGGCGCCTGGCGCCGCGCTCGCCGACAAGACCAAGGTGACGATCTACACGGCGCTGGAGAACGACCAGCTCAAGCCCTTCAAGGCCGCGATCGAGACCGCCGTTCCGGACGCCGAAGTCGTTTGGGTGCGCGACTCCACCGGCGTCATCACCGCGCGCTTCCTCGCCGAGAAGGACAATCCCCGCGCCGACATGGTGGTGGGCCTCGCGGCGTCCTCGCTGTTGATGTTCAAGAAGGCTGGCCTGCTTGAGACCTACAGGCCGGCCGGCGCCGACAAGCTCAAGGACGTCTTCCGCGACGCCAAGGACCCCTATGCCTGGACCGGCATGGACGCCTATCTCGGCGCGGTCTGCTTCAACACCGCCGAGGCCGGCGAGATCGCGCCGCCGAAGTCGTGGAAGGACCTGCTGAAGCCCGAGTTCAAGGGCAAGATCGTGATGCCGCATCCGGCCTCCTCCGGCACCGGCTACCTGATGGTCGCGGGCTGGCTGCAGTCCATGGGCGAGGCGGAAGGCTGGAAGTTCATGGACGGGCTCCATGAGAACATCGCGGCCTATCTCCATTCCGGCAGCGCGCCCTGCGTGCAGGCCGCGCGCGGCGAGCAGCTCGTCGGCCTCGCTCTCGACATGCGCGGCGCCGCCGAGAAGACCAAGGGCGCGCCGATCGAGGTGATCCTGCCGACCGAGGGCGTCGGCTGGGAGATGGAGGCGAGCGCCATCGTCAAGAGCTCGAAGAACCTCGACGCCGCCAAGAAGATCGCCGACTGGGTCGCGACCGAAGACGCCAACAGGCTGTTCGCCAAGACCTACGCCATCGTCGCCTATCCCGGCGCCGACAATCCGCCGGCGAACTACCCGGCCGGCGCCGAGAAGGCGATGATCAAGAACGACCTCGGCTGGATGGCCGACAACCGCGAGCGCGTGCTGGCCGAATGGTCCAAGCGCTACGAGTCCAAGGCCGCGCCGAAGAAGTGACGGTCTGAAGTCAGGGCGTCTCGGAGCGGCGGATTGCGTGCTTCGAGACGGCCCTCACGGGCCTCCTCAGCATGAGGAATGTTGAGGACGCCACAACGCAAACGGTCCTCATGCTGAGGAGCCTCGCATCGCGAGGCGTCTCGAAGCACGCAGTCCGCCGACGAGCGATGACGAGAGGGATTGAGCCATGACCGCGTCCCAGCCGATCGCAAGTCCCTTCCTGAGGGTCCGCGGCCTGAACAAGTCCTTTGGCGCCTTTCGCGCGCTGAAGGACATCGACCTCGAGGTCGCGCGCGGCGAGTTCGTCTGCTTCCTCGGGCCCTCGGGCTGCGGCAAGACCACGCTTCTGCGCGCGATCGCGGGGCTCGATCCGCAGGACAGCGGGACGATCGAGATCGCCGGACGCGACGTCTCGCAGGCGCCGCCCTCGCAGCGCGACTTCGGCATCGTGTTCCAGTCCTATGCGCTGTTCCCGAACCTCACCGTCGCCAAGAACGTCGGCTATGGCCTTGTCAACCGCAGCCGGCCGCGCGCCGAGATCGCGGCGCGGGTGACCGAGCTGCTGGAGATGGTCGGCCTGCCGGACCAGGGCCAGAAGTTTCCGGGGCAGCTCTCCGGCGGCCAGCAGCAGCGCGTCGCGCTCGCCCGGGCGCTCGCCACCTCCCCGGGCCTGCTGCTGCTCGACGAGCCGCTGTCGGCGCTCGACGCCAAGGTCCGCATCCATCTGCGCGCCCAGATCCGCGACCTGCAGCAGCGGCTGGGCGTGACGACGATCATGGTCACCCACGACCAGGAGGAGGCGCTCGCCATGGCCGACCGCATCGTGGTGATGAACCACGGCGTGATCGAGCAGATCGGCGGGCCGACCGAGATCTACGGCGCGCCGGACACGCCCTTCGTGGCGGACTTTGTCGGCCACATGACCTTCCTCGACGCGGTCGTCACCGGGCCGAAGACGGTCCGGGTCGGGGCGCTCGACTTCGTCGTGGCCGACGACGCGGGAGCTGCGGTCGGCTCGCAGGTCCGTCTCGCGATGCGGCCCGAGACCGTGCGCGCCCGCATGGTCGACGAGGCGGCGCCGAACCGCTTCGAGGCGCGGATCGGCGAACTCTCCTTCCTCGGCTCGTTCTGCCGTGCGACGCTGGAGCCGACGGGATCTTCCGGCGTGCGGATCTCGGCGGACTTCCCGGCCAACGAGATGCGCGACCTCGAGATCGTCGAAGGCCAGCTGCGCGCCGTCTCCTTCCCGCCGGAAGCGCTGCGCGTCTTCGCCCCGTCCGCTCCGGGCGCGGCGTCATGAGCGAGATCGCCGCCCGCATGGATGACGCCGCTTCCTCCAGCTTCGCGGTCCGGCGGCCCCTAGTAAGCGAGCGCCAAGTCGCCGGCCTGCTGATCGCCGCGCTCTGCGTCCTGCTCGTCGTCATCATCGCGCTGCCGCTCTGGTCGCTGCTGTCGAAGAGTGTGCAGAACACAGCCGGCGACTTCGTCGGCCTCGCCAATTTCTGGACCTACGCCTCGACGCCGACGCTGGTCGCTTCGCTGCGCAACAGCGTGTTCGTCGCCGGCATGGCGACGGCGATCACCGTGCCGCTCGCCTTCCTCTACGCCTACGCGTTGACGCGCAGCCGCATGCCGCTGAAGGGCCTGTTCACGGCCGCGGCGCTGCTGCCGATCTTCGCGCCCTCGCTGCTGTCGGGCCTGTCGCTGATCTACATCTTCGGCAACCAGGGCATCCTCAAGCACTGGATGATGGGGGCCAAGCTCTACGGGCCGATCGGCATCATCGGCGCCGAGGCGCTCTACACCTTCCCCCACGCGCTGCTGATCCTGACGACCGCGCTCGCGCTGTCCGACGGGCGGCTGCGCGAGGCGGCCGAGGCGCTCGGCACATCGCGGGCGCGCATCTTCCGCACGATCACGCTGCCGGGCGCGCGCTACGGTCTGATCAGCGCGGTCTTCGTGGTGTTCACGCTGGTGATCACCGACTTCGGCATCCCGAAGGTGATCGGCGGGCAGTATTCGGTGCTCGCGACCGACGCCTACCGGCAGGTCGTCGGCCAGCAGAACTTTCCGATGGGCGCGGTGGTCGGCATCATCCTGCTGGTGCCGGCGGTGCTCGCCTTCCTGATCGACCGCCGCACCCAGAAGCGCCAGAGCGCGCTGCTGTCGGCCCGCGCGGTGCCCTACGAGCCCAAGCCCGACGCTGCCCGCGACTACGGGCTGCTGGCCTTCTGCCTCCTCGTCGCCGGGGCGATCGTCGCGACCTACGGGGTGGCGGCCTGGGGCTCCTTCGTCACCTACTGGCCGTACAACCTCAAGCTCACGCTCAACAATTACGACTTCGCCGCGGTCGAGCCGACGGGCTGGGACGGCTACTTCAACTCGCTGAAGCTCGCGGGCCTCACCGCCGTCATCGGCTCGGTCGTGATCTTCTGCGGCGCCTATCTGATCGAGAAGGTGAAGGCGTTTCCGGGCCTGCGGGGCTTTGCGCATTTCCTCGCCATGCTGCCGATGGCGGTGCCGGGGCTCGTGCTCGGCCTCGGCTACGTGTTCTTCTTCAACGCGTCCTGGAACCCGCTCTCGGTGTTCTACGGCACGCTGACGGTGCTGGTGATCAACTCGATCGCGCATTTCTTCACGGTCGCGCACATCACGGCGCTGACCAGCCTGAAGCAGCTCGACCACGAGTTCGAGGCGGTCTCGGCCTCGCTGAAGGTCCCGTTCTGGACGACCTTCCGCCGCGTCACCGCGCCGATCTGCATGCCGGCGATCCTCGACATCGCGGTCTATCTGTTCGTCAACGCCATGACGACGGTCTCTGCCGTGATCTTCCTCTACGGCGCCGACACCAAGCTCGCCTCGATCTCGATCGTCCACATGGACGAGGCCGGCGCGGTCGCCTCGGCCGCGGCGATGGCGACGGTGATCATGGCGACGGCGATCGGCGTGAAGATCCTCCACGTCGTGCTGGACCGCTTCGTGTTCTCGCGTCTCCAGAGCTGGCGCAGGCGATGAGCTCCGCCCCCCGCCTCGTCGCGGAATCGGAAAGCGACACCAACCTCACCGACCGCCGCGCCGCCTGGCAGGCCGGCGCGCTCGACGGCGCGACCCGGACGCTGCTCGCGCGCGACGAACGCGGCTTCCTGCGCCAGTCGGTCTCGACCCCGTGCCTCAACGCGATCGCGAAGGCCGAAGGGATCTGGATCGAGGATCTTTCCGGCCGCCGCTACATGGATTTCCACGGCAACAACGTCCACCACATCGGCTACGGCCATCCGCGCCTGAAAAAGGCGATCGCCGACCAGATGGACGCGCTGCCCTTCGCGCCGCGCCGCTATGCCTGCGAGCCCGCCGTGCTGTTGGCCGAGAAGCTCGGAGCGACCGCGCCTGGGACGCTGTCGAAGGTCCTGTTCACGACCGGCGGCTCGGACGCGGTCGAGCTCGCGGTGAAGATGGCGCGGATCGCGACCGGGCGCTTCAAGACGCTGTCCTTCTGGGACGCCTTCCATGGCGCGGGCGTCGGCGCCGGGGCGCTGTCGGGCGAAACCCTGTTCCGCTCCGGTCCCGCCGCGCCGCTGGTCGCCGGCGCGCTCCACGTCGCGCCCTTCGGCGGGGGAGGGCGCTGCCCCTACGGCACCTCGACGCCGCAGGAGAGCGGCGCCGCCTGCGCGCGGATGATCGACTACGTGCTCTCGCGCGATCCCGACGTCGCCTGTCTCGTCGCCGAGCCGACCCGCGCCGTGCCCTACGTCGCGCCGCCCGGCTTCTGGGCCGACGTGCGAAAGATCTGCGACCGGCACGGCGTCAAACTGATCTTCGACGAGATCCCGACCGGGCTCGGCAAGACCGGAATGATGTTCTCCTGCGAGCACGACGGCGTGGTTCCCGACATCCTCGTGCTCGGCAAGGCGCTCGGCGGCGGCATCCTGCCGATCGCGGCGATCGTGGCGAAGCCCGAGCTCGACGTCGCGGGCGACTGGGCCTTCGGCCACTACACCCACGAGAAGAACCCGGTCACGACCCGCGCCGCGCTGACCACGATCGAGATCATCGAGGACGAGGGGCTGGTCCAAAACGCTGCGGCGGTCGGCTCCTATGCGCTGGAGCGGCTGCGGAGCTTCCGGCCGGGGCGCGACGTCGTCCGCGACGTGCGCGGTCGCGGCCTGCTGATCGGCTTCGACGTCGTCGATCCGCAGACCGGCGCGCCCGACGGGCGGCTCGCGGAGGACATCCTCTACCGCGCGCTGGACCGCGGCCTGTCGTTCAAGACCACCATGGGGCACACGATCACCCTCACGCCCCCGCTCGTCACGACGCGCGACCAGATGGCCGACGCGCTCGACCGGCTGGAGGGCGCGATCGACGAAGCGATTTCCGCGCGATGAGGGCGGGACAAGCGAACTGCGTGCTTCGAGACGGCCCTGCGGGCCTCCTCAGCATGAGGATCGTCGGGGACGCCAGAGCTCAGTTCTTCCTCATCCTGAGGAGCCGGCTGCAGGCCGGCGTCTCGAAGGACGCAGTCGGCCGATGCAGCACTGCATCCGCAGATACCGCATAAGCCCATGTCCGCCACCCACATCCTCATCGAACTGCTCGGCGAGATCGCGCTGTTGCTGTGGGGCGTGCATGTCGTGAACTCGGGCGTGCAGCGCGCCTTCGGGAGCGAGCTGCGCCACCTGCTCGGCGAGGGGCTGAGGAACCGCGGAAAGGCGTTTCTCGCCGGCCTTGGCGTCACCGCCCTGCTGCAATCCTCGACCGCGACAGCCCTGATGATCGCCTCCTTCAGCGGGGCCGGCGCCGTGGAGCTCGCGCCGGCGCTCGCCATGATGCTCGGGGCGAATGTCGGCACGACGCTGATCGTACAGGTCGCCTCCTTCGACATCTCCTACGTCTTCCCGCTGTTCCTTTTCGTCGGCGTGGTCGTCCACCGGCGGGCGCGCTCCAGCATGGCGCGCGACCTCGCCCAGACCGCGATCGGCCTCGGGCTGATGCTGCTGGCGCTGCATCTGCTGGTCGAGACCATGCGGCCTATCGAGGCGTCGGCGACCCTGAAACTGCTGTTCGGCGCGATCACCGGCGAGCCGCTGATCGCCGTGCTGGTCGCGGCGGGCCTCGCCTGGGCCGCGCATTCCTCCGTCGCGGCCATGCTGCTGGTGATGTCGCTCGCGGGCGCCGGCGTCGTGAGCGTCGAGGCCGCGCTCGCCATGGTTTTGGGCTGCAACATCGGCAGCGCGCTCAATCCGCTGATCGACGCCATGGGTGGGGAGCCGAGGAAGCTGCGCGCGCCCGTCGGCAACCTCGCGACGCGGCTCGTCGGCGCCGGCCTCGCGCTGCCGTTCCTCGGGCCGATCGCGAGCGCGCTCCAAGCGGTCGACCCGGACGCCGGACGCCTCGCGGCCAACGCCCATCTCGCCTTCAACCTCGCGACGGCCTGTCTCTTCATCTGGGCGCTGCCGCAGATCGCGCGGCTGCTGGCTCGCGCCTTCCCCGACAGGCCGGCCGCGAACGACCCGGCGACCCCGCTCTATCTCGACGACGCCGCGCTCTCGACGCCCTCGGTCGCGCTCGCCAACGCCGCGCGCGAGGTGCTGCGGATGGCCGACGTGGTCGAGCAGATGCTGAAGGGCTCGCAGTCCGCCTTCGCGCATGACGATGTCGGCCGCGTGCTCGCGGTGCGCCGCGCCGACGACGTTCTCGACACGCTGTTCGACAAGATCCAGCTCTATATCGGCGCGATCGACCACGACCGCCTGAGCGACAAGGAGACGTCGCGCGTCTTCGCCACGCTCGCCCTCGCCATCAACCTCGAGCACATCGGCGACATCGTCGACAAGAACCTGATGCAGATGGCCGAGCAGCGCATCGCCGACCGCCGCCTGCTGCCGCCGCCGGCGATCCGCCGGATCGAGGAGATGCACGCCCGGCTCTGCGAGCACTTACGGCTCGCAGTGGCGGTGTTCATGTCGGGCGACGCACAGGCTGCAAGACAGCTCGTCGCCGAGAAGGAGAGTTTCCGGACGCTCGAACGCGAGGCGACGGAGCGGCATTTCGCGGAGATGCGCACCGGCCGGGCCGACCAGATCGAGACCAGCGCGCTCCAGCTCGACATCACCCGCGACCTCAAGCGCATCGAGGCGCACATCGCCGCGACCGTCTATGGTCTTCTGGAGCGCACCGGCGAGCTCAAGGCGAGCCGCCTCGCGCCGGTGGGGTAGGGCCGCACGCGATCAGAGTGGATCAGGCGTCATGCCCGGGCTTGACCCGGGCATCCATCATGCCGGGCGCGTCCGCGCCCGATGGACCCCCGGGTCAAGCCGGTGGTGACGGTCCCGGCCGGAAGGCCATCGATCCAGGTGCGCTCATCCTCGTTCCACCGATCGCCTGCGTCGGGAAGCGTTCGGAAACCAAATCGCCGCCGGGCGAAACGCTCCGAAACCTCGCCGCCGCACCCTGCCGCTGTTCGCCGGTCAGACCTTTCGTCACGAACGGACGAGAGGAGACATCAAATGAAAGCTCGATATCTGGCGCTGGCCGGTTGCGCGTGCGCCCTGGCGACGGGTGCGGTGGCGTTCGCCGACGTCGGCTCGGCCAAGGCGGACAAGGACCAGAGTTCGGCGATGACCGTCGTCGCGATGGCGGACCCCGGGCCGGACCATGGACCGGACGGCCCGCCGCCCGGAGGTCACGGTTTTTCCGGCGCGCGATTTCCCGGCGCCCGTTTCGCCGATCCCGATGGGCCACGCCATGGCGGTCCCCATAACGGTCCCTATGGCCGTCCGCCGATCGCGCGGCTGCTGGGCGAGGCGGAGACCGCGATCGGCGTGCGGGCGAACCAGCTCGACGCCTGGCGCGACTTCACCGACGCGATGCAGGCCATGATGGCGCCGCCGAAGCCGCCGTCGGAGGACGTTCTCGCCGCGACGGAGCCCTTCGCGCTGCCGAAGGCGATGGCGGAGGACGCCGCCCGGCGCGCGGACGCCGCGAAGAAGGTCCAGGCCGCGATCGAGACGCTGAAGAAGACGCTGACGCCCGAACAGCTCGAGCGCGCCGCGCGCTTTGCTCCCCCGCCGCCCCCGCCGGGGGCCCGTCCGCATCCGGGGGAGATGGGGCCGCGCTGAGGCGGATGAGACCCGCAGCCGGCCCGGCGGTCGACGCGACGTCGATCCGTCGGGCCGTCCGGCGGCGCCAACCCTCCAAAACGGCGCCGGAGCGACCATCTAGACCGGCGCGCGCATGAGCCACGCCGTCCCGAGCGTTGCGTCGCCGCGCGGGGAAGGATCGGCATGAGGCTTCTGATCATGGGCGCGACCGGACTGGTCGGCCATCAGGCTCTCAAGCTCGCGCTGCGCGACCGCGGCATCGAGACGGTGACCGCGCCGGTCCGCCGTCCACTGCCTGCACATCCAAAGCTGTCCGCGCCGATCGTCGACTATGACGACCTGCCGGCCGACGCCGAGTTCTGGTCGGCCGACGCCGTGGTCTGCGCGCTCGGAACCACGCTCCGGACCGCCGGCTCGCAGGAGGCGTTCCGCCGGGTGGACCATGGCTATCCGCTCGCCGTCGCGCGCCTCGCCTTCGGGCGGGACGTGCGGACCTTCGTGCTGAACTCCGCGCTGGGCGCCGATCCCAACTCCCGCTTCTTTTACAGCCGTGTGAAGGGGGAGCTTGAACAGGATCTTGAGCGGATCGGCTTTGCGTCGCTGACCTTCGTGCGCCCGGGCCTCATCGGCGGCGAGCGGACCGAGTCGCGACCTGCCGAGCGCGCCGCCACCGTCCTGCTCAAGGCGCTGGGGCCGGCGCTGCCGCGGGCGTGGCGGATCAACCCGGCGACGAAGATCGCCGCGGCGCTCGTCGAGGCCGCGGTCGCATCGAAGCCCGGCGTGCATGTCGTGCCGTCGAGCGACCTCGCCTGAGAGGTTCGCCTCGGGAAACCGCGACGCTACTCCACGCCCGCGGGCGCGATGTCGATCAGGCCGGCGTCGATCGCGATCCGGACGAGCCGGGCGTCGGTGCGGGCGTCGAGCTTGGCCTTGATGCCGGAATGGTAGTTCTGGATCGTCTTCTGGCTGAGCGAGAGCGCGTCGGCGATCTCCTCGCTGGTCATGCCCGAGGCGATCAGCTGCAGGATCTCGACCTCGCGCGGCCCGAGCCCCTCGACGGCCGAGCGGCGGCCGGACAGGCGCTCGGCGGCGATCTCGCGGGCGATGTCGTCGCTGACCGCCTTGCCGCCCTGGCAGATGGTCGCCATCGCCGCGATCAGCGCCTCGGGCGGGCTCGACTTGGTGACGTAGCCCAGCGCTCCGGCCTCGAAGGCCTTGAGCGCGTAGGACAGGCCGTCATGCATGGTGAAAACGAGGATGCGCGCCTTGCGGTCGACCGCCTTGATCCGGCGTATGGCTTCGAGCCCGCTCGATCCGGGCATGGTGAGGTCGATGATGACGAGGTCGGCGGGCTGCCGGCGATAGGCGAGATAGGCGGCCGAGGCGCTGTCGGCCTCGGCGATCACGCAGTAGCCGGGCTGCATCTCGATCAGGCGCCGGTAACCGGCGCGCACGACCGGGTGGTCGTCGACGAGGAGGATGGAGCGCTCGCCCATCGCCGTCAGGCCGCCGCCAGTTCGGGGACGGCGCCGACCGGCAGGCGTGCGGAGATCCTGACGCCGCCGGACCCGGAAGCCTCGGCGACGAAGCGTCCGCCGAGGGCGTCGACGCGCTCGCGGATGCCGATCAGGCCATGGCCGGGGCCGCCGCTCAGCGCCTCGATCCCGCCGCCGCCGTCGTCCTCGACCGAGACGGAGACGACGGGCTCGGGCCCGTCCAGACGCTCGACGCCGATCCGCACCAGCTTCGGCGCGCCGTGCTTGGCCGCGTTGGTCAGCCCCTCCTGCGCGATGCGATAGATGGTCAGCGCAGTCTGGGCCGGCACGTCGTCGACCTCGCCGGCGAGGTCGAGGCGGAAGGTCGGACGCCGCGTCGCGGTCGCGGTGCGGGCATTCCAGCTGGAGACGAGGTGTTCCAGGCTGCGGGAAAGGCCGATCTCGTCGAGGTCCGGGGGTCTGAGGCGCGCGAGCGTGCTGCGCAGCGTCGCCGCCATGCCCTCGCTGATCGCGCTGATCTCGCGGGCGCTGTCCCAGACGGCCGGCCGGTCGCGCGAGCCGGTAGCGACCGCCGAGGCGAGCGCCCGGGTCGCGGTCAGGCACTGGCCGAATTCGTCATGGAGGTCGCGGGCGAGCGAGCGTCGCTCGTCCTCCTGCACCTGGAACAGGCGCCGCGTCACGGCGGCGCGCTGTTCGGTCGTGCGGGCGAGCCGTTCGGTGAGGTCGTTGAAGGCGCGCGCGACCTGCGCGAACTCCCGCGCCGCGAAGGTCGGCAGGCGCACCGAAAGATCGCCGTTCTCCAGCTTGTTCAGCCCGCGCGCGATGACCTCGGCCGGGCGCAGCGCATGGCCGATGGCGAAGCTCGCCAGCAGCGCGATCGCGACCGCCATGGCGCCCGCGACCCCGACCACCACGCTGACCTGTCGCCAGGCCTGCCAGTTCGCCGTCGCCTGGTCGGCTTCCGCCCGCACCGTCCCGACCTCGTGGCGGCCAGAGGTGACGGTCCGCACGTCAGGCAGGATCGGTCCGAACAGCGCCGTGTTGAGCTCTGCGAACCAGCCCGGCGCCTCGCCGGTCTTGCGGCCGGGGTCGCCGCCGCAGACGCGGGCGGGCGCATCGCCGGTCCATTCCAGCGTCACGCAGTAGCCGGGGCCAACGATCCTCAGCGAATTCGCGGTCCGCCATTCCGGGAAGGCGAGCCGGGCCTGCGCGCCCTCGTTGCCGCGGAACATGACCTCGCGCCAGGCGAGGGAGCGCGCTTCGCTCTCGACCCGGCTCGCGGTCGCGGAGAGTTCCGTTCTTATCGACTGGTTCGCTTCGACCATGGTCCAGGCGCTGGCGCCCGCCAGACACACCGCCACCACCGCGAACACGCGCAGCATCAGCCCAACCAGCAGCGACATGGCTTTCGCCTTTCAACTCAACGCCTTGGTGTCCGAAACTGGAGCCCAGAACGCAAGCTCTCCGCGCAAGATCGGGAAAAACTCCCAGCCCAGCTTGGGAAGCCGGCTCTACGGATCGCCGGGCTTATTAGCAGTTTCACAGTCCTCAGCGGACGGGACGCCTCCGGGCGAAGAAAAAGCCGCAACGCCGGCGCCGCCGCCCGCCTTTTCGGAGGACGTCCATGAAACGCGCAATGCTCTTCGGGCTCGGCGCAGCGCTGCTCGCCGGAACGGTTCCGGCCGCCGCCAACGACAGCGTCGAGGCCATCATCAAGGACCCCAAGCAGTGGGGCATCCAGACCGGCGACTACGCCAACACCCGTTACTCAAAGCTCGACCAGATCAACGCCGACAACGTCAAGAAGCTGACGGTCGCCTGGTCGTTCTCGACCGGCGTTCTCCGCGGCCATGAGGGCGGGCCCCTCGTCGTCGGCGACGTGATGTACGTCCACACGCCGTTCCCGAACGTGGTCTATGCGCTCGACCTCAACAGCGAGGGCAAGATCCTCTGGAAGTACGAGCCGCGCCAGGAGAACAACGTCGTCCCGGTGATGTGCTGCGACACCGTCAACCGCGGCGTCGCCTACGCGGACGGCATGATCTTCCTGCACCAAGCCGACACCACCATCGTCGCGCTCGACGCCAAGACCGGCCAGAAGAAGTGGTCGGTCCAGAACGGCGACCCGAAGAAGGGCGAGACCAACACCGCCACCGTCATGCCGGTGAAGGACAAGCTGATCGTCGGCATCTCAGGCGGCGAGTTCGGCGTGCAGGGCTCCATCACCGCCTATGGGCTGAAGGACGGCAAGCGCCTGTGGCGCGCCTACTCGGTCGGCCCGGACGACCAGCTGCTGGTCGATCCCGAGAAGACCACCGAGCTCGGCAAGCCGATCGGCAAGGACTCGTCGATCAAGACCTGGGAAGGCGACCAGTGGAAGACCGGCGGCGGCTCGACCTGGGGCTGGTACTCCTACGATCCCAAGCTGAACCTGATCTATTACGGCTCGGGCAACCCCTCGACCTGGAACCCGAAGCAGCGTCCCGGCGACAACAAGTGGTCGATGACCATCTGGGCCCGAGACCCCGACACCGGCATGGCGAAGTGGGTCTACCAGATGACGCCCCACGACGAGTGGGACTACGACGGCGTCAACGAGATGATCCTCACGGAGCAGAAGGTCGACGGGAAGGAGCGCCATCTGTTGACGCATCCGGACCGCAACGGCTTCGCCTACACGCTCGATCGCGAGACCGGCGAGTTGCTGGTCGCCGAGAAGTACGACCCGGTCGTGAATTGGGCGTCCAAGATCGACATGGACAAGAACTCCAAGACCTATGGCCGTCCGGTCGTCGCGGCGAAGTTCTCGACTGAGCAGAACGGCGAGGACGTCAACTCGCAGGGCATCTGCCCGGCGGCTCTCGGCACCAAGGACCAGCAGCCCTCGGCCTATTCGCCGAAGACCAACCTGTTCTACCTGCCGACCAACCACGTCTGCATGGACTACGAGCCGTTCCGCGTGAGCTACACCGCCGGCCAGCCCTATGTCGGCGCGACCCTGTCCATGTACGCGGCGCCCAACAGCCATGGCGGCATGGGCAACTTCGTCGCCTGGGACAACATCAAGGGCAAGATCGTCTGGTCCAACAAGGAGCAGTTCTCCGTGTGGTCCGGCGCGCTCGCGACCGCCGGCGACGTCGTCTTCTACGGCACGCTCGAAGGCTACCTGAAGGCTGTCGACGCCAAGACGGGCAAGGAGCTCTACAAGTTCAAGACACCGTCCGGGATCATCGGCAACGTCATGACCTACGAGCACAAGGGCAAGCAATACGTCGCGGTGCTCTCGGGCGTCGGCGGCTGGGCGGGCATCGGCCTCGCGGCGGGCCTGACCGGCGGCAACGAGGGTCTCGGCGCTGTTGGCGGCTACGCGGCCCTTGCGAACTACACGGCCCTCGGCGGCCAGCTCACGGTCTTCACCCTGCCGAACCGTTGACGAGGTCTGGGGCGCGGACACCCTGCCGGGAGCGCCCCGACGGACTTTCCATAGCGCAGTCGCGTCCGGCCTTTCTCCTCCCTCGGCCGGACGGCAAACTTATGGACACGGCGAGCTCCTCGTGGGCTCGCCGTTTTTTTTCGCCTAGCGCTTCGCCGGGAAACGGCCGCCGCGCGGCGTTCCCGAGCGGCCTGAACCTGACCGGCGTCATACCCAACGCTTTGCAGGCTTCGCCCGCCCAGCCAGATAAGCACAGGGCGTGCCGTTCTTAATTCGCAAGCTTCAGACGTGAAATAATTTTATGTATCCGCGATTTCATCAATTGAATTAGCAAGCAAATAAAAATGAGGATGTTGTTTATCCGCTGTTAATGCAGACAGCTCGTTCTGGAGGTATCGGGGTGGACGCCACGATTGGTTGATCAAACTATTGCTCCACGCAACCAGCGATGGAGGAACGGCACATGGCTGAACTTGCTCATCTTGCAAGCGCTGAGCCCCTTAACCGCGCGTTGGAGAGCCTAGCGGGCTCCGACACCCTGTTTTCCCGCGTCGGCGGACTGAACGGCGATCCGGCGGCTGTCGCGCTCGCGGCCCTGCCGCCGCTCGAACTCGGTGCCTTGCCGGAGGGAGGCGACGCCCTGACAAGCCTGCCCAACTTGCTCGATGGCGCTCCGCTCGCGGGGATCGCCGATGCGGATCTCGGGTCGCTGCTCGGCTCGACGTCGCTCGCCGGCGGCCTTCCGCTCGGCGGAGGCGCGCTCGGTGGAGGCGCGCTTGGCGGCGGCCTTCTCGGCGGCGGCTCGACCGGCCTCGGGTCCTTGACCGGCGTCGTCGGATCGGTCGTCGAAACGGCGACCGGCGCGCTCAGCCTCGGGACCGAATACCCGACGAACGTGCTCGGCAGCGTCGGCGACCTCCTGAACGGCGGCGATCCCGCCACGGCGGTGACCAACGCCGCGGGCGCGGCCGTCGAGGGCGTCGTCCGCGCCGGCTCGGGCGCTGCGATGGTCGTCAACGAAATCGGGCAGATCGGCGAGCAGCCCCTGACCGAGACGCTCAACGGCGTCGTCAAGGGGCTCCACTTCGGCATCGAGAGCGCCGCGCACTTCTCCGGCCTCAACTTCGCGCTGCACGGCGTCACCAATCTCGGCGAGACCATCGGCCTCGGCGAAATCGGCGGCGAGAACCTGCTGACCGAGGTCGTCAACCTGCCCGGCGCGCTCGCCAGCGGAGAGATCACCGGCGCCGTCGAGGCTGTGACCGGGCATCTCGGCGAGGTCATCGAGGCCAGCAGCAACATCGTCACCGGTCTCACGGTCGACATCGGCAACGCGCTCGGCCATGGCGGCGAAGGAACCGGCGGCGGCACGCTGATCGAGAACGCGCTCGGCGTTCTGAACGGCGGCGATCCGCTCGGCGGCGTCTCGCATCTGGCCTCGAGCGTCGGCCGCACGGTCGATCCGCTGGTCTCGAGCGTCGCGGGCGCGGTCGAGGAACTCACCGGCGGCCTCGGCGAGAACCCGGTCGACGCGCTGCACGGCGCCGTCGGCGAGCTGACCGCAGGGCTCGGAACCGTCGGTTACGCCACCGGCCTCAACCACTCGCTGCACAGCGTCGCCAATCTCCTGAACTCGCCGGGCGACCTCGGAGGCGGCGATCCGCTCGGCGCGATCCTGCCGGGCGTGACGGACGTGGTGGACGGCGCCGTCATCGACGTCGAGACGGCGCTCGGCGCGCACGCGCAGGAGAGCGTCGGCTCGGTGCTCTCCAACGTGTCCGACATCCTCCAGGGCGGCGATCCGCTGACTGGCGCCGCGAACGCCGTGGGCAACGCCACCGAGACCGTCGGCCATCTCGCGGGCGGCGCCGTCGGCGCGATCGAGGCGGTCGGCCAGATCGGCGAGGCCGGTCCGATCGACACGCTGAACAACGTCATCGACGAGTTGCATGTCGGCATCGAGTTCGGGTCGCATAGTCTCGGCCTCGCCGACACGCTGCACCGCGTCGTCAATCTGGGCGAGGGCGTCGGGCTGGGCGAGATCGGCGGCGACAATCTCGTCACCGACGTCGTCGAACTGCCCGGCGCTCTCCTCGGCGGCGGCGATCCAGCAGCGTCGATCGGCGACATCGTCGACCACGTCGGGGTGATCCCGCCGCTGGCCGAGGCCATAGTGCCGGCCCTCGTCAACGACCTGACCATCGCCAGCGGCGGTTCGCTGCCGCTTCCGGGCGCCGGCGGCGGGCTGCCGCTGCCCGGTCTGGACGCCCTGCCGCTTCCCGGCGTGGGCGAGCTCCCGCTTCCGGGCGTCGGCGGGGGTTCGCTGCCGCTGCCCGGCCTCGGCGGCGGCGCCGACTCGCTGGTCGGCACGATCGAGGACACCGTCCACGCCGTGGCCGGCGGAGCGCTTCCCGCGCCCGTCGCCCCGATCGTCGGCGGCGATCTCGACCTCGGTCACCCGACCGATCTCGGCGGCCTGACCGACATCGTCCACACGCTGCCGATCGGGACGCCCGAGCACCATAGCGGCGGGCTGGGCCTCGGCCTCATCTGAGCGACCGCGCCTCGATCGCGGACGGCGCCGCAAGCGCCGTCCGCGGGACTGCCCGATCCCCCGTTTTCCGCGAGCGCAGCATGTCAGGCGTATCCGCACGCGCGTCCCGGCCGAGCGAACTCCGTTCGGCGATCAAATCCCTCTGGCCGGCCTACGCCGTCGTGGCTGCGGCGAGCGGCGTCATCAACCTCCTGATGCTGACCGGCCCCATCTTCATGCTCCAGGTCTACGACCGGGTGCTGACGAGCCGCAGCGGCGCGACGCTCGCCGGGCTCTGCGTCATGGCGGCGACGCTGTTCCTGTTCCAGGGCGCGCTCGACACGCTCCGCTCGCGAATCCTCATCCGCTCCGGCCGCGTCTTCGACGAACAGGTCGCGCCTCGCGCCTTCGACGTGCTCTCGCGATCCGAGCCCTCCGGCGCGCGCGACGGGCTGCAGAGCGTGCGCGACCTCGACGCGATCCGTGGCTTCCTGTCCGGGCAGGGGCTCGCCGCCCTGTTCGACCTGCCGTGGATGCCGCTCTACGTCGCTGTCTGCTTCCTGTTCCATCCGATGATGGGCTGGGCGGTGCTCGGCGGCGCGCTCGTGCTGTGCGTCGTCACCGTCGTCGGCGACCGGATGACCCGGCGCCCGACCGCGGCGCTGACCCCGCTCGCCGCCCGCCGGCGCGACCTCGCCGACGCCGCGCGGCGCAACGCCGTGCTCGCCGCCGCGCTCGGCATGCGCGGCCGGCTCGGCGAACTCTGGGCCAAGCGCAACGACGCCTATCTCGACCACCAGCAGGCGATCAGCGACGTCACCGGCGCGATCGGCGGGCTGACGCGGCTGCTCCGCACCGTGATGCAGTCCGGCATGCTCGCGCTCGGCGCGTGGCTCGTCATCAATCAGGAGGCGACCGGCGGCGTGATGCTGGCGGCGACGATCCTGACGATCCGCGCGCTGTCGCCGGTCGAGGCCGCGATCGCCAACTGGAAGGGGCTCGTTGCGGCGCGCCTCGCCTGGCGCCGGCTTGACGAGGCGCTGACTGAGACCCCGCCCGCGCCCGCGCGCACGCCGATCCCGGCGCCGAAGAAGGCGATCAGCCTGACCGCGGTCGGTCTCGCCCCGCCGTCGGGCAAGAACCTGATCGTCAGCGACGTCTCGCTCACCCTCGAGGCCGGCGTCGCGCTCGGCGTGGTGGGGGCGAGCGGGTCGGGAAAATCCTCGCTCGGGCGCGCGCTCGTCGGCGCATGGAAGCCGGCGCGCGGCGTCATACGCCTCGACGGGGCGACCTATGACCAGTTCGGCGAGGAGCAGATCGGGTCGTTCGCCGGATATCTGCCGCAGGACGTCGAACTGCTCGCGGGCACCGTCGCGGAAAACATCTCGCGCTTCAGCCGGGAGGCGGACTCGGGCGCCGTCATCGCCGCAGCCCGCGCCGCCGGGGTGCACGACCTCGTGGTGCGCCTGCCGGACGGCTACGACACGGAGGTCGGCGAGGGCGGCGTGTTGCTGTCGGGCGGCCAGCGTCAGCGCATCGGCCTCGCCCGCGCGCTCTATGGCGAGCCGTTCCTCGTCGTGCTCGACGAGCCCAACTCCAACCTCGACGCGCAGGGCGAGCAGGCCCTGACGCGGGCGATCCTCGAGATCCGCGCGCGCGGCGGCGCGGTGGTCGTCATCGCGCACCGCCCGAGCGCGCTGGTCGCCGTCGACCGGCTGCTGGTGCTGAGCGAAGGCCGCCCGCTGCATTACGGCGCGCGCGACGCGGTGCTGCAGAAGCTCGGCGCCGCGCCCTTCGCCAAGCCCCAAGTTCATCCGGCGCCCCAGCCCGCGCCTGTCGCGCAGGCCGTCGCTCAAGCCGACGCGCAGCCGAAGCCCAGACGCGCCAAACCTGCAAGGAGGCGGCCCGATGCCGAAAGCTGATGACGCCCTCCGGCGCTCGCTGAAGCGCCATCTCGGCCTCGTGCTGGTCTCCTGCGTGCTGGTTTTCGGCGGCGCAGCCACCCTGTCCGCGGCGATCCGCATGTCCGGCGCTGTGGTCTCGGGCGGGCATCTGGTCGTCGAGTCCGAGCTGAAGAAGGTCCAGCATCCGACCGGCGGCGTGGTCTCCGAGCTCCTCGTCGACAACGGCGCGCATGTGACGGCCGGCGACGTGCTGCTGCGGCTCGACCGGACCGTCGCCGAGGCGACGCTGACCGCCGTGACGCGCGAACTCTGGGAGCTCGCCGCCCGCCGCGCCCGGCTCGAGGCGGAGCGCGACGGCGCCTCCGCGCCGGCCTTTCCGCAGGACCTGAAGGATGCCGCGAAGGGCGATCCGGCCGTCGACCACATCGTCTCGGGCGAGAAGAAGCTGTTCGATTTCCGCATCGCCGCCTCGCGCGGCCAGAAGGACCAGCTGCGCGAGCGCATCGCCCAGCTGAAGCTCGAGATCCGGGGGCTGGACGGCCAGATCGTTGCGAAGGCGTCCGAGATCGAGCTCGTCGGCAAGGAGCTCGACGGCGTGCGCGCGCTCTGGGAGAAGAATCTCGTCCAGCTGACCCGCCTCACGGCGCTCGAGCGCGACGCCGCGCGGCTGAAGGGCGAGGCCGGCAAGCTGGACGCCACGCTCGCCCAGACCAGGGGCAAGGTGTCCGAGACCGAGCTGCAGATCCTGCAGATCGACCAGTCGATGCGCAGCGACACCTCCAAGGAGCTCGCGGAGATCCGCTCGAAGTCCTCCGAGCTGATCGAGAAGAAAGTGTCCTCGCTCGACCAGCTGATGCGGATCGAGCTGCGCGCGCCTCAGTCCGGCGTCGTGCACCAGCTTTCGGTCCACACCAAGGGCGGCGTCATCGCCCCGGGCGAGCAGGTGATGATGATCGTGCCGGAGTCCGACCAGCTGACGGTCGAGGCGCGCATCCTGCCGAAGGACATCGACCAGGTCCGGCTCGGCCAGAAGGCGGTGCTGCGCTTCACCAGCTTCAACCAGCGCACGACGCCGGAGATTCCCGGCGAGGTCGAGCGTGTCGCGGCCGACGTCACCGACGACGACCGCACCGACCAGCCCTATTACCTCGTGCGCATCAGGATCGCCGACCGCAGCCTGCTCGGCGACAAGACGCTGACGCCCGGCATGCCGGTGGAGGCCTTCGTCCAGACCGGCGACCGGACGATGCTGTCCTACCTGACGAAGCCGCTGTTCGACCAATCCAGACGGGCGTTCCAGGAGCGCTGAGGCGTCGATCCGGGAGCGTCAGCCCCGGGCGCGCTTCGGTTCGATGTCGGCGGCCATGGCGGTGATGACGTCCGCCCAGGACATGATTTGCGGACCGCTCGCCGAGCGGACCATCACCTTGGCGGCCGCGCCGGCCGCCTCGGCGAAGCTGACGCCGCCGACTGGCGTTTCGATCACGATGTCGATCCGCGCCTCGACCCGCCGGATCGCCTTGCGGAGCGGCCCAACGCGGTCCAGATCGTCGACACGGTCGACGCGAAGCACGATGTCGAGGTCGCTCGAGTCCCGCAGCGTGTGTCGCCCGGACGCGAGCTCGAAGCCGGCGGCGCCGATCGGGCCCCATGGCAGGCCGGCGCCATCGAACGCCGGGGCGAGCTCCAGAAGCGCGTCGAACGCCGCGTGCCGCCGGGCGGGACGGCGCGATGCGAGGGCTTCGGGCGTGAGAACCTCGACGACGTCGTCGGACAGGACCTGCGCCGCCTGACGCTTCTCCCGCGTGTCGCCGCGCACGCCGACCGGGATCAGGGCCCCGATGGGCGCCGCCCGCCGCGTCACGACCCACGGCGCCGCTTCGAGCGCTGCGAGGACCCAGCCGTCGGGCGGGGCCGCGAAGCGCAGCGCGTCCGGCCGGATGCGAAGAAGGTCGTGAGCGCGAGGCCGCGCCATCTCAGGTCTCATCGCAACGACGGCCAAACCCGCTCCACACGAACTTCCGCGCAATATGATATATCAGTTGCACATCAACTGTCCCGCCTGTACCAATTCAAAAAAACGCATCGCGATGCGGCCAACGCACTCGCTCATTGGGGAGGAACTGGCATGAAGGCGTTCGCCTTGTCTGTCGTTGCGGTCCTTGGCGCGAGCGGGCATGCGCTCGCCTGGGAGCCGACCAAGCCGATCGAGGTCGTCGTGCCGTTCGGTCCGGGCGGCGCCTCGGACCAGATGGCCCGGACGATCCAGGGCATCGTCCAGAAGCACAACCTGTCGCCGCAGCAGCTCGTCGTGGTCAACAAGCCGGCCGCGACCGGCGGCGAGGCCATGATGGACATCCAGAAGTCCATGCGCGACCCGCACAAGCTTCTGACCACGTCGAGCGGCATCTACATGACGCCGCTGTCGACCAAGATTCCGGTCAACTGGCGCAACTTCACCCCGGTCGGCATGCTCGCGCAGGACGAGTTCCTCGTCTGGGTGAAGGCCGACGCGCCCTACAAGACCGTGCAGGACCTCTTCGCCGAGGCCAAGACGGCCTCGCCGCCGCTCAAGATCGGAGGCGGCGGCTCGAAGCGTGAAGACGACCTGATCGTCTTCTCGATCGGAAACGAGGCCGGCGTGAAGCTGACCTACATCCCTTACAAGTCCGGCGGCGAGGCCTCGACCCAGCTCGCCGGCGGCCATGTCGCGGCCGACACCAACAACCCGTCGGAGGACGTCGGCAACTGGAAGGGCGGCCAGACCCGGCCGCTGTGCGTGCTGTCGAAGAAGCGGATCGCCTACACGGCCAAGATCACCGCCGACACGGCCTGGAGCGACATCCCGACCTGCGGCGAGCAGGGGGTGAAGTTCACCTACAACATGCTGCGCGGCATCTTCATGCCGGGCGGGGTGACGGAGGAGCAGAAGGCGTTCTACGTCGACCTTCTGAAGAAAGTGTCCGAGACGCCCGACTGGAAGGAGTATCTCGAGCGCAACGCGCTGCTCCCCGACCAGCGTTTCGGCAAGGATTTCGAGGCCTTCCTCGAATCCGACGAGACGTTGCACAAGGAGCTCATGGGCAAGGCCGGGTTCCTCGCAACCAACTGACGTCGCCGTCCTGCGATCGAAGGCGCGACGCCTCAGTCCCCCTCTCCCCTCGCGGGAGAGGGTCGGGGTGAGGGGGCGTCTCAGGATGAGGCGCGCACAGCGAGCGTCGAGCGCCGCGCTTCATCCTGAACCGCCCCCTCATCCGACCTCCGCCTTACGGCGTCGGCCACCTTCTCCCGCGAGGGGAGAAGGGAAGGCGCCCGCCCGTTCGACGAACTCCGGGAAGATCCATGACCCTACACACCGACATCGCCCAGCCTGACGATCCCGGCGCGCGGGGCCCGTCGAAGCGCGCGGTGGAGGCTGTCGTCGCGCTGCTGCTGATCGCTCTTGCGGCCGCGGTGCTCTACGACAG
>CABHPB010000065.1 GCA_902168115.1 uncultured Methylopila sp. | reverse complement strand
CCGGCCAGGACCGGGCGCTGCTGAAGCGCGCCGACGCGCTCCTGCGGGAGGCCGGCTGCACACGCCAGGGTGGTGGTCTCCTGCTCCCCGGCGGTCAGCCCCTGACCCTCGAGTTCCTCGACGAGGATCCGGTCTTCCAGGCGGTCACGCAGCCCTTCATCCGCAACCTGGGGCTGCTCGGCATCAAGGCGAGCCTGCGCACGGTCGACCCGTCCCAGTACCAGGCCCGGCTGAAGGATTTCGACTTCGACGTCACGCCGCGCCGCTACAGCAGCGGGCTCACCCCCGGCGCGGAGCTGCGCGAGACCTACGGCTCCCGGTCCGCCGGGACCGCCGGCTCCAACAACCTCTCGGGGATCGCGAACCCGGCGGTCGACGCGCTGCTCACCGCCGTCGCCGACGCGACGTCGCGGGCAGACCTGACCACCGCCTGCCGGGCCCTCGACCGGGTCCTGCGGGCCGGGCGCTACTGGGTGCCGATGTGGTACGCCTCGACCCACCGCCTCGCCCTCTGGGACGTGTACGGCCGCCCGGCGACGCCGCCGAAATACGACCTCGGCGCCCCCGGGACGTGGTGGTTCGACGCCGACAAGGCCAAGCGGATCGGGCGGGACTGACGCCATGCTCGCCTACATCCTGCGCCGCATCGGCCTGATGATCCCGACCCTGTTCGGGATCATGCTGGTGTCGTTCGTGATCATCCAGTTCGCGCCCGGCGGGCCGGTCGAGCGGGTGATCGCGCAGGTGACGGGCCAGGGCTCGGACGCCACCTCCCGCATCTCCGGCGGCTCCGGTTCCGACATCTCCCAGCAGATCCAGAACCAGCGCAACGTCTCGAACGACCCCATCGCCTCGAAATACCGAGGCGCGCAGGGGCTCGACCCCGAGTTCATCAAGCAGCTCGAAAAGCAGTTCGGCTTCGACAAGCCGGCGCCCGAGCGCTTCGTGATGATGCTGTGGAACTACATCCGCTTCGACTTCGGCCGCAGCTACTTCCGCGACATCGATGTCATCGACCTCGTCAAGGAGAAGATGCCGGTCTCAATCTCGCTCGGCCTCTGGATGACGCTGATCTCCTACATGATCTCTGTGCCTCTCGGGGTGGCGAAGGCGGTCGGCGACGGCTCGCGCTTCGACGTCTGGACCTCGAGCGTCATCGTGATCGGCTACGCCATCCCCGGCTTCCTGTTCGCGATCCTGCTGGTGGTGCTGTTCGCGGGCGGAACCTTCCTCGACCTGTTCCCGCTGCGCGGCCTCACCTCGGACAACTTCGACCAGCTCTCGCTCTGGGAGAAGATCGTCGACTACGCCTGGCACATGACGCTGCCGTTGATCGCGCTCGGCATCTCGGCCTTCGCGACGACGACGCTGCTGACCAAGAACTCGTTCCTCGACGAAATCCGCAAGCAGTATGTCCAGACCGCGCGGATGAAGGGGCTGACCGAGAACCAGGTGCTCTACGGCCATGTGTTCCGCAACGCGATGCTGCTGCTGATCGCGGGCTTTCCGGGCGCCTTCATCGGGGCGTTCTTCTCCGGCGCGCTGCTGATCGAGACGATCTTCTCGCTCGACGGTCTCGGGCTGCTCGGCTTCGAGTCGGTGGTGAACCGAGACTACGCGGTGGTGTTCGCGACGCTCTACATCTTCTCGCTGCTCGGTCTGGTCGTGACGCTGATCTCCGATCTCGCCTACATGTGGGTCGACCCGCGCATCGACTTCGAGGCGCGGGAGGTTTGATGGCGGGCAGAGCGCTCATTCTCCCCTCCCCCTTGAGGAGAGGGCTCGGGGGCAGGGGTGCGGGCGGCGCCATCTGCGGAAGCGTCGCCACAGCGCGAATCATAAGCCCCAGCCGCCGCCGTCACTGCCACCCTTACCCTCGCCTCAAGGGGGAGGGGCGCGGCCAGCGTCGCTGCGCGCCCATGCGGGAAAGCGTCCGATGACCGACGCCTTCGCCGCCCCGCCCCCCGCGCCCGAGGATCGGCCGCCGATCGCCGTTCCGACGACGCCCGGCGGCCCGCACGCTCCCGCGCCGCGCGGACGGCTGTCGCCGCTCAACCGGCGGCGCTTCGCGAACTTTCGGGCCAACCGGCGCGGCTGGTGGTCGTTCTGGATCTTCGCGGCGGTGTTCGTGGTCAGCCTGTTCGCGGAGTTCATCGCGAACGACAAGCCGTTCCTCGTGAAATACGACGGCGCCTTCTACTTCCCGGCGGTAAAGACCTACACCGAGACGACCTTCGGCGGAGACTTCGAGACCGAGGCCGACTATCGCGACCCCTACCTCCAGAACCTCATCAGGAAGTCCGGCGGCTACATGGTCTGGCCGCCGGTGCGCTACTCCTACGACACCATCAACCGGAACCTGCCGACTCCCGCCCCCTCCGCGCCGACCTGGATGCTGACAGACGAGCAGTGCTCGAAGGCGGCCGCCGACCGCACGCCGGAGGGCGACGCCGCCGTCGCCGACGTGAGCGCCCCGCGGGCGAAGAACTGCCACGACATCGAGTGGAACTGGATCGGCACCGACGACCAGGGCCGCGACGTGCTCGCCCGGCTGATCTACGGATTCCGCATCTCCGTGCTGTTCGGGCTGGTGCTGACCGTCCTGTCCTCGATCATCGGCGTCGCGGCCGGCGCCGTTCAGGGCTACTTCGGTGGCTGGACGGACCTGCTGTTCCAGCGCTTCATCGAGATCTGGACCTCGGTGCCGACGCTCTACCTGCTGATCATCCTGTCGGCCGTGCTGGCGCCGAGCTTCTGGGTGCTGCTCGGGATCCTGCTGCTGTTTTCCTGGACGGCGCTGGTTGGGGTGGTGCGGGCGGAGTTCCTGCGGGGGCGGAACTTCGAATATGTCCGCGCCGCTCGCGCGCTCGGCGTGTCGAACGGGGCGATCATGTTCCGCCACCTGCTGCCGAACGCCATGGTGGCCACCCTGACCTTCATGCCATTCATCCTGTCGGGCTCGATCTCGACCCTGACGGCCCTGGATTTCCTGGGGTTCGGCCTGCCGCCGGGCTCGCCCTCTCTCGGTGAACTGTTGGCGCAGGGGAAGGCCAACCTGCAGGCGCCGTGGCTCGGCGTCTCCGGCTTCATGGTCATCGCGATGATGCTGTCGCTGCTGATCTTCGTCGGCGAGGCGGTGCGCGACGCCTTCGACCCGCGGAAGACCTTCCGGTGAGCGCGCCCCCCCTCCTCCGCGTCCGCGATCTTTCCGTCGCCTTCCGGGTCGAGGGCGGGACGGCGCTCGCGGTCGACAGGGTGTCGTTCGACCTCGCCAAGGGCGAGACGCTGGCGCTGGTCGGCGAGAGCGGGTCCGGCAAATCCGTCACCGCGCTCTCGGTCGTGCGCCTACTGCCTTATCCGGCCGCCAGCCATCCGTCCGGAGAAATCCTGTTCGACGGCAAGGACATGCTGAAGGCGTCCGACCGGGAACTCAGACGCGTTCGCGGGGCCGACATCTCGATGGTGTTCCAGGAGCCGATGACCTCGCTCAACCCGCTCCACACCATCGAGCGGCAGGTCGGCGAGATCCTGTCGGTCCATCGCGGCTGGTCGGCGGAGAAATGCCGGGCGCGGACGATCGAGCTGCTGACGCAGGTCGGCATCCCGGAGCCCGAGACGCGGCTCGCCTCCTTCCCGCACCAGCTCTCGGGCGGGCAGCGCCAGCGCGTGATGATCGCCATGGCGCTCGCCAACGAGCCGGACCTGCTGATCGCCGACGAGCCGACGACGGCGCTCGACGTCACCGTGCAGGCGCAGATCCTGAAGCTGCTGAAGGAGCTGCAAGGCCGGCTCGGCATGGCGATGCTGTTCATCACCCACGATCTCGGCGTCGTGCGGAAGATCGCCGATCGGGTCTGCGTCATGACGCAGGGGAAGATCGTCGAGACAGGCGAGACCGCCCGCGTCTTCTCCGCGCCCGAGCACGCCTACACCAGGAAGCTGCTCGCCGCCGAGCCGAAGGGCATGCCGCCGGCCGCCGATCCGGAAGCGAAACCCGTGCTTCAGGTCGACGACCTGAAGGTCTGGTTCCCCATCAAGCGCGGCTTCCTGCGCCGCACGGTCGGCCACGTGAAGGCCGTCGACGGCGTCAGCGTGACGGTGCGCGAGGGCCAGACGGTCGGCGTGGTCGGCGAGTCCGGCTCGGGCAAGACGACGCTCGGCCTCGCCATCCTCAGGCTGATTTCGAGCGAGGGGCGCATCGCCTATCTCGGCCAGGACATCTCCGGCTACGGCTTCGCCGCGATGCGGCCCCTCCGCCGCGACATGCAGATCGTCTTCCAGGACCCCTATGGCTCGCTCAGCCCGCGCATGTCGGTGCTCGACATCGTGACGGAAGGCCTGACGGTGCAGGGCAAGGCGCTGACGGCGGCGGACCGGCGCGCCGCGGCCGGCCGCGCGCTCGCCGACGTCGGGCTCGACCCGAATTCGATGGATCGCTACCCGCACGAATTCTCCGGCGGCCAGCGGCAGCGCATCGCGATCGCGCGGGCGCTCGCGCTCGACCCCGCCTTCATCGTCCTCGACGAGCCGACCAGCGCGCTCGACATGTCGGTGCAGGCGCAGATCGTGGAGCTGCTGAGGGCGGTCCAGGCGCGGCGAAAACTCTCCTTCCTGTTCATCAGCCACGACCTCAAGGTGGTCCGCGCGCTCGCCAACGAGGTCGTCGTGATGCGCAACGGCAAGGTGGTCGAGTCCGGCCCCGCCGCCGAGGTGATGAGCCGGCCGGCGAGCGACTACACCCGCGCCCTCCTCGCCGCCGCCTTCGACGCCGAGACCCGGGCGCAGCACGCGGTGGCGCAGTGACCGACCTTTCCGCAAAGCCCGGCGACGTTTCGCTCCAAGGCCCGGAGATTCTCCACGAGGGATACCGGAGGCTCGAGGGCTGGACTGTGCGGTTCGACGCCGGCCGCCGCGGCGAGATCGAACAGCGCCGCGAGGTGCTGCGCGCCGGCCCCTGCGTCGCCGTTATCGCGGTCGATCTCGCGCGCGACGAACTCGTGCTGATTCGCCAGTTCCGCGTCCCCGCGCACCTTGCGACTGGCGACGGCGACCTCGTCGAGGTGGTCGCCGGCCGGGTCGAGCACGGCGAGGATCTGGAGGAAGCCGCGCGCCGCGAGCTGATGGAGGAGACCGGTCTCGAGGCCGGGGCGCTGGCGAGGCTGCTCGCCTTCCTTCCCTCGCCCGGCATCGCCGACGAGCACGCGACCCTGTTCCTTGCCTCCGTCGACGCCTCCGCGCTGCGGTCCGAGGCGGGCGCGGAGGATGAGCACGAGCACACCCGCCCCTTCGCCGTTCCGATCGCGGACGCGGTTGAGGCGCTCGCCGATCCGCGGACGCGGAACGCCTATCTTCTCATTGCGCTCCAGTGGCTTGCGCTGAATCGCGGCCGGCTCCGGGAGGTTCTTTCAGCGACAGGCTGACGTTTCTCCCCGATCTCGCTTGCGCCGTTCCTGTTTCGTGCCATAATCGAACGTATGGAGAACATCTGGCCCCAGGCGCTGATCGAGGACGACCTGCCGCGCGCTGCGGCGGCGACGTCCCTGTCGGGCGTCGCGGCCGGGATCGCAAGAGGCGTGTGCCGGCATTTCCTGGCGGCGGGCTATGGCTGCCTGATCGAGGTCCCGCTCCGCTCCGGTCGCCGCGCCGACGTGATGGCGCTGGGCGCCGACGGCGAGGTGGTGATCGTCGAGATCAAGTCCGGCGCCCAGGACTACCGGTCCGACCAGAAATGGCGGGACTACCGCGAGTTCTGCGACCGCTTCTACTTCGCCGTCGGCGAAACCTTCCCGCAGACACTGATCCCGTCGGAGATCGGCCTGCTGGTCGCGGACCGCTACGGCGCCGCTGCGATCCGCGACGGGCCGGTTCACCGGCTCGCCGGGGCGCGGCGCAAAGCCGTCAGCCTGCGGTTCGCGCGCCTTTCGGCGATGCGTCTGCAGGCGATGCTGGATCCGCCCGCCCTTGGAGGATTGTGACTGAGCCGTGATGGGGCGCAAAGCTTCCGCCGCTTTCACGTCTTAATTTGTCACAATCGACCCTAAATCATTGTCGCAGCGGTGATTCGTCTTTCTCGCGCAGTTCTCGCGCGGTGGAAGTCTTCCCCGGTCGTTTTTTCTCGAGCGCCGTCCGGTCCGGTCGGTGGAGCCTGGAATCATGTCCAACGACGACGTCAATGCGGTCGTTCTGCGTCTCGCCCGCACCCTGCAGCGCTGCGGCGAGGACTCCGGAGTGGTCTTCGCGGCCCTGATCGGGGCGGCCGCGACCGTCGCCTCGGATCTCGGAGAGCACGCCGAAACCCCGGACGGGCTCAAGAAGGCGATCGACTCGGTGGTCTCGTTCGGCGACCTGCGCGGCGTGCGTCCGACGGCGGCGCACGGAGGAGCCGCCGTCATCCCGTTTCGACCCGCCCGCGTCGCCTGACGACCGCGCGGCCGGGGGGCGGTCGACGCCCTCTCCGCCCGCGGATCCCGCCGCTTCGCCGGGGCGGTTCGAAACGACGTTCGAGTAGCCGGGCTTTCGAACGCTTCACGGGGTTGCGCGCGCAGGCTCCGACGGATTAAGTGCCGCCTCCGAAATCCACGAAACCCCCGGTCGAGGCATGGCGGAAGACAAACGCGTGAAAAAGGTCGTGCTCGCTTACTCGGGCGGCCTCGACACATCCGTCATTTTGAAGTGGCTTCAGACGACCTACAATTGCGAGGTCGTCACCTTCACGGCCGACCTCGGTCAGGGCGAGGAGCTCGAGCCGGCGCGCAAGAAGGCCGAACTGCTCGGGGTGAAGCCGGACAACATCTTCGTCGACGATCTGCGCGAGGAGTTCGTGCGGGACTTCGTCTTCCCGATGTTCCGCGCCAACGCGGTCTACGAAGGCCAGTACCTGCTCGGCACCTCGATCGCCCGGCCGCTCATCGCCAAGCGCCAGATCGAGATTCTGCGGGCGACCGGCGCCGACGCCGTCTGTCACGGCGCGACCGGCAAGGGCAACGACCAGGTGCGCTTCGAGCTCGCTTACTACGCCCTCGAGCCGGACGTCACCGTCATCGCCCCCTGGCGCGAATGGGACCTCACCTCGCGGACCCGGCTGATCGAGTTCGCCGAGAACCACCAGATCCCGATCGCCAAGGACAAGCGCGGCGAGGCGCCGTTCTCGGTCGACGCCAACCTGCTGCACTCCTCCTCCGAGGGCAAAGTTCTGGAGGACCCGAACCTCGCCGCGCCCGAGGACGTCCACATGCGGACGATCTCGCCGGAGGACGCGCCCGATCAGCCGACGCTCATGCAGATCGAGTTCGAGCGGGGCGACGCGGTCGCGATCGACGGCGAGCGCCTGTCCCCGGCCGCGATCCTGACCAAGCTCAACGCGCTCGGAAAGGCGAACGGGATCGGCCGCCTCGACCTCGTCGAGAACCGCTTCGTCGGCATGAAGTCCCGTGGCGTCTACGAGACGCCGGGCGGCACGATCCTGCTGGCGGCCCATCGCGCGATCGAATCGATCACGCTCGACCGCGGCGCCGCCCATCTGAAGGACGAGCTCATGCCGCGCTACGCCGAGCTCATCTACAACGGCTTCTGGTTCTCGCCAGAGCGCGAGATGCTGCAGGCCGCGATCGACCACAGCCAGTCCGAGGTGTCGGGCGTCGTGCGGCTCAAGCTCTACAAGGGCAACGTGATCGTGCAGGGCCGGTCGAGCCCGAACTCGCTCTACGACCAGGAACTCGTCACCTTCGAGGACGGCGCAGTGGCCTACGACCATCGCGACGCCGCCGGCTTCATTAAACTCAACGCGCTTCGGCTGCGCACCCTTGCGGCGCGTCGAAACCGGGCCCATTGATCAGTCTATGACGCAGGTGGAAAATAGCGGTCGGTCGGGCGACGGCGCGCCCGACAGAACCTGTTTCCTGCATATCGGGCCGCACAAGACCGGCACGACGTCGATCCAGGACGCGCTGTTCGACAACGCCGAGCGCCTTGCCGAGATCGGGGTGTATTACCCGACGATCAGCGGCGATCGCGCGGGCCGGCAGCGGCGCAACCACACGCCGCTGACCCGGACGTCGAACTTCAAGGCCGACGACCTGCTCGCCTCCCCGTTCTGGGAGGAGCTGTCGTCGAAGATCGCGAACATCCGCGGCTCGATCGTCATCTCAAGCGAGCATTTCGCCGAGACCCTGCGGCCAGAGGACGTTTATGAGCGCGTGGTCGACTTCTTCGAGAGCCGCGGCTTCAAGGTCGTCGCCGTCGCCTATGTCCGCGACCAGCCGGGCTGGCTGAACTCCTGGTACACGCAGGACCAACGCAACTTCAAATCGCGCGACAGCTTCAGCGCGTTCCTTGATCGCGCGTTCGAGCTCGGCCTCGTCGACCCCTGGGGCTATCTCGGCCGCTTCATCGACGATCCGCGCACGGACGTTCGGGTCGTCTCGTTCGAGCGCGCGGTCAAGGCCGGCCTCGCGCGCAGCTTCCTCGACGCCATCGGCGTCGATCCCGCCTTCGAGATCGCGGAGCCGAGCGCCTCCAATCCCAACCTCGGCGTGAAGGGCATGTACGCGGCGCAGGAGATCATGCGCAGGGTCAACGGCCGCGTCCGGTCGATGCCGAACTACAACCAGCTGTACGAGCGCTTCAAGAAGCTGATGCGCGGCCGCGACTGGGAGAAGACCGCCTATATCGGCTTCACGCCCGAGGAAGAGGCGCTGATCCGCGACCGGTACAAGGCGTCGAACGACGCCTTCGCCCAGAAGTTCTTCGGCGCCGACTGGGCGACGATCTGCCCGCCGCGCTCGGCCTCGCTGCGCGAGTTCGACTTCGAGGGCGCCCCCGACGAGGACCGCCGCGACGTGCTGGAGGTGGTCGACCAGATGGTCCACGCCATCGAGGCCTCGCGCGCCGACGCCGACATCGTCCTGCCGCCGCTCAAGGGCAAGAAGGGCAAAGGCAAGAAGGGCAAGGGCCACGGCGCCGGGGCCGCGGACGTCGCCCGCAAGGCCCATGCCGAGGCCAGCAAGGCCGACGCCTGAGGCCGGTTCGGGCCGTCCGGCTTGCGTTTCCGCGCGGTCTGACGCATCTGTGCGCCGCACAATCCTTGTTCGAGAACGAGCGCCCGCGTGAACCCGCGGGCTGAAAGCGCGCGCACCCCATGAAACTCCGCAACATCGCGATCATCGCGCACGTCGACCACGGCAAGACCACGCTCGTCGACAAGCTGCTCCAGCAGTCCGGCTCGTTCCGCGAGAACCAGCGCGTCGCCGAGCGCGTCATGGATTCGAACGACCTCGAGAAGGAGCGCGGCATCACGATCCTCGCCAAGGCGACCTCGGTCGTCTGGAAGGACACGCGCATCAACATCGTCGACACGCCGGGCCACGCCGATTTCGGCGGCGAGGTCGAGCGCATCCTGTCGATGGTCGACGGCGTGGTGGTGCTGGTGGACGCGGCCGAAGGCCCGATGCCGCAGACCAAGTTCGTGGTGTCGAAGGCGCTCAAGATCGGCCTGAAGCCGATCGTCGCCGTCAACAAGGTCGACCGCCCGGACGCGCGCTCGTCCGAGGTCATCAACGACGTCTTCGACCTGTTCGCCGCGCTCGACGCCAATGACGAGCAGCTCGACTTCCCGATCCTCTACGGCTCGGGCCGCGACGGCTGGATGAACACCACCGCCGACGGCGACAAGTCCGAAGGCCTCGCGCCGATGTTCGACCTCATCCTCAGCCACGTGCCCGAGGCGAAGGTCGAGGAAGGCCCGTTCCGCATGCTCGGCACGCTGCTCGAGGCCAACCCGTTCCTCGGCCGCATCATCACCGGCCGCATCGCGTCCGGCACGGTGAAGCCGAACCAGACCGTCAAGGTCCTCGACCGCCACGGCGCCCTGGTCGAAAACGGCCGCGTCTCGAAGATCCTCGCCTTCCGCGGCATCGAGCGCCAGCCGATCGAGCTCGGCGAGGCGGGCGACATCGTGTCGATCGCGGGCCTGTCCAAGGCGACCGTCGCCGACACCTTCTGCGACCCGCAGGTCACCGAGCCGATCCAGGCCCAGCCGATCGACCCGCCGACCGTCTCGATGTCGTTCCTCGTGAACGACTCGCCGCTCGCCGGCACCGAGGGCGACAAGGTCACGAGCCGCGTCATCCGCGACCGCCTCCTAAAGGAGGCCGAGGGCAACGTCGCGCTCAAGGTCGAGGAGGCCGCCGACAAGGACAGCTTCATCGTCTCCGGCCGCGGCGAGCTGCAGCTCGCCATCCTGATCGAGACGATGCGCCGCGAAGGCTTCGAGATCGGCGTGTCGCGCCCGCGCGTCGTGCTGCAGAAGAACGAGGCCGGCGAGGTCATCGAGCCCTTCGAAGAGGTCATGATCGACGTCGACGAGGAGCACTCCGGCATCGTCGTGCAGAAGATGTCGGAGCGCAAAGCCGACATGCTCGAGATGAAGCCGTCCGGCGGCAACCGCCTGCGCCTCGTCTTCACCGCGCCGACCCGCGGCCTGATCGGCTACCAGGGCGAGCTCCTGACCGACACCAAGGGCACCGCGATCATGAACCGGGTGTTCGACAGCTACGGGCCGTTCAAGGGCGAGATCGCGGGCCGCAACAACGGCGTGCTGATCGCCAACGAGCCGGGCGAGGCGGTCGCCTACGCGCTCTGGAACCTCGAGGATCGCGGCCCGATGATCATCGAGCCGGGCTGGAAGGTCTATCAGGGCATGCTGATCGGCATCCACAGCCGCGACAACGACCTCGAGGTCAACGTCCTCAAGGGCAAGAAGCTCACCAACATCCGCACCCAGTCCAAGGACGAGGCGGTGCGCCTGACCCCGCCGATCCGCATGACCCTCGAAAGGTCGCTGGCCTGGATCCAGGACGACGAGCTGGTCGAGGTGACGCCGAAGTCGATCCGCCTGCGCAAGCGCCTGCTCGACCCCAACGACCGCAAGCGCGAGGAGCGCAAGCGCGAAGCCGAGCTCGCCTGACCGGGCGGCCTCGCCGCTCATGGTCGAGGTCGTCTTCCATGTCGGCGCGCACAAATGCGCGACGACCGCGATCCAGGCCGGGCTAGGGCGGATCGCCGCTTCCGATCCCTGCATCGTCTATGTCCCTCCGAGCCGAAGAGGCGGCGCCGGCGCGCCGCCCGGGGCCGAGCGTGCGCAGGCGCTTCACGATCTCGTCCGTCTGGTCGGGCGCGGCGAAGAGGCCGCCCTTCCGCTCGACGGCGTCGTCGACGGGCTCTGCCGCCTGATCGAGGCGCATGGCGATCGCGAAAGGATCGTATTCTCGGACGAATACATCCTCGGCGGCATGCCGGGCCTGCGCTGGAGTTTCTATCCGCGCGCCGGCTTGGCCCGCGAGGCGATTGAGGGCGTCGGCCGCCGCTTCCCGACCCGCGTGTTGCTCCAGTCGCGCGAGACGGCGGGCTACCTCAAGTCGAGCCACCAATTCCGAGTGCGCATGGGGATGACCCTCGGCTACGCCGGCTTCCTCGAGGCCTACGACCTCAGCTCGATCTCATGGGAGAAGCTTGGCGCGACGCTGTTCGACGGCGCTGCCTATGAGTGGCGCGTGCTGCCGATCGAATGGCTGGGGGACGACGGCCGCGCGGCCGACGTCGGCGAGATCCTGCGCTTCGTCGCGCCGGGCCTTGACGAGGCGCCGCTCGATGCGCCGAACGCCTCCAGCGGGCCGCTGATGCGCGCCGCCACGCTGGTCTTCAACCGCGCCCGAAAATCGCTCGACACGCGGCCCGACGGCCCGGTCGCCCTCGCTTTGTCCGGCGCCGAAGCGGATATCGCCGACGCTTCCGAGACCGAGGCGAACGCCATGATCGAGCGTGTTTTCACGGACTGCGGCCTCAAGGCGGGCGACCGCCTCGTCAACATGATCCGGTTGCATTTCGAGGAGGAGCGCGCGCCTAGCGGCTTTCTGCAGAAGCTCCTCATGGAGCGCTTCGCGCCGGACTATGCCGCCTTTCTGGCGCGATACGCCGCGCCGCGTTGGCTCTGAGCGTAACGCGGGATCCCATCATGCAAGGTCGTCACGCCGGGCCTGACCCGGCGATCCATCGGGCGCGGACGCGCCCGCTTGGATGGATGCCCGGATCAAGTCCGGGCATGACGCGTGATGCATTCCGTTCTGGAAACCCCTTCAGAACCCGCCGAACAGGCCCTTGAGGAAGCCAATCGGGCCGTCTTCGCGGCGGCGCTCGACGCGGCGTTCGCGGGGGTAGTCCTCCTCGATCCGGGCCGTGCTCGGGTAAGGCTCCTCCTCGACCGGCGCGCCCGAAGGTCCGCGGCCGGTCTGGTAGACGTCGCCGGGCTGCTCGCCGGTGTCGGCGACCGCAGGCGGCGCCGGCGACCAGTCGCCCGGAAGCGCGGCGGGCTGCACGCCCTGATGCGCTGCGGTCATGAAGCGGCTCCAGATCGAGACCGGAAGGCCGCCGCCGGAGGCGTGCTTGGTCGGCGAGTTGTCGTCGTTGCCGACCCACACCGCCGTGACGAGGTGCGAGGTGTAGCCGATGAACCAGGCGTCGCGGAAATCCTGCGAGGTCCCGGTCTTGCCCGCCGCCTGCCAGCCTGGCAGCGAGGCCGAGCGCGCGGTGCCGGAGCGCAGCGTCTGCTCCAGCATGTAGTTCATCATGCCGACGCGCGTCGCGTCGACGACGTGGTTCGCGGGCTCGGGCTTGCGCTTGTAAAGCGTCTCGCCCTGCGCGGTCTTCACCTGCCGGACGATGTAGGGTTTTGCGAGCGTGCCGCCGTTGGCGAAGGCGGCGTAGGCGCCGGCCAGCTCGAGCGGCGTCACCTCCGAGGTGCCGAGCGCGATCGAGGGGTTCGGCACCAGCGGCGAGGCGACGCCCAGCCGCTCGGCGGCGTGGGTGACGTTGACCGGACCGGCCTCGACGCCGAGCCGCACCGCGACCGTGTTCACGGACTGCGACAGCGCGTAGGTCAGCGTCATCGGCCCGCCGTAGCGGCGCGTGTAGTTCTCCGGCGTCCAGCCCGAGATCTTGAGCGGCGCGTCGGTGCGCACCGTCTCCGGATCGAGGCCTTCTTCCAGCGCGGCCAGATAGACGAAGGGCTTGAAGGCCGAGCCCGGCTGGCGTTTGGCCGCCACCGCGCGGTTGAACTGGCTCTCCGCATAGGACTTGCCGCCGACCAGCGCCTTCACCGCGCCGTCCGGCGCGAGCGAGACGACGACGCCCTGCGTCACGCCGAGCTTGCCGCCGCGCTTGGAGACGCCGTCGGCCAGCGCCTTCTCGGCTTCCGCCTCGAGCTTAGGGTCGATCGTGGTCTCAACCACGAGGTCTTCGTCATAGAGGCCGACGAGGCCGTCGAGCTGCTCCATCACCCAGTCGGCCGCATAGCCGACCGCGCCCTGTGGCTTCGGCGCGGGGGACGGCGGCGTGACGCGGAAGGCGACGTTGGCCTGGTCGCGCGTGAGGTAGTTTTCGTCCGCCATCGCCTGCAGGACGAGGTCGGCGCGGCGGCGCGCGGCGTCCGGGTCGTTCATCGGCGAGAGCCGCGACGGCGCCTTGACGAGCCCGGCCAGGATCGCGGCTTCGGTGACGTTCACCTTGCGGATCGACTTGCCGAAATAGCGCTGCGCCGCCGCCTCCACGCCGTAGGCGCCCGCGCCGAAATAGACGCGGTTGAGGTACATCTCGAGGATCTTGTCCTTGCCGAACTTGCGCTCGAGCCAGAAGGCGAGCACCGCCTCCTGCACCTTGCGCTCCAGCGAACGGGCCGGCGTCAGGAACAGGTTTTTCGCCAGCTGCTGCGTCAGGGTCGAGCCGCCCTGCGTCAGGCGACCCTTCATGACGTTGGTCGCGACCGCGCGGGCGAGGCCTACGACGTCGACGCCCCAATGGTCGCGGAAGCGCCGGTCCTCGATCGCGATGAAGGCCTGCGGCACGAATTTCGGCATCTCGCCTAGCGGCACGGAGGCGCCGCCGGTCTCGCCGCGATTGGCGATCGGCTTGCCGTCGAAGCCTGCGATGACGACGTTCGGCGGCCGCTTCGGGATCTCGAGGTTCTCGATCGGCGGCAGGCGCGAGGCGTAATAGAACACGACGCCTCCGGCCGTCGCCCCGCCGAGCAGGAACAGCACGAAGACCAGCGAGACCAGACGGCCGAGAAAACTGCGCCTGCGGCGCGCAGGCGCGCGGCCGCGGGACGACGACGAGGAGCGCGCCGGGCGGCTGCGGCCCATCACCCAGGACCAGTAGGAGCTCTTGCGACGCTCAGCCATGTCCGGTCCGCCGTCCCCGCGCGGCGCGCCGAAGCTCGGCTCGCGGCGATCCCCGTCCAGCTCCGGCTCGCGCCGGCCGTCGCCGAGATCGAAGTTCGGCTCCCGGCGATCCTGCCTGTCGCGCCCGAAGAAGGATTTGCGCGCCGCCGGCGCGGGCTCGTCGAACGAGGCGGCGCCCGTCGGCCGGTCGGCCGCCGTGAGGCGCATGTCGCCCTTGTCCGATCCTGCGCCGAAGTTCGGCTCGCGCCGCTCCTCGCGCCCGGACCCTCGTCCGAAACCCATTCCCGCCGAACCCTCGCACGTCCCACGCTCGATCGGGCCGCAAGGGCCTGACCGTCCTCAAGGATATCCGGGTGGACTTTGATTGCGGCAGGTTTAAGGGGCGTTACGGCGCGAGCCGGGGCCCGGCGGCGCCATCCTCGAGCCGGCGGGCCTCATCGGACGAGATCCGCTTGTGCAGATGGACGAAGAAAGCGGTCGCGAACAAGGGCGTGAGCAGATTCGCGAAGGGCAGCGCGGCGAGACCCGCCACCACAGCGCCCCCCGCCAAGATCCTCAGCCTGTTGCGCCGCCGCAACGCCGTCGCCTCGACCTCCGGCCGGAAGCGCAGGGCCGCGAGCGAAAAATACTCCCGGCTGAGCAGGTAGCCGTTCAGCGCCACCCACGCGACGATGTTGACCACCGGCACGAAGATGAGCGGCAGCAGCAGGATGTTGAGGCCGAGCACCACCAGGAAGAAGCGCGCCGAGATCAGCAGCGAGCGGACGATCGGAAGCTCGCGGCCGGCCGGGTCGTCCGGGTAGTGCGTGCGCTCGACCAGCGCGGCGACGTCGTCGAGGAACAGGCCCGCGACCGCCGCGGTGATGGGCGTCACGAGGAACAGCAGCCCGAGCGCCGTGCCGAGGCCGAGGACGATGTGGGCGATCCAGTTGAAGGTCTGGTTCTGCAGGACCAGCAGCCGCTCGGCGAGTTCCTGCAGCCCGATCCAGCCGACGACGAGCAGCAGCACGGTGATCCCGAGCGACTTCAACAGCACCATGCGGAAGGGCGGCGACAGCGTCTGCCGCGCGGCGAGGACGGCGTCAGAGAGCATCAGGCCGCCTCGGGCGCCGTGGCCTCGCGCAGAGCGCCAGCCTTCTCCGCCTCCTGCGCCTGAACGTCGTCGGCCGTCCGACCGAGCAGCGCGTTGGTGGTGAGGCGGCGCACCTCGCGCTCGGCGATCGCGGCGAGGCGCTTGCGGTCGGTCGCGGCGTCGGCGCGCATCACCTCGCCGAAGGTCACCGTGGCGTCGATCGCCCCGTCGCGCAGGATCGACCAGAGGTGCGAGCCGAAAGTCATGTCGCCGTACCAGGCGACGAACGGCCGGCCGAGCCGGCCGAGCGGCAGGCCGTTGCGGTGGGTGTAGGCGACCGAGACCGGCTGCACCGCGACGCTGTCGCCGCCGCTCGCGGCGATCGCCGCACGCGCCGCGCCGAGCAGCGAGGTGCGGAAGGCGAGCACGCGGTTGCCGTCGCTCGAGGTGCCCTCGGCGAACAGCACGACGGGCGAGCCGGCGATCATGCGCTCGGCCATCTCCTGGTTCACCGTCGCGGTGTGGGTGCGGCGCGCGCGGTCGACGAAGATCGTGCGCTGCAGCCGCGCGAGCCAGCCGAACACCGGCCATCCGGCGATCTCGGATTTCGCGACGAAGGACATGCGGCATACCGAGCCCAGCACCGGGATGTCGAGCCAGGAGGCGTGGTTGGAGGCGATCAGGAGCGGACGCTCGGTCGAGGGCGCGCCGACGACCTTCACCCTCACGCCGACGACCTTCATGGCGAAGCGATGGAACCAGAGCGGCAGGTCCTGCGCCCTGTGCGAGCCGCGCCACATCAGGAACAGCTGGATCGGGGCCAGCGCGAGCACGACCGGGATCAGGGTCGCGGCCGAGGCCACGGCGCGGAAGGGGCGGCGGACCAAGCGGGTCAGCCTTCGCGGTCGTCGAGCGGCACGGCGTAGAGCTCGAGCCGGTGGTCGACCAGGCGGTAGCCGAGGCGCCGCGCGATCGCCGCCTGCAGCGCCTCGATCTCCTCGTCGCGGAACTCCAGGATCTCGCCGGAGCGCAGATCGATCAGATGATCGTGATGCTCGTCCGGCTGCGGCTCGTAGCGCGAGCGCCCGTCGCGCAGGTCGAGCTTGGCGATGATGCCGGCGTCCTCGAACAGCTTCACCGTCCGGTAGACCGTCGAGATCGAGATGCGGGCGTCGACGGCGGCGGCGCGGCGGTGCAGCTCCTCGACGTCGGGATGATCGTCCGCCTCGGCGACCACGCGCGCGATGACGCGGCGCTGCTCCGTCATCCGCATGCCCTTGCGGGCGCAGATCGCCTCGATCGATTCGTGCTTTGCCGGTTCGGTTTTTGGCGTGGACACGAGGGGCGCGTTCCCTGATCTCGCGGGCGCTTGGTTCGCTCTTCGTCCCGTCGGCCGCTTATAGGATCGGCAGACCCCGCCGTAAACCGCGCGGGGGACCGCGACGCTCAGCGCATCTCCAGCGCCATCACCTTCGCCGCGCCGCGCGTGCCGTCCTTGCGGGCGTAATACGCCTTGCGCTTGCCGACCTCGACGAAGCCGAAGCGCCTGTAGAGCGCGATCGCCGCGCCGTTGTCTTCGTCGACCTCGAGCACGACGCGGCGTACGCCGTGGCCTGCGAGCCGGCCGAGGTGGCGCGCCATCAGCGTCGCGCCGCCGCCCGATCCGCGGCGCGATTCCGCGACCGCGACCGACAGAACCTCCGCTTCGTCGCCGGCGATGCGCGAGATCGCGAAGCCGAAGGGTTTTGCGCGCCCTTCGCGCATCAGCTTGCAGGCGATCACCGCCCGGTCGCGCAGAAGATCCTCCATCTCGGGGACGTCCCAGCCGCGCGCGAAGGAGGCGACATGGATCGCGGCGAGCTCGTCGGCGTCGCCCGCGTCGGCCTGCGCCGCCGCCCAGTCGGCGGTGCGGTCGAACCAGGACTCCCAGAACCAGAGCCAGAACATCGGCGGGCCCTCAGCGCCGGGCGATCCGGCCGCGCTCCTGCGGATGCGCGTCGGCGGCCTTGAGGTAGAGCGGCTTCGGCGGCGAGGCGTCGGGCTCGGATGCCCCGCCGAGCCGGGCGACCCATGCCGGGGCGGGCGCGTCGAGCGCCGGATCCGCCCGCCGGATGGACGCGTCCTGCGCGGCGGCGACGACCGCGTCCGCGCCCGAGCCGACGACCAGCGCCGGCCCGCCGCCGATCGCCCGCGCGGCGTCGCGCGCCTCGACGAGACGCGCCGAGACCAGCGGGCGTCCGTCCGCTGCAAACGCCTGGAAGAACACCCGGCCGTGCCGCGCGTCGATCGCGGCGGCGACCGGCAGCGCTCCGCTGTCGACGACAAGCAGCGGCGCGACCAGCGCCGACAGGGTGGTCACGCCGACGACGGGGATACCTCCGCCGAGGCCGAGCGCGCGGGCGCAGGCGAGGCCTACGCGAAGCCCCGTAAAGCTGCCCGGCCCCACGGTGACGGCGATGCGGTCGATCGACTTGAGGCCGCCCGCTTGCTCGAGCACGCGCGCGACCTCGGGCATCAGCGCCTCGGCGTGGCCGCGCTCCATGGCGAGCGAAGCGACATAAGCGGGCGCGTCGTCGTCCGCCGTGTCGATCACGGCGGCGGAGCATGCGCCAAGGGCGGTATCGATCGCGAGGACCCGCATGGGCGGGTGCGTAGCAGGTTCGCGCGGAGAGGGACATTGCGGCGATCGGCGCAATCGCGCGCCGGAAATCTGCAGCGCCTCAAGCCATGGCTGATCCCTCCCCTTTCAAAGGGAGGGTTTCTGAGACGACGCGCTCGTCACACGATCTTGCAGAACTCGTCGAAGTCGGGGCGGGGCAGGCGCTCGAACAGGTTCTTGCCGTCGCCGAAGCCGAGATTGACGAGGAAGTTCGTCTTGAACTTTCCGTCCGGGAAGAACGCCTCGTCGACCTTCTTCTTGTCGAAGCCGGACATGGCGCCGGTGTCGAGCCCGAGCGCGCGGGCGGCGAGGATCAGGTAGCCGCCCATCAGCGTGCCGTTGCGGAAGGCGGTCTCGTCGATCGCCGCCTGGTTCCCGGCGAACCAGCTCTTGGCGTCCGCATGCGGGAAGAAGCGTGGCAGGTTCTCGTGCCACTCGGAGTCATGGGCGACGATGACGCAGACCGGCGCCTTCATGGTCTTCTCGCGATTCTGCGACGAGAGCGCGGGCGAGAGCTTCGCCTTGCCCTCCTCGGAGGTCACGAACACGAAGCGCCCCGGCAGCCCGTTCGCGCTGGTCGGCCCCATCTTCACGAGCTCGAACAGCGCCCGCAGGGTCGTCTCCGGAACCGGCTTCGCCTCGAAGGAATTGTGGGTGCGCGCCGAGCGGAACAGCGTGTCGAGCGTGGCGTCGTCGAGCGGAGCGCGGTGCGGGCCGGTCATGGAGCGTCCTTTTCAGAGAGTGCGGGTCGCGTTTCAGCGGCGTCCGGACTTGCGGACCCGCACATAGAGGGCGCCGGCGCCGCCATGGACAGGGTCGGCCGCCTCGAAGCCGATGACGATCGACCGCATATGCGGCTCGCCGAGCCACATCGGCACGGCCCGGCGCAGGACCCCGCGCTCGGCGTGGGGGTCGGAGGCGCTCTGGCCCTTGCCGGTGATGACGAGGACGACCTTGTGGCCCCGCGCCTGCGCGCCGGCGAGGAACGCCGCGAGCCTGCGGTGCGCGTCCTCCTGCCTCAGGCCGTGCAGGTCGATGCGCGCGTCGATCTCGACGACGCCGCGCGCGAGCCGGCGGCGGAAGCGCTGCTCCAGCGGAGCGAGCGGAGTCGGCGGCTTGGCGGCGGGCCGGCGGAGCAGCGCAGCGGGCGCGGCTTCGGCGGGCTGGGCCGCCGGCGGCTCGGGGATCGGGGCGGCCGACGCGACGGGCCGCGTCTTTCCGGGCAGCGGAGCGACCGTCTCGACGACCTTCGCCCAGAGGGAAAGCTCTGCCTCGCTCGGCGTGCGCCTGCGCCGTCCGCTCAACGGAGCGGCTCGGGTCGCGGCAGCAGCACGACGAAATCGGTCTGCTGGCGCATGCCGCCCGCGATCGCGCCGGCCGCATCGCCCGTCCCCGCAAAATAGTCGCCGCGGGCGATCCCCTTGATCGCCGAGCCGGTGTCCTGCGCGATCATCAGCCGTCGGAAGCGGTCGCCGTCCGGAAAGCGGCCGTCGATCCACATCGGCAGACCGTAGGGCCAGAGCGCCCGGTCGACGGCGAGGCTGCGGCCGGGCGTCAGCGCGACGTCCTGCGCGCCGCGCGGGCCGTCCTCGGGACGCAGCACCTCGTCGATCTTGAAGAAGATGTAGCTCTCGTTCCGCCGCATCAGGGCGCGGCCGTCCCCGGGGTTCTTGGCGAGCCAGGCGCGGATCTGCGCCATGGTCGCGACCTCCTTGGTCATCTCGCCCCGCTCGACCAGCAGGCGGCCGATGCCGGTGAAGGGGCGGCCGTTGCGGCCGTCATAGGCGAGGCGGATCATCCGCCCGTCCGGCAGTTTTACGCGCGAGGACCCCTGGATGTGGATGAAGAAGGCGTCGATCCAGTCGAGGAAGACCAGCGGGCGCGCGAGCTCTCCAAGAACGCCGTCCTCGATCTCCGCGCGGGTCGGATAGGGCTCGAACCCCTCCCCCTTGCGCCGCGCCGCCTGGAGGTTGCCAGGGACGCCGGGCAGCGTCTCGCCGAGCATCATCGAGACGAGGTCGGGAGGACGGCCGAGCAGCGGCGTCGTGAACCGCTTCGTCTGGGTCAGCGAGCCGAAGGCTTCCGGCTCGTAATAGCCGGTCAGCACGCCGCGCCCGATGCGGAAAGGCTGGAACGAGGTTTCGAAGAAACGCTTGGCGGCGCCGTCCTCGGCCGGGTTGAGCGCCATGCCCCGCGCGCAGACGGAGGCGAGCGCGTCGCCCGCCGGGACGCCCGGCCGCAGAGCTGGCGCGGCGGCGTCGATCATGCCGCAGGACTTCATCCAGACCGAGAAGGCGGCCGAATGGTCGTCCTTCTCCCAGCCGGGGATCTGAGAGAAAGCGACGGGCGTCAGGGCGGCCGGATCGGCTTTCGCGCCCGCGCCTGCAAGCAGAGCCGCAGCAGCAAGCTGTAGAGCCGTCACGATGGCTGCCCCCCGGCGCATCGCAAGGGGGCCGTCAGAGCGGTTCGGTTGAGATCAGCCGCCAGTTCGGGTCGCGGGCGTTGAGCTCGCGCGAGAATGTCCAGACGTCGACGAGGTCGGCGATCTCGGTCGGGCTGCCGTCGATCACCGCGCCGGTCCGGTCACGGGTCGCCGTGATCAGCTTGGAGACGAAGCGCACGGTGACCTGCGCGGTCCGGTTCGCGGCCTCCGCTGCGGCGATCTCGGCCTTCTCGATCGACACGAAGTTCGACTCGACGGTCTCGCCACGGTTCTCGCGGTCGGCGATGGCGGCGCTGAAGCTCTCGAACACTTCGCGGGCGAGCAGCGGCTTCAGCGTCTTTCGGTCGCCGGCTGCAAAGGCGGTGACGATCATCTCGTAGGCCGCGCGGGCGCCGACCAAAAATTCCTTGGCGTCGAAACCGCGTTCCGCCTCGGCGATCTGGTCGAGGCCGCGCGCCACAGGCGTGTCGGGTTCGGCGACGCCGGCCCAGCGGGGGCCGGCCGGCTCGTCGACGTCGGGCGCCGGCTTGGGTGCGGCCTGCTCGGTCGTGCGCTGGGGAAGCGGGATCACCTTGTCGTTGGCCGGGTCCGACTGCGGCCGGCCGACGAAGGGATCCTGCGGCGGGCGCTCGTTGCCCGTGCGCGTTCCGAGCACGGAGCGCAGCTTCCAGAACACGAACAGCGCCAGAGCGGCGAAAATGATCGTGTAGATGTCGAAGCCGTCGTTCATTTGGTCTCGCAGTCAGAACCCAAGCGCGCGCCCAGCGAGGCGCGCCTTCATCCCGCTATATGTGAGGAGATCGGCCCACGATTCCAGTCGCCCGGGGCAAACGCTTGAATTCGAGGGTCCTTGATCCCCAAATAGATCTACGCGCATCCGCGCTTCAAGGAGCTTCACGGACACGTCATGGCCCGGATTCTCGGCCTCCTGCTTCTGCTGCCGGCCCTCGAGCTGGTCGCGTTCCTCGCCGTCGCCGCCGCGATCGGCTTCGGCAAGGCGGTGCTGCTGCAGCTCGCCTTCTCGCTCGTGGGCGTGGCCATGATCGGCTCGCTGGTGACCGACGCCCGCGCCAAGGCGCGCGGCGGCGTCTTTGCGATGGCGCTCGACGGAGAGGCGGGCATGCGTGGCCTCGCCGGCCTGCTGTTCGCGGTTCCGGGCTTCATCACCGACGCGCTCGGCGTCGTCGCGCTCGCCCCGAGCCTCAGGGCGCGGCTGCGTCGCTTCTTCGCAGGCGAGAAGGCCCAGACGATCGACCCCTCGCCGCAGCGCCCGCGCGCCGAGCGCCGGCCGGAAGGCGGGATGCTCGACCTCGACGCGCGCGAATGGCGGGAAGTCGAACCGGCCGGCCGCGGCAAGGCCTGATCGGCAGCCGATCGTCGGCTTGTTCCCCACGGTCCCTCGTGTTACCCGCGCGGCCTGTCGTGGCGCCTCGTCCTGACGCGCCCTGACGCCGACGCGCGTCCCGAGGAAGTCTGATGGCCAACACGAACGGAAACGGCGGCCCCGCGGCCGCCGAGAACAAGGCGCCCGCGATCAACGTGCTGGCGCAATACGCCAAGGATCTCTCCTTCGAGAATCCCAACGCGCCGCGTTCGCTCGCCGCCCGCCAGACGGCGCCGCAGATCGAGATCAACGTCAACGTCAACGCCCGCAAGGTCGGCGACACCGACTTCGAGGTCGAGCTCGTCATCGAGGGCCAAGCCAAGGACGCCGACAGCCTGATCTTCCGCGTCGACCTCACCTATGGCGGCGTGTTCCGGATCGTGAACATCCCGGAAGACCAGATCCATCCGGTCGTCATGATCGAGTGCCCGCGCCTGCTGTTCCCCTTCGCCCGCCACATCGTCGCCGACGCGGTCCGCAACGGCGGCTTCCCGCCGCTGATGATCGATCCGGTGGACTTCGCCGCGCTCTACCGCGCCCGCGCCGAAGAGGCGGCCCAGCAGGGCGGCGCGAAGGCGTAAGGCCTACTGCGCCGCGACCGCGTCGGGCTCGGCGAGGTATTCCCGCCATAGCGGCGTCCCGCCGAGCGTCGCGACGAAGGCGAGATGCGCCGCGACCTCGGCTTCCGTGAGGCGCGGCGCGAGCGGAGCCGGCCGGCGCGCCACGGCCTGGCCGCGCGCGGCGGCGGCCTTGGCGTCCAGCTGCGACAGGCCGAGCGTGGCCTGACGGCCGCCCAGCAGCTCGAGATAGACCTCCGCCAGAATCTCGCTGTCGAGCAGCGCCCCGTGCTTGGTGCGCTTGGAGTTGTCGATGCCGTAGCGCGCGCAGAGCGCGTCGAGCGAGGCCTGCCCGCCCGGGTTCTTGCGCCGCGCCAGCATCAGCGTGTCGACCACCCGCTCGCGGCCGATCTTCGGATGGCCGATCCGCCCGAGCTCGTGGTCGATGAAACCGACGTCGAAGGCGGCGTTGTGGATGACCAGCGCGTCGTCGCCGATGAAGGCCAGGAACTCGTCCGCGACCTCGGCGAATTTCGGCTTGTCCGACAGGAACTCGCTCGACAGTCCGTGCACCCGGAAGGCGCCCTCGGGCATGTCGCGCTCGGGGTTGATGTAGACGTGATAGTTCGCGCCGGTCGGGATGCGGTTCAGCAACTCGACGCAGCCGATCTCGACGATCCGGTCGCCGGTCGCCGGATCGAGGCCGGTGGTTTCGGTGTCGAGAACGATTTCGCGCATGAGCGCAGTCTAGCCTGACGCGAGCGCCGGCGCTCGCCCCGTCGCGCCGGTATCCACGGCGTCGGGCTAGCGCCCGGCGAAAAAGCCGAGCGTATCCAGCAGGCGGTGGACCTGATCGCGGGCATCCTCGACGCTGCGGGACGTGTCGATCACCACATCCGCGCGGGCGCGTTTTTCGGCGTCCGGCGTCTGGCGCGCGAGGATCGCGGCGAAGGCCTGTTCGGTCATGCCCGGCCGCGCCATGACGCGGCGGCGCTGCTCCTCCTCGCCTGCGGAGACCACCACGACCTTGTCGACCTGGCCCTCGCGTCCCGTCTCGAAAAGCAGCGGGATGTCGAGCACCACCGCGCGGGCGTTCTGGAGGCGTGCCTCCTTCAGGAAAGCCGTCTCGGACTTCCGCACCAGCGGATGGACGATCGCCTCGAGCCGCTTCAGCGCGGCGGGGTCGCCCAGAACGCGCTGTCCGAGCGCCTTGCGATCGACTACGCCGGCGGCCGTCGTTCCCGGAAACGCCGCCTCGATCAGCGGCGCGGCCTCGCCCGAATAGAGCCGGTGGACCGCCGCGTCGGCGTCGTGGACCGGCACGCCATCCTCGGCGAAGAGTTTTGCGGTCGTCGACTTGCCCATGCCGATCGAGCCGGTGAGGCCGATGACGATCATGCTCCGGACGCGCCCGTCATCGCCGTCCCTCGATGTCGGCGACCACCAGCGCGCGAAGCTCGTCCGTCACCTCGGGCCGGACGCCGAACCAGCGTTCGAAGCCGGGGGCCGCCTGGTGCAGCAGCATTCCGAGGCCGTCGACCGTGCGGTTCCCGTTGGCGCGGGCGGAGGCGAGGAGGCCGGTCTCGAGCGGCACGTAGACGAGGTCGTTGACGACCGCGTCCTCTGGCAGTTCGCCGATGTGGACGTCGAGCGGATCCTTGCCGGTCATGCCGAGGGAGGTCGAGTTCACAAGAAGCTTCGCCTTCGGAAGCCAGCGCCAGAGCTCGTCATAGCCGATCGCGACTCCCGCGCGGCCCGCCAGCGCGGCGACCGCCTCGGCCCGCGCGGCGGTGCGGTTCGCGACCACGATCCTGTCGAAGCCGCGGCCCGCGAGCGCGCGGACCACCGACCGGCCGGCGCCGCCCGCGCCGAGCACGACGGCGACGCTGCGGTCACCCTCCCAGCCGGGGGCGCCGGCGTCGAGATTGGCGAGAAAGCCGAGCCCGTCGGTGTTGGCGCCGAGGAGTTTTCCGCCCTCGCGCCAGAGCGTGTTGACCGCCCCGAGCGCGGCCGCCTCCGGATCGGCCTCGTCGACCAGCGCGAAGGCGGCCTCCTTGTGCGGGATGGTGACGTTGCCGCCGACGATCCCCGCCGCCTCGAACCCGCGCACGAACTGCGCGAAATCCTCCGGGGGAACCTCCGCGTGCTCGTAGGTCCCCTCGATCCCGTAGGTCTTCAGCCAGTGGCCGTGGATCATCGGCGAGCGCGAATGGCGCACTGGCCAGCCGAGCACGACGGCGCGCGGGGCGGTCATCGGGCGAGCGCCCCGAGGTCGCGCAGGCCCGCGAGCAGCGGCAGCAGCGGCAGGCCGAGGATGGTGAAGAAGTCGCCCTCGACGCGCTCGAACAGCTGCGCCCCGACGCCCTCGAACTGGTAGCCGCCGACGCTGGTCAGAACCGCGTCCCCCGCTGCGTCCAGATAGGCCTCGACGAAGTCGTCCGAAAACTCCCGCATCGTCAGCCGCGCCTCGGCGACCGCGCTCCAGACGATTTTTTCGTCCCGCGCCAGCGCCGCGCCGGACGACAGGGCGTGGGTTTTCCCCGAGAGCCGCGCGAGCTGCGCCCGTCCGTCCTCGCGCGAGCGCGGCTTGGTGAAGCGTTCGGAGCCGAGCGACAGGGTCTGGTCGCAGCCGAGCACGAGGCGGCCCGGCGCCCCGGCGCAGACATCGAGCGCCTTGGCGCAAGCGAGCCCGACGGCGACGTCCGCGGCGCCGGACGACGGCAGCTGCGCCTCGACGGCCCGTTCGTCGACCACCGCCGGCCGGATTTCCGCCGGCACGCCCGCATCCTCCAGGATCATCGCCCGAACGGCGCTCTTCGAGGCGAGGACCAGCGGCTCGCGCTTCAGCCAGAGGCCGGTCACGCCGCCCCGCCCGCGGCCCCGGCGGTCGCACGCTTGGCCTTGTGCTCGCCGAGCATCGCGATGACGGCCGCCGCCGTCTCCTCGATCGAGCGGCGGGTCACGTCGATCGTCGGCCAGCCGTTCTTGGCGCAGAGCCGGCGCGAGGCGCGGATTTCGGCCGCGACGTATTCCCTGTCGATATAGGCGCTGTCGGTCAGGAACATCGCGGTCGAGCTCGCGCCCGGATTGGCGTCGAGACCGAGCAGGCGGTTGTGGCGGATCTCGACGATCCGGTCCGGCTGGGCGATCAGCCCGACAATCAGCGGACCCGTCAGCCCCTCGACGCCCGGCGGCAGCGGAATGTCCGGCACGAGCGGGATGTTCGCGGCCCTCACTCCGCGATTGGCGAGGTAGATCGACGTCGGCGTCTTGGAGGTGCGGCTGACGCCCAGCAGCACGACGTCGGCGCCCGCGAGGTCGTCGGCGCCCTGCCCGTCGTCATGGGCCATCGTGTAGTTCAGCGCGTCGATCCGCCGGAAATAGTTCTCGTTGAGATCGTGCTGCGCGCCCGCCTGTCCGGCGGTTTCGAGGCCAAGATGGGTCCGCAGCAACTGGAACACCGGGGCGAGCACCGACAGGCACGGGCAGCCGAGCTCCGCGCAGCGGCGCTCGAGCTCCGAGATCAGCCCCTCGTCGACGAGCGTGTAGAGCACGATGCCGGGCTCGGACGCGACCTCGGCGAGCACGCGCTCGAGCTGGCGCGGGGAGCGCACCAGCGGGTGGACGTGCTCGACGCTGGAGACGCTCCGGAACTGCGAGGCGGCGGCGCGGGCGACCGCGACCAGCGTCTCTCCCGTCGCGTCAGAGACGAGGTGGAAATGGAAGTTCGGCGGGGAGGACATGACCGGAAACTGGCGGGTGCGGGCTGGGGAGCGATGCGCGACAGCCTGTCGACGCAGCGGTGGACGTCTGTGGATGACTCCGGCGCGGTCTAGCCCCGCCGGCCTCACCTTCGCCGAGGGGCGGATTTTCATCAACAGGGCCGCCGTCCGGGACTGGCCCGAGGAGGGAGTCGATGGAATGGTGAATGAATTGTTAAGACCCCAAGCCCGCCGCAGTTCTTAACGAATGGTAAACGAACGCCGCTCTGTGGACGTCTTGTGGACGGCCGAGAACGCCTGTAATCCGCCTCCCTAGAAAAAGAAGCAGAAGAGTCTTCTCTAAGATTCTTGGAAGGAGCTCGCCGGTGCCCGAGACTGTGGCCGAACGCCTGAGGTCAAAGGCGAGCGCCGACGCCCCGAAGCTCGTCCGGGTCCTGTCGGGCGAGACGATCTGGCCGCCGCCGGTGTGGCTGATGCGCCAGGCCGGTCGCTACCTCCCCGAATATCGCGAGCTGAGGCAGCAGGCGGGCGGGTTCCTCGACCTCTGCTACGACTCCGCTCTCGCCACCGAGGTCACGCTGCAGCCGGTCAGGCGCTTCGACCTCGACGCCGCGATCCTGTTCTCGGACATCCTGGTCGTGCCACATGCGCTCGGGCAGGACGTCCGCTTCGTCCAGGGCGAAGGACCGCAGCTCGATCCGCTCCCGACGCGCGACAGCTTCTCCCGGCTGAAGGACGCCATCGACCTCGACATGCTGGCGCCGGTCTATGAAACCGTGAGGCGCGTGCGGGCCGAGCTTCCGAAGTCGAAGGCGCTGATCGGCTTCTGCGGGGCGCCCTACACCGTCGCGACCTACATGGTCGGCGGCCGCGGCGGCGAGGAGCAGGCGCCGGCGAGGCTGATGGCCTATCGCGATCCGGACGGCTTCGCGGAGCTGATCGACCGGCTGGTCGACGCCTCGGCCGCGCATCTCGTGGCGCAGCTGCGGGCAGGAGCGGACGCGGTCCAGATCTTCGACAGCTGGAGCGGGGACCTGCCGTCGCGGGAGTTCTCGCGCTGGTCGACCGCGCCGATCGCGAAGCTCTGCGACAAGGTTCGGGCGGAAGTCCCGGACGCCAGGATCATCGCCTTTCCGCGCGGCGCGGGCGCCAAGCTGGCCGATTTCGCCGGCGCGGTTCCCGCAGACGGCTTCGGGGTTGCGACCTCGGAGGATCTCTACGCCGCGCGATCAGCGGTCTATTCGTGCCGCGCGCTGCAGGGAGCGGTCGATCCGATTGCGCTCGTCGCCGGCGGCGCCGCGCTCGATCGGGCCGTCGACGACGTCCTGGAGGCGCTGGGGCGCAATCCGCTGATCCTGAACCTCGGCCACGGGGTCAGGCAGGAAACCCCGCCTGAGCACGTCGCAAAGCTCGTGGAGCGGGTGCGCGGCGCGTGACGGCTTTCTCTGCTTCTCCCTTCGCGGGAGAAGGTGGCCTCGGCGCGGCCCGAGGTGGGATGAGGGGCGCGTTTCCGCCGGCGCAGCGTCTAAGCCCTATCCTGAACCGCGCCCCTCTCCCGCGAGGGGAGAGCGGGACGGCCATGTAAGCGGCGCATCTTTGTTGCTGTGGATGTGAGAGAGGCGATGGACCTCTACCTCTGGATCAAGGCCCTGCACGTCGTCGCGGTCATCTCGTGGATGGCGGCGATGCTCTATCTGCCGCGGCTGTTCGTCTATCACGCGGTCGCGACGCCTCGATCCGAGGTCTCCGAGACCTTCAAGGTCATGGAGCGTCGGCTGCTGAAGGCGATCATGACGCCGGCGATGATCGTCGCCTGGCTCGCCGGCCTGGCCCTCGTCTGGAAGGGCGGATGGACGACCGCGGGCTGGCTGCACGCCAAGCTCGCTCTCGTGATCGTGCTGTCCGGAGCGCATGGCTATCTCGCCGCCTGCGTGCGCTCCTTCGCCGAGGACCGGAACGAAAAGAGCCAGAAATTCTTCCGGATCCTGAACGAGGTCCCGACGCTTCTGATGCTCGCGATCGTGGTCCTCGTGATCGTAAAGCCGTTCTGAGCATCGAAAATCCGCATCAGCTGACCGCAGCGGCACTTGTGGGCGAAGGCCCCAGCCGATATGTACGTGACATTGGAGTCGGACAGGCACGTCCGCGCCCATGTTCCGGCCGACGGTCCGCCAAGGCCCGGGTCCCTGCGGTTCGTCCCCCGACCAGTCTTGCAAAGAAGGGCGCGTCCAGCGCCCCGAGCGCTGCGCCGGGCGACCTCTCCTGCCTGCTCCAATCCCCGCCACCTGCCGACGCGCGATAAGCGTCAAATCCCTCAAAGGCCTTAAATGCCCGAAGTCAGGCTCTTCGATCTCAAGGCGAAATCGCCGACGGAAATCCTCGCGCAAGCCGAGGAGCTCGAGGTCGAGAACGCATCCACGCTCCGCAAGCAGGAGCTTCTTTTCGCAATTCTCAAGCAGCTCGCGGCGCGCGAAGTCGACATCATCGGCGGCGGCGTGGTCGAGGTGCTGCAGGACGGCTTCGGCTTCCTGCGCTCGCCGGACGCCAACTACCTGCCCGGCCCCGACGACATCTACATCTCGCCCTCCCAGATCCGCCGCTTTTCGCTTCGCACCGGCGACACGGTCGAGGGCCAGATCCGCTCCCCGAAGGAAGGCGAGCGCTACTTCGCGCTGCTCAAGGTCAACACGATCAACTTCGAGGACCCGGACAAGGCGCGCCACAAGGTCCATTTCGACAACCTGACGCCGCTCTATCCCGACGAGCGCCTCAGGATGGAGATCGAGAACCCGACCAAGAAGGATATGTCGACCCGCGTGATCGACATCGTCGCCCCGCTCGGCAAGGGCCAGCGCGCCCTGATCGTCGCGCCGCCGCGGACCGGCAAGACGGTCATGATGCAGAACATCGCGACCGCGATCGCCGCCAATCACCCCGAGTGCTACCTGATCGTGCTGCTCATCGACGAGCGGCCCGAGGAAGTCACGGACATGCAGCGCTCGGTGAAGGGCGAGGTCATCTCCTCGACCTTCGACGAGCCGGCCCAGCGCCACGTGCAGGTCGCCGAGATGGTGATCGAGAAGGCCAAGCGCCTCGTCGAGCACGGCCGCGACGTCGTCATCCTGCTCGACTCGATCACCCGCCTCGGCCGCGCCTACAACACCGTCGTGCCGTCCTCCGGCAAGGTGCTGACGGGCGGCGTCGACGCCAACGCCCTGCAGCGCCCGAAGCGCTTCTTCGGCGCGGCGCGCAACATCGAGGAAGGCGGCTCGCTGACCATCATCGCCTCGGCGCTGATCGACACCGGCAGCCGCATGGACGAGGTGATCTTCGAGGAGTTCAAGGGCACGGGCAATTCCGAGCTCATCCTCGACCGCAAGGTCTCGGACAAGCGCACCTTCCCGGCGATGGACATCACCCGCTCCGGCACGCGCAAGGAAGAGCTCATCGTGCCGCCGGACGTGCTCAAGAAGATGTATGTCCTGCGCCGCATCCTCAATCCGATGGGCACCGTCGACGCCATGGAGTTCCTGCTCGACAAGCTCCGTTCGACCAAGTCGAACTCGGACTTCTTCGACTCGATGAACACCTGAGGATCATCGGCGCGTTCCGGCCCGCCGCCGCGACGCGCCGAACCCTTGCCCGAGCGAGGCGCTTCGTGCTCCCAATGCGCGTCATGACGGCTCGGCGGCGCATCGCATCGGCAGTCTTCGGCCTGCTGGCCCTGTGCGCCCTCGGCTCGGGTGTGCGCGCCGACCTCACCTTCCCCGCCTTCACCAACTACGTCGTCGACCAGGCGAACGTCATTCCGCCGGCCGACGAGCAAGCGCTGATCGCCAGGCTCAAGGCCTTCCAGGAAAAATCCGGCCATCAACTCGCGGTCGCGACCGTCTCCTCGCTGGAGGGGACCTCGGTCGAGGACTACGGCAACCGCCTGTTCCGCGACTGGAAGCTCGGCGACCGGACGCGCAACGACGGCGCGCTGATCCTCGTCGCGCCGAACGAGCGCAAGGTCCGCATCGAGGTCGGCTACGGCCTCGAGGGCGACCTCACCGACGCCGTCTCCCGGCTGATCATCGAGAACGCCATCCTGCCGCGCTTCAAGGCCGGCGACATTCCGGGCGGAATCTCCCGGGGCGCCGACGACGTGATGGCGGTCTTCTCCGGACAGGCCGAGGACTACCAGAAGCGCGCCGCGCTCAACGACAAGATCGAGGAAGAGACGCCGCTGATCGTTACGGTGTTCATGATCTGCTTCTGGATCCTGTTCATCTACATCCTCTGGCGCGCGATCCGCTCGGGCCCGAGCGGCGCCGCGCGGCGACGCCACGGCCCCTGGATCATTGGCGGCCCGAGCTCCGGCGGCTGGTCCGGCGGGGGCGGAGGCTGGTCCGGCGGCGGCGGTGGTTTCGGCGGCGGAGGCGGCGGATCCTCGGGCGGCGGAGGCGCGTCGGGCGGATGGTGAGCGCAGGCGCAGCTTCTTCTGCCCCGAGGCCCGGCGGGGACGTGGTCTCCGAGCATGACCGCGCGGTGATCGCGCAGGCCATCCGCGAGGCGGAGACGGCCACGGCGGGCGAGATCGTCGTCGTGATCGAGACCGATCCCTGCGAGGAGTTCGACGCCACCGTCGCGCTGATCGCGGCAGGCGTCATCGCGATCTTCTCGGCCGGGCCGCTGTCCCTGACCGGCATGGCGCTGCACTGGATCGTGTTCGCGCAGCTGTCCGTGTTCGCCTGCCTCGCCGCGCTCGCGGCGTCATGGCGCGTGCGCCATGCGCTCCACATCGACCGGCTGCCGTCCGCCGCTGCGCATGAGGCCGCCGTCCGGTCGTTCGACGAGCTGAAGCTGCATCGCACCCGCGAGCGGACGGCGGTGCTGATCCATGTCGCTGTCGCCGACCGGCATGTCGAGGTGATCGCCGACGACGGCGTCCACGAGTCGGTCTCGCCGGAAAGCTGGCGCGAGGCCGTCGCGGACATCACCAGCGCCGCGAAGGACCATCGGCTGGTCGAGGGGGTCGTAACGGCGGTGCGCCGCTGCGGTCAGGCGCTCGCCGAGGTGCTGCCGCCAGAGCCGGGCCTCGGCAACGAACTGCCGGACGAGCCGGTGGTTCGGTAGGACGACCGATCTGTGGATCTGGGCTGCGAAGCCGTCATCGCCGGCCTTGACCCGGCGATCTCCATCGGGCGGGGCGCGCCTGCAAAGTCGGATGTCTCCGACTTCGCTACCTTCAAGGAGGAACTCGGAAACATCCGAGTTCCTGATGAGGGATGGATGCCCGGTTCAAGTCCGGGCATGACGCATCATTGGAAGCTGCTCAGAGCCCTTCGAACAGCGCCGTCGACAGGTAGCGCTCGGCGAAGCTCGGGATGATGATCACGATGTTCTTGCCGGCCGCCTCGGGCCGCGCCGCGATCTCGAGGCCGGCGGCGACAGCCGCGCCCGAGGAGATGCCGACCGGCACGCCTTCCAGCCGCGCGACCAGCCGCGCCGTCTCGAAGGCGGTCTGGTTGCCGACGGTGATGACCTCGTCGATCACCGATCTGTCGAGCACGCCCGGGACGAAGCCGGCGCCGATGCCCTGGATCTTGTGCGGGCCCGGCTGGCCGCCGGACAGGACCGGCGAGTCCTCCGGCTCCAGGGCCACGATCTTCAGCGACGACTTGCGGGGCTTCAGCACCTGGCCGACGCCTGTGATCGTGCCGCCGGTGCCGACGCCCGAGACGATGTAGTCGACCTCGCCGTCGGTGTCGTTCCAGATCTCCTCGGCGGTCGTGCGGCGATGGATGTCGGGGTTGGCCGGGTTCTCGAACTGCTGCGGGATGATCGAGTTCGGGATTTCCTGCACCAGCTCCTGCGCGCGGGCGACGGCGCCCTTCATGCCCTTGGCGCCTTCGGTCAGCACCAGCTCGGCGCCGAGCAGCGCCAGCATCTTGCGGCGCTCGATCGACATGGTCTCGGGCATCACGAGGATCAGGCGATAGCCGCGGGCGGCGGCGACGAAGGCGAGCGCGATGCCGGTGTTGCCGGAGGTCGGCTCGACCAGCACGCTGTCGGGCTTCAGCACGCCGTCGCGCTCGAGCGCGTCGATCATCGCGACGCCGATGCGGTCCTTGACGCTCGAGATCGGGTTGAAGAACTCCAGCTTGGCCAGCAGCTTGCCCTTCACGCCCTTATGGGCGGCGAGGCGGTCGAGACGCACCAGCGGGGTGTCGCCGATCGTGTCCGTGACGGAGTCGTAGATGCGGCCGCGGCCCGGCGCATGGGCGGACGCGTCGGTCGGCTTGAGGGCGGGCTGGCTCATGGACGATGTCTCCATTGGCGCCGCCGTCGTCCGGGCGGCGCTCGATCCGTACAATCCACCAGAACGCTAGCAAAGACACAGGATCGTGTCGATGATTGGTATAATATACTAAATTATATCGTAAAATCGTAGATCGGGCGGGAGTCGCCGAACACGGCGCGGCGCTCGGCCTCCTGGCAGAGGTCGTCGACGCTGATCTCGCCGAGCCGCTCGAGAAAGCTCTTGGAGGCCGAGCCGATCATGGGGGTGACGACCTCCACGACCAGAGGCGAGGCGTCCTCGTCTCCGTCGCCGTCGCCGTCCTTGTCCTCGGCCTGGCCGAGCGCGGCGAGCACGATGTCGGCGATCGAGATCCGGCGGCGCTCGCGCGCCAGCTCGTATCCGCCGCGGGGCCCGCGGACGCCCTTGAGGATGCCGGCGCGCACGAGCACCTGCAGAAGCGTCTCAAGATGACGCGGGCGAAGGCCGTGGCGCGCCGCGAGCGTTTTCGCGGCGATCGGCGTCGGCCTTGCGTGATAGGCGATGTCGACGACGGCGGCGACGGCGAGCAACCCTCGGCGCGGAAGCAGGTTCATGGTCTCGGACTCCTGCGGTTAGACGCCTGTCGAGCCGAAACCGCCCTCCCCCCTGGCGCTGGCGTCCAGCGCATCCGCTTCGATGACATCGGCATGCGCGACGGCGGCCATGACGAGCTGGGCGATCCGCGCGCCACGCTCGACCACGAAGTCCTCTTCGCCGAGATTGACGAGAAGGACCCTGACCTCTCCACGATAGTCCGCATCGACCGTCCCAGGCGCGTTCAACACCGTCACGCCATGCTTCAACGCAAGGCCCGAACGGGGCCGAATCTGCGCTTCGAACCCCTTCGGGAACTGGAGCGACAGTCCGGTCGGGACAAGGGCCCTTCCACGCGGCGGAAGCGTCAAAGGCGCCGATTGCTCGACGGCCGCCCTCAGATCCATGCCTGCGGCGCCCGCTGTCTCATAGGCCGGGAACGGCAACCCATGCGCGTGGGGCAGGCGAAGTATCTTTAGTTGGACGGTCATTCCGCCCGCCCGATCGAGGCCGCGAAGCGCTCCACGAGCTCTTCCGCCACCGCGCCCTTGCTCATCGCCGGCCAGGACTCGACGCCCTCCGGACTGACGAGATGGACGGTGTTGGCCTCGCCGCCCATCACCCCGCTCGCCGGCGAGACGTCGTTGGCGACGATGAGGTCGCAACCCTTGCGGGCAAGCTTCTCCTTGGCGTGGGCGACGACGTTCTCGGTCTCCGCCGCAAAGCCGACGAGGAGCCGCGGACGATCGTGACGCCTGGCGACGGTCGCGAGAATGTCGGGGTTTTCGACCAGCGACAGCGCCGGCGGCCCTCCCCCGCCCTTCTTCAGCTTCTGGGTCGCGCCGTCGGTGCGCCAGTCCGCGACGGCCGCGGCGAAGACGCCGATGTCGGCCGGAAGCGACCGCTCGACCGCGTCCAGCATCTCTCGCGCTGTCTCGACGCGGACGACCGTCACATCTTTGGGATCGGGGATCGAAACGGGCCCCGAGACCAGCGTGACCTCCGCGCCGGCCCGGGCGGCCGCGGCGGCGATTGCGTGGCCCTGGCGCCCGGAGGAGCGGTTGGCGAGCACCCGAACCGGGTCGATCGGCTCGTGAGTCGGGCCGGAGGTGACCAGCACGCGCAGGCCAGAGAGCGGGCCCTCGCGCCGGCCGCGCAGCCTGTTTTCGACCGCCGCGACGATGTCGAGCGGTTCGCTCATGCGTCCGAGGCCGCTCTCGCCGCGCTCGGCCATCAGCCCGGTCTCGGGGCCGACGAAGGTCACGCCGTCGGCCGTCAGCCGCTCGACGTTGCGCCGCGTCGCGGGGTTCGCCCACATGGTCGGGTTCATCGCGGGCGCGAGCAGGATCGGCGCGGTGGTCGCGAGAAGCGCGGTCGAGGCGAGGTCGTTCGCGAGGCCGTTGGCCATCTTCGCGATGAGGTCGGCGGTCGCCGGCGCGACCAGGACGAGCTCGGCGTCGCGGGCGAGCCGGATGTGGCCGACGTCATGCTCGTCGGTGAGATCGAACAGCTCTTGGAAGCAGCGCTCGCCGGTCAGCGTCGCCACGGACAACGGCGTGACGAACTGCGCGCCGCTGGCGGTGAGGATCGCCCTCACGGAGAAGCCGCGCTCCTTCAGCCGCCGGATCAGGTCCAGCGACTTGTAGGCCGCGATGCCGCCGCCGATGACGAGCAGGATGCGGGGGGCGGTCACGGGGCGGGGTGGTCCCACGGGTTGATGACGGTGAGGCCGAGCCCCTCGAAATCCGAGACGTTGCGGGTCGCGACGGCGGCGCTGCGAGCGCTCGCGATGGCGGCGATCTGCAAGTCGAAGACATGCTCGAAATGCAGTCCCGCGCGCTTCCTGGCGATCGTCATCTCGGGGTAGAGGCGGGCGGAGGGGACATCGAAAGGCAGGATGCGTCCGCTGAACAGCGAGAAGAGGCGGTCCGCCGCATCAATCATGTCGTCTCGTCTCTTGCCGGCCGGAAGCTGCCACACGCCCGTCGCGATCTCGGCCACAGATATCACCGTCATCGCCGTGGCGTCCGGATCGAGCCCGCCAAGCCAGTCGACGACGGCGGCCGATCTGACGGCCGGCCCCCGCATCACTTCCGACAGCACATTCGTGTCGAGCACGATCACCGATCGTACTCGGCCCCGCTAAAATCCGGCGAAGGCCTCCCAGGGCCGCGGGGCGGAACATCCAGTTCGACGCCGCCGAGCGGATCGAAGATCGCCGTGATGGCGTCGGCCAAATTTCCCGCTTTGGGACGGTCGTGCTCATCGACCACGCGCTCGATGATGCGGCGAACCTCGTCTTCCATCGATCGACCGTTCTCGGCGGCGATGACCCGCAGCCGCGCCTTGATGCGGTCATCCAGCTTTCGGACCGTCAGCGTGCTCATGCGCCACTCCGCTTCGTCCGACCTTTAGTGAAAGCATTGCTGTCAATGTATGCGAATGCGTGAAGCGTTCAAGCGCGGGGCGCTCACCACACCACAAACACCACCAGCGCGATCGCCACCGCCCCGAGCGCCAGGTTGCCGATCAGGGTGGCGCGCTGCACGCCCTTGATGATGGCCTGGATGCTGTCCTCGGAATAGCTGAGGCCGCCGCGCACGACTTCCTCCAGCTCGATCGAGGTGCGCTCGACCCGCAGCAGCAGGTCGGGGATGCGCGAAACGCCCAGCGCCAGCTTGCGAAGCTCGGCGCCGGCGGTCTCGCCGATCCCGATCGGTCCGAGATTGCGCTCCAGCCATTCGCGGACGACCGGCTCGGCCGTGCGCCACATGTCGAGCTTGGGGTCGAGCGACCGCGCGACGCCTTCGACGACGACCATGGTCTTCTGCAGCATCAACAATTCAGGCCGGGTCTGCATCTGGAACAGCTCGGTCACCTCGAAAAGGAGGGTCAGGAGCTTGGCCATCGAGATCTGGTCGGCGGTGCGCGAGTGGATCGGCTCGCCGATCGCCCTGAGCGCGCGGGCGAACTCGTCGACCGACTCCCCGGACGGCACGTAGCCGGCCTCGAAATGCACCTCCGCGATGCGCTTGTAGTCGCGCACGATGAAGCCGTGCAGGATTTCCGCGAGGAACCGCCGCTCCTTCGGCCCGAGCCGCCCGGTGATGCCGAAGTCGACCGCGACGATCGACCCGCCGGCGTCGACGAACAGGTTTCCCGGATGCATGTCGGCGTGGAAGAAGCCGTCGCGCATCGCGTGCCGCAGGAAGGTCTGCATCAGGTGCCGGCCGAGCGCCGGCAGGTCGTGGCCGGCGTCCGCGAGCCCGGCGTGGTCGGAGAGCTTCACGCCGTCGACCCAGTCGAGCGTCATCACCGTGCGCGCGGTGCGCTCCCAGTCGACCGCGGGCACGCGGAAGCCGGGATCGGCCGCCGTGTTCTCGGCGATCTCCGACAGCGCGGCGGCCTCGAGCCTCAGGTCCATCTCGATCGCGACGGACCGGGCGAGCGTCTCGACGATTTCGACCGGCTTCAGGCGCCGCGCCTTCGGCACGCGTTTCTCGAAGAAGCGCGCGACGGCGTAGAAGGCGCGCAGGTCCTTCGAGAAACGCTGGGTGACGCCCGGCCGCAGAACCTTGACCGCGACGTCGCGCTCGAAGCCGTCGACGTCGCGGATCCGCGCGCGGTGGACCTGCGCGATGGAGGCGGCGGCGACGGCGGGTCCGAACGCCAGGAACTTCCGGTCAAGGGCGCCGCCGAGCGCCTCGACGACAGTGCGCTCCGCCTCCTCCTGCGGGAAGGCCGGCACGCGGTCGTGCAGCTCCTCGAGGTCCTTCGCGATCTCGAGTCCCACGACGTCCGGCCGGGTCGCCAGGAACTGGCCGAGCTTGACGTAGGACGGCCCGAGCCGCTCGAAGGCGCGCGCGAGGCCCTTGGCGTCGTCGCTCGCCGAGCGTTTCTCGATCAGCCGCCCGACCCGGATCAGCGCCCGGACGGAGGGCGGGAGCTCGATCGGATCGGCGAGCCGCAAGGCGCCTTCGCGCGCCATGACGAAGCCGGCGCGCGCGAGCCGCAGGAAGTTGGGAAAGAGGCCGAGCGCGGACATCAGCCGAGGATCGATCCGGCGCCGCTCAAATCCGGAAGCCCGAATGGAGGCAGGCGATCCCGCCTGTCATCGGCGTCGCCTCGACCTGCTCGAAGCCGGCCTCGCGCATCATGTCGGCGAAGGTCGCAGCATCCGGAAAGCGGCGGATCGACTCGACGAGATAGCGGTAGCTCTCGGCGTCGCCCGCCACCATCTGGCCGAGCCGCGGGATGACGTTGAACGAGAAAGCGTCGTAGACCCGGTCGAAGCCCGGCACGTCGACCTTGGAGAATTCCAGCACGAGAGCCCGCCCGCCGGTCTTCAGCACGCGGCGCATCTCGGAGAGCGCGACGTCGACGCGCGGCACGTTGCGGATGCCGAAGGCGATGGTGACGGCGTCGAAGCTCCTGTCGGGAAACGGCAGCTCCTCGGCGTTGCCCTGGATGAACTCGATGCGCTCGCCGAGCTTCTTCTCCGCGGCCCGCGCGCGGCCGACGTCCAGCATCGCGCCGTTGATGTCGAGCGCGACAACCTTCACGCCCTCCCCGCCCCGGGCGAGCGCCCGGAAGGCGATGTCGCCGGTGCCGCCCGCGACGTCGAGCAGCCGGAAGCCGCGCGCGCCCTTCGGAACGCCGAGCGTTGTCACCATCGCGGACTTCCACGCGCGATGCAGGCCGCCCGACATCAGATCGTTCATCACGTCGTAGCGCGAGGCGACCTTGTGGAAGACGTCGTCGACCATCCCCTGCTTGGCGCCGGGCGCGGCGTCGGCGAAGCCGAAATGGGCCGTGTTGTCGAAGGTTTCGCTGCTGGACATCAGGGTCTTGCTGGGACGCGTTGGGCGCGCGGACCCTAGCCCGCGAAACCGGGGGACGCCAGCGCCGACGCTCGTGTCCCGGCCTTGAGCCGGGACCCAGAAACGCCGACATAGCAAGGTCAAGCGCCGACGCAATGATTTTGGCCGCAGGCGCGTCTGGGTCCCGGCTCGAGGCCGGGACAAGGGATCGCTTCATGCCCGAACTTCCCGAAGTCGAGACCGTCCGCCGGGGCCTCGCGCCCGTCATGGAGGGGCGGCGGATCGAAAGCGTCGACGCCCGCCGGCCCGACCTGCGGTTTCCGTTTCCCGAGCGCTTCGCCGAGCGGCTCGCCGGCCGGGAGATCGTCTCGCTCGGCCGCCGCGCAAAGTACCTGCTGGCCGATCTCGACGACGGCGAGACGCTGGTCATGCATCTCGGCATGTCGGGCTCGTTCCGCGTGGCGCTGCCCGAGGCGGAGACGACGCCCGGCGCCTTCCACCACCCGCGCTCGGCCGCTTCGGCGCATGACCACGTCGCCTTCGTTCTCTCCGGCGGGGCGACCATCACCTACAACGACCCGCGCCGTTTCGGCTTCATGGCGCTGGTCCCGCGCGCGGGGCTGGAGGCGCATCCGCTGTTCCGTCACGTCGGAGTGGAGCCGCTGGGCAACGAACTCGACGCCGGGCTGCTCGCAAGATTGTTCGCCGGAAAGCAGACCAGCCTGAAGGCGGCGCTGCTTGACCAGCGGCTGATCGCGGGGCTCGGCAACATCTATGTCTGCGAGGCGCTGCACGAGGCGAAGCTGTCGCCGAAGCGTGCGGCCGGCACGATCTCCACGAAGGAGGGCCGGCCGACAAAACGCGCCGAGGCGCTCGCGCCCGCCATCCGCGCGACGCTGGAGGCTGCGATCGCCGCGGGCGGCTCGACGCTGCGCGATTTCCGGCATGCGGACGGCGAGCTCGGCTACTTCCAGCACTCTTTTCGCGTCTACGACCGGGAGGACGAGCCTTGCCCGAGGCCGGGCTGCCGGGGCGTCGTGAAGCGCATCGTCCAGACGGGCCGCTCCACCTTCTATTGCCCCGAATGCCAGAAGTGAGGGTCAGTCGGGCAGCGCCGCGAACTCCGCCGTCAGGTCGCCGAAGGCCTCCATCGGCGGGAACTTCGGGAAGCTGTGCGGCGCGGGCGTCTGCGCCCAGGGCAGCATCTCGCTCGTCATCGTCTCGACGAAGGGCGTGAACCAGCTGACGTCGTCCAGCATCGTGGCGCGCACGTTCACGAACCAGTCCATGCCGGGCATCTTCGTGAACATCCAGCTGAGGCAGCTCGGGCAGCAGTAGTGCTGCAGCTCGGTGCGCAGGCCGCCGAGCGTCGGCTCACCCCGGATGATCTCGAAGCCCTCGGCGGGGATGGCGACGGAGAGCGAGTAGGGCCCGCCCGTCATGCGCTGGCAGCCGGTGCAGTGGCAGGCCATCGTCAGCAGCGGCGGCGCGCTGATCCTGATCCGGACCTCTCCGCAGCGGCAGCCGCCTTCGAGCGGCAGTTTCGGTCGGGCCATCACGTTCTCCGTTCGGATCAGGGACATAAAGCGGCCGCGCTCGTCGTCATCCCGGGAGCGCGAACCTGCCGCGGCATCGTTTTCCGCATCCGGCGCTCTATGCTGGCCTCGACCCCGGCTCCCGCCCTGCCCGCCAAGAGGCCTCATGACCAACTCCCCTTACGAAACCCTCCTCGTCGAGACCCGCGGCGCGGTCGGCCTGATCACGCTCAATCGCCCGAAGGCGCTGAACGCGCTCAACGCGACGCTCATCCGGGAGCTCGGCGAGGCGCTGGAGGCGTTCGAGGCGGACGGAGCGGTCGGCGCGACGGTGATCACCGGCAGCGAAAAGGCGTTCGCGGCCGGCGCCGATATCACTGAGATGGCCACGAAGAGCTTCACGGACGTTTATCTCGCCGACCTCGGAGGCGCCTGGAGCCGGCTGCTCGCCTGCCGCAAGCCGCGCATCGCCGCCGTGTCGGGCTATGCGCTCGGCGGCGGGGCCGAGCTCGCCCAGATGTGCGACCTGGTGATCGCCTCCGAGACCGCGAAGTTCGGCCAGCCCGAGATCACGCTCGGCATCATTCCCGGCTTCGGCGGCACGCAGCGGCTGACGCGCGCCGTCGGCAAGGCCAAGGCGATGGACCTCATCCTGACCGGGCGGATGATGGACGCTGGGGAGGCCGAGCGCTCCGGCCTCGTCTCGCGCGTCGTGCCGGGTGAAAAGCTGCTCGAGGAGGCGCTCGCCGCCGCGGAGAAGATCGCCGGCTTCTCGCGCGCCGCGGTGCTCGCGGCCAAGGAGGCCGTCGAGGTCGCGCACGAGACCGGGCTGTCGGAGGGCGTGCGCTTCGAGAAGCGCGCGTTCCAGTCGCTGTTCGCGACAGAGGACCAGAAGGAAGGCATGGCGGCCTTCGTCGAGAAGCGAAAGCCCGCCTTCCGCAACAGGTGAGGCGCCTCAGCTCGTCGGCGCGTCTCCCTGGATTTCGGGGCTCGCCCAGACCTCGCCAGGCCTCAGCGCGCGGAAGCGCTCCGGCGAGATGTCGCGCGCCTTGAGCGTCGCCGCGAGCAGTTCGGCGGGCGCGTCGATCTGCTCGGCGGTCAGCTGGAACACGCCCCAGTGGCAGCCGACCGCGTGCTCGGCGTCGAGCAGCTCCATGACCGAGACCGCCTCCTCGGCGTCCATGTGCTGGTCCTTCATGAACCAGCGCGGCTCATAGGCGCCGATCGGCAGGATCGCGAGCCGGAACGGTCCGTGCTCCGCGCGCGCGGCGGAGAAGATCTCGCCGCCCGCGAGCCCGGTGTCGCCGGCGTAATAGATGTTTCCGGCTGGCCCGGCGTCGATCGCGAAGGCCGACCACAGCGCCTTGCGCCGGTCCGACAGGCCGCGCGCCGACCAGTGATAGGCCGGCGTCAGCGTCACCCGCACCTGGTCCGACAGCTCGACCGTGTCGCGCCAGTCGTAGGCTTCGGCGGCGATGGCAGGGTCGTGGCTCTTCAGGATGACGTCGTTGCCGAGCGGCGTGACGACGCGCGGCGCGTCGCGGGCGGCGAGCCGCGACAGGGTCGCGACGTCCATGTGATCATAGTGGTTGTGCGAGAGCAGGACGACGTCGATCTTCGGCAGGTCGGCGAAGCGGATGCCGGGCGGGACGACCCTCTTCGGGCCGGCGAAGCCGACCGGCGAACAGCGGGCCGACCACACCGGATCGGTGAGGATGTTGAGGCCCGCGGCCTGGATCAGGTGCGTGGAATGGCCGACGGCGGTGACGCGCAGTCCGGCCCCCTCGATCCGGCCGGGGGGTGTCGCGCCGGCGAACGGGCTCGGCCATCGCGTCGGCCACTTGGCCTTGTCGGCGAGCGCGAGCGCCCGGATCGCCTCGACCGGCGACTTCGACCACAGATGGTCCGGATTGAAGAAACGCAGGCCGTCGAAATGGTCGGTGACGGGACCTGCGTAATAGGGGTTGCGCCCGCGGGCGTGGGCGAACCAAGCGCTGCCGAGCGCCGGGAGCGTCATCAGGGCGAGGATTCCGCGCCGGGTCATGGGGCGGCCTCGAGGCTCTGACGTGCGGCGCGGGCGCGCTTGCCGCGATTCACCGCGTGCTCGAGCTCCTGCAGGAAGCGCGAGCGGTCCCTGGCCGCGAAGGGCCTCGGGCCTCCGGTGATCTCGCCGACCTCGCGCAGGTGGCTCATCAGCTCCCGGCTCGCGAGGGCCGAGCCGATCGACTCCTTCGTGAAGGGCTTGCCCGTCGTCCCGATCACGGCGGCGTCCTTGGCGAGACAGCGCGCCGCCAGCGGAATGTCAGCGGTGACGACCACGTCGTCGGCCTCGACGTGGTCTGCGATCCAGTCGTCGGCCGCGTCAGGCCCCTCGCCCACGACCTGCAGGCGGATCGCGTCGTCCCGCGGGACGGCGATGAAGCGGTTCGCGACGAGCGTGACCTTCAGGCCGTGCCGGGCGGCGACCCGATATGCCTCGTCCTTCACGGGGCAGGCGTCGGCGTCGATGTAGAGATGTGGCGGTTCGCGGTCGGGCACGTGTCCATGCAGCCGGTCTCGACCGGTCTCTGATTCGGCGGGGGACGGCCGCTCGCGGCGCGCCTTGTCGCCTTAAGATGGGGCGAAGCAGTCGCGAGAGCGAGCCGAAATCGCAGGCGCCGTCGTCTCTCGCGGTTCGTGTGCGCCCGCAGACATTGACTTCCCAAGGCTTTGTCACGATCTTTGGCTCGACGCCGGCGCAGGGACGCCGACGCGGCATCGCCTCGTGGAAGACACGGGGTTTTTCGCGTTTTCAGGCGTCATCCAGTCGTCGACTAGAGGAGAGTTGAGCCATTCGTCGTCCCATGAGGCCAGTTGGTCCGGTCCAGAAAGACGGGCCGCGCGTGAACAAGGAGATTCGCGTACTCGAAGTGCAGCTCATCGACGCCGATGGGCGCAATCTTGGCCCGACCAAGATCAACGACGCGCTGCAGGCCGCAGAGGACGCCGGGCTCGACCTCGTCGAGATCGCCCCGAATTCGGTCCCGCCTGTCTGCAAGCTGCTCGATTACGGCAAGTACAAGTACCAGAGCCAGAAGAAGGCGGCCGAGGCTCGCAAGAACCAGAAGATCGTCGAAGTCAAAGAGATCAAGATGCGTCCGAACATCGACGATCACGACTACGACGTGAAGATGAAGGCCATGCGCCGGTTCTTCGACGAAGGCGACAAGGTCAAGGTGACCCTGAGGTTCCGCGGACGCGAGATGGCGCATCAGGACCTTGGGCTGAGGCTGCTCATCAAGGTTCGCGAGGAAGTTGCGGAGCTGGCCAAGCCCGAGAGCGAGCCGTCGCTCGAAGGCCGACAGATGACGATGGTGCTGGCGCCGCGCTGAGGCGCGGCCAGCCTGCCCGTTTAACCATCAGATTCGAGAGCTTTCCACCGACGGGCGCGCATGCGCGCCCCGCCATTGATCAGCGCTGGGACAGGGTATAAGTGCTTCGATTGGTCGCGGATCGATAGACTGAGGCCGCGTGACGAGTGATTCGGCGGAGATGTGTATGCAGGCGAACGCCGACCCAGCCTCGGGGATGAACGCCACGGACGGCTCCGCCGCCGCGGTCGAGGACCGGACCCTTCTGATCGTCGATGACGATCGGGCGTTCGTGCAGCGGCTTGGCCGCGCCATGGAAGCGCGCGGCTACGCCGTGACCGTCGCGGAGACGGTTCGGGACGGGCTCGAGGCGGTCGAGCGGTCCGCGCCGGCCTTCGCCGTCGTGGACATGCGGCTCGGCGACGGCTCGGGCCTCGACGTGATCTCCGCGCTCAAGGCGAAGCGTCCGGACGCGCGCGGCATCGTGCTCACCGGCTACGGCAACATCGCGACCGCGGTGACCGCGGTGAAGCTCGGCGCAGTCGACTACCTGGCCAAGCCCGCCGACGCCGACGAGATCCACAACGCGCTGATCGCGGGCGAGGAGAAGCCCAAGCCGCCGGAGAACCCGATGTCGGCGGACCGGGTGCGCTGGGAGCACATCCAGCGGGTCTACGAGCTGTGCGGGCGGAATGTCTCCGAGACGGCCCGTCGCCTCAGCATGCATCGCAGGACGCTGCAGCGCATCCTCGCCAAGCGCGCGCCGCGCTGATCGTCGCCGGCTAGTCCGGCTGCTGCTGCGGCGGCCTCTGGCCGTCGTCGTGCGGCCGGCGGCGGGAGTCGCGCTGCGCCTTGCGGGCCGCCTCCATCTCGTGCGCCGCGCCGGATTTCTGCTGCGCGGGCTTCAGCCGCCGGTTGGCCGAACTGTCGTCGTCCGACGCGGCGGCGCCCTCGTCCGAACTGTCGGAACTGTCCTCGTCGCTGCTTGCGTCGTCCCCGCTGGTCGCGGAGCCGTCGTCCGGACGGACGAACAGGCGGTACTCCTGCTCGCGTTCGTCGAGCGTGAGCTTCAAAGCCTGAAAATCGATCGCCGTGACGAGCCAGCCGTCGATCTGGTCGCCGAGGCGAAGCTGCTCGACCTCCTCCTCGCCGTCCTTGCTGACGAACGCGAGCAG
>CABHPB010000064.1 GCA_902168115.1 uncultured Methylopila sp. | reverse complement strand
TGGGAAGCAGCGACTCGATCAGCCGCCACTCCGCTTCGCTCAGATCGTAGCGCGCCATCTAAGATCCTCCCTGGACCTTGAATCAGCGCTGCATGCCACCCGCAACCTTTATGAGTTCAGATCCTAGCCGGCGATCAGCGGCTTCCCTGCGTAGCGAGCGGCGTCACCAGCCGCTCGCGTCCTCGGCCTCGCCGATCTTCACAAGGCGGGCCTCGGCGGCCTTGTGGTGATACTGGCTCGCCACGAGCCATCCCTTGAGCGGGCGCAGCGGCGGCAGCAGCGTCGCGATCATAATCGGCAGCGTCGTCACCGCGTGGACCCAGTACGGGGCCTGGAACGCGAGTTCGAGCCACACCGCGAACAGCGCCGAAGGCAGGCACGCGAAGGTGATGGCGAAGAAGGCCGGACCGTCCGCCGGATCCGCGTAGGAATAGTCGAGCCCACATTCCTCGCAACGCGGCTTCAGCGTCAGGAACCCGTCGAACATCTTGCCCTCGCCGCAGCGGGGGCAGCGGCCGCGGATGCCGACCTGATAGGGCTCGAGCCTCGGATAGGTCGGGTCGGCCATCGCGCGCCTCCTGTGCTGCGCCAGATGAGATAGACCTGAATGCATACATTGTCAACTTTGTATGCACAAGTTTGCACATAGCTTGCCGCCGAGGCGCGAAGAAATTCGCCTCGGGCTGCGCAGGACGGCCGTCGATCCGCCGTGACAAGGCTCGAGGACCGCGATCCCCCGACCGGTCCGGATGCGAAGGGCCTCGTGAAGCGCCCCTCCTGCGTTCGCCGGCCCCGCCGGCGACAGCCGGCGTCCTGCCCGCCCGCGACCGACATCGCCCCCCTCGGTCCCAGGCACATCAGGCAGGACGCCGGCGACCGGGGACGGTCTCAAATGAAAAGCTGCGCACGGACCCGCGCCGCCGGACGGCTGCGGCATCGAACGCTTGCGCAAAGTCTCGGGCGGCCGCCGCAGGGGGACGCTGACGGCGGCGGCCGCCCGGGCGCGACCAGGGTCAGGGGTCGCGCCGTCCGGACGCAGGCGGGGGGACCTGCATCCCGAAAGGCGAGCGGTCGGGCGCTCCCGAGGGGACGGAGCGCCCGAAAGGCTCAGCCCTCGTTGTCGTTGCCGGTCCAGCCGCGAGCGGCGGCGGTTCCTTCCTCGGCGATCGGGCGCGACTCCTGGCGCAAGCCGTAGCCGTCGCGCTGGAGCGACACCGGCATGCGATCCTGCATCGTGACGGCGCCGCGCTCGGGGGCCTTGGTTCCGGCGCGCTCGCCGACGGGATCGGCCTGGGCGGCGACGGTCGCGACGAGCAGGGCGGCGACGGCGGACAGAGCGGTTTTCATGGGAAAGCTCCTTCGTCTTGGGACCGGGCCCCGTCCGGCAAAACCGGCGGCGGCCCGTTGGATGACGAAGGTTCTAGGGGTCGCCTGTCGCAGAGTTCTGTCAGCAAAGCCGGTCGTTGGTCGCGCTTTGTCTCAGCGCCCGCGCTTGAGACATTTCGATACACTTTTTCCGCCGCGCCCCCGGAGCCGACGCGCTAGACTTGAGCCTGTCGAAGATCTTCCGAACGCGCCCGATGGAAACGCAGCCCCACATCGCCGTCGTCGACGACCACCGCGACATCCGCGACCTCGTCGGCAAGTATCTCGCCCAGCACGGCTACCGCATCAGCCAGGCCGAGAGCGCGGCCGCGTGCCGCCGCCTGATGGAGAGAAACGGCGTCGACCTTGTCGTGCTCGACGTCATGATGCCCGGCGAGGACGGCCTGTCGCTGTGCCGCGAGCTCCGCAGCACGACCGACGTGCCCGTCATCATGCTGACCGCCATGGCCGAGGACACCGACCGCATCGTCGGCCTCGAGATCGGGGCGGACGACTACCTGACCAAGCCGTTCAACCCGCGCGAACTGCTGGCGCGGATCAAGGCGGTGCTGCGGCGCGTGCAGAGCCTGCCGCCGCAGCGCGCGACGCCTAAGGCCCGGGAGATCCGGTTCGATCGCTGGCTGCTCAATGTCGGGCGCCGCGAACTGCTCGACGACGCCGGCGTCGCGGTCCCGCTTTCGACCGCGGAGTTCCGCCTGCTGTCGGTCTTTCTCGACCATGCCGGCCTCGTGCTATCACGCGACCAGCTGCTCGACCTGACGGTCGGACGCGCCGCCGATCCGTTCGATCGCTCGATCGACAACCAGGTCAGCCGCCTCAGGAAGAAGATCGAGATCGACCCCCGGACGCCGGCCCTGATCAAGACCCATTGGGGCGGCGGCTACAGCTTCTCGGCGGAGGGCTCGCCGTCATGACGCGCTTCTGGTCGAAGAGCCTCACGATCCAGCTCATCGCGCTGATGCTGCTCGCGCTGGCGGCGTCGCAGGCGATCGGCTTCGTGGTCGCGAGCTTCGAGCGCAACGCCATGCTGCAGAACCAGGTGAAGTCCGAGTTCATCAGCCGCGCCGCCTCCGTCGCGCAGCTGCTTGAGACGACGCCGGCGGCGGTGCGCGACGAGATCCTGCGCGCGAGCGCCACCAACTATTCGCGCTTCTGGATCACCGGCGATGCGCCCGCCGCGGTGCGCGACTGGCGGCGCGAAGCCTTCGGCCAGCTGACCCAGCCGCTGCCGAGTTTCATCAGCCTCGGCAGTCCGGAGAAGCTCGCGCCCGCGGCGCCGGACGAGGCGCTGGTCGCGGCCGCCAAGGCGCCGACGAAATCGGACTGGTCCGAACTCTCCGCCGCCGCATGGCCGCTCGACCGGACGGCGAAATTCGTGCGGCTCGACGACGCCTTCGGCATGGGTCTTTCAGTGCGGCTCAAAGACGGCGGATGGCTGAACACCGTCTTCGCCAAGCCAGCCGCGACCGCGCTCTGGAACACGCCCTCGCTGGTGACGCTCGTCGTGACCGCGCTGCTTCTCAGCGCGATCGCGGCCTTCGTCACGCGCGGCATCACCCGGCCGATGCGCCGCATCGCCCACGCCGCCGAGGCGGTCGGACGCGGCGAGGCCAGCGCCTTGCCCGAGACCGGACCGGACGATATCCGCCAGACCGCGGAGGCCTTCAACCAGATGCAGGCGAGGCTGCAACGGTTCGTCGACGACCGGACGCGGATGCTCGCCGCGATCGGCCACGACCTCAGGACGCCGATCACCTCGCTGAGGCTCCGCGCCGAGTTCGTCTCCGACGACGAGACCCGCGAAAAACTGATGACCACGATCGACGAGCTGCGCTCGATGACGGAGGCCGGCCTCGCCTTCGCCCGCGAGGAGGCGACGGTCGAGGACGTGCGGGCGGTCGACGTGTCGGCGCTGGTCGAGAGCCTGTGCGACGACCTCGCGGAGCTCGGGCAGGACGTCGTCTTCGCCGATGGCGACGACGTGAAGCTGCGGTGCCGGCCGGACGCCCTGCGGCGGGCGGTGCGCAACCTCGTCGAGAACGCGGTCCGCTATGGCGGGCGCGCGCGGGTCCGCGTCGCGGGCGGCGCGGAAGGCGCCGAGATCGTGATCGAGGACGACGGCCCGGGGGTGCCGCGGGAGGCCATGGAGGAGGTGTTCGCGCCGTTCCACAGGCTCGAGACCTCCCGCAGCCGGGAGACCGGCGGGATCGGGCTCGGCCTGTCGATCGCCCGGACGATCGCGCGGCGGCACGGCGGGGACGTCACCCTCGCCAACATGCCGAGAGGTCTTCGGGCGACCATCAGCCTGCCGGGACCCGGTCGAGCGAACGCTTCGGCGCGAGGAAGATTGAGGTTCCGAGGTCTGCCGCGCCCGCGCCCGGCGGCGCCGGCGACCTGACCTTCCCTATCGCCAGGCCCGTCCTGCGCGATAGAATGGCGTCCCCTCCCCACACTGGAAGGACGCCGCAATGGACGGTTCGCCCTTGCGACTGACCTCGATGGCTCACGGCGGCGGCTGCGGCTGCAAGCTCGCGCCCAACGTCCTGCACGATCTTTTGCGCAAGATGCCGCTGCCGGTCCCGGCCCCTGATCTTCTGGTCGGGACCGAGACCTCGGACGACGCCGCTGTCTATCGGCTGAACGACAGCCAGGCGATCGTCGCGACGACCGACTTCTTCACGCCGATCGTGGACGACCCGTTCCAGTTCGGCCGCATCGCCGCGACCAACGCGCTGTCCGACGTCTACGCCATGGGCGGAAAGCCGCTGTTCGCGCTGGCGCTGGTCGGCATGCCGGTCAACGTGATCCCGCTCGAGATGGCCCAGGACATCCTGGCCGGCGGCGCGTCCGTCTGCGCGGAGGCGGGCATTCCCGTCGTCGGCGGCCATTCGATCGACGCGCCCGAGCCGGTCTACGGGCTGGTCGCGATCGGACTTGTCCATCCGGACAAGGCGCTCCGCAACGCCAGCGCCATGGCCGGCGACGCGCTGATCCTGACGAAGGGCCTCGGCATCGGCGTGTTCTCCGCGGCGCTGAAGAAGGGCGAGCTGCCCGAGGCCGCCTACCAGACGATGATCGCCTCGACGACGCGGCTTAACGACATCGGGGCCTCTTTGTCCGAGAACGCCTCGGTCCACGCCATGACCGACGTGACCGGCTTCGGCCTGCTTGGGCATCTGCTGGAGATGTGCCGCGGCTCGGGCCTTTCGGCCGAGATCCACGTGCCGGACGTGCCGCTTCTGCCGGGCGCCCATGAGCTCGCGAACGCGGGCTACGTCACCGGCGCGTCGGGGCGCAACTGGAAGAGCTACGGCCACGCCGTCCACTGGCCCGCCTCATGGCCGGACTGGGCGCGGGACCTGCTCTCCGACCCGCAGACCAGCGGCGGGCTGCTGATCGCCGTCGCGCCGGAGGCGACGGAAGCTGTCGTCGCCGCCTGCCAGGCCGCGGGCTTCGCGCAAACCGCAGTCATCGGCTCGCTGCGCGACGGCGCGCCGGAGATTTCTTTTTCGGGGCTTTGAAAAAACTTTGGCCGGCGAGGCAAAACGCGACCTCGCCGGCCAGTCCGCGGCGCGGGAGGGGCGGGAACCGCGCTGTGGACTGACCAGCGAGATAGGCGCCGGATAAGGCCGAACAACGGCGGCGCGGGTCACCGTGGGTTTCGTAACGTTGCAGCTTGCAGCGACGCGACGCCGGCGTCGGCCTGAGGTTCACCGGCCGGCGAGGATCGCCTCGGCCGCCGCGATCCCGGTGCGATAGGCGCCGTGCGCGGTGGAGTAGTCGTGCTCCGAGCAGGCTTCGCCGGCGAAGAACAGCCGGCCGTCGACCGGCTCGGCGAGGATCGCTCGGTCGCCGGCCCTGCCGGGGAGCGCGAAGGAATAGGAGCCGCGCGCGAAGGGGTCTGCGCGCCACAGGTGCGTCGGCAGCGGCGTCAGGCGCGAGCGGATGTCCGCGCCGAACAGGCCGACGAGCTCTTCCAGCGCGAAGTCGGCGAAAGCGCCCTCCCCTTCGCGCTCCAGCGCGTCGGCGCAGTCGCCGCCGAAATAGGCCTCGACCAGCGGACGGCAGCCCGGCAGGAAATGGTAGGCGGCGGTCGCGACCCGGTCGCGCCGTCCGAAGGCGCGGCTGTCCGGCTCGAAGCCGTCCGGGCGGTCGAGTTTGAAATAGAGCTTGTCGGCGAGGCCGAGCGGCAGGCCCGCCGCCGCCTCGCGCTTCTGCGGAAGGTCCGGCGCGAAGGCCACGCCGCCGCCCGCGATCAGCGCGCTCGGCAGCGCGATCACGACCTTCTGCGCCTCGATCGTCCCCTTCGAGGTGTCGAGCCGGATGATGTCGGCGGAGTGGTCGATCCGCGACACGGTCGTCCCGAGCGCGACCGACACGTCGCCGGCATGGCTCGCGATCAGCGCGCCGTAGCCGCCGGCGACCCGGTAATTAAGCCCGGTGTCGCCATAGCTGACGAGGTCGCGCGCGGAGAGCCGCGCCAGCTCGCCGCCGCTGACATACGTGTAGATGGCCGACAGCAGCGCGTTCCAGCGCCCGCCCGGTTCGAGCGCCTCGGATGCCGGCGCGTCGCCCCGGCGCAGAAGCTCGGACAACCGCTCGTGAAAATCCTCGCGCGCCTGCTGGAAAGACGCCTGCTCGCATTCCGGAAATGCGAGCCCCATGCCGGGGCGCGACCACGGCGCGGGGCTTCGGTCAACCGCGACGCCCGCCCGGCCGGCGATCTCGGTCCACGGATTGACGTCGCCCGAATGCAGCCAGCCGCAGCCGAGGTCGAGCGCGCCGCCGACCGGATCGACATGCGTGAAGGCTCGGCCGCCGAGCCGGTCGCGCGCTTCCAGCAGCAGCACGTCGCGGCCGGCGTCCCGCAACCGGCGCGCGGCGGCGATCCCCGCGGCGCCGCCTCCGACGACGGCGATGTCAACCGATGACGAGGTCATGCGTACAACGCGGCATGATGTTGGCTTCCGAACGAAACATGTTCCGCATCGTCGTCGCGCTCGCCGCCTGCCCCGCCATTTTCGCAGGACTTTCGGGAGCGTTGTCCGGCGGCTGCGCGTTCGACCGCGCCGGATGCGTCGGACTTGATCCCTTCCTGCGCAGTCATGTCCACTACCTCTCGGGACTGCTGGCGGCCATCGGGCTCAGCTACTGGTGGACCCTGCGCAGGCCCGAGGCGCAGTCCGAGGTCTACCGGCTGCTGACGGCGATCGTCCTGGTCGGCGGCATCGCGCGACTGGTCGGGCTCGCGCACGATGCCGCCTCGGACCCGGGCGTTTGGATCAGTCTGGCGCTCGAGATCGTCGTGGCGCCCGCGATCTGCCTCTGGCAGGCCCGCATCGCGCGAGCGGGCTAGCTCGCCCCGCGATGGACGGCGAAGGGCGAGAAGGCCTGGTCGGTCGGCATGACCTGCAGGCGGTTGATGTTGACGTGGGCGGGCAGCGTCGCGCACCAGAAGATCGTCTCCGCGACGTCCTCGGCGCTCATGCCGCGCATGTTGTCGTAGACGTTCGAGGCCTTGCCCTCGTCGCCCTTGAAGCGGACCAGCGAGAACTCGGTCTCGACCATGCCCGGCTCGATGTTGGTGACGCGCACGTTCTTGCCGAGCATGTCGGCGCGCAGCGCGAGGCAGAACTGCTTCACGAAGGCCTTCGTGCCGCCATAGGTGTTGCCGCCCGGGTAAGGGTAGTCGCCGGCGACCGAGCCGAGGCCGAACACATGGCCCTGCCCGCGCTCCACCATGCCCGGAAGCGTCGCCCGCACGGTTGAGACGAAGCCGGTGATGTTGGTGTCGATCATCGTGCGCCAGTCGTCGATGTCGACGGTCTCGGCCGGGCCAAGCCCGAGCGCGAGGCCCGCGTTCGCGGCGACCACGTTGATCCCCTTGAACGGTTCGGGAAGTCCCTCGACCAGCTTCACCGTGGCGTCGTAGTCGCGCACGTCGTGCTCGGCGATATGGAGCGCATCGCCGAGCTCGGCCTTCAGCTTTTCCAGCCGCTCGACGCGCCGTCCCGTGCCGACGACCCTGGACCCCGCGCCGGCGAAGCGCCGCGCGATCGCCTCTCCGAAACCGGAGGTCGCGCCGGTGACGAGCACGACGAGGGATTTTGGATCGAGCATTGCGTAGGACATCTTCGGCTCCGGGAGGATTTTCAGTTCGGGCCCGGAGGTAGCGCCGCGCCGGAACGAAGGAAAGCCCCGTCGACGCCGTGACGCCTGCGCGCCGACGCAAAACGGCGCCCGCAAGCCGGGAGGCCTGCGGGCGCCGCAGTCAGATCGGTTGAGACCGAACCGTGCGTCAGCGCACGACGGTGGTCGTCTTGCTGCTGTCGTCGTCGATCTTGGTCTTCGACTTCACGGTCACGTCGTCGCTGGTTTCCTTCTGCTTCACGACGACGTCGCCGTTCTTCTTCTCCTTGATCTTCGTCTCCGACTTTTCGACGCTCGGCTCCTGCGTCACCACGGTGGTCTGCGCGAAAGCGGGACCGACCGCGAGGCAGGCAGCCAGAAGAGCCGGCGGGCCGGCGCGACGGAAGTTGCGGACAAGGTTATCGGTCTTGAAAGCCATGGTTCTCTTGCGTCCTCAGAAGTCTGTCGCCCCAGAAAATCCGGCGCGCGAAAGAGCGAAGCCACGCTCATCCCGAACGGAACGCGAAACAGTCCATCAAAATCGGGGAACAAGCGCACATCATCCGACGTCACCGCCGGAATAACCTTCGTTCTTTGCGCCCTCGCCAAACCAACGTGCGCGACGCGACATGGTTCCGACCCGCGCGAAGGCGCGTGACATCCGCCTGAACGGGCGTATGATTCTTCGCAGACAAGGTCGCGGCCCCGCCTGCGGCTTCCGATCGCCAGCGGGCGCGTGACTTCAGAAAGTCCGGCCGCACCCTGCCGAACCGACGTTCGGGAGGACGCAAGCGATGATGCATGACGACCACATCCGGAACCCGGTCGAGATGGGCGCGGCCTATCTCGGCGACGCCGCCCATGCCATGAGCGCGGCCGGCCACGCCATGCGGCGGCCGGTCGAGGAGTTAGACGACGCGCCGATCGAGATCCGCCCGATCGGGCTCGGCGACCTCTTCGCCGCGCTTCGGGAAGGCTTCGACGATTTCCTGAACCTGCGGACCGACGTGCTCGCGATCGGCCTGATCTACCCGCTCGCCGGGCTGGTGCTGGCGCAGGCGACCCTCCACGCATCGCTCGTCCCCCTGATCTTCCCGCTGGTCGCCGGTTTCGCGCTCGTCGGCCCGTTCGCGGCGCTCGGACTCTACGAGGCGAGCCGGCGCCGGGAGCGCGGCGAGGAGGTGAAGTGGTCGAACGTCATGGACGCCTTCGCCTCCCCATCGGCCGGCGCGATCTGGTCGCTCGGCCTGATCCTCGGCGCGGTGTTCGTGGCGTGGATCGCGACCGCCTGGCTGATCTACTCCGCGACGATGGGGCCGGAGGCGCCTGATTCCGTCCAGGGCTTCCTGCGCGACGTCTTAACCACCCGCGAGGGCCAGCTCATGGCGGTGGTCGGCTGCGCGATCGGCGCGCTGTTCGCGGTGTTGACGCTCTGCGTCAGCGCGCTGTCCTTCCCGCTGCTGCTCGACCGGAAGGTCCGCCTCGGCGACGCGGTCGCGGCCTCGACGGAGGCCGTGCGCGAGAATCCGGTCGTCATGCTGGCCTGGGGCGCGATCGTCGCCGGCCTGCTGGTGCTCGGATCGCTGCCTCTGCTGCTCGGCCTGATCGTGGTCATGCCCGTGCTCGGGCATGCGACGTGGCGGCTCTACCGGCGGGCCGTGAAGTAACGTGCGGGCCCCGGCCTCCCTCCCGCTCGGGGAGCCGGGCCGGGGCGGCCCGCTGAGAACTCAGACCTTGACCTTCTTCGCGCGCTCGATGGCGTCGCGGATCATCTGCTTGGCCTCGTCGGCGTCGCCCCAGCCGAGCCCCTTCACCCATTTGCCGGGCTCGAGATCCTTGTAGCGCTCGAAGAAGTGCGCGATCTGGTCGATCGTGATCTGCGGCAGGTCCGAGTAGTTCTGGACGTTCTCGTAGCGCTTGGTGAGCTTCGGCGAGGGCACCGCGATGATCTTCTCGTCGCCGCCGCCCTCGTCTTCCATCTTGAACACGCCGACCGGCCGGCAGTTGATGACGCCGCCGGGGACGATGCCGCGGGTGTTGGCGACCAGCACGTCGATCGGGTCGCCGTCGTCGGACAGCGTGTGCGGCACGAAACCGTAGTTTCCGGGATAGCGCATCGACGTGTAGAGGAAGCGGTCCACGACCAGGGTGCCGGCCTCCTTGTCCATCTCGTACTTGATCGGCTCGCCGCCGATCGGCACCTCGATGATGACGTTGACGTCCTCCGGCGGATTGTTGCCGATCTTGATCGCGTCGATACGCATGAGAGTGCCTCGATTGTCTGTCCAACGTCTCTCTAGCGGAGCAGTCGCCGCGAGACCATCCGCGCCAACGTACAATCGACGCAGGCGATCGATTGGGCGATCAATCGCCGGCGACCCGTCGGCGTGAGCGGGTCGGATAAAGCGCCGCTGCCGGTCGACGAGGCGCTGCCGCGCCTGCGCGCCGCGCTGGAAAGGTCCAATGCGGCGGTGCTCGTCGCGCCGCCCGGCGCCGGCAAGACCACGCGCGTTCCCCTCGCATTGCTCGAAACTCCATGGCGGGGCGATGGCAGGATCCTCGTGCTCGAGCCGCGCCGTCTCGCGGCGCGCGGAGCGGCGGCGCGCATGGCGGCGACGCTCGGAGAAAAGGTTGGTGAGATCGTCGGCCTGCGCGTTCGCCTCGGCTCGAAGGTTTCCGCCCGGACCCGGATCGAGGTCGTCACCGACGGCGTCTTCGCGCGCATGATCGTCGACGATCCCGAGCTCTCGGGCGTCGCCGCCGTGCTGTTCGACGAGTTCCACGAGCGCTCGCTCGACGCCGACCTCGGCCTCGCGCTCGCCCGCGACGCGCAGCAAGGCCTGCGCGAGGACCTGCGCATCCTTGTCATGTCCGCCACGCTGGACGGGGCGCGCGTCGCCGCGCTGCTCGGAGGCGCGGACGTCGTCGAGAGCGAAGGCCGCGCCTATCCCGTCGACACCCGCCATCTCGGCCGCGACCCCCGCGCGCGCATCGAGGACGCCGCCGCGTCCGCCGTGCGGCGCGCGATCGCCGAGGAGAGCGGGAGCCTGCTGGTGTTCCTGCCCGGCCGCGCCGAGATCCGCCGGACGGCCGAGCGGCTTTCAAGCCTGCCGGACCATGTCGACGTGGAGGAACTGCATGGCGGCCTCGATCCGCGCGCGCAGGACCGGGCGGTCGTGCCCGCCCTGCCCGGCCGGCGCAAGGTCGTGCTGGCCACCTCGATCGCGGAGACCTCGCTCACCATCGAGGGCGTTCGCGTCGTGATCGATTCAGGGCTCGCCCGAGTCCCGAGGCACGAGCCCGCGCTCGGGATCACGCGGCTCGAGACGGCGCGCGCCTCCCGCGCCTCGGTCGACCAGCGCCGCGGCCGCGCGGGACGCACCGGGCCCGGCGTCTGCTATCGCCTGTGGGACGAGGCGGCGACGCGCAGCCTTCCGGCCTTCTCCGAGCCGGAAATCCTCGCGAGCGACCTGTCGGGCCTGCTGCTCGACCTCGCCGCCTGGGGCGTCGCGGACGCTTCCGGGCTCGCCTTCCTCGATCCGCCGCCGGCCGCGGCGCTCGCCGAGGCGCGAGCGATGCTGACGGCGATCGGCGCGCTCGACGGCGACGGCCGCTTGACGGAGCGCGGCCGCAAGATCCGTTCGATCGCCCTGCCCCCGCGCCTCGCCGCCATGCTGCTCGACGCCGTGCCCGTTGGCGACGGTGCGCTCGCAAGCCTGATCGCCCTGCTCGCCGTCGAACGCGGCCTTGGGGGAGACGGCGCGGATCTCGGCCGCCGGCTCGATCGGTTCATGCGCGAACGCGGTCCGCGCGCCGACGACGCGCGCCGCCTCGCCGCGAACTGGCTGTCCTCCGCCGGGGGCAAACCGGGAGACGTCGACTCCGGCCGCGCGGGTCTCGTCGCGGCGCGGGGCTTTCCGGACCGGATCGCCAAGGCGCGAGGCGGGCGGCCCGGCGCCTTCCTGCTCGCCAACGGCCGCGGCGCCGCGCTCGACGAAACCGATCCGCTCGCGCGGGAAACCTATCTTGCGGTGCTCGACCTCACCGGCGTCGCCGAGCAGGGCCGCATCCTGCTCGCCGCCGCGCTCGACGAGGCCGACGTCGTCGAGGCCGCCGGCGACAGGATCATCGAGCGCGAGGAGGTCGCGTTCGATCCGGCGTCGGCCGCCGTGCGCGGACGGGCCCGTCGCAAGCTCGGCGCCCTGACGCTTGCCGAACGCCAGACCGCCGTGCGCCCGGGTCCAGAGACGGCGCGTGCGCTCGCCGAAGGGCTCGCGGGGCAAGGCGTCGACCGCCTGCCCTGGAGCGCGCACATCAGAAGCCTGCGCCACCGCGTCGCCTTCCTCGCCGAAGCCGATCCGGACGGCGGATGGCCCGACCTGTCGGACGCCGCGCTCGGCGCGAGCGCCATAGACTGGCTCGCTCCCTTCCTGGAGCAGGCGACGTCGGTCCGCGACGTCGGCCCGGAGGTTCTCGCTTCCGCTCTCGACGCGCTGATCCCCTACCCGCTGCGCCGCCGCCTCGACGCCGAGGCCCCGAGCCATTTCGAGGCGCCGACCGGTTCGCGCCTGGCCATCGACTACGCCGGGGAGGACGCGCCGGCGATCGAGGTGCGGGTGCAGGAGCTCTACGGCGTCGCGGCGCATCCCGCGATCGCGGGCGGCAGGCTCCCACTGACTCTGCGCCTCCTGTCGCCGGCCCACCGCCCGATCCAGGTGACGCGTGACCTTCCGGGCTTCTGGCGCGGGTCGTGGCGGGAGGTCCGGACCGAGATGCGCGGGCGCTATCCGAGGCACGTCTGGCCGGAGGACCCGGCGACCGCCGCGCCGACGACGCGGGCGAAACCGCGCGGCACGTGAGCCGCCGCCGCCGGACTTGCGTGCGCGCATAACCCCGATGCCCGCTACGGGACTCGGAACGGCCGCCCTATAACCCGGCCGGGGCGTGCAGAATGGCGAACGAGATGGCGGACGAACCTCTTCTGGTTCCGGGCGACACCTGCTGGCGCGTCGAGCGCGCGCGCCGCTTCACCTTCATCGTCGACGCCGCCGACTACTACCGCTTCGCCAAGCAGGCGATGCTCGCCGCGCGTCATTCCGTTCTGCTGATCGGCTGGGACTTCGACTCGCGCATCGAACTCGAACCCGAAGGCGCGACGGTGGAGGGGCCGAACCGGCTCGGCCCGTTCCTGACATGGGCCGCCGATCGACGGCCCGACGTCCAGTTCCATCTGCTGAAGTGGAACCTCGGCGTGTTGGAGACGCTGAGCCGCGGCGAGACGCCGTTCTACCTGATGCAGTGGATGGCCAAGAAGAACATCCGGATGAAGCTCGACGCCGCCCATCCGCGCATGGCGGCGCATCACCAGAAGATCGTGGTGATCGACGACGCGCTCGCCTTCTGCGGCGGCATCGACATGACGCTCGGGCGCTGGGACACACGCGATCACCGCGACGATGATCCCTCCCGGCGCTCTCCATGGGGACGCAAGCTCGATCCGTGGCACGACGCCACCACCTGCGTCGACGGCCCGGTGGCGAAGGCGCTCGGCGAGCTCGCCCGCGATCGCTGGAAACGCGCGACCGGCGAGGAGCTGCCGGTCCCGCCGGACGGCGACGACCTATGGCCGGACGATCTCGCGCCGCATTTCGAGGATGTCGACGTCGCGATCGCGCGGACCTATGCGGCCTACGAGGATTACGAGCAGGTCTCGGAGATCGAGCAGCTCTATCTCGCCGCGATCGCCGCCGCCCGGCGCACGATCTATGTCGAGAGCCAGTACTTCGCGAGCCGCCAGATCGTCGAGGCGATCATGCGGCGGCTGCGCGAGCCCGACGGCCCCGAGATCGTGATCGTCAATCCCGAGTCGCAGGAAGGCTGGCTCGAGGAATCGACCATGGGCGCGGCGCGCGCCAAGCTGCTCGCCCATGTGCGAAAGGCGGACGTGAACGGCCGCTTCCGGATCTACTACCCGGTCACCGAAGGCGGGACGCCGATCTATGTCCACGCCAAGATCATGATCGTCGACGACCGGTTGCTGCGCGTCGGCTCGTCGAACCTCAACAACCGCTCGATGGGTTTTGACACCGAATGCGATCTCGCCGTCGAGGCCGGTGACGACCAGACGCGACGGGAGATCGTCTCGCTCCGACACGACCTGCTGGGCGAGCACCTCGGAGTCCCGGCCGAAGACGTCGCCGCGCGCATCGAGGAGACCGGCTCGCTGATCGCCGCGATCGAGGCCTTCTCCAAGACCAGCCGCCGGCTGGTGGAACTGCCGATCCGGGAGGTCGGCGACGTCGAGGATGCGCTTTCGGAGACCGACTTCGTCGATCCGGAACGCCCGCCGGGCTTCTGGAAGCGCGCCGGACGGCGTGTGAAGCGGCGGTTCAGGCGCAAGCGCGCCTGATCTCACATGAACAGCTTCTCGCCCTCGAGCCCCTTGTAGAGTCCAGCCACCTGGTCGGCGTAGCCGTTATAGAGCAGCGTCGGGCGCCGATCGTTCGTGCCCAGGATCCGCTCCTGCGCCTGGCTCCAGCGCGGGTGCGAGACCTCCGGGTTCACGTTGGCCCAGAAGCCGTATTCGCTCGGACCGGCCGCCTGCCAGAGGGTCCTCGGCCGCTTCTCGACGAACTCGAAGCTCACGATCGACTTCACTGATTTGAAACCATATTTCCACGGAACGGCCAACCGGATCGGCGCGCCCATCTGCTTGGCGAGCGGCTTGCCGTAGGCGCCCGTCGCGAGGAAGGCGAGCTCGTTCGTCGCCTCCTGGATCGTTAGCCCTTCCGTGTAGGGCCACTCGTAGAGCGGGCTCGCCTGATAGGGCGCGACGGACGTGTCGAGGAAGGTCTTCATCACGACGTACTTCGCCGAGCCGAGGGGCTTAGCCCAGCCGACGAAGTCCTTCATCGGGATGCCGGTCCAGGGCAGCGCCATCGACCAGGCCTCGACGCAGCGGTGGCGGTAGAGCCGCTCCTCGAGCGGAAGCGCCTTTAGCAGGTCGTCGATCCCGACCTCGCGTGGCGTCTCGACGAGGCCGCCGATCTTCACGGTCCAGGGCCGCAGCCGCAGCGCGCCGGCGTTCTCGGCCGGATCCCACTTGTTGGTGCCGAACTCGTAAAAGTTGTTGTAGCCGAGATTGATCTTCTCGGGCGTGACGTCACGGTCCAGCTTGAAGGCGGCGTTGCGCTTGGCCGGATAGAGCCCGGCCGAAGGATCGGGCGCCTCGGGCGCCGGCGGTTGCTTGGACTTGAAAATGTCGAACAGGCCGGCCTCGGCCGCGCCCGGCGCCGCGAACGCCCCGGCGACGAGCCCCGCGCCCGCCGCCATGAAGCGACGGCGGTTCAGCGCGACGTGTTCGGGCGTCGCGGCGCTTTCGGGAAGCGTCCAGGAAGGCGTCCGGCGGATCAGCATTGCGGGCTCCGGCTGTCGAGACTTGGTCGCGTCTTGGCGAGCTTACCTTCGTCCATACGCGAGCGGGCGGCGATGGGTTACGCCCACGCCGCCCGCCGATCTCACGAACACGCGAGAAAAATCAGATCGGGTCGAGCCTCAGAGAGGCGTAGCCGGCCGCCACCGACAGGCCGGTCTGGCCCTCGACGCTGAGCGGCTGAAGCGAGATCGTGATGTCAGAGCCGCCGATCAGCACGTTCGCCCCGCCGCCGACGCCCGCCGAAATGCTCGCCGCCGCGCCGCGATACTTGCCTGCGAGGTCGCCCGGCCCGATGTCGCGCGACTTGGCGAACACCGCCCAGGCCATGATGCTCGGCCCGGTCGCGCCGACGTCGACGCCGACCTTCTTGATGCGGCCGATGTAGAGGTCGATGGCGTTGCGGCCGGCGACCGGCCGGTACTCGCAGGACGCCTCGCGCTCGGACCCCACGATGTAGCCGACCGTGCCCGGCACCTTGCAGCGCAGGGTCCCGACCTGGAAGCCGGAGACGGCGACGTAGCGCCCCTTCTCGATCTTCACGACCGGGTGGGACGGCTCCGCCGCCGAGACGGGCGAAGCCGCTGCGAGCAGGACTGCGCCCGCCAGGGCGGGCATGAGTGAGCGCGGCATGTACGTTCTCCTGACGCAGGCCGGACGAACCGGCGCGGGCGATGACCGCCCGCGCCTCATCCGTCATCTGCGCCGCATTAGCGGCGGCCTTCGCGCCAAATGTAGGGCGTCAGCTGCGATCGGCCGAGCGCAGGTTGAGCGAACCGACGCCGGCGGCGAGATTGATCCCGCGCTGGCCGCCGACATTGACCGGCTGCAGGTTGAAGCCGGTGTTGCTCGCGACCAGCACGTTGGCGTTGGCGCCATAGGCGGCGGCCGCGCTGGCGGAGACGCCGCGATACTGGCCGTCGAGACCCTGGCGCCTGGACTCGGAGGTCGGGGCGACCACCTGCCAGACCATCACGGACTTGCTGGTGACGCCGACGTCGAGCCCGATCCGGCTGATCGACCCGACATAGCGCTGCGGTTTCATGCCCGCGGCCTTGTAGGTGCAGGCGACGTCGCGCTTGGAGCCTACGACGAAGCCCGCGCCGGCCGAGACGTCGCACTCGAGCGTGCCGGCGCGCACGCCTGCGGCCTTGTCGCCGCGCTCCATGCCGTCCGCCTGCGCCTGCATGCGGCCATGCTGCATGTCGGCGTCCGAGGCCGGGCGCATGCGACTGGCGGCTTCCGCGGCCACGGGCGCGGCGGCGATGCCGAGCGCCGTCAGGCCGAGCACCATCTTGCTGGCTGCGATCTTGCGCATATCGATATCTCCTCGACTGAAAGACAAAAGTCGCGCGAGCATCTCGCGCGCACCCCTTCAGTCAGACAACGTCGAGATATCGTGATCGATCCGGATCGTTGCGACCTGCGACAACTTTGATCAGTTCATCACGCCGAAACGCAGCTGCTTGCTCGCATGGCGGCGACTTCATGGCGTCGCTGCCACACGATCACCTCATGATCGACGATTGCTTGGCGAATTCCGATCTATTCGATCAGCGAAGCGCGCCGCAAAAGCGCTGGATGCGGCGGCAGGCCTCCTCCAGCGTCTCGTCGGCGGCCGCATAGGAGATGCGGAAGTTCGGGCCGAGGCCGAAGGCCGAGCCGTGCACCACCGCCACCCCTTCCGTCTCCAGAAGCTCGGAGACGAAGTCCTCGTCGGTCTCGATCGTCTTGCCGGACGGGCTCTTCAGCCCGATCGTCCCCTCGCAGGACGGATAGACGTAGAACGCGCCTTCCGGCTTCGGGCACTTGATGCCCCGCGCCTGGTTGAGCATCGAGACCACGAGGTCGCGGCGCCGCTCGAAGGCCTGCTGGAAGCCCGGCAGGAAGTCCTGCGGGCCGGCGAGCGCCTCGAGCGCCGCGAACTGCGCGATCGTGCAGGCGCCCGAGGTCTGCTGGCCCTGGATCATCTCCATTGCCTTGATGAGCTTGTCGGGCCCGGCCGCGTAGCCGATGCGCCAGCCGGTCATGCAGTAGGCCTTGGAGACGCCGTTCATCGTCAGCGTGCGCTCGTAGAGCGACGGCTCGACCTGCGCCGGCGTGGTGAACTCAAAGCCGCCAAAGACGAGATGCTCGTACATGTCGTCGGTCAGGATCCAGACGTGGCTATGGCGCTTCAGCACCTCGGTCAGCGCCTTCAGCTCGTCGCGGCTGTAGGCGGCGCCAGACGGGTTAGAGGGCGAGTTGGACAGGAACCACTTGGTCTTCGGCGTGATCGCCGCCTCGAGCGCCTCCGGGCGGACCTTGAAGCCGTCCTCGATCCTCGTGTTGACGAAGACCGGCGTGCCGCCGTTGAGCGCGACCATCTCGGGATAGCTCACCCAGTAGGGCGCGGGCACGATCACCTCGTCGCCCGGGTTCAGCGTCGCGACGAAGGCGTTGTAGAGGATCTGCTTGCCGCCGGTGCCGACGATGGTCTGGCTCGGGCGATAATCGAGGCCGTTCTCGCGCTTGAACTTCTGGGCGATCGCCTCGCGCAAGGGGGCGATGCCGGCGACCGGCGGATACTTGGTCTCGCCGCGCCGGATGGCGTCGATTGCGGCGTCCTTGATGTTCTGCGGCGTGTCGAAGTCCGGCTCGCCCGCGCCGAGACCGATGACGTCGCGGCCGGCGGCTTTCAGCTCCCGCGCCTTCTGGCTGACCGCGATGGTCGCGGAAGGCTTTACGCGCGAGAGGGCGTCGGCGAGGAAGGCCATGGCGAAGGGGTCCGGAGGCTGATGATGCTGCGACGCCGCGGGTTCTAGGCCCGGGAAAAACGACGCGCAAGGCGGCCGGGCGGGTCGAATGGGTCCCCGCGGCCTTGGCGGCCGCGGGGAACCGTCTCAAACGCGCCGCCGGCGGCGCCGGGGACGGTAGGGCCGGTGCGCGTACAGCGCGCCGAACGAGCCGCCGTCCGCGCGGAGCGGCAGCTCGGCCGGGAAGCGGCCGCGCGCGAGCCACCACGGCCGCCAGACCTCGATCCAGCGCGCCCTGTCGTATTCGACCACGACGCCGTCGCTCGGCCCGCGCCGCTCCGTCGCCTGCCTCGCCGCCCAGCGCCGGGCGGCGAACCAGACCTCCGGCGCCGCCGGCGCGTTCCCCGGCCCCTTCAGCTGGCAGACATGCGGGAACGGCGCCTCGTCGGCGAAAGCGACCGCGAGCGTCGCGACGCGCTTGCCGTCGCGGCGCACGGAGAACAGCCGCTCGTAACCGTTTGCGAGGTCCCAGGCGTAGGCGCCGACGCAGTTGTTCATCGCCTGCGCCTCCTCAACCAGCGCCGCGGCGGTCGCGACCGCGACGAAGTCGAAGCCGTCGGCCGCGCCGTCCCCGAGCCACGGATCGACAGGTCCGTCCCCGAGCGCGAGGAAGGCGTAGACGCGCTGAAGCCAGTCGCGCCCCCTGTCGATCGCCGCCTCGCGTCCGGCC
>CABHPB010000063.1 GCA_902168115.1 uncultured Methylopila sp. | reverse complement strand
TGGGAAGCAGCGACTCGATCAGCCGCCACTCCGCTTCGCTCAGATCGTAGCGCGCCATCTAAGATCCTCCCTGGACCTTGAATCAGCGCTGCATGCCACCCGCAACCTTTATGAGTTCAGATCCTAGCTAAGCCTTAGGCGGCCTTTTCCAGGCGCTTCGCCTTCTCGACCTCGGCGCAGGCGAGCGCCATGCAGAGGGCGATTCCTTCGGCGGCGGTCTTGACGTCCGCGAGCGTCGGGAAGGACGGGGCGAGGCGCAGGTTCGAGTCCTGCGGGTCCTTGCCGTAGGGCCAGGTGGCTCCGGCCGGGGTGAGCGCGAGGCCGGCCTCCTTGGCGAGCGCGACGGTGCGCGAGGCCGCGCCGGAAACGAGGTCGACGCTGACGAAGTAGCCGCCCTCGGGGACGATCCAGGTCGCGGCGCCGGTGTCGCCGAGCCGCGCCTGGAGCGCGTCCGTAACAGCCTTGAACTTCGGCGCGAGCGAGACGCGGTGTTTGTCCATGTGGGCGACGAGGCCCGCCTCATCCTTCAGGAAGCGCACGTGGCGCAGCTGGTTCAGCTTGTCGGGGCCGATGGTCTGCTTGGACGCCCGCGCCATCTGCCATTTCACGTTGGCGTCGGAGGAGGCGAAGAAGGCGAGGCCCGCGCCGGCGAGCGTCATCTTCGAGGTCGAGGCGAAGACGAAGGCGCGGTCCGGATTGCCGGCCGCGGCGCATTCCTCGACGACGTTGAGGATCTCGCGGCGGTTCTCCGTCAGGTGATGGAGAACGTAGGCGTTGTCCCAGAACAGCCGGAAGTCCGGCGCGCCGGTCTCCATCTTCGCCAGACGGCGGATGGTCTCGTCAGAATAGCACTCGGCCGAGGGGTTCGAGTATTTCGGCACGCACCACATGCCCTTGACCGCCGGGTCGCGCACGAGGCGCTCGACCTCGTCCATGTCCGGCCCTTCGCCGGTGAGGCGCACCGGGATCATCCTGATCCCGTACTCCTCGAGGATCGCGAAGTGGCGGTCATAGCCGGGGGCCGGGCAGATGAAGGCGATCTCGCTTTCCTTGCCCCACGGCCGCTCGGAGCCCGGCACGCCCTTCAGCAGCGCCCAAACGATGACGTCGTGCATCATGGCCAGACTCGCGTTGCCGCCGACCACGACGTTCTCCGGCTTCACGCCGAGCGGGCCGGCGAACAGCTTGCGGACCTCGAGAATGCCCTGCAGGCCGCCATAGTTGCGCGCGTCCTCGCCCGCGTCGGTGGTGTGGTCGCGGTTGCCCGGCAGCGCCAGCATGCCTTCCGAGAAATCGAGCTGTTCCGGCGAGGGTTTGCCGCGCGTCATGTCGAGCTTGAGGCCGCGCGCCTTGAAGGCGTCGAAGTCCGCGCGGGCGCGCGCGATGAAGGCGTCGAGGTCGGCTGCGGAAAGGTCGGAGATCACGGCGAAGCGTCCTGAACGAAAGGCGTAAGGCGTCCCTTCTAGGACGATGCCTGGCCCGACGCTAGAGACGCGCGGGCAGCTTTCGGACGCGCCGGGCCGCGCCGCCTCGCTCCGATCAGGCTTGTCGCGGCGGCGACACATCCGAAGATCAGCACCTGCCAGCAGGGCCTGAGGCCGAGGACGATCGTGAAGTTCGCCTTGAGCACGCGGACCGGGTCGACGCCGGTCGCGAGCCCGTACCAGAGCGCCTCCGACAGAGCCGTGCCGAGCCCGGCGGCGACGGCGAGGCCGATCAGCCACACGATGCTGACGGCGCGATCGCCGCGTCGCTGCAGCCAGCGCCAGCCCATCGCCCAGAGGAACAGGCCCCACATCAGCGTCGGCTCGGTGACGTCGAGCTTGGACTGCATGAAGAAATGCAGCGTCGCGAGCCCAGCGATCACATAGGCGGTCCGGTGCAGCCGGTTCCAGTTCTCCGCGCCCATGCGCTTCACCGCGCCGTCCCATGACGTTGCGCCGAGCGCGATCAGACCGAGAAGACCGACGAGGCCGATGGCGAGATAGACGCGCAGCGCGATCTCGCTCGCGATCTTGGAGACGACGAACTCCTGGTCGAGCGCGTAGAGCAGGAAGTGGCCGGCGGCGTAGGCGAGGGCGGCGAGGCCGATCCGCCGGCGGGTGAGGACGAGGCGCGGCCAGTGCCAGATCCGCCGAAACGGCGTGACCATGAGCGAAAGCAGCAGGAAGCGGATCGCCCAGTCGCCGGTGAAGTGGATCGCGGCGTAGATCGGACGGGCGCTGTCGGAGGCCGACCGGTCGGGGCCGCCGAAGGAGGGCGCCGCCCCGGAGCCGAAGGGCGATCCGCCCCCGGCGGCCGGGCCGCCGATCCCGGGCGCGTCGCCAAAGCCCGGAGGAAGACCCGGAGCTGAGGGCGCCGCGGCCGAGAAATCGCCGTTGAACGCGCGGAAGGCGAGCCAGGCCGCCGGCAGACACAGGCCGATCAGCGTCGCCGTCAGAAGCGGCGAGAAGCGGCCGGTCCGGTCGTGGAACAGAGGCATGCGCGATCCGATCTCGCTTGTCCGTCCGTGGGAAGGACGCTCGCCCGGCTATACGCGCGACGGGGGACGTCGGTTACGTCGCCTGCCGCACGACGCCGTGAGTTTCTTGCGTCCCCGGAATTCTCACGATTTCCTAAAATTGCATCAACGGCGCAAACGCGGCCTTAGAACGAGCTGGCATACAACGGAGGCTCGGGGACCTTCCACATCCCGCATTTCGGGAAGCGCCATGACCGCTGCGCGTCGCGTTGCAGACCGCCTGCTCGCCTGCCTCATCCTGCCCAACGTCTCCCTCATGCTGTGCTATGGCGCGGGTCTCGCCGCCACCTATCAGCTCGGCCAGGGCGTCGCGGGCCAGCCGCTCATGAACCTCGCGGCGCCGCTCGCCGCCAGCGTTCTCATCCGATACGGCCGAAAGCTTTCGGCGACCGACGCGCTGCGGCTCGTCGCCGTGCATCTTGTGGTCGCGACCGCGCTCGGCGCCACGCCGGCGGAGCTTGGCTGGTCGCTGTTCCAGAACCTCGCGACCATCGCCTGCGCCGTCATGACCTTCGCGCGATTGCGCCGAAGCGGCTTCATCGCCTCCGAGGTGCGGATGGCGATCGCCGTCACCATCACCGCGGCGACCGGCGCGCTGGCCGGCGCACCAGTCGGGGCGGCCGCCGCCTTCGGGGCCGGCGCGACGATTGACGCCGTGCTGACATGCTGGGCCGCCGCCTGGGTCGGCTCGAGCCTGCTGCTCGGCGTCGCGCTGACCCGTGCGCGCAGCGAACAGCCGCTCGCGGACGAGTTCGACGCCGACGAGCCGAAGGCCGCGCTCTGGGAGGCGCCGGCCGCCGCCTGTCTGGTGGCGTGCCTGGTGCTCGCCTCCGTCGGCCAGGGCCGGCCGGAGGTGGTGCTCGCCGCCTCCTGCGCCATGCTGTGGTTCGCGCTGAGGCTCGGTCTCTTCGCCACCTGGCTCGGCGCCTTCTGCTTCTCGGCGGCGCTGCTCGCCTACATGTCGGAAGGGCTGTGGCCCGCCTTCGCCAACGCCGCCGAGCCGATGCGGGCGGAGTTGATGCGATACCTCGCGCTCGCGCTGCTCGCCGGCCCGAGCGTGCTGGTCGCGGCGCATGGCCACGACCAGAAGCGGCTTCGGCGCATCCTCGCCTATCGCGCGATGCATGACGGGCTGACCAAGCTGGTCAACCGGGTGCGCTTCCTCGAGGTGCTCGACGCCGCGACCGCCAGGGCCCACAGCCGCGGCAGCCGCTTCGCGCTGTTTCTGATCGACCTCGACCACTTCAAGTCCGTCAATGACGGCTTCGGCCACCAGCGCGGCGACGCGCTGCTGGTCGAGGTCGCGACGCGGCTCCGCAACTCGGTGCGCGCGACGGACGTGGTCGCGCGGCTCGGCGGCGACGAGTTCGCCGTGGTCGCGCCGCTCTCCAGCGTCGAGGACGGGATGAAGCTCGCCAAGCGGCTCGTGGAGAACGTCAACCGCACCTTCCACATCGACGGCGTGTCCCTGCTGCCCAGCATCACGCTCGGCGGCGTTCTGTCCCCCGACAGCGAGGGCGATCCGCAGCGGCTGGTGCTGCTCGCCGACGAGGCGCTCTATGCGGCGAAGGCCGCCGGCCGGAACTGCTGGCGCTTCTCCGCCTCGGCGGGCGTGGAGGAGGCGACGCCGCTCTGGCTCGCCGGCGTCGACGGCGTGCCGAAGTTCGAAACCGTGTTTCTGGACTGATCGCTCCGCCAGCGGCGGGGGTTACGGTTCATCGCGCGCGTTTCGAGGCCGCAAAGCCGGACATGACCTCGTCAGCGTCCGTGGTCGAGGCGCTGCCGAGATAGTCGAAAGCCAGAACATCGATCTTCGTCGCCGCCGGCTTGCACTGTCCGTCGAAGCGCGGAGCTTCGCCGCGAAGCTCGATGCGCTTGCCGTCGTCCGAAACCGTTCCTGAGACGGCATAGCTGGCCGCGCCGCATTGCTTGGAGAACGCGTAGGCCTTGCCGGCGTAGGTCCGTCCGTCGGATGTCGCGCCTTCATAGAACACCGAGCCGCGCGCGACGCCGGCTCGGTCAAGTCCCTCGCGCGGCTTCACGTAGACGAAGCTGCGGCCCTTGCCCTTGCGGATCAGTGCGACGACCGACCCGTTGTGCGACCAGAAGCTGCTCGCTGCGTCGTCGTCGAGACGCTTGAGCGCGATCGGGGCAGCGGACGCAAGCGGGGAGACAGTGGCGAGGGTGCGGAGATCAAATGTCGAGGGCTCGAACGACCCAGCCTTGCCGACAAGGTCGAAGACCAGGCTCTCCGGCCTGTCGCTGACTTTGTTGCACGATGCGTCGAGCTTAGGTTTAGCCCCGGTCAGGGTGATGCGCTTACCGCCATTCGACAGCTCGCCGGTGACGGGATAGGTCTTGTCGATGCAGTTGGATGAAATGACGAAGACTTCACCTTCGTAAGACTGTCCATCTGTCGTTGCGCCGACGAACAGCATGATGCCGTCGCCGATGCCGAACGCGCTCAGTTCAGGACGCGGCTTCACATAAGCCAGTTCACGCAACGGCCCTTCGCGCGTCAGCGACATGAGCGAGCCGTTGTGGGTCCAATAACTGGTGAGCCGACGGGCTCCCGCTTGCGCCGAGGAGGCGGCCTCCCCGCTGGCGACAGGGAGCGGCGCCTTGCTGGTTTCCGGAGGCAGCGGCTCATAGCGCAAGTACGCGACGTCCGTAGCCTGCAGGCGATCTGACGTTCTGACCCGCTCCTGCGTGTTCGCGAACTTGACGGACTCGCCATATGAGCTGGGTTTGAACGGTGCGAGCGAGAGATGCCAATATATCTCCTCGTTCTCGAGAGAGATCTTCGCTGGACCTCGAAAGGTTAGCGACGCCTCCTCCACGATTCCTTCGGCCGCATCGAAGCGAAAGCTCCAGTCTTCGGTGTCCTCGAGCGGCAACTCGATGCTGGAGCCGGTTTTCTCGATGCGCAGCATCGCTTTCGGAGCGTCGGTCTTGGAGTCGCATGCGACCGGCACGCGCCGGTTCATCTCATCGCCTGCGATCGCTATGGCGCCGCATGATTTTCCTTTGCCGGGCAGTTCAGTGATCACCGGCAGTTCGCCGCCCTGCGTGCGCACGCACAGGAGGTCCTTGAGCGGTATGTTGATGCTGACATAGGCTCTCTCGCCGCCGAACTTCACAAGTGGAGCGATCATCATCGGCAGATCGTACTCGGTGCCGCCTTTGCAGAAGCTCAAGCTCTGATCGCTCAGGATGATCGGGTAGCTCGACGATCGCCGAAAGAATGTCTGATCTCTGTTGTAAGCATCGATGCGGAGCTTCGCCTGCGCGGAGAACCTTCCGGACGGATACTTTGAAAGATACTGGCGAAGCAGCTCCTCATTGCCGATCGTGGAGGCGAGGCTCCATGTGAGGTCCTCGATCTCGTCGATTTTCTCCGAAGTCGCTGCAGGGACGAAGGCGAAATTTCCCTCGTCGAGCGATGCGCTCTGCCAAGGCTCCTGCGCGCGCTGGGTGCGCTCGAGCACCTTGGATCGCACGCGGGCGAACACCTCGTCGACGCGCAATCCAGGGATCAGCAGCGCTTCCGCGAAGGCGGCGGCGTAGGTGCTCGTGCCGTTGGCGCCGTCCTCGGCGGTTGCGCCCGGCGCGGTAGAAAACGCCACGAGCCGGCCGGTCAGGCCAGGTCGTTCCGCCTTGAGCCCCTGCGAAATGCCCCGCGTGCGCGGCGCAGTCGGATCGTCGCGGCAGGCGTCGAGCACGATGATCTGGAGCGTCGCCTGTACCGCGCCGAGCCGCCTCTCAAGTTCGGAGACGCTGACGGCGCCTTTGGCGATCGACAGCCGGCGTCGGGCGGTGGCGACGATTGTGCGGTCCTCGTCCCCGCCGGCGCCTGCGTCTTCGGACGGCAGCTTGAAGTCGATCGGGAGGAGATAGTTCTCGCCTTCGACCTGAACGCCATGGCCTGCGTAGTAGATCAGCACCGCAGATTTCGGGTTCGCCGCCGCCTGATCGACGACCGCCTGCAGTTCGCGCTTCATGTCGTCGAGTTTGGCGTTGATCGCCAGATGGGTCGCGAACCCCGCCTTCTTGAGCGAGTCGGCGACGAGCGCCACGTCATTCTCCGGGTTTCGCAGCGGCGCGACGCCGACGTAACGGCTGTTGCCGATCAGCAGGGCGATACGATCCTCGGCGCACGCCCTTTCGACCGTCAGCGCAAAAAGCGCAGCGACCGCGAGCAGGGCTGTCGACAACCGAGGCATGCTGGGTGCGTTCCGGCGACGGTGCCGTCATCTGAGAAGCTGACGCAGCAGCGCGACAGATCGGAAAACTACTTAGCGCCCACGCTGCAGGTCCTCGAAGACAAGCCGCTCGTTCTGCGCGCGCCAAGAGACGTAGGCCGAAGGTCGCCTGAGGCCCGCCCGTCTTGACGGGGCGGAAGGGCGAGCGTAGGTTCCGCGCGAATTTTTCGAAGGAGCGACCCGTGTCGCGGAGCATTCTCGTAAGATCGGCGTCATCGAAGGTGCGGACCGCATAAGGTTCGCGCACAGACGATGACGCCTAAGCCAAGGGTCCCCGCGGGGCCCTTTTTTGTTGCCCGGCGTCAGGGTAAGTCGCAGGGCGAAAGGGTCTTAAGGGACCCGAGGTCGACAAAGGCGAAAGGAACCGCCCATGGCCGCTGACCTGACCGCAGCTCCGACGGAGCACATGACCGGCGCGGAGATCGTCATCCGCGCGCTCGCCGACCAGGGGGTCGAGCACATCTTCGGCTATCCGGGCGGCGCCGTCCTCCCGATCTACGACGCGCTGTTCCAGCAGAATTCGATCGAGCATGTGCTGGTCCGCCACGAGCAGGGCGCGACCCACATGGCGGAAGGCTACGCCCGCTCGTCCGGCAAGCCCGGCGTCGTGCTCGTCACCTCTGGCCCCGGCGCGACCAACGCCGTCACCGGGCTGACCGACGCGCTGATGGACTCCATTCCGCTGGTCTGCATCACCGGCCAGGTCCCGACGCATCTGATCGGTTCGGACGCCTTCCAGGAGTGCGACACGGTCGGCATCACCCGGCCCTGCACCAAGCACAACTACCTCGTGAAGGACGTCAACGACCTCGCGCAGGTGCTGCACGAGGCGTTCTACGTCGCGACCAGCGGCCGTCCGGGCCCGGTCGTGGTCGACATCCCGAAGGACGTCCAGTTCGCGACCGGCGGCTACATCGGCCCGCGCAACGTCGTGCACAAGACCTATCATCCGAAGCTCAAGGGCGACGCCGAGAAGATCAAGGCGGCGATCGAGATCCTGCGCACGGCCAAGAAGCCGATCTTCTACACCGGCGGCGGCGTCATCAACTCCGGCCCGCGCGCGTCCGAGCTCTTGCGCGAGTTCGCGCGCATGACCGGCGCGCCGGTCACCTCGACCCTGATGGGCCTCGGCGCTTATCCCGCGTCCGATCCGCAGTGGCTGGGCATGCTCGGCATGCACGGCTCGTTCGAGGCCAACAACGCCATGCACGACTGCGACGTCATGCTCTGCGTCGGCGCGCGCTTCGACGACCGCATCACCGGCCGCCTCGACGCTTTCTCGCCGGGCAGCCGCAAGATCCACATCGACATCGACCCGTCCTCGATCAACAAGAACGTCAAGGTCGAGGTCGGCATCGTCGGCGACGTCGCCCACGTGCTCGAGGACATGATCCAGATCTGGAAGGCGAGCCGCGCCCAGATCGATCCGGCCGGGCTGATGGACTGGGAGCGCCGGATCAACTCCTGGCGGGCCCGGAACTGCTTCGCCTACAAGACGTCCGAGACCACCATCAAGCCGCAGCAGGCCGTCGAGCGCCTCTATGAGCTGACCAAGGGCCCGGACACCTACGTCACGACCGAGGTCGGCCAGCACCAGATGTGGGCCGCGCAGTACTACCGCTTCGACGAGCCGAACCGCTGGATGACGTCCGGCGGCCTCGGGACGATGGGCTACGGCATGCCGGCGGCCATCGGCGTGCAGAAGGCGCACCCGGAAGCGCTGGTCATCGACATCGCGGGCGAGGCCTCGATCCAGATGTGCATCCAGGAGCTCTCGACGGCGGTCCAGTACAACCTGCCGATCAAGGTGTTCGTGCTGAACAACGAGTACATGGGCATGGTGCGGCAGTGGCAGCAGCTGCTGCACGGCTCGCGCTACTCGCACTCCTACTCCGAGGCGCTGCCGGACTTCGTGAAGCTCGCGGAGGCCTACGGCGTGAAGGGCCTGCGCTGTGAGCATCCGGACGATCTCGACGCGACCATCCAGGCCATGATCGACCATCAGGGCCCGGTCTTCGTCGACTGCGTCGTCGACAAGATGGAGAACTGCTTCCCGATGATCCCGTCGGGCCGCGCCCACAACGAGATGCTGCTCGGCGACGTCGGCGAGAAGACCGTCAACGAGGCCATCACCGAAGAAGGCAAGATGCTGGTGTGATCCGTGCCCGACCGTTAGGTGCGATCTATGTCAGAAGCGGCCTATCAGATAAGGCTTGAGCAAGATCTTGATGGTCTGCGCATAGAGCGTGCGGACTTGGATAGCGTTTCTGGATCAACCAGGGCGCTATCTGAGTATCTGATCAATACTTTTCATCTGTTTGTTCGGCATGCCAGCTTCGGAGTTCCGCCGAGAGGGAAAATTGCGTTTATTGTTGCAAGCGGGTCAAAGCCGACGGCTTTGGCTATATCAACCTTGAACAACGATATAGTTGTTGTTTATGTTGGACTGATCGAGAAAATAATTGACCATTTTGCTGGAAGCTTCAATATAGAGACGCTTTCACGCGCGGCTGAGATTGCGCCGACGTTTTTAAAAGATGTTGATAGTAATTTTCTTAAAAAAAATAGTGTATTTGTCAATGAACTGCAGGCGTTCTCATGCAAAATGGCGCTTGATTTCGTGGTTTTTCATGAACTTGGGCACATCTTGGCCTGCCACACCCGTATTTCCATAAGTAATGCACCTTTCGGCATTATCGATGAGTTGCTTGATGCTCCGACTTGGGGATCGCTGAATAAGCTTCAGACGTTGGAAATGGATGCTGATTGCTTCGCTGTTGACAATATGCTGAAGCAATTTTTGGATCACCCGTGGATCACTAGAAACATAGATAATCTCTGTGTTGTTTTCTCAATTAATTCGCTGGCGAGACGAGCGGATATCAAATTGATTGTCGGTCTCTGTATATCCGCCTTTATTGTGTGTACGATATTTTTGCTTTTCGAAAAGCTTCGCGGTGAGCCACCGACACGGTTGAGCAGTCATCCGCCTGCGAAGTTTCGATTTCGGTGGAGCGCCGATACGCTCACATACACATATGCGTTTTTATCACCCGCGAGAAAGAACGGGCTGGTTGTAGCGGTTGCAACTTGCATGGCGGCGCAATTACTTTTCAGCGTAAGAGAGGGCGGGGCTGCTGATTTCCGAAATATTTTCGTGTTTACAGAGCGCGAAGAGCACGACTATTTCTGCGATATTGGTTTGGAATGGGGTGAAATACGAAAAAAATTGCTGAAATTTTTGTCTCAGGACTGGATACCTGAAGATCTTACTGCTAAGTGGCTTGCGATCAAGAGCCTCGGTTTTGGTGAAACAATACTGACGCGGGCCTACAGACGAAACCTTCGAAACTACCGCTGAGAAAGCTCCCCATGCGCCAACCCACCGGCTCCGCCTACTTCATGGAAGAGCACCATGAGGCCGTCGCGCGGCACACGCTCGCGATCCTGGTCGACAACGAGCCGGGGGTGCTCGCGCGCGTCATCGGCCTGTTCTCCGGCCGCGGCTACAACATCGACAGCCTGACCGTCTCCGAGGTCAGCCACGAGACCAACCTGTCCCGCATCACGGTCGTGACGACCGGACCGGGCGAGGTCATCGACCAGATCAAGACCCAGCTCGACCGGCTGGTTCCGGTCCACTCCGTCGTCGACCTGACGCTGACCGGCCGCGCGCTCGAGCGCGAGCTGCTGCTCGTGAAGGTGCGCGGCAAGGGCGAGAACCGGGTCGAGGCGCTCAGCCTCGCCGACGCCTTCCGCGCCCGCGTGATCGACGCCACCATCGAGAGCTTCGTGTTCGAGATCACCGGCAAGCCGGACAAGCTCGACCAGTTCATCCTGCTCATGAAGCCGCTCGGCCTCGTCGAGGTCGCCCGCACCGGCGTCGCCGCCATCGCCCGCGGTCCGGAGGGGATGGACGGCTGAGCCTCAGCCGTCATCCTCGGACTAGATCCGAGGATCCGTCTCCTTGGGTATGTGATGGATGCCCGGATCAAGTCCGGTCATGACACGGCAGAGAAATCCCGCCCGAATGCCATCTCATTCCATCCTTGCAACGACCCTCCAGATGCGGCATAGGACCGAACCGTAACGTACGGTACGGACATCGCGTGCAGGACGAGCTGACCAAATTCGCGGGCGAGGAGGAGATGTCGGAGCGGCGCGCCGCCCTGCTCGACGCCGTGCTCGCGTTGCTGGTCGAGAAGGGCGCGGCTGCGCTCACCATGACGGCGGTGGCGCAAAGGGCGCGCTGCTCGAAGGAGACGCTGTACCGGTGGTTCGGCGACCGCGACGGGCTGCTGTCCGAGACCGTGCGCTGGCAGGCCTCGAAGGTGAGGGCGGGCGCCTATGACCGCCAGCATCTCGACGCCGGAGCTCTTCGGGAAAGCCTCGAGGCCTTCGCCGCCAACTGGCTGAGCGTGATCTCGTCGGAGACTTCCGTAGCGCTTAACCGCGTCGCCATCGGGCAGGCGCAGGCGCTCGGAGGTCTCGTGCTCGCCAATGGCCGCTTCGCCATCGGGGAGCGGCTGAAACCGCTGCTGCTCGACGCCCGGGCGGCGGGGCTCATCGCCTTCGACGACGCGGAGGAGGCGTTCCGCACCTTCTTCGGCCTCGTCGGCCGCGATGTCCAGATCCGGCTGCTGCTCGGCGACCGGCCGCCGCTTGACGGCTCCTCGATCGCGGGCGACGCCGCCCGCGCCACGAACCAGTTCCTCGCCCTCTACGGGGCGAAGCAAGCGCCGGCCAAAGCCGGCTGACATCGAAAACGGCATCCACAGGGAAGGAACCCGACAATGCGCGTCTATTACGATCGCGACGCCGACATCAACCTGATCAAGGGCAAGCAGGTCGCCATCATCGGCTACGGCAGCCAGGGGCACGCCCATGCGCTGAACCTGCGCGACTCGGGCGTGCCAAACATCATCGTGGGCCTCCGTCCCGGCTCGGCGACCGCCAAGAAGGCCGAGGCCGAAGGCTTCAAGGTGATGTCGCCGGCCGACGCCGCGAAGGCCGCCGACGTCGTCATGATGCTGACCCCGGACGAGCTCCAGGCCGACATCTACAAGGAGAGCCTTGAGCCGAACCTCAAGGATGGCGCCGCGCTCCTGTTCGCGCACGGCCTCTCGGTCCACTTCAACCTGATCGAGCCGCGCAAGGACCTCGACGTGCTGCTGGTCGCCCCGAAGGGCCCCGGCCACACGGTTCGCGGCGAGTACCTCAAGGGCGGCGGCGTTCCCTCGCTGATCGCGATCTACCAGGACGCCTCGGGCAACGCCCATGACATCGGCCTCAGCTACGCCTCCGCCAACGGCGGCGGCCGCGCCGGCATCATCGAGACCACCTTCAAGGAAGAGTGCGAGACCGACCTGTTCGGCGAGCAGGCCGTGCTCTGCGGCGGCCTCGTCGAGCTCATCCGCGCCGGCTTCGAGACGCTGGTCGAGGGCGGCTACGCGCCCGAGATGGCCTATTTCGAGTGCCTGCACGAGGTGAAGCTCATCGTCGACCTCATCTATGAGGGCGGCATCGCCAACATGAACTACTCGATCTCGAACACCGCCGAATACGGCGAGTACGTCACCGGCCCGCGCATCATCACGCCCGAGACCAAGGCCGAGATGAAGCGCGTGCTGAACGACATCCAGACCGGCACGTTCACCCGCAACTGGATGCTCGAGAACAAGGTCAACCAGACCTCGTTCAAGGCCACCCGCGCCCGCAACGACGCCCACCAGATCGAGGAGGTCGGCGCGCGCCTGCGCGAGATGATGCCCTGGATCAAGGCCAAGGCGATGGTCGACAAGACCAAGAACTGATCGTTTTCGGATTGTCGTTCGGCGGAGGGCCGGCGGTATGCGCCGGCCCTTTTCGTTTCAGGCCGGCAAGCGGATGCGACAGTTCCGGGGATCCGAAATATCCCCTTGGGCGAGCAGTTGGCCCTCATCGATCAACGCCACGATCCGCGAAAGCAGCATGACGTCGCCGGTCTGAAGATATGGCTCGGAGTTGTAGCCGATTGTTTCGTTGATGATGCGAAACACGCTCTGCCAACGGTCGGTCAAGCGCTCAAGGATCAAGTGATCGAAGTGCTCTTTCGGCGCCGAAGCCAGACCCGAGTCCGTTACGACGCGGAAGAACGCGTTCTCCACCTTCAACTGTCGCCAATACTCGGCGTAGCCCTTCCGCATTTCTTGGCTCGGCGTGCGTTCGGAGCCGAGCAGCAGCTTCAGGCCCGCGACGGAGATAGTGCCGACTGCTGGCATGGGGACGCTGAGCGCCTGCGAGCCATCGCGCCCGGTGAATGGAAATGTGAAGCCCGTGACGTCGACGATCTCGTAAGGCCGCTGACCAAGCCTGTCGGCGAAAGCGTGATAGAAGGCCAGTTCTTGGGCGGCGCGACGGCCGAACCAGACGACCAGACGGTGGTTCGTCGTGGCGATGCGATCCCAGAATTCTCGAAAGGCCTGTTCGGAGTCGGTCTCATCGTACGAGAAAGACAACCACCATTTCGCGCGCGATGCAGGGCTATCCGGGTCGATGGGCCCGCAACTCAAGTCGTCACGAAATGCCAGCACGTCGTCATCGCGTCCGGACTCTCTGACCGCCGCACGAAGAGATCCACCTGCGGAGTCGCTAGGAGCGATGTGAAGGGCTTTCATGCTCAGGCGCCTCGGGATCTGACGTGAAGGGACAAACGGGGCAATCGGGGTCTATCCCACCATCGCCACCGCCCCCTGTGCCCTCAACCTTTCCCCGTCCCGCATCGGCGGCGCGCCGAACATGCGGCGGTATTCTCGGCTGAACTGCGAGGGGCTGTCATAGCCGACGGCGTGGCCGGCGCCCGCCGCGTCCGCCGCGCGGGAGAGGATAAGCCGCCGCGCCTCCTGCAGCCGCAACTGCTTCTGATACTGCAGCGGGCTCATGGCGGTGACGGTGCGGAAATGGGCGTGCAGCGCCGACTGGCTCATGCGCGCCTCCGAGCAGACCTCCTCCATGCGGAAGGGCTCGCGGAAATTGCGCTTGATCCAGCCGATCGCGCGGTTGACCTGGCCGAGCCGTCCGTCCGCCATCGCGATCTGCCGCAGCGTCTTCGCAAGGCCGCCGGAGGCAAGCCGATAAAGAATCTCGCGCTCGGCGAGCGGAGCGAGCGCCTTGGCGTCCTTCGGCGAGGCGAGCAGCCGCACGAGCCGCACCGCCGCGTCCAGCAGTTCTGGCGTCACCGGCCCGAGCGTCAGACCCGGATGCGGGCGATCGTCGTCGGGCGCCCCGACTAGACCGAACTCGATCAGCATGGCGCCGAGCGACGCCGGGTCGAGGTCGAGCCGGAAGCAGAGATAGGGGCGCTCGGCAGAGGCCTCGACCACCTCGCCGACGACGGGAAGATCGACCGACACGACCAGGAACTCGGCTGCGTCGTAGATGAAGACCTCTGCGCCCAGCATCACCCGCTTGCGGCCCTGCGCCACGATGCAGAGCGCCGGCTGGTGCAGCGCGTGCAGCGGCTCGGTGCGCTGGGACGACCGGATCAGCGCGACGCGGGGCAGGGCGGTCTCATGGACGCCGTCGCCGTCGGCGTATCGCTCAATTAGCTCCGCGAGATCCTGCGCGCTCGCCATGATGATCCGGTCCCTGTCTCAGCCCATAAGCGTTGATTTTCGAGCCGGTCCGCTATGGGCTGGCGAAACGATCCTGCTGCGATCCGGCTCAAGCGCGCAACGCCGAATTCAACGATCTGGAGGATCGTGCAACAACTCCGCAGCTTCGGTCTACCGCCTCGACGGCCCGAACCGCCACCTTGTCCTCACAAAGCGCCGGTCGTCGGCGCCGCAAGACGAGGAGAGACCGACATGGTCGACATCGAAGGAAAAGTCATCGCCATCACAGGCGCCAGCAGCGGCATCGGCGCGGCCGCGGCGCTCCGCCTCGCCAGGGAGGGCGCCAAGGTCGTGCTCGGCGCCCGCCGCACAGATCGGCTCGAAAGCCTCGCCGCTGAGATCAAGGCCGCCGGCGGGCAGGTCCGCTTCCGTCGCCTCGACGTCGCCGACCTCGCCGACGTGCAGGGCTTCGTCGAATTCGCCAAGGCCGAGTTCGGCGGTCTCGACGTGGTGATCAACAACGCCGGCCTGATGCCGCTGTCGCCGCTCGACGCGCTCAAGGTCGACGAGTGGAACCGGATGATCGACGTCAACATCCGCGGCGTACTGCACGGGATCGCGGCGGCGCTGCCGGGCTTCCGCGAGCAGAAGCGCGGCCAGTTCGTCAATCTGTCGTCGATCGGCGGCCACCGCGTCTGGCCGAGCTGCGCGGTCTATTCGGCGACCAAATACGCCGTCATCGCGATCTCGGAGGGCCTGAGGCAGGAGAACCCGGACGTGCGCGTCACGGTGATCTCGCCGGGCGTGACGGAGTCGGAGCTCGCCTCGACCATCACCCACGAAGGCTCTGCCGCCGGCATGGTCGAGTTCCGCAAGGTGGCGCTGCCGGCCGACGCGATCGCCCGCGCGATCTCCTACGCCGTCGCCCAGCCGGACGACGTCGACGTGAACGAGATCATCGTGCGGCCCACGGCGAGCGAGGCGTGAGCGGTCGATCCGGGGCGCGAGAGGTCGCCTCCGCGCTCGGGATCATCGCAGGCGAAGACGACGAACGCTCAGAGGATGAAGTCGTCTTCGCCAAGGCGGATTTCGCTCTTCAGCTTCAACGAGAAATCCTGCCGGCCGTCGCCGTCGAGGTCGCCCAGCAGCAGGGTCTTTCCGTCCTCGAACATGTAGCGCAGCTCGCCCGCTTCGCCGGAGAATTTGGCTTTGCCGATGAAATCGAAATCCTGGTCGCCGCGGTCGTTCCTGCTCGCGTCGAGGACGCCGAGATCTAGCGTGTCGACGTCATGCTTGAAGTCGCGGATCAGGTCGTTCCGCATGTCGGACGATCTGAGGTAGACGAAGACGTCCTCGCCTTCGCCGCCGATGAGAGTGTCTCCGGCGAAGCGGACCTGGACCGCCGTGTTCGCCCCGCCGATCAGCGTGTCATCGCCTTCGCGGCCCGACAGCCGGTCGTCGCCAGCGCGGCCGTCGATCAGGTTGTCTGCTTCGTTTCCGGTGATGTCGTCGAAGTTGTTTCGCCCGACGACGTTCTCGATCGTCGTGCCGAGAGCGATCGAGAAATGATCCTCGTTGACGCCGAGCTCGGAGAACTTGCCCGCCCGCAGATCGACCGTCCCGTTGCCGCCGCCCTTCATGTCGAGGGTGTCGACGCCGCCCGAGTCCAGAATGACGAACGTGCCGGCATAGTTCGTCATGTGCATCGACTTCATCGAGTAAGTCGTGTCCCCGGATCGAATGTCGATCTCGCCGTAGAGCTGCTGGATCGCCGCGACGTCCGCGAGGCCTGGGCCGGAAATGAAATAGTCGAGCCCGCCGGTGTTGCTCTGGTCGAAATACGACATGATCGAATATCGCCAGCTGTCTTTGGCGAAGATCGCATCGTCTTCGTAATCGCCGGTTCCGTTGTAAGGCCCCGGGTGCTGCAGGCCGAGCGCGTGGCCGATCTCGTGGACGAACGTCTGGAGCCCGTAGTCGCCGAGCCCCCACCGGGCGTTGGTCGGAAAGCCGTCCATCCAGTCGTCGTCGACGTTAACGATCGCCGATGAGATCTCGCCGTCCTCGGTGAAGTTCAGCCCGGTGTAGGCGCCGCGGTCTTCGTCGTCGAACGTGATGTCGGCGCCGCCCGCGACTTCCGTGAACTCGAAGCCGACCGTGTCGGTCCAGAGCTCCAGCGCCAGGCGCGCCGACTCCAGCATGTCGCCCTCCAGTCCGCCGAGATCGACGGTGAGCAACATGTCGGCCCAGGCGCGCGGAAGGCCGTCGCCGCCTGCGATGTAGTCGACGAGATGGTCGAGCGACGGGTCCTTGGTCGCCATGCGGGAGCGCTCCTCCAATGCGCGACACTTAAAACCTGTCGCGGGATGCCCCGAGCCCATGGCCCATTCGTGCGCCGGGCGCTACCGAAATACCGGCAGATCTCGCGGCGGCGCGCAATTTATCGTTTGATGAGGCGGTTGCGTGACACCTCCCTGCGCACGTTTGCGCGAGCGCGTTGCGCGCCCGCGCAAAAGTCGACATCAAGCGAAACCCTTCCGCGCACGCCCGCGCGCTCACGGAAATCGAAGATGTTCGACAGCGTCATCCAGCCGATGCTCGAATTCGTGCGCGAGCACGAGGCCTGGGCGCCCGTCATCGTCTTCGTGCTGGCGTTTCTCGAATCGATCGTCGGCCTGTCGCTCGCGGTGCCGTCGACGCCGCTCTTCGTCGGCGTCGGCGCGCTGATCGGCGCCAGCAACATCGGCTTCTGGCCGATCTTCGCCGGTGTCGCGGCGGGCGGCTTCATTGGCGACTGGGTGTCCTACTGGCTCGGCTTCCACCTGAAGGACAAGGTGATGGAGTGGAAGGCCGTGAAGGCCAAGCCCCAGCTGATCGAGCGCACGAAGGGGTTCGTCGAGAAATGGGGCATGGCCGCGGTGTTCGTCGGGCGGTTCGTCAGCCCGATCCGCTCCTTCGTGCCCTTCGTCGCCGGCATGTTCCAGATGCCGTTCTGGCTGTTCCAGATCGCCAATCTCAGCTCGGCGGTGGTCTGGGCCTACGTGCTGCTCGCGCCGGGGGCCAAGCTCCTGCGCGACTATGTCGGATGACGCATCGGTTGTGCATGACCGCCGCCTCCGCCTTGAGGCCGCTTGTGAAGTCGCATGGGCGCGGCATAGATTCGCGCCGCAAGCGCGTCCGATGAACGGCGCGCGCGACAAGGGACGTCGGGGCGTCCGCGCGACGCACCCCGATCAAGGGGAAGGCAGATGGCCGATCATCTCGCGGACGTGAAGAAATACGCCAAGAAGCCTGTCGACGAGGCGGCGCTCACCAAGATGGCGTCGACCTACCGGCTCGTGCTCAGCAAGTCCGACACGCAGTACGTGGCCTGCTCCGACCCCGCGGAGCGCGAGCGCGTGCGCGAGAACTTCCTGAAGAAGAAGCTCGGCCTGTCCGGCGACGCCGAACTCGACGCCTCGATCGAGGCGACCTGCCAGGCGATGAAGGCGGACCGCACCAAGTCGCGCCTCACCTTCTACTACCTGCTCGCCGAGCATCACGGGAAGCTCGGCGTCTTCGCCTGAGGCGACCTGCGCCGAACTCTCCGACTGATCGGATCCATCTCGATTGACGTCGTGCCCGGGCGAGCCTGGGCATGACGGCTCCGCCATGAACATCCTGTCGATCCAGAGCCACGTGGCCTTCGGCCATGTCGGCAACTCCTCCGCGACGTTCCCGTTGCAGCGGCTCGGCCATGAGGTCTGGGCCGTGAACACGGTGCAGTTCTCGAACCACACCGGCTACGGCGCATGGCGCGGCGAGGTGTTTTCGGGGGCTGCGATCACCGAGGTGGTGCAGGGCGTCGAGGACCGCGGCGTGCTGCCGGCCTGCGACGGCGTGCTGTCCGGCTACATGGGCGACGCCGCGATCGGCGAGGCGGTCCTCGACGCCGTCGCGCGCGTCCGCGACGCCAACCCCGACGCCCTCTACTGCTGCGATCCCGTGATCGGGGACGTCGGCCGCGGCGTCTTCGTCCGCACCGGCATCCCCGAATTCATGCGCGACCGGGCGCTGCCGGCCGCCGACGTCATCGTGCCCAACCAGTTCGAGCTGGAGTTTTTGTCCGGCGCCACTGTCACGAGCCGCGACGCCGCCAAGGCCGCAACGCTTGCGCTGCTCGCGAAGGGGCCGCGCTTCGCGCTGGTCACGAGCCTCATCACGCCCGAAACGCCCGGCGACGCGATCGACATGCTGGTCGTGTCGCGGAACGGGGCCTGGTCGCTCCGGACGCCGCTGCTCCCGGTCTCGGTCAACGGCGCGGGCGACGCGATCGCTGCTCTGTTCTTCGCCCACCTTCTGGAGACCCGCTCGGCCGCCGAGGCGCTGTCGCGCGCGGCCTCCTCGGTCTATGGGCTGCTGAAGGCGACGGCCGAGGCGGGGTCGCGCGAGATCCTCACCGTCGCGGCGCAGGAGGAGTTCGTGCGCCCGAGCCGCCGCTTCGACGCTGAGCCCGCCTGAGCGTCAGTCCTTCACGGCGCGGGCGAAGACGCTGAGTCCTGCGATCCGGTTGCGCTTCATGAAGGGAAGCTCGGCGCGGCAGGCGCCCCAGAACAGCGCGTTCATGACAGGGTTGAAGCGCCGCATGTCGCTCTTGGGCTCCATGTCGCCGCCGAAGGCGCGCTTGGCCATGCGGAACGCGACCGCCGCCGGGAAGACCGCGCCGTAGAAATAGCTTCCGAACTCGATCCGAAGCCCCGCCTGCGTCAGCGTCTTTTCGAGCTGGGTCAGGTCGTAGCGGCGATAATGCTCAAGAAACACGTCATGCCCGCTCCACATCCACTGGAAGGCCGGGACCGTCGCGATCACGCGTGCGCCGGCGGGCAGGCGCTCGACATACTCGCGCGCGAGGCCGACGTCGTCCGGCACGTGCTCCAGCACGTCCATCATCATCACGAGCGAGACGTTCGATGCGTCTTCGTCGAGCGCGCGGCGGAACTGCAGCGGCCGGCCCGCGACTGTCTCGTCGGAATCGGCCGGATAGCCCGGATCGACGCAGATCGCCTTTTCCACGCGTCCCGCGGCGAGCAGGGCGCGGGAGAAGAAGCCGGCGCCGGCGCCGACGTCGAGCGCGACGCCCCTGGGCAGGTCCTCGGTCGCCTTCAGCAGCGCGGCGAGCTTGGCGCGGTAGTACCAGTGCTCGTGCACCTGATCCCCGAGCAGGGCTTCTTCCTTGAGGTCCATCGCGGGTCCGGCTTCGCATGATGCGTCAGGCGCAATTGTACCCGCCGCGTGGTTAAGGAAGCGGGCACAGCGCCCGACGCGCGCTCGACCAAAGCCGGGCGCGACCGGAGGTTGGTCTTAGGGCGGCGTTAATGGCGTTCGGGGCAGGGTGTCGCATCCCTTCCGTCGAGGCGCGCATGAGCGGCGAAACCATCAGCTTCGTCCTGCCGGTCTACAACGAGGAAGCGGTGCTGCCGCTCCTCATCGCCCGGATGCGCGACCTGATCTCGAAGCTCGACGCCGAGGTCGAGGTCATCTTCGTCGACGACGGCAGCTCAGATTCGAGCGGGGTCTTCCTGTCCCACCTCGCCAAGACGGATCCGGCCTTCCGCTACGTCGCGCTGTCGCGCAACTTCGGCCAGCAGGCCGCGATGACCGCCGGCCTCGAGGCCGCGCGCGGCGACGCCGTCATCCTGATGGACGCCGACCTGCAGGACCCGCCGCACGTCGCGCTCGACCTCGTCGCCAAGTGGCGCGAAGGCTACGAGGTGGTCTACGCCCGCCGCGCCAAGCGCGACGGCGAGACCGTCGTGAAGAAAGTGACGTCCAGCCTGTTCTACCGCCTGATCGGCCATGTCTCGTCGATCGAGATCCCGCGCGACGTCGGCGACTTCCGCCTCGTCGATCGCGCCGCGCTCGACGCCTTCCTCGCCATGCCCGAGCAGAACCGCTTCGTGCGCGGCATGCTGGCCTGGGTCGGCTTCCGCCAGACCGCCGTGCTCTACCACCGCGAGGCGCGCGCGGCGGGCAAGACCCGCTACAACTACCGCAAGCTCGCCGCGCTCGCCGGCAGCGCCATCGTGAGCTTCTCCGACGTTCCGCTGCGCATCGCGCTCTGGGTCGGCGCCGCCGTCTCCGTCGTCGCGATGATGTTCGGCCTCTATGTCATCGCGCTCGGCCTGTTCTGGCGCGAGAACATGGTCGAGGGCTGGGCCTCCACCATGGTGGTCGTGTCCTTCCTCTCGGGCGTCAACCTGCTGATGACGGGCGTCGTCGGCGTCTATGTCGGCCGGATCTACGCCGAGGCGAAGAAGCGGCCGCTGTTCATCGTCGCGCGCAAGGTCGGGTTCGACAGCGCCGAGGCGGGCGCCGAACGACCGGTCCCGCTGCGCTCGGCCTCGTGACGGCGCGAGCGGGCGTGCGATGACCAGTCTCGCCGGCTCGCCGCTCGCCGGAAAGCTCGGCCGCTTCGCATCGGTCGGCGTCGTCGCCACGCTTCTCTATGCGGTCCTCGGCCTCGTCTTCGCCCACGGCTTCGGCCTCGCGCCGATGGTCTCCACGGTCGCGGCCTATGCGCTCGCCGCCGTCTTCTCCTACACGGCGCACCGCAGCGTCACCTTCCGCAGCGACCGCGCGCACGCCGCCGCCGTTCCTCGCTTCGCCGTCGCGACCGTCTGCGGCTTCGGGCTGGCCGCGCTGCTGACGATCGGCGTCGAGCGCCTCGGTCTGCCCTATGCGGTCAGCGTCGCGGCGACATGCGTCGCCGTTCCGGTCTTCAACTTCGTCGTGCTGGACCGCCTGGTCTTCGCCTCGACCTCGCAGCGCGGGAGCGCCTCATGAGCATGACCTCGGCGGCGGCGCCCGTCTCGCGCCCGGGCGTCGCGGCGCTGCGGGCCCCCGCGATTGTCGCGGCGATCGCGCTGGCGGCCGCCTACCTGCACCTCAACTGGGCGATCACCTCTGATACCTCCTGGCTGATCACGGCCTGCGAGCGGATGCTCGGCGGGGCGAAGCTCTATTCGGAGATCGCCGAGCCGAACCCGCCGATGTCGCTCTGGCTCTACATGCCGTGGGTCTGGCTGGCGCCGCGGATCGGCGTCGCGCCCGAGACCCTGATCGTGCTCGCGACGATCGGCGCGTGCCTCGGCTCGATCGCGATCGCCCAGCGCATCCTGTCGGGCGCCGCGCTGATCGAGAGCGCGGAGCGCTGGTACGTCGTCGCCGCCTTCGCGCTGATCCTGATGCCGATGATGCATTTCACGCAGCGCGACCAGTTCGCCGTCGCGCTCGCGCTGCCGATGCTCGCCGCCTATGCGGTCCGCGCCGACGGCCGCGCGCTCAGGTTGCCATGGAGCGTGATCGCCGGGCTCTGCGGCGGCCTCGTGATGGCGATCAAGCCCCATTTCGCGCTCGCCTTCCTGCTTCCGGGGCTGCTCGCGGCGGCGACGCAGCGGTCCTGGCGCCCGCTGCTCGCGACCGAGAACGTCATCGCGGCCGTCGTGGTCGCGCTCTACGCCGACGCGGTGGTCGCGCTCCATCCCGAGTTCCTGTCCGACATGCTGCCGGTCGCGACCGCGATCTACGTGCCGAACCGGATGGAATGGTCGGAGCTCATGACCCGGCAGAGCGTCATGCTGGCCGGCTTCTGCCTGCTGGGATGGCTGATCCGGGACGGACTGCCGCGCGGGACGCTGGCCCGCGTGCTGCTGGCCGGCGCGGCCGGCTTTTTCGGCGCCTATCTCGTTCAGGGCAGGGGTTTTGAGTACCACATGACGCCGGCGCTGACGCTCATCGTCATCGGCTTCGGCCTGTCGCTGACCTCGCCGGTCCCGGCGGATGGCCCGCTCCTTCGGAAGGTCGCCGGCTCGGGCGTCGCGCTGCTCGCCGCCTGCTGGATCGCGCTCGGCTCGACGGTCGTCGTTATGAACCGGTCCAACGACGAGATCCCGTTCATGTATCCCCTGCAGGCCAGGCTCGCGCCGCTCGGGCAGGGCCTGAAGCTCGCGGCGCTCTCGAGCCACATCGTCCTGGTGCACCCGCTGCACCGGCTGATCGGCGCGGAATCGATCAACCGCGGCCCGATGCTCTGGATCGCCGGCAACGCCTACAAGCTGTGCTCGGGCGACGTCAGCGCTGAGCGTCGGAAGGATTGCGACGACGCCATCGCCCGCGAACGGACCATGCTGCGCGAGGACCTCGAGCGCACCCGGCCGGACGTCGTGATCGTCTCGCGCGGCAAGCGCGACTGGCTGGCCTGGGCTCGGGAGGACGCCGCCACGGCGGCGCTGCTCGACGGCTACCGGTCATACACGACGCTGAAGGGGGAGGGCTACGACATCGACGTCCTGCTGAGCCCCGAGCGCTTGCGTGACGCCCCGACGCCCGTCGCCGAACCGGTCGGCAAGCCGGCGCCGTGATCGCCGACGGCGCGCTCGCATCGAGAACTTCGACGCGGAGCGCCGGCCTCGCGCCGGCGCTCGTCGCGGTCTTCGTGGTCGCCGCCGCCGCGATCCATCTGAACTGGCCGCCGCCGAGCGACGTCTCGTGGCTGCTGACCGTCTGCGACCGCATGCTCGGCGGCCAAAGGCTCTACGCCGACATCGCCGAAACCAATCCGCCCATGACGGTCTGGCTCTACCTGCCGCTCGTCTGGCTCGCCGGAAAGCTCGGCGCGAGCGCCGAGACGGTCGTCGTGATTGCGACGATCGGCGTCTGTATCGCGTCGATCGCGCTCGCCGACCGGATCCTCGACGCCGCCCCGTCGCGGCCCGGGCGGGCGGCATGGTGGATCGTCGCGTCCTTCGCTCTCGTCGCGGCGCCGGTCTACACCTTCGCCCAGAAGGAGCACTTTGCGGCGGCCTTCGTGCTGCCCGCTCTGGCCGCCGTCGCGGCCCGCGCTGCAGGCGCGCGGCTCCCGCTCCGGACGGCGCTCGCGGCCGGCCTCTGCGCCGGGCTGACGGTCGCGATCAAGCCGCACTTCGCGCTCGCCATCGTCCTGCCCGTCGGCCTCGCCTGCGCCTGCGCGCGGTCGCTTCGCCCCGCGCTCGCGCCGGAATGCCTGATCGGCGCTCTGGCCTTCACGCTCTACAGCGGCGCCGCGCTGCTCGCGCACCCGGAGTTCCTGACCGACATGCTGCCGGTCGTCTCGGAGGTCTATGCGCCGTACCGGATGCCGTTCGCGACGGTGCTGGCGACGCCGTTCGTCCTCGTCTGCGCGATCTGCGTCGCTGCATGGGCGCTTCGGACCGACATCCTTCGCAGGCCGCTCGACCGGACCCTGCTCGCGGCGCTCGTCGGCTTTTTCGTCGCCTATGTCGTGCAGGGCCGCGGCTGGCCCTACCACCTGATGCCGGCCATGACGCTCGCGATCATCGGCTTCGGGCTGTCGCTCGCCCGGCCGTCACTCGCGACCGGCCTGAAGTCGTCGGCCGGCGCCGTCCTGACCGTCAGCGCGGTCCTTGCCACGGCGGCCTCCATCTCCGTGACGGCTCTGGAGCGGTGGAACGGCGAACTGGCCTATGAACGCGCCGCCGAAACGTCGCTCGCGCCGCTCGGCCGGGGCTTGAGGATCGCGCTGCTGTCGCCGGACCTCACGATCGGCACGCCGCTCCACCGCATGGTCGGCGCGACCCTCGTCAATCCCGGCCCGTCCATCTGGGTCGCGGGGCATGCGCTCGGGCTGCTGCACTGGCGTCCGGACGATCCCGCCGCCGACCGCTGGCGGGTGATCGCGGCGCAGGATCGCGCCGCGTGGCTCGACATGGCGAAGGCAAGCCGGCCGGACGTGGTCATCGCCGCCTTCACCGGCCGCGACTGGCTGGCCTGGGCGCGCGAGGACGCCGGCGCGGCCGCGTTCCTCGACGGCTACCGCCTGTTCTCGACTGTGGAGGCCGGCGGCGAGCGCGTCCGCATCCTGACCCGCGCCGACCTTCGCATGCCGACGACGCCGGGCAAGCCGTGAGCCTTGTCGTTCGGCGCGTGGCGGGCGTCGTCGCGCGCTTCCTGTCCGGGCCGTCGCCTGTCGAGGCGGAGCGCGCGGAGGAGATCGCCGCGGCATGGCGCGCGGCGCTCGATCGGCGGCCAAAAATGTTCGACGGGCGCATCCTGCTGGCCGATCGCGTCGCGCTCGAGGGAGAGACCCTGGAGGTGGATTTCCGCGAGGCCGCCTTCTCGACGCTGGTCTGGCTGCGCGGGGAGGGCGCGTCGGAAGCACAGCTGTTCAACGTCTTCGGCGCCGCCGCGGTGATCTCGCGCGACGGCGCGGCGTTGCTCGGCCGGATGGCGCCGCACACCGCGAACGCCGGCCAGGTCTATTTCCCTTGCGGCACGCCGGACCTCGGCGACGTCTCGGGTCCGACCGTCGATCTCGAAGGCTCGATCGCCCGCGAACTCGCCGAGGAGACCGGTCTCGCGCCGCCGCTCGTGCGGCCGACGGAACAGGCCGTCGTCGTGTTCGACGGCCCGCTGGTCGGGCTGATCCGCCGTTTCGAAAGCGACCTCGACGCCGGCGAACTCGAAGCGCGCGCTCTGGCTCATCTTACGACCGAGCGCGATCCGGAGCTCGACCGGATCATCATGGCGCGTCCGGCGACCCAGCTCGGAGAGGCCGCGCCGCGCTTCGTCGGACATGCGCTCGGCGCGTTGCTCGGCGAATGAAGCCGTCACGTTGATCGGAGCGGCGCTTCGACGTACATTACGTCCGCGCGCCGCCACCGAGCGGCGCGTTTTGGGATTTCAGGGTTTTATGCGCGACAGCCGCCGCATCTTCGCTGACCGTCGTCTGGCCTTTCCGGCCGGCGCCGTCGCGCGCGCGCTTCTTCGGCTTCGCCTTACGCGCCCCTGAGGGCCGGCCGGGCGTTCCGCCCTGGCGCTCAGGGGATGACGACGCGAACGAGCCAGACCCGAACTCCGCTGTAGCCCCGCGTATCCGCCCGAAGCGACTGGACAGGCGGCGCAGCGCCCGACAAGGACCTCCCGAGATGACCGCTTCCACCGATCGCGTCGTGATCTTCGACACGACGCTGCGCGATGGCGAACAATGCCCCGGCGCCACCATGACCTTCGAGGAAAAGCTCGAGGTCGCCGCGCTGCTCGACCGCATGGGCGTCGACATTATCGAGGCCGGCTTCCCGATCGCCTCGAACGGCGACTTCGAGGCCGTGGCCGAGATCGCGCGCCGCACCGAGAACGCGACCGTCGCCGGCCTCGCCCGCGCCATTCCCGGCGACATCGCCCGCGCCGGCGAGGCTGTGAGGCACGCCCGCAAGGGCCGCATCCACACCTTCGTATCGACCTCGCCGATCCATCTGGCTCACCAGATGAAGAAGACCGAGGATCAGGTGATCGAGATCATCCAGGCGACGGTCACGCAGGCGCGCAACCTCGTCGAGGACGTCGAGTGGTCCGCGATGGACGCGACCCGCACCCCGATCGACTACCTCTGCCGCGCGGTCGAGACCGCGATCAAGGCCGGCGCCACCACGATCAACCTGCCCGACACGGTCGGCTACGCGACGCCGGTCGACTACGGAAACATGTTCCGGCAGGTGCGCGAGCGCGTGCCGGGCGCCGACAAGGTGATCTTCTCCACCCACTGCCATGACGACCTCGGCCTCGCCGTCGCGAACTCGCTGGCCGGCCTCGACGGCGGCGCGCGCCAGATCGAGTGCACCATCAACGGCCTCGGGGAGCGCGCGGGCAACGCGGCGCTGGAGGAGATCGTCATGGCGCTCAAGGTGCGCCGCGACGCGCTGCCCTACGAGACGGGCGTCGAGTCCACCATGCTGACCCGCGCCTCGCGGCTGGTCTCGGCCGCGACCTCGTTCCCGGTCCAGTACAACAAGGCGATCGTCGGCAAGAACGCCTTCGCCCATGAGAGCGGCATCCATCAGGACGGGATGCTGAAGCACAACGAGACTTACGAGATCATGACCCCGGCCTCTGTCGGCGTCACCAAGACCTCGCTGGTCATGGGCAAGCATTCCGGCCGCGCTGCCTTCAAGGACAAGCTGAAGGCGCTCGGCTACGAGCTCGGCGAAAACGCGCTGCAGGACGCCTTCACGCGCTTCAAGGACCTCGCCGACCGCAAGAAGCACGTCTATGACGAGGACATCGAGGCGCTGGTCGACGCGCAGATCGCCTCGGCGCACGACCGCGCCAAGGTGCTGTCGCTGACCGTTATCGCCGGCACGATGGGCCCGCAGTCCGCGACGCTGACGCTCGACATCGACGGCGTGCACACGACCGTCCAGTCCTCCGGCAACGGCCCGGTCGACGCGATCTTCAACGCCGTCTGCAAGGTGATGCCGCATCAGGCGCGGCTCGCGCTCTACCAGGTGCATGCCGTGACCGAGGGCACCGACGCGCAGGCCGAGGTGTCGATCCGGCTGGAGGAGGGCGACAAGATCGCGACCGCCCGCGCGGCCGACCCCGACACGCTGGTCGCCTCCGCCAAGGCCTATGTCGCTGCGATCAACAAGCTCGCCGCCAAGCGCGGCCAGCTCAACCCGCAGGCCGCGATCAGCGCGTGACCTCGCTAGAGTAGGGCCGTCGCCCGCCCGGTCGCGGGCAGGCGACGGCCGAGCGCAGCGGCGCTGGCCGTCGACGCCATCTCGCCGGCCATCGCAACCGTTCGCGCGTACCGGCGCTGGTCGTCGAGGCTGTGGCGGAAATGTGGCAGTCTCAACCCGTCATGGTCGAGTGACGATCGAGTTCTTGCACGCCCTGCGAGAGAGTGATGCCCTGCGCGCCGTCGAATCCGGTAGGCGGTTATGGGTTCGATTCGTGCGCGGTCGGTGGCAGGGGCGTCGTGGTGGCAAACATCAGAGGGACTGAGGACGACGACGTCCTCGCCGGCAAACCGGGCGAAGGCAACGTCATCCTGGGGCTGGGCGGCGACGACACTCTGACGGGCGGCAATCTTGCGGACTCGATCGACGGCGGCGACGGCGCCGACCTGATCCTGAGCGGCGGCGGCGCCGGCAATGTCCTGATCGGCGGCGCGGGCGACGACACTCTGATCGGGCTTCCCGACTACGAGGGGATGGTCACCTACAACCGTCTCGACGGCGGCGACGGGGCGGACCACATCACCGGCGGCGTCTCCGACACGCTGGTCGGCGGGTCGGGAGACGACACGATCGAGGCCGCCTACCGGGCGCAGATCGACGCCGGCTCCGGAAACGACATTATCGATGTCGGGCTGCTCGACAGCACGATCGACGGCGGCGACGGGATCGACCGGCTCGTGGCGACGGAACGGCTGTCGCTCGCGGTCATCAAGAACGTCGAGATTCTGGCGGTCGACGGATGGCTTTCCGCGAGCGTGGCGGAACTCCAGCAGTTCTCGTCCATCCGGGCTGCGGACCCCGACGTGCGGTTCTCCATCGGCGTTTCGGGAAGCATCGATCTCTCGGCCAAGCTTGGGACGACGTCGATCGACCTGTCGACGGGCGCGGACAGCGCAAGGCTTGTGACCGGCGGGGGCGACGATCGCATCGGCGGCTCGTATGGCGGCGAATACTGGTTCGACGGAGGAGCCGGCAACGACACGCTCGATGGCCTTGATTCCGACGTCACGCTTATCGGCGGCGCCGGCGCGGACGAACTCGTCACGACCGGCGGCGACACGTTCTCGATCGACGGTGGAACGGGCGACGATGTCATCAGGGTCGCCTCTGTCGTCACGTCCGGCGTCGTCACCGGCGGGACCGGCTATGACACGCTGATCGCCAGCGGCGATATCACCAAGGCGCGGATTACGGGCGTCGAGGAGCTCTCCAGCGACAGTCCCCTCACCGCCACGGCCGCCCAGTTCGAGTCGTTCCAGAAGATCTCGACCGCCAGCTTCCAAGGTTACGCGGATCTGGTCCTCGCGCAGGCGAGCGTCGTCGATCTGGCCGAAGAACTGGGCGAGGGCGACGCCAGCCTCACGGGCTCGGACGGCGCGGATTCGATCACGACCGGCGCAGGCGACGACACGCTCATCGGCGGCGACGGGAATGACACCGTCCATGGCGGCGCCGGGTCGGACCTGCTGATCGTCGAGTCCGGATCGGACCACGTCTTCGGCGACGCGGGCGACGACGTCATCACCCTCGGCCGCTTCGGCGCCAATGTCGTCGACGGCGGCGACGGGACCGACTTGCTCGCCGTCAGCCAATCGGGCGGCCCGGTCGACCTTTCGTCGTCGACCATCACGAACGTCGAGACGCTGCGCGTGAACACCGCGACGATGCGCGCGACGGCCGCGCAGTTCGATTCGTTCGACGCGATCGTCACAGATTTCAGCCGGCTGGAGTTGCAGCTCGTCGGCGGCGGCAAAATGGACCTGTCGGACGAACTCCGCGGCAAAGCGGTGACCGTGATCGGTTCGAGCGAGAACGACACGATCCGCACCGGCGCAGGCGCCGACACGATCATCGGCGGAAAAGGAGACGACAGGCTCGACGGGTCGGCCGGCAAGGACAGCCTTCTAGGGGGCGACGGCGTCGACACCTTGTACGGCGGCGAGGGCGTCGATCGGCTGGACGGCGAACAGGGCGGCGATGTCTACGTCGTCGACGCGGTCGGTGACCGAATTGAAGACAGCGGGCGCAAAGGGGACGACCAGGTCGAGTCGAGCATCAGTTTCAGCCTGGGCGGATCCATCGAAAACCTGAAGTTGACCGGCTCCGAGAACATCGACGGCGCCGGAAACGCCGGCGACAACGTGCTCATCGGCAACAGCAGCGACAACCGTCTCGATGGCGGCGGCGGCGATGACACTCTCGATGGAGGAGAAGGCTCCGACCGGCTGGACGGCGGGCACGGCGGCGACCTCTACATCGTCCACGACGCAGCGGACCGCATCAACGACACCGGTTCCAAAGGGACGGACGTCGCGGCGTCGAGCGTCACGCTTGAACTCTCGAAGTCCATCGAGAACCTGAAGCTGACGGGCGCGGCCGATATCGACGGCGCCGGCAACAGCGGCGCCAACGTGCTGAGCGGCAACAGCGGCGACAATCGCCTCGACGGCGGCGGCGCTGCCGACACGCTGAAGGGTGGGGCGGGCGACGACGTTTTCCTGTTCTCCGACCGCCTCGGCGATAACAAAGTCGACCAGATCGTCGATTTCGGCGACGGAGCGGACCAGATCGGACTCGACCGCGACGTCTTTGCAGCCCTCGCCAAGGGCGCGTTTAAGGACAGTGCGTTCAAGGACATCTCAGCTGGCGCCGTCGATGGCGACGACCGGATCCTCTACGACGCCAAGGGCGGGAAGTTGTTCTACGACCAGGACGGGAGCGGGCAGTCGAAAGCTGTTCTGTTCGCCGTGCTCAAGGGCGAGCCGGAGCTGTCTTCTGCCGACTTCTTGATCCTGTAACGAATGCGACCGCCATCTTGCCAAGCCATAGCGGCGGGAAAGAAACGCGCCACTCGCCATGTGCTGCAGCCGAGCGGTTCTTGTGACGACTGAGAGACGATCGTTGTCGCGACTGCTGTGTTTGAGGGGCGTCGCAGGCAACGCGCGTTCGATTTTCCGAATAGCGTAGGAAGCTGAGCGGTGGCTGAGATTAGAGGAACTGAGAACGACGATGTGCTCAGCGGCGTTCTGCGTGAGAGCAACGTCATCCTCGGCCTGGGCGGCGACGATACGCTGACGGGAGGCTACAAGGCCGACTTCATCGACGGAGGCGAGGGCGACGACCTGCTGGTGGCGGGAGGCGTCGGCAGCGTGCTTGTCGGCGGCGCAGGCGCCGACAAGCTGGTGAGTTCTTCGGCGCAGCTGTCCGGATTCATCACTTCCAACATGCTCGACGGAGGTGACGGCGACGATCACATCGTCGGATGGTTCCACGACACGCTTATCGGCGGCGCGGGGAACGACACGATCGAAACCGCCTACGGTTTCCAGGGATCGAACCTGATCCAGGCGGGAAGCGGCGACGACCTGATCTACATCGACCCTGTCGAGTGCACGATTGACGGCGGCGACGGCGTCGATCGTCTGCGGACGCATGGATCGCTGGACGCTGCCAGCATCGCCAATGTCGAAATCCTCGAGGTCGACGGCTACGTCGACGCTTCCGGGACGCTCCTCGAAGAGTTTTCGATCATCAGATCTCTGGAGCCTGGAGCGCAGGTCGGCCTCCGCGTCTCCGAGGGCGTCGATATCCACAGTCAGCTCGGAAACACGTCGGTCTTTCTGCGGTCGTCGACCGCCGGCGGCCAGACGATCATTGTCGGCGAGGGCGACGACAGCATCCAGTCGTTCTCGGGCGGCGACCGCATCGAAGGCCGCGGCGGCGACGACACCATCATCGGCTCGGACGGGAACAGCACCCTGCTCGGCGGCGAGGGCGCCGACGACATCTTCATCGCAGGCGAACGCTTCAGGGTCGATGCAGGCAGCGGAGACGACATCATCCGCGTCGGCAACGTCGTTCAATCCGCCGTGCTCGACGGTGGAGAGGGATACGACGTCCTCGTCGTTCAGGGCGGGATCAGCAAGGCGTCTCTGGCTGGCCTTGAGGAACTGCGCATCGAGCGGACGATCACGGCGACCGCGGCTGAGCTCAACTCGTTTTCCGTCATATCGGCCACCTCGCCCGAGGATTTCGCCAACATAATTCTGTCCGGCTCGGGCGAGCTCGACCTGACGGATCAACTCGGGGTCAATCGCGCCCAGATCATCGGAACCGCCAAAGCCGACGTCATCACGTCAGGCGCAGGCGACGACGTGATCGACGCCGGCAAAGGCGACGACGTTGTGCACGGCGGCCTCGGCTCCGATCGTCTCGTTTTCAGCGCGGGATCCGATCGCCTTTTTGGCGACGGGGGCGACGATTCGATCGAGCTGGGGCGTAGCGCGAGTGGTACGGTCGACGGCGGCGCGGGCGAGGACGAACTGGTCGTCGAAGGCGATTTCCCGAGGCCGACGATCGATATTTCTGCGCTTTCAATCGCGGACGTCGAGACATTGACCGTCCGCGGCGCCGCCGTGCGCGCCACGGCCGAGCAGTTGGCGAGTTTCGACTCGATCCGGGACGCCCGTTCCGGCCATGACGGGCCGATCAAGCTGGAGCTCTCGGCGGGCGGCGATCTTGATCTGGCGGCCAAGTTGCTCGCGCAAAGAGTGAATGTGCTCGGGACGGACGCGTCGGAGCGGACTCGGAGCGGCGCCGGCGACGACACGATCATCGGTTCTGGCGGCGACGACCGGCTCGAGGGTTCGGGCGGAAACGATTTTCTTCTGGGCGACGACCGGACGATCGGAAACGCGGGCGAGGACACTCTCGTCGGCGGCACCGGCAAGGACACGCTGAAAGGGGGAGCCGGCGACGACCTCTACATCGTCGAGGATGCTCTGGACGTGATCAGAGAATTTCAGTTCGACGGGACCGACACGATCAAGACGAGCGTCGATTACACGCTCAAGGCGGAAATCGAGATCCTGCGGCTTTCCGGCGGCGGCGATCTCATCGGGACCGGAAACAGTCTCGCGAACGAGATCTGGGGGAACAAGGGCGCCAACCAGATCGACGGGCTCGGCGGCGCCGACGAACTTCATGGCGGCGCCGGCGGCGACGTCTTCATGTTTACGAGCCGGCTCGAAGAGAGCAACGTCGATTTGATCGTCGACTTCGGCAAAGGGAACGACCTGATCGCGCTTGATCGCGACGTCTTCGCAGGCCTCGCCAGGGGTGGACTGAAGGAGAGCGCGTTCAAGGACATCGCCAAGGGCGCCGTCGATGGCGACGACCGGCTTGTCTATGACGGCAAGAGCGGCGAGCTGTTCTACGACGCGGATGGCGGCGGCAAGTCGAACGCCGTGCTGTTCGCCGAGCTCAAGGGCGCGCCGGCGCTCACCTCCGAGGACTTCCTCATCATCTAGGGCGCTGCACTCTCGCGCGCCCTCAGTCGCGCGTCCTCGCGAACGCCAGCGAGGCGTTCAGGCCGCCGAAGGCGAAGGAGTTCGACAAGGCGACGTCGATCGCCATGTCGCGCGGCGCGTTCGGGACGTAGTCGAGATCACAGTCCGGGTCGGGCTCGTCGTAGCTGGCCGTCGGCGGGGCGACGTTGTTGCGGATGGCGAGCACGGTCGCGATCGCCTCGAGCGCGCCGGCGGCGCCGAGCGTGTGGCCGGTGACGCCCTTGATCGACGAGATCGGCGGGCAGCTGTCGGCTCCAAACACCGCCTTCATCGCCTCGGTCTCCAGCTTGTCGTTCGCGGCGGTGCCGGTGCCGTGGGCGTTGACATAGGCGACGTGGCCCGGCGCAAGGCCCGCATCCGCGAGGGCGAGCCGCATGGCCGCCGCCATGCCCTCGGGGTCGGGCGTAAAGAGGTTGCCGGCGTCGGCGTTGGAGCCGAAGCCCGCGAGCGCGACGTCGGCGGCGCGGCCGCGGCGCGCGGCGTGCTCGGCGGTCTCGAGCACCAGCAGCCCGGCGCCTTCCGCCAGCACCAGCCCATCGCGGCCGCGGGCGAAGGGGCGGCAGGTCGTCGACGACATGATCTTCATCGCGTCCCAGGCCCGCAGCACGCCGTTCGACAGCGGCGCCTCGGTCCCGCCGACGATCGCGACGTCGGCCGCGCCGCTGCGGAGCAGCTGGAACGCCGCGCCGATGGCGTGCGCCGCGGAGGCGCAGGCGCTCGACGTGACGAAGCAGGGCCCGCGCGCGCCGGTCGCCATCGACACCCAGCTCGCGGAGGAGCTCACCATCGCCCGCGCCACCGTCATCGGATGGACGCGCGCCTGGTTGTTCTGATGGATCCGGTCGTATTGCTCCTCGATGCTGCAGACGCCTCCGGCGCCGTTGCCGATGACGACCGCGACGCGCTCGGGCCGCTCGAAGCCGTCGAGCCCGGCGTCGGCGAGCGCCTGGCGCGCGGCCGCCACGGCGAACAGCGCGCTGCGGTCGCAGGACGAAGCCTTCACCCCGAGGTCCTCGATCACCGTGTCGTCGAGGATTTCGGCCGCGATGATCCCGGTCCCGGGAACCGCCTTCGCTTCAGCAAAGCGCGGCCGGGCGGCGAGCAGGGAGTCCCAGAACGCCGGCACGGAAAAGCCAGCGGCGCAGACGACGCCCGCGCCGGTCACCAGCACACGGTTCATGCAGGCGACTTCGCCGCCACCAGCTTGGAGATCTCGTCGGCGAAATCGCCGATGGTGGTGAGCCGGGAGAAGGTCGAGTTGGCGTTATAATCCACGTCGATCCCGTATTTTTCCTCGACCTGGAAGATGATCTCGACGAAGTCGAACGAATCGATGCCGATCTTCTCGATCTTCGTTTCGGCCTGCAGGTTGTCCCGGTAGCCCTTGGCGTAAGGCTCGATGATCTCGACGAGATCGGACAGGACAGGACCGGCGGCGGAGCCGCGGCTCCCGGATACGTCGCTCACCTGATCTTCCCCCCGGAAATTCTAAGCGCCCCTGGCAAAGTTAGTGCAGGCGCGCCCGGTTATAAAGCGGTGTCTTGTTGGGCTGCTTTCGATCACGACGTCGTGATGTTCAGTGAGCCGCAGAATTGGTCCGGCTTACCGCCGGGCGCGCTCGGGCGTATTGCATTGAACCCGACGCTTGGCCCATGCGACCAAGTCGAAGATGTCGGCCTGAGGCCGATCTGGGGGGCGCATCGTGAAACTGCTGCATCTCGTCGTCATGGCGGCGCTCGCCGCGAGCGCGTCCGCGCGGGCCGAGACCGCTGCGCCCGCCGATCCGGCCGGCGCGTCCAGCGCGGACGCCGCCCAGTCCGACGCGACGCAGGCCGTCATCGCCAAGCTCAACGCCTATGTCGGCCTGCTGAACCGGACGCTGCGCGCATCGGAATCGCTCTCCCGCTACGAGAGCTGGGTGAACATGAAGTCCGGCCCGACCGGCAAGGAGCGGATCGTCTACGGGCTCTATTCGCTCTACGACGTGCGCGACGAGATCGAGAAGGCGAAGGCCGCGATCCCCGAGGCGCCGGCGATGCCGGAGCTCGACGCGGCGATGCCGGGCTACATCGCGGCCTACGAGGCGCTCGCGCCGATCGTCGCCGAGGCCGACGGCTATTACGAGCGGCAGGACTATAAGGACGACAGGTTCGCCGAGGCCAAGAAGATCCATGCGCGGCTGGCGCCCGCCGGCGCCGCCTTCAAGGCCGAGCGGGCGAAGGTCGAGGCGCTGTTCGCGGTCGAGAAGGCGAAGGGCGATCTCGCCGAGCTTTCGGCGATCGAGCAGGCGCAGGGCAGGAAGGCCCGCTGGCACGTCTCGAACGTGATGATCCGCGCGCGCCAGGTGATGGACCTGCTGCCGAGCAACGAGAAGCCGGTCGTCGCCATGCCGGCCTTCGAGGCCGCCGTGCTCGCCTATGCCGGCGCGGTGAAGGAGATGGACGCCTACGGCGCCGCCAACTCGAACTCGTTCTTCGTTTTCGAGTCCCAGCCGCGATCGCTGCTCGGCAAGCTGCGGGAGTTCCGCGACAAGCTTCAGAAGGCCAAGGGCGACGCGCGCAGGGGCGCTGGCCGCGACCTCACCTGGATCGTCAACGACTACAACATGATGGTCTCGACGTCGCAGAGCGCGACGCAGTTCGCCAAATAGGCGGCGCGCCCGGCGCTTCGGGTCGTCAGGCCCCGGATTTCACCTTGGCCGGCTCCGGCGCGGTCTCGTCGGCCGCGCCGGGCTGATGACCGACGGCGGCGAGAAGCGCCCTTGCGTCATAGGGCTTGGTGAGCAGCTGCACGCCTGCCTCCAGCTTCACGGCGGTCGCGTCGCCGGTCGCGAAGACCACGCGCGCCGCGGGCCGCAACTCCCGGGCGAAGGCCGCCAGATGCTCCCCGGAGGCGCCGGGCAGGTTGAGGTCGGTCACGACCACGTCGATCGGCGTCGTCTGGAGCGCGAGATGCGCCTCCTCGGCGCTGCCCGCCTCGATGACGATGTAGCCCGCGCTCTGAAGGATCTCCGCGCTGTTCAGGCGGATGAGCGCGTCGTCCTCGACCAGCAGCACCGTTCCGCCCGGGGCGGTCTGGGACGGCGGAGAAGGCGGAGCAGGCTGGGGGGCTGGGGCAGGGGTCGTGGCTGCGGCGGTCCGCTGGCGCTGGTTGCTGAGGACGTGCCGGATCTTCCGCGCCAGCGCTTCGCGCGCATAGGGCTTCGACAGGAGCTCGACGCCGGCGTCGAGCTTGCCGCCGTGCACGATGGAGTTCTCGGTGTAGCCGGAGGTGAACAGCACGGCGATGCCGGGCAGCCGTTCGCGCGCCTTGCGCGCGAGCTCCGGGCTCTTCAGCGCGCCGGGCATCACGACGTCGGTGAACAGCACGTCGATCGCGATGCCGCTTTCCACGACGTTTAGCGCGCTCGCCGCGTCCACGGCCTTGAGCACGCGGTAGCCGAGCTCGGACAGCATCGACACGGCGGTCTCGCGGACCTCGTCGTCGTCCTCGACCACGAGCACGGTCTCGGTCCCGCCGGACGGAGGGCCGGCGTCGACCGCGACCTCCACGTCCTCGGGCTCCATCGCGCGCGGCAGATAGATCCGGATGGTCGTGCCGTGGCCGACCTCGGAGTAGATCTTCACGTGTCCGCCGGACTGCTTGACGAAGCCGTAGACCATCGAGAGGCCGAGGCCGGAGCCCTTGCCTTCCGCCTTGGTGGAGAAGAACGGCTCGAACACCTGTTCGATGATTTCCTCCGGCATGCCGCAGCCGGTGTCGCTGACCGCCAGCATGACGTACTGGCCGGCCGTCACCTCGTCATGGGCTCGGGCGTAGTCGTCGTCGAGATGAGCGTTGGCCAGCTCGATGGTCAGCCTGCCGCTGTTGTCCATCGCGTCGCGCGCGTTGATCGCGAGGTTGAGGATGGCGTTCTCGATCTGCGTCGGGTCGGCGAAGGTGTTCCACAGCCCGCCGCCGAGCACCGTTTCGATCTCGATCCCTTCCCCGATCGCGCGGCGAAGCATGTCGTCCATCTCCCGCACGAAGCGGGCGACGTTGACGACCTTCGGCTCCAGCGCCTGCCGGCGGCCGAAGGCGAGCAGCTGCGCGGCGAGCTTGGCGCCGCGTGAGACGCCGGACATGGCGTTGGCGATCCGGCGCTCGGCGCGTTCGTTGCCGGCGACGTCCTTGCCGAGCAGCTGGAGATTGCCGGAGACGACCTGCAGCAGGTTGTTGAAGTCGTGCGCGACGCCGCCGGTCAGCTTGCCGATCGTCTCCAGCTTCTGCGACTGGACGAGCTTGGCCTCCGCGCTGCGCCGCTCCTCGATCTCGGCGATGACGCGCGCCTCGAGCGTCTCGTTCAGCTGGCGAAGCTGCTCCTCGGCGCGCTCGCGGTGCCGGACCTCGCGGCCGAGGTTGGCGGCGTGGTCGCGCAGCGCGTCCTCGGCGGCGCGCTGATGGGTGATGTCGGAATGGACGCCGACCCATTCCCGGACCTCGCCGGCCTCGTCGAGGATCGGCAGCGCGCGGATGGCGAAGGTGCGCCACGCGCCGTCATGGCGAAGCACGCGATGCTCGAACACATACATGCTCTTGGCCGCGATCGCCTCGTTCCAGCTCGCGACGCTGGGCCCGCGGTCATCTGGATGGACGGCGGCGGCCCAGCCATAGCCTTGGTACTCTTCGATCGACTGTCCGGTCAGCGCCGCCCATCCAGGCTGATCGCCGACCATCCGCCCGTCGGCGCTGTTGGTCCAGAGCACCCCGTGGACGGCGTCCATGGCGGTCCGGAACCGCCGGTCGCTCAAGAGCAGCTTCGCCTCGCGCTCGGCGCGGTCGTGCAGGTCGACGACAAGAATGTAGACGCCGGGAACCGAGCCGTCCGACTTGGCGTCCGGCACGTAGCGGATTTCGCAGGCGCGCCGCGCGCCGTCCTTGTGGGTCAGCGCCGCCTCGCAGCGCAGCGCCTCGCCGGAGAGCGCCTGCTCGATCCAGCCCTTGCGGCTCTCGAAGAAGTCTTCGCCGAGGACCTCGCGGACCGTTCGGCCGACCATGTCCTCCGGCGCGACGCCGAGCCATTCCTCATAGGCGCGGTTGGCGAAGCGGTAGACGAAATCGCGATCGACATAGGCGACCAGCATCGGCAGGGCGTCGGTGACGCGGCGAAGGTCCGCCTCGCTGTCGGCGAGCCTGCGCTCAGTCTCGAGCCGCGCGGTGTTGTCGACGACCGTGCACATCACCCCGCCGACGCTGCCGTCGGCCTCGTAGACCGGGGTGTAGAACAGGTCGAAGAAGAAGGTCGTGTCCTTGCCGTCCCGATGCAGGGTCATGGACTGGTCGTGGAAGGACGACAGCTCGCCGCGGAATCCCGCATCGAGTATGGTCCGGTTCCAGTCCCAGATCTCCGGCCAGACCTCTTCGACCGCGCCGCCGAGCGCGTCGGGGTGCTTGGCGCCCGCGATCGCGGCGTAGGCGTCGTTGTAGATCATCGTGTGGGACGGACCCCACATCAGCACCTTGGCGACCGGGGAGTTGACGATGTTCGCGACGGTCGCCCGCAACTCCAGCGTCCAGCCGGCGACCGGGCCGATTGCGGTTCCGGTCCAGTCGCGGCCGCGAATCAGCGCGCCGCACTCGCCGCCGCCGCGCGGCCAGTCCTTGAAGCTCGGCCGCGCCTTTCGCCCACCGCTCTTCAGCGCCTCGAGGCCCGCCCGGACCACCTCGCCGGCGTCGGCGTAGCCGCCCGCAGCGACGCTGTCGGCGACGAACGCGTCGAGCTCGGGCGTCAATGAGACGTTGCGTGTCTTGCGGCTCGACATGACGCTTCGTGAGGGGTTCGCGGGACGGTGTCAATCAGGGTCAAACACCGACGCCGACGGTGAAAAATCGGCTCGTCCCGAAGCGGCCGCGTCCGTCGCCGGCGGGCGCGGTCCGGCGACCGATCAGCCCGGCTTCGGCGCGCCCGGCTGGCGCAGCGGCTGGGCCTTCGCGAAGGCCTCGATCGCAAGGCACGCCTCCGCGATCCGGCTCGCGGTCGGGAAGGCGGAGGTGTCCACACCGAACACCTTCGCGGCCATGAAGTGGCTGATGAAGCAAAGGTCCGCCAGCGTCGGCGCTTCGCCATGGCAGAAGCGGCCGGTCTGCGGGTCGCCCGACAGCCGCGCCTCGGCGATCCGCAGGCCCTCCCGCAGCCAGTGGCGCACCCAGTCGAGCCGCTGCTCCTCGCTTAGCCCCGCTTTGTCCCCGAGATATTTGCGGACGCGCGGGACGATCAGCGGGTGGTGGTCGGCCGCAAACAGGAGCGCGACGGCGCGGACCCGGGCCCGTTCGCGCGCATCCTTCGGCATCAGCGGCGGCTCGGGATGGGTCTCGTCGAGATATTCCAGCACCGCGAACGACTGGGTGAGGGGAGGGCCGTCGTCGAAGAACACCGCCGGCACCGCGCCCTGCGGGTTCTTCGCCAGGAAATCCGGCGAGAACTGCTCGCCGGAGTCGATGTCGATCATCCGTTCCTCATAGGGCAGGCCCTTGAGGTTGAGCGCGATCCGCACGCGGAAGGCCGCAGTCGAGCGCCAGAAGCCGTACATCGTGATCATGGTGGGGCCCTCCGAGGCCGCGAGTATAGGTCGTGGCTCGCCATGGCGGCGACTTGCGCCATCTCCTTGCATGCAAGCGCAGAGGAGACGGAACGCAATGACCGCGACCGGCGCCGCGAAAGCCCCCGACCACGCCGCCGACGCCGTCGCGATCGACGACACCAGCCTCGCCGCCTTCTACCGCGACATGACCCCGCCGGAACGCCGGACCTTCTGGGCCTGCGCGCTCGGCTGGGGCCTCGACGGCATGGACTACATGATCTACCCGCTGGTGATCGGGACGATCACGGCGCTCTGGCACGTGCCGCCGGGGCAGGCGGGTCTCGCGGCGACGGTCACGCTGCTCGCCTCGGCCGTCGGCGGCTGGGGCGCCGGCTTCCTCGCCGACCGGATCGGCCGCGTCCGCACGCTGCAGATCACTGTGCTCTGGTTCTCGTTCTTCTCGCTGGTCTGCGCCTTCGTGCAGAACTTCGAGCAGCTGCTCGTCGCGCGCGCGCTGCTCGGCCTCGGCTTCGGCGGCGAATGGGCGGCCGGCGCGGTGCTGATGGGCGAGACCATCCGCGCGCAGTATCGCGGCCGCGCGGTCGGGTCCGTCCAGTCGGGCTGGGCGGTCGGCTGGGGCGCCGCGGTGCTGGCGCAGGCGGTGCTGTTCTCGATCCTGCCGCCGGATCAGGCCTGGCGCTGGATGTTCGCGATCGGCGCGCTGCCGGCTCTGCTCGCGCTCTATCTGCGCACGGCGGTGCCCGAGCCGGAGATCTCCGTGCGGACGCGCGAGAGCGCGGAGCGCCCCGCCATCTGGGAGATCTTCTCCGGCCCGATGCTGAAAACGACGATCCTCGCCTCGCTGCTGTCGACCGGCTGCCAGGGCGGCTACTACGCGATCACGACTTGGCTGCCGAAGTTCCTAACCTCCGACAAGGGGCTCAGCATCGTCGGATCGACCGGCTACCTCGCCGCGCTGATCGTCGGCTCCTTCGCGGGCTACCTCACCGGCGCCTGGCTCTCCGACAGGATCGGGCGGCGCAACCTGTTCCTGGTGTTCTCGCTCGGCGCGATCGCGACCGTCGCCGCCTATACGCAGCTGCCGCTGTCGAACAGCCTGCTCTGGTTCCTCGGCTTTCCGCTCGGCTTCTTCTCGTCCGGCTACTTCTCGGGGATGGGGCCGTTCCTGACCGAGCTCTACCCGACGCGCCTGCGCGGCTCGGGGCAGGGGTTCTGCTACAATTTCGGCCGCGGCGTGGGGGCGCTGTTCCCGGCGCTCGTCGGCTGGCTGTCCGTCGGCGCCTCGCTCGGCAACGCCATCGCGATCTTCGCGGCCGTCGCCTACGGGCTGTTCTTCGTCGCGGCCTTCTCGCTGCCCGAGACGAAAGGGCGTGTGCTCCATGCCGACTGAGGACGAGCCGCCCGCCTGTCCGGGTCCTCATCCGCGCCCGCACGGGGCGACGCGCTTCCGCGCGCCGGCCGGCGCCGTCGACTGTCACGCCCATGTGATTGGGCTGCCGCCGGCTTTTCCCTTCGTGGCCGGACGCAGCTACACGCCGCCCGAGGCGACGGCCGACGCCTACCTCGCGATGCTGGACGCGACCGGCATGACTTATGGCGTGCTGGTGCAGGTCAGCGTCCACGGCGTCGACAACCGGCTGATGCTTCAGACGCTGCGCGCGCACCGCAACCGGCTGCGCGGCGTCGCGGTGATCGAGCCGGACGCTTCCGAGGCGACTCTGCGCGCGCTCGACGAGGCGGGCGTGCGCGCGTTGCGGCTGAACGTCCTGTTCGGCGGCGGGGTCGGCTTCGAGAAACTCGAACGCTTCGCCTCGATCGCGCGCGAGATGGAGTGGCATCTCGAATTCTTGATCGACGCCAAGGATTTGGTCGAGCTTTCTCCGAGGTTGCAGAAATCGCCCGTCGCCTTCGTGGTCGACCATATGGGCCATTTCCCGACAAGCCGCGGGCTCGACGACCCCGGCTTCCGGACCCTGCTCGGACTGGTCGGCGACGGCGCCTGGGCGAAGCTGTCGGGCGCCTACCGCACCTCCGTCGCCGGAACGCCGTACGAAGACGTCATTCCCTTCGCCCGCGCGCTGCTGGCGGCGGCGCCCGACCGCTGCGTTTGGGGCTCAGACTGGCCGCATGTCGCGCACTGGCCGGGACCGCTCGACGCCGGCGAGCTGCTCGACGGGCTGGCGGACTGGGCGCCGGACGACGAAGCCCGCGAGCGCGTGCTCGTGCGGAATCCAGCTCACCTCTACGGCTTCTAGGCGCGCGCCATCACAACCGTTGCGTGCTACGTACTTGCCCCTATGCACACCCTTTCAACGCAGCGGCTGTTGCGCTCGCGGGGGCTATGACTGATAAGCGAAAGACAACGCCCGCGAGCTTAATCGCGGCGATCAGTTCGGGTCGGCGGAAAGTCATACTCGCCTCGACGCGGGTCAACCGCCTCGCCGGCCGGCGTCAGGGAGGACTGGAATGCTGAAGTCGTTCGCCGCCGCCGCTGCGGCGCTCATCGTCGCGTCCGGCTTCGGACAAGCACAGGCTCAGGAGTACCCGTCGAGGCCGATCACGATGGTCGTGCCCTTCGCCGCGGGCGGTCCGACCGACACCGTCACCCGCCTCGTCGCGGAGTCGATGGGCAAGGACCTCGGCCAGCAGATCGTGGTCGAGAACGTCGGCGGCGCGGGCGGCACGCTCGGCGCGGGCCGCGTCGCCAAGGCCGACAAGGACGGCTACACGCTCCTGCTGCATCACATCGGCATGGCGACCAGCGCCACGCTGTACCGCAAGCTGCCCTACGACACGCTGAACGCCTTCGACTATGTCGGCCTCGTCACCGAGGTGCCGATGACGCTGGTCTCGCGCTCCGACTTCGAGCCGAAGGACCTCAAGTCGCTGGTCGAATACGTCAAGGCGAACAAGGACAAGGTCACCTACGCCAACGCCGGCGTCGGCGCGGCGAGCCATCTCTGCGGCATGCTGTTCATGTCGAAGATCGAGACGCCGCTCACCACCGTTCCCTACAAGGGCACGGGCCCGGCGATGACCGACCTCGTCGGCAAGCAGGTCGACTTCATGTGCGACCAGACGACCAACACGACGAACCAGATCAAGTCCGGCAAGATCAAGGCCTACGCCACGACGACCAAGCAGCGCGTGCCGTCGCTGCCGGACGTCCCGACGGCCGAGGAAGCCGGCCTTCCGGGCTTCGAGGTCGGCATCTGGCACGGCGTCTACGCGCCGAAGGGCACCTCGCCGGAGATCATCAAGAAGCTGACGACGTCGCTGCAGAAGGCGCTGAAGGATCCGACGGTCGTCCAGCGCTTCGCCGATCTCGGCACCCAGCCGTCGAGCGAGGCGGACGCGACGCCCGACGCGCTCAAGGCGAAGCTGACCTCCGAGATCGACCGTTGGGCCCCCGTCATCAAGGCGGCGGGCGTCTACGCGGACTGAGGCAACCGGAGCGGTCCGCCGACCCCTCGGGCCGCGGCGCCCGGCGGGTCGGGGGGCCGCCCTGACCCGTCCGCGCCCCGCCTCGTCCCCAGACGGGCGGCGGCTTCGGACGATCGTTTCGAGGCGCCTGCCCCATGCAGATCAACGTCAAGGACGCCGCGTCAGGCGCCATCTTCATCCTGATCGCGGCCTGGTTCGCGTTCCAGACGCAGGAGCTCCAGGTCGGCACCCCGCTCCGCATGGGGCCGGGCTTCTTCCCGCTGCTGCTCGCCGCCGTCCTCGCGCTGCTCGGCGCGATCATCCTCGTCAAGGGCGTTCTGAAGGGCAAGCCGTCGGAGATGACGGGCGTGCCCTGGCGCGGCGGCGTTCTCATCCTGCTGGCGCCGATCGTCTTCGGCTTCGTGGTGCGGGGCTTCGCGCCGCTCGCGATCCCGCCGCTCGGCCTCGTGCCGGCGGTGGCGCTCGCGATCCTGATCGCCTCCTTCGCGAGCCGCCGCACCACCGTCTTCATGGCGGTCACCATGACCGTGCTGCTAACGATCTTCTGCCTCGCAGTCTTCCAGAAGCTGCTCGGGCTGCCGATCCCGCCCTTCGCGGGTCCGCTCGAATGGCTGAACCCCTATGTCGACGCCGCCTTCGCGCCTTTCGGGGCGGCCTGGGCGGCGCTCAAAAGCGTCTTCGGCGGCTGAGGAGCGACGCGCGCCATGGATTTCCTCGCCACCTTCACCGAGCTCGGCCACAATCTCGGCCTCGGCTTCTCGACCGCGGCGCTGCCCGTCAACCTCGCCTTCTGCTTCCTCGGCGTGCTGCTCGGCACGCTGATCGGCGTGCTGCCGGGCATCGGACCGACGGCGACGATCGCGATGCTGCTGCCGATCACCTTCAACTTCGAGCCGGCGACCTCGCTGATCATGCTCGCAGGCATCTATTACGGCGCGCAGTACGGCGGCTCGACCACCGCCATCCTGATCAACCTGCCGGGCGAAAGCTCCTCGGCGGTGACCGCGATCGACGGCTACCAGATGGCCAAGCAGGGCAGAGCGGGACCTGCGCTCGCCACCGCCGCGCTCGGCTCGTTCTTCGCTGGCTCGGTCGCGACCATCCTGATCGCTCTGTTCGCGCCCCCGCTCACCGATCTCGCGCTCAAGTTCGGGCCGGCGGAATACTTCTCGCTGATGATGCTCGGCCTCGTCGCCTCGGTCGCGCTCGCCTCCGGCTCGGTGCTGAAGGCGCTCGCCATGGTCGTGCTGGGCCTGCTGCTCGGCCTCATCGGCTCAGACGTCAACACCGGCGCCCAGCGCTACACGCTCGGCTTCCTCGAGCTCGCGGACGGCCTGAACTTCGTCGCGGTCGCCGTCGGCGTGTTCGGCATCGCGGAGATCCTGCGCAACCTCGAGGACGAGAGCGACCGCGAGGTGATGGTCAAGAAGGTCACGAACCTCTGGCCGTCCAAGGAAGACTTCAAGGCGATGATCGCGCCGGTGCTGCGCGGCACCGCGCTCGGCTCGGTGCTCGGCATCCTGCCGGGCGGCGGCGCAATCCTGTCCTCCTTCGCCGCCTACACGGTGGAGAAGAAGATCTCCAAGACGCCGGAGCGCTTCGGCAAAGGCGCGATCGAGGGCGTCGCGGCGCCGGAGTCGGCCAACAACGCCGGCGCCCAGACCTCCTTCATCCCGATGCTGACCCTCGGCATCCCGGCCAATCCGGTGATGGCGCTGATGATCGGCGCGATGATCATCCAGGGCATCCAGCCGGGCCCGAACGTCGCGACCGAGAAGCCCGAGCTGTTCTGGGGCGTCATCGCCTCGATGTGGATCGGCAACCTGATGCTGGTGCTGCTGAACCTGCCGCTGATCGGGCTGTGGGTCCGCCTGCTGACCGTGCCCTACACGGTGCTGTTCCCGGCGATCATCGCCTTCTGCGCCATCGGCGTCTATTCGGTGAACTCCAACAGCTTCGACCTCTACGCGGTCTCGGCCTTCGGCTTCCTCGGCTACCTGCTGGTGAAGCTCGAATGCGAGCCGGCGCCGCTGCTGCTCGGCTTCGTGCTCGGGCCGATGCTGGAGGAGAACCTGAGACGCGCGATGACGATCTCGCGCGGCGACTGGACGGTGTTCTTCACCAAGCCGCTCAGCCTCACGCTGCTGCTGATGGCGGCGGCCGTGCTCGCCATCGTGTTCCTTCCCTCGGTCCGGAAGAAGCGCGAAGAGGTGTTCGTCGAGGAGGGCTGAGACGCCCCAACTCCCGCGATCCAGCGGCGCCGCCGGCGATCCCGGCGGCGCCGTTTTCACATCCGGCGCGCCGATGCGCGATTATCTGCGAAAAGCGTCGTTCACGGCTGGACAGCCGCCCCGGCCTTTGTTACATGGCCGGCCTCCCGCCGCCGTGCGCGGCGGGCCGAAACCTCTTGGGTTTCCGGGCGCATAGCTCAGTTGGTAGAGCAGCTGACTCTTAATCAGCGGGTCCTAGGTTCGAGCCCTAGTGCGCCCACCAAGGTTTCCTTGGTGTTTCGTCGTGTGACCCCACGACAGTCCTACAAATCGTCATCGCCCTCCGCAGAGCCCGCCGCGGCCTCCCTTTTTGCGAGGGAAGACGATGGACCGGAACTCAGGTCTTCACGTCTGTGGCGCTACGTAGCCGATGCAGCCGGTCCATCGCCCGGATCGATCTCCGATGGCGGGCGAAGCCGGCCGACGGTCGTCGGCGTTCGCCGCAACCGCTGGCCCCCCGCCGATTGGTTCGGACGGACGGCGTCGAGCTCATCGGTGCGCCAGGTGAGTTCGAACCTGCTCCCGGCTAGCGAATGGTCTGTTTTTGGCGTTTTTTCTTCTTTGCAGGGCGAGAGACGCTGGCGGCGCCTCGCCGTTGGGTATTCAATTGCTGCGCTGACGCCTGCATTTGGCGAGACGGCGGGGCCTGGCTCGCGCCTCAGCACGATCCGGGGGGACGTGATGCAAAAGACATTCAATCGGTTCGGGTTCTGGGCCGTCGCTTTTTTGCTTGCTCTGGCGCCTGTCGCCGCAACCGCGGCGGAACCGCCGCCGCCGCCATTCGGTCCGCCTCCGGGATTTCCCAAAGGGGTCGCGCCCCAGGTCGCGCCGTCTCTCCAGCCGTCGACCGAACTCGTCTACAAGCCGATCGTCCCGTGCCGGGCGTTCGGCGGCCAGCCGATCACGGCCAACCAGACCAAGGGGTTCCTGGTTTCCGGAAACTCCAACTTCACCGCCCAGGGCGGCCCGGCGGGCGGGTGCGGCGTGCCGGCCTACGCCAAGGCCGTCTCGATCAACCTGTCCTCGGGAACGTCCACCGCGCAGGGCTATCTGACCGCCTATGCGACAGGCGACTCGCGACCCAATCAGGCCTCGCTCAGCTATCGGGCCTATCCGGCGACGACTGGCAGCATCGTCAAGCTCGGGACAGGCGGACGCATCTCCGTCTTCGCCTCGGCGGCGACGCGGGTGACCGGCGACGTCGCAGGCTACTACGTCGAGCAGATCCACGGGCTGATCAACAGTACAGGCACAAGCTTCTACTCCGGAAGTTCGGGACTTGTGTCGACAACCCTGTACGCTACAGGCGTCTTCAAGGTCATCGTAGATCGCGACGTCACTTATTGCACGCCGGTGGCGAATCCGTATTACGGAACGAATCTGTATGCGACCGCATATGCGTTCGATGGGAACCTTGTCACCGTATACATTTGGGAATTGGACCTTGCAAACAATCAAGTGAAACCTAAAAATGCGTACGTTTATCTGGCGATACACTGCTGATTTGTGAGCGGCGGCCTCCGGTCAGTCCCACGGAGGCCGCCGGTTCAGTCCAAGCCCCCGCTCGGCTGCCGCCAACAGGGCGCCCTTTCGCCGCTGAGGCTCATCACCCTGACCACGGTGCTCGCGGCGCGTGATCGCGGGCGATTATCGCTAACGTTCCGCTCCCGCCTTGTTCTCTATTCGTTCTCATGGAATCCATTCCTTGGAAGAGGAGTGAGCTCCATGGTGAACCCTGCTGCGCCGCCGGAATCCGAGGGCGAAGAGGTCGCGGTCGACGACGCGATTCGCGTCGCCGGCGGCGAGCGCGAGGCGATCCGGGCGCTGCTGGTCGACCTCGCCGAAGCCCGGGCTGCGGTCGTCTCGTTGAGCTCGCTGGGGTATCGCCGGGGCCGGCAGCCTCAGCGGCCGGGCGACTGAGCGCGCCCGGCCGGTCGCCGGGCTCCGCCGGCGGCGGACGACGGCGGGCTCGGGTCAGGCGTCCGGAAGGCGATCGTCTGCCCTCGGTCCGCCCGGTCCCATGCGGCCTGTCAGCAGGTCACGACGAGGTTGAAGTAGTAGTTGATGTATTTGCTGGATCCGTCCGAGATGTAGACGTTGGCGGTGTCGCCCGAGGTCAGCGCCGCCACCATCCATGGCTGGAAGTCGGACGAGGCGACCGCCGCGCAGGTCGTGATGTCTCGATCGAACGTGACCTTGTAGCTGCCGGTCGCCGGGTTTGAAGTTGCGGTCACCCGCCCGCTCGAGTCGATCACCGTGCCGTCAATGTTGATGTAGGCCCAAAGCTGCTGTTCGTAATAGCCGGCGATGTCGCCGGTGACGCGCGTGGCGGCGGAGGCGTAGACGGAGACCCGTCCGCCTGAGCCGAGCTGGACGATGCTGCCTGTCGTCGCCGGGTAGGCGCGGTAGCTGAGGGACGCCTGGTTGGGCCGCGGGGCGCCCGCAGCATAGGCGGTGAGATAACCTTGCGCCGTGGACGTCCCGGACGACAGGTTGATCGCGACCGCCTTGGCGTAGGCCGGGATGCCGCAACCTCCGGCGGGTCCGCCCTGCGCGGTCAGGTTGGAGCTTCCGGCGACCAGAAAGACCTTGGTCTGGTTCGTGGCGATCGCCTGACCGCCGAACGCGCGACAGGGCGTGATTGGCGTGTAGATCATGTTGGGCCGCGAGAGGGTCGCCTGCGTGACCTTGCCCGATCGCCGGGCGGCGACTTCCGGCGGGACTTTCTCCTCGGCCCGCGAGGCGGGCGCCACAGCGAGCAAAAGAATGGCGAGCGCCGAGAACAGGCTGACTGCGCGCCGCGGCTTTCTATCGATGAAACGCGCCGGCATCAGCAAGAAACCTGAACGAAGTAGTCGCCGTCGATATATGATGCACTCGGTGAGAACAGAGTGATTTGGACGTTGTTGCCATAGAGGTGGACGTTCGGAAACTTAACGCCGAAATTCGGGGTTACTGTCGCGCTGCAAGTATCGAGGTTTCTGTCGAACGATACCGTATATTGACCGGTTCCCTCTACGCTTGTGCCGGTCACTCTTCCGCTCGAGTTGAGGACCGTTCCGTAGAGGTCGACGAACGCCCAGAGTTGCCGCTCGTAATATCCGGTGACGTCGCCGCTGACGCGCGTCGCCGCTGAGGCGAAGACGGAGATCCGTCCGCCGCTCCCGAGCTGGACGATGCTGCCCGACGTCGCCGGGTAGGTCCTGTAACTGAGCGAGGCCTGATTGGGACGGGCCGCGCCGGCGGCGTAGGCCGTCAGATAGCCCTGCGCCGTGGACGTGCCCGACGACATGTTGATCGACACCGCCTGCGCGTAGGCCGGTATGCCGCATCCGCCGACTGGCCCGCCCTGTGCGGTCAGGTTCGAATTGCCGGAGACCCGATACACGCCGGTCTGGTTCGTGGCGATCGGTTGTCCGCCGAACACGCGACAGGGCGCGATCGGGGTATAGATCATGGAGTAGGGAGACGCCGCGGCGGCCTGCGAGACCTGGCCGCCGCTGGCGGGCGCGGGCGGGTCCTTCTGCTGCGCGCGGACCGCGGGGGCGACGACGAGCGCAACGGCGAGGGCGAAGATTGCTGTGGGCAGGCCGACCGAGTGGCGCATGTTTGTCCCTGTTTTGGCTTTATCGAGACAATGCGCGGCGCCGCGGCGATCCGCAATAGGCAAGCCGCTGCCGGGGGTTATGGCCGATCGACCACCACGGCGATCCCGCTCCTCCAGATGAGCGAGAGCGCAGTGCGCGACTTCGCTTCGCCATGGTTCTGGTGCAATGGCTGTCGCGCCGCGCCGCCGCGCGCGGCCAGATGCGAGATCACGAAAGGCGAATGACTCCCATGATCAGACAGGTTTCGACGTTCGCGATCGCCGCCGTCGCGCTCGGCCTTGCGACGCCCGCCTTCGCAGGCGGCGCGGCCGACAAGGCCGACGCGAAGGCCAAGGGCGGCCCGGCCAAGCAGTTCGAGCGCATGGACCGCAACAACGACGGCGCGATCGACGCCGACGAGGTCAAGGAGCAGCTCTCCAAGTTCATGAAGCGCGCCGACAAGAACGGCGACGGCGTCATCGACGCCGACGAGGTCAAGGCGCTCAAGGAGCGCGCCGCCAAGAAGAGCGAGAAGGCCGGCGACAATGTCGAGAAGAAGCTCAAGAAGCTCGACACCAACGGCGACGGCAAGATCTCCGAGGCCGAGGCGCTCACCCGTCCGGGCTGGTTCGACAGGGCCGACGCCAACAAGGACGGCAAGGTCACCAAAGCCGAGATCGACGAGCTGATGGCCAAGCGCAAGGCGCGCGACGAGAAGAAGGCCGAGAAGAAGGCGGGAGACGCCAAGGCCGACGCCAAGGCCGACGCCAAGGCCGGCGACGCCAAGGACAACGCGGCGGACGACGACGACGCGGGCGACGACGACGAGTGATCGTCCGCCGGCGCCGCCCTTCGCGGCCCGGTGACGTTCTGGAGCGGGCGCCCGCCGCCCGCTCGCTTCCGGCCGGTCGAAGGTCGGTCTATGGTTCCGGCAGCCCAGCCGGGACCATACCCGCATGCGTCTGCCGCCTCTGCGCTCCAGCGCGCTCGCAAGAAGCCTGATCGGCGCCGTCCTGACGCTCATCTGCGCGGGTCTGGCGGCCGCCGGACTCATCGGCCAGGTCTTTGGCGCCTGGGCCAACAGCGCCGACCCCCAGCGCATGAAGGTCAACGTCGCCGTCGCGCTGCTCGCGGGATGCGGCGGCTGGCTCGCGCTCCAGTCCCGCAGCCCGGCCGCGCGCATCGCAGGCTACGCCGCGGCGGTCCTGTTGACGGCCATCGCCGCCGCGACGCTGCTCCAGCATCTGCTCGGCGTCGATCTGAACATCGACACGCTCCTGACGCCGGACCGCTCGTTCCCCGCCACCGGCCACCCGGGGCGCGCGAGCGTCGCGGTCAGCGTGTCGCTGCTGCTTGCCGGCGTCGCGATCCTGCTGACGCGCGCCCGCTCGGAACACGCGGGAGACCTGCGCCAGTTCGCCCGGATCACCGGCCTCGCCATCCCGCTGTTTGCGGTCGCGCTCTACGCTTTCGATCCTAACGCGCTGAACGTGATCGACGGCTTCGAGCCGACCCCGATCTCCACCTCCTTCGCGCTCGCCTGCATGCTGCTCGCGATGGGCGTCGACAGGCGGGCGGCGAGCCTGCGCTGGAACGTCGCCTTCATCGGCGTCTTCGTCATGGCGCCGCTCGTCGCGCTCACCGTCCGCTTCGCGAGCGCGGAGCGGGAGACGGCGCTGATGGCGGCCGGCGAGAGGCTTTCGACCGTCACGCGCCTCGTCGCCGAGCGGCAGAACTCGGTCATCGAGCAGACCCGCCAGATGCTGAACTTCCTCGCCCGCTCGGAGGCGGTGCGGACCTCCTCGCGCTCGTGCGAGTGGGAGCTCGCCGAATACGCGCCCGTCAATTCCTGGGTGCGCGCGCTCTACACCGTCGACGGCGACGGCGTGGTCCGCTGCGCCGACCGGCCGCCGAGCGTGTCGATCTATGTCGGCGACAGGGACTACGTGAAGCGGGCGTTCGACACCCGGCGCTTCACGGTATCGGGCTTCATCTTCGCGCGGGTCACCGGCGAGCCCCGGATCGCCATCGCACAGCCGGTCATGGCTTCCGGCGCGCGCATGCTCGTCGTCGCGTCGATCGACGTCGAGGCGCTGGCCGGCTCGATCGACGGGTTCGGCGGCGACCTGGCGAGCGGCGAGACCGTGACGCTGGTCGACAAGGCGGGGCTCGTGATCGCCCGCCGGCCCAAGAAGGGGACGCAGGCCGGCGCCAATCTGAGCGACGCGACCTTCGTCTCCGAGGCGCTGGCGGCGCCGGGCCGAACCTACGAGGCGTCCGACATCGACGGCCGCGCCTCGCTGTTCCATGCGCGGGCGGTCCTGGAGGGCACGGCGACCCTGATCGTCGGCGCCGCCAAGCGCGACGTCGTCCGGCCCGTAGACGTCCGGCTCAACCGCCAGATCCAGCTGATCGTGGCGATCCTGTTCGTCTCGCTGGCGCTCGGCGTGGTCGGCAGCGAGACGCTCGTGGTGCGACCGCTCAAGCGGCTCATCGCCTACGCAAGGCGGTTGGAGGCCGGCGACTTCGCCGCGCGGCCGGACCTGCGCGGCACCGCCGAGATCGGCGCCCTCGGTCAGGCGCTGTCGGTGAGCGCTGCGGCGATCGCGGACCGCGAGCGGCGTCTGGTCGAGGCCGAGGCGCTGTTCCGCGGCCTGTTCGACCACTCGCCGGACGCCAAGGCGGTGGTGCGCGTGCATCCGCAGGGCAAGTTCGCGATCGAGGCCTGGAACCCGGCCGCCGTCAGGGCGAGCGGCCAGTCGACGGACGCGGTCATCGGCCGGACGCCCAGCGAGGTCTTCGCCGGCGCGAGCGGCGAGATCATCGAGGCGGACCTGCGCCGCTCGCTCGCCGTCGGCGCGGTCACCGTCGTGGAGCGCCATCCGACCGCCAAGGCGGGGCCCAGCGTCTACGAGATCGTCCATGTTCCGCTGCGCGGGCCGGACGGACGGATCGAACGCATCTTCCTCAGCGCCCGCGACATCAGCGAGCGCAAGCGCGTCGAGCGCCTGAAGAACGAGTTCGTCTCGACCGTCAGCCACGAGCTCCGCACGCCGCTGACCTCGATCGCGGGCTCCCTGGGGCTGCTGTCGGGCGGCGCCGCCGGCCAGCTCAGCGACCGGGCGAAGCATCTCGTGTCGATCGCGCATTCGAACAGCCTCCGGCTGGTGCGGCTGATCAACGAGATCCTCGACATCGAGAAGATCGAGGCCGGACGCATGACGTTCGACCTCAAGTCGCTGGCCATCCGCGACGTCGTCCTGCGCGCCATCGGAGAGTTGCGCAGTTACGCGGACGACTTCGGGGTCACGATCGACCTCCAGCCCGGCGGCGAGGAGATCATGGTCCATGGCGACGAGGACCGCCTGGCGCAGGTGATGACCAACCTGCTGTCCAACGCGGTCAAGTTCTCGCCGCGGGACGGCGTGGTGACGGTCCGCGTGTCGGTGGAGGGCGAAGCCGTGGCGATCCGGGTCGCCGACACCGGCGCGGGCGTCCCGGAAAGCTTCCGGGCCCGGATGTTCACGAAGTTCGCGCAGGCCGACGGGTCGGACAGCCGCCGCAAGGGCGGCACCGGCCTTGGACTTGCGATCGTCCGTGAGATCGTCGAGCGCCACGCAGGCGCCGTCAGCTACCGGACGGAGCTCGGGCAGGGCACCGAGTTCGAGGTGCGGCTGCCGCGGCACGTCGTGCGCGAGAAGGGCATTGCGGCGCTGGCCGCTCTGGGCAGGCCGCCGGAGCCGAAGATCCTGGTCTGCGAGGACGACGCGCTGATGGCCGCCATTCTCGCCGAACAGATGCGCGACGCCGGCTTCGAGCCCCAAACGGCCGGAACCGTGAAGGCGGCGCTCAAGCTCGTCGAGGCGCACAGTTTCGACGCCGTGCTGCTCGACCTTCACCTTCCCGACGGCCACGGCCTCGGCTTCGTGCAGGATTTGAGGTCACGCGCCAACGGCCGCGACGTGCCGGTCATCGTGGTGTCGGCGAGCGCGGAACGGACGCGAATCGACGATCGTGCGGAGGGCCTGGACGTCGCCGCCTGGGTGGAGAAGCCGGTCGACGCGATGCGCCTGACCCGAATCATCCGGCAGAACATCGCTCAGCCGGCCTCGCGCCCCTCCATCCTGCATGTCGAGGACGACGTCGATCTCTGCAACGTCGTGCGCGCAGCGCTCGCGCCGATCGCCGACGTCACCTCCGTGGGCACGCTGTCGGCGGCGCGCCGGGCCCTGTCGGAAGCGAAATTCGACCTCGCCATCCTCGACGTCGCATTGAACGACGGTTCTGGGCTGGAACTCGTCGAAAGCCTCGAACACGAACCGACGCCCGTCGTCGTGTTCTCGGCGTTCGACGTCGACCGCGAGGCGGTCGATCCGGACGTCGCCCTGATCAAGTCGCGCGTGTCCGTGGACGAGCTGGTCGAGCGGGTGGTCGCGCTGCTCGGCGACCGCGCGCCGGCGGGCGAGCGCCGCCGCGCGCAGGAACCGGTCAGCGCAGAGCCGACTTGACCCTGGAGAGCGCGGAGCCGGCGGCCTTCTGGACCTTGCCGACGGTTTCCTCAGCCTTGCCGCGAGCCTCCAGCGAACGGTCTCCCGTCGCCTTGCCGACCACGGCCTTCGCCTTGCCCGCCGCTTCCTTCACCGCGCCTTTGACGGTCGCCTTCTCGATCATTGCTTGATCCTCCATCCGTGATGCACGGCGCCTTGCGCGCTTTAGAGAATGAAACGGCCGAGCACCACGCCGACCAGCAGCGCCGCGCCGGCGGCCGCGAGCGGATTGCGCCGGATCGCATCCTCGAGCGAGGCGGTCTGCGACTCGAACTCTGCGGCGGCGGCGTCCTGCGCGGCGACGGTCTTGCGGGCGGCGCGGCGAACGCGGGCCGCCCCCGAACTCGCGGCGCTGTCGATGGCGTCTCCGATGTCGACGCCCGCGCGGCGGGCTCTCGCGCCGGCGCGGCGGCCGCTCGTGGCTGCGGCGTTCGCGACTTCGTCGGCGATGTCGGTCGTTTTTCTGGTCGCCATGGGCTGTCGTGTCTCCGTTTTGCGGCGGCCCAGGGCGGACCTGCGCCTTGGCGCTCAACGCTCTCGGAACAAAGCGGTTCCTTCGCGCAGAAGTCCGCTTGCGGAGCGCAATCGCGCCCCCTATAAGGGCCGCCGGTCGGCTTCGGAGTGTGGCGCAGCCTGGTAGCGCACCTCGTTCGGGACGAGGGGGTCGCAGGTTCGAATCCTGCCACTCCGACCAGCCGCCGCCGTCAGGTCCATCTGGACGCCGCCCCGCGCGGAGCCGCGAACCGGCGGGAGCGGACCTTGACTGACCAAAACCCGGATCGCCGCCTCGACGTCGCGCCGCCCAGCTCTCGGGCCGCCGTCGGCCGCGGGCGCGGATGAACGCTTTGGACGCGAAAGCCGACGACACGCCTCGCGAGCCGCCAGCGCTCGCCATGCCCTCGCGGCCGGCTAGGCCCCTGTCCGCGCTGGAAGTCCTTAAGACCATCCCGGACAATTCGCTCGGCGTCTTCGACGACGAACTCTACGAAAACCTGTTCGTCACGCGCCGCTACAGCCTCGTCACGGCCTGCTTCATCAGCGACCCGGCCGGCGTGAAGCAGGTGCTGGTCGACAATTTCGACAACTATCCGCGCGTTCCCACCATCCGGCGGCTGTTCGAGGCGGAGATCGGCACGGGCACGCTCGCGAGCGAAGGCGAGACCTGGCGACGTCATCGACGCATCGCGACGCCGGCGATCGACCGCCGGGCCGTCGAGCCGGACGGGCCGGCGCTGATCCGGGTGGCCGAGCGCCGCGCCAAGGACCTCGCCCGGCGCGCCGCCGCCGGCAAGCCGATCGACATGGAGCGGGTCGCGGCCGACATGCTCGCGCGCATGCTCAACCACATCTCGACCGGCGGCGACGACAGCGCGCTGCCGATGCTGCGCTGGCTCTCCACCGTGCCGCGCAAGCCGCGCTCGATCGACATGGTCCCCAAGCCTGAATGGGTGTCGAAGTTCCTGGTCCGCCGCCGGCTCGAGGACTGGAAGGCCGAGGGCGACCGCAAGCTGCGCGCGCTGATCGCCGAGCGCCGCGACCCGGACTGGACGGGCGGGCAGGATTTGCTCTGGCGCCTCGCCCACGCCCGCGACCGGCAGACCGGCGAGCCGCTCAGCCCCGAGGAGACGCGCGACGAGGCCGCCTCCATCATCGCGGCCGGCGACGCCACCATCCGGGCGCTCACCTGGATCTGGTACCTGCTCGACCTCCATCCGCATGTCGAGTCGCGCATGCACGCCGAGCTCGACGAGGTTCTGGGCGACCGGAAGCTCACGCCCGAGGACGTGTCGCGCGTCCCCTACACCAAGCGCGTGCTCGACGAGGTGATGCGGCTCTATCCGCCGATCCCGGTGATCGTGCGCAAGGCGGTGAAGGCGGACGTCGTCTGCGGCCGGCCGGTGCCGCGCGGCGCGATCGTGACCGTCGCGCCGTTCCTCATCCACAGGCATCGCCAGCTCTGGGAGCGGCCGGACGTGTTCGATCCGGACCGGTTCGAGGACGAGAATCGCCGCAAGGTCGCGCGCTTCGCCTACATCCCCTTCGCCGCCGGCCCGCGCGTGTGCCCGGGCGCGAGCGCCTCGACCGCGAACCTGATGTTCTCGATCATCACGCTCGCGCGCCAGTTCCGGTTCCGGCTGGCGAGCACCGAGCCGATCACGCCCTTCGGCGGGATCTCGCTGCAGCCCAAGGGCGGGCTGCCGATGTGGGTGGAAAAGCGGAAGTAGCTGCGAAACTCAGCGGGTGAGGCGACGGGCGTTCGAGCGGACCTTGCGCCTGTAGCCCCGCAGAACGACGTCGGCCGACGCGCCGGTCATGATCTGGCCGCTGGCGACCGCCGCGGCGACCACCTTCTCCGTCACCATCCTGTGCGCCTCGAAACCGGCCGTCGGCCCACCCCCGGCAAGTTTCATCATGCGCAGCCAGATCACCTGCTGCGCTTCGATTCCGAGCATCACGAGGTTCGTCCAGGTTCCGAACACAGGCGGTCTCCTTTATGCGCGGAGACCACCATAGACCCGGAAGGAGGATTGCGCGCTATTTTTTGCTGCACTGCGGCATACATTGCGCCGGCGTGGTTTCCGGCGCACGCGGCGGGCGCTGCAGTCAGATCTGGTAGACGAAGGCGCCCATGGCGTCGTGCTCGCCGATGTCCCGCAGCTCCGCGAGGCTCTGCTGGTCGAGGATCTTCGAGATCGCGTCGCGCACGTCGGTCATCATCAGGCGGATCTGGCAGGCCTTGACGTCCCGGCAGTCGTCGCACGGCACATAGGCCGAGCGGCTGGCGCAGGCGATCGGAGCGAGCGGGCCGTCGAGCGTGCGCACGATCATGCCAATGGTGATCTGCTCGGCCGGCCGCGCGAGCATGTAGCCGCCGGCCTTGCCCTTCTTGCTCGACAGCAGGCCGGCGTTGCGCAGTTCTCCGAGAATGGCGTCGAGGAACTTCTTCGGAATCGCGTTGCGTTCGGCGACGTCGGCCACAAAGGCGGACCTGCCGGCGTCGAGCCCGGCGAGGTCGACCATGGCCTTGAGGCCGTATTTGGCTTTCTTGGTCAGCATCTCTTCAACGCATGCGCCTGAATACCGAGCGTTACGCGAGAGGCGACCGCCGGACAATAGAACCTTACTCTTGCCATCGAGATAGTCACAGCCAGCTTAATCGTCGAGTATCTTCCACACCCCGCTCGCCATCGCGGTCGCGCGATCGCCCACTTTCAGCGTGCCGCGCAGGAAGACGAGCGAGCGGGTGCGCCTGACGAGTTCGGGAGCGATCTCGGCGAACTCGCCCATCTTCACGGCCGACAGGAACTGCATGTCCATCTGGATGGTCACGCATGGGCTGCCGGCCGAATCCCAGGCCCCGACGCCGAGCGCGCGGTCGGCGAGCGTCATCAGCATCCCGCCATGCACGAGGCCGATCAGGTTGGCGTGCTTCTCGGTCGCGACGAACCCGAAGGCCCGCAGCCCGTCCGCCCCGCGCCGGCAGTAGAGCGGGCCGACGAGGTCGACGAAGCCCTTGCCGTCGAACCTTTCCCAGCCCTCGGGCGGCGCGTCTGTCGGCAGGTCGGTCATCGGCGCTCCTCGATCGGTGGGCGGCCCGGGATTCGCGAATCGCGGGCCGGCTTGCGATTGTCGCGGCCGTCTTTGGAGAGGGCCAGTGACCGCCTTCCGTTTCGTCCATGCGGCGGACCTTCATCTCGGCAGCCCCTTCGCGGGCCTCGCGCGCGCCGACGCCGCGGTGGCGGAGCGTTTCGCGACCGCGAGCCGCGAGGCGTTCTCCGAGCTCGTGCGGCGGACCATCGAGCTCGACGCCGCCTTCATGGTGATCGCCGGCGACGTCTATGACGGCGAATGGCGCGACGCCTCGATCGGCCTGTTCTTCGCGCGCGAAGTCGCGCGGCTGGAGCGGGCGGGGATTTCGGTCGTTCTGTTGAAGGGCAACCACGACGCCGTTAGCGTCGTGACGAAGTCGATTGGCCTCCCTGCGAACGTGCTGGAGTTCCCGTCGAAGAAGCCGGGCACGCTGAAGCTCGACGCGCTCAGTGTGGCCCTGCACGGCCAGAGCTTCGCCGAGCGCGCCGCGCCCGACAATCTGGCGGCCGCCTATCCGCCGCCGCTTTCCGGCTGGTTCAACATCGGCGCGCTGCACACCTCCTGCGGCGGCTACGCCGCGCATGAGCGCTACGCGCCGTGCTCGTTGGAGGAGCTGCGCCTCAAAGGCTACGACTACTGGGCGCTTGGCCATGTCCATGAGCACGAGATTCTCGCGCGCGACCCTTGGATCGTGTTCCCGGGCAACCTGCAGGGCCGCAGCGTGCGCGAATGCGGGCCGCGCGGCGCCGTGCTGGTGGAGGTCGAGGACGGCCGCGTGCTCTCGGCCGAGCGCCTGATCGTCGACCGCGCGCGCTGGGCGCATGTCGCCGTCGATCTTTCGGGCGTCGAGGAGGAGAGCGCCGCGCTGCTCGCGATCGAGCGCGCCGTCGCGCCGGTCGCCGGCGAGGCCGACGGCCGCATGACCGCGCTGCGGCTGACCCTTACCGGCCCGACCCGGCTGGCGCGCGGCTTCGCCGCCGATCCGCGCCGTCTCGCCGACGAGGCGCAGGCCGCCGTTCAGCGCGTCGACGCCGAGCTTTGGCTCGAAAAGCTCAAGCTCCGCACCAGTGCGCCGGCGTCGCAGGACGGCGTCGCGCCGGAGCTGAAGTCGCTCGATCTCGCCGCGCTGATCGACGGGCTGGACGACGATCCCGAGGTGCTCGCCGCCGCGCGCGAACTGGTCGCGACGGTCGCCGCGAAGCTGCCCGCGCAGGCGTCCGGCGACGAGCCGGCGCTCGGCGACGACGTCGCGGCGCTGCTGGCGGAGGCGCGCGCGCTGGCGCTCGGTCGGGCCGTCTGATGCGGCTGCTGTCGCTCGATCTGGAGAAATACGGCGCCTTTGAGGGCCGCTCGCTCGCGTTCCGTCCGGACGCCCGGCTCCATCTCGTCTACGGGCCGAACGAGGCGGGCAAGAGCTCGGCGCTGTCGGCCGTCGGCGACCTGCTGTTCGGATTCGGCGCGCGCACCGACTTCGCCTTCCGCCACGCGACCGGCGACCTCCGGCTCGGCGCGACGGTCTCGGCTTCGGACGGCCAGACGCTCGCCTTCCGTCGCCGCAAGGGCAACAAGGCGACGCTGATCGACGCCAACGACCAGCCGCTGCGCGACGACCTGCTGACGCCGTTCCTCGGCCAGCTCAACCGGGAGACCTTTGAGCGCGCCTTCGGCCTCGCCTCGGACAGCCTGCGCAAGGGCGCGGACGATCTTCTGGCCGCGGACGGCGACGGCGCCGCCAGCCTGTTCGCCGCGGCCTCGGGCCTGCGCGGGGTCGAGACGCTGCGCCGCGCGCTCGACGATCAGGCGGACGCCCTGTTCACGCCGCAGGCGCGGACCAAGCCGTTCAACGATCTGTCGAAACGCTACGACGTGGCGCAGGCGGCCCAGCGGGACAGCGCGCTCGGCGCGACGCAGTGGAAGCGCGCCAACGACGAGATCGCCGATCTCGAACGGCGCCACCAGGGCCTGCAGGAGGAACGCGACCGGGTGCGGACCGACCGCGCGCGGCTTGACCGGCTGCTTCCGGCGCACAGGGCTGCCGTCGCGCTCGGCGCCGCGCGGCGCGCGCTCGAGGAGTTCGGCGAGGCGCCGGACGTCGCTCCGGACGCCCTGCGGGCCATCGTCGACCGGCTGTCCGAGGCGGAGGAGGCGGACAAGGCGCTCGCTCGCGCCATGGAGGCGCTGAAGGCGGGCGAAGAAGGGCTTGCGGCGGCCGAGATCGACGCGCCGGCTCTGGACGCCGCCCGCGAGATCGAGGCGCTGGTCAAGGCGTCCGGCGCCTTCGCCAAGACGCTCGAAGACCTGCCGCGCGTACGCCGGGAGGCCGAGGAGATCGACGAGGCGCTCGCGCGGCTCGCCCGCCGGCTCGGCCTTTCGCCCGGCGTGTCGGTCGAGACCGCGATGCCGAGCGACGCGGCGCGCGACCATCTCGCGGGACTTGTCCGGGAAGGGCGGGAGATCGCGCGCGAGCGCCGGGCGGCGGAAGCTGCGGCCGAGAAGGAGCGCGTCGAGCTCGATCGGCTGGACGCGCGCAGGGGCGGGGAGGCGGCGATCGATCCGCGGCCGCTGCGCGAGGCGTTCTCAGCGCTCGGCGCGCGCCTCAGGTCGCTCGACCGGCGCGAGGAGCTCGCCCGGGAGCATGCGCGCGAGGCCGACGCGCTCGCCGAGGCCGCCGGCAGGCTTTCGCCGCCCGTGCCCGACCTCGACCGGCTGGCGTCGCGGCCGCTGCCGGCGGTCGAGTGGATCGCGCGCATGCGGCGCGACCTCGAGCGCTTGGGCGCCGAGCGCGCCCTCGCGGACGATCTCGGCCGGGCGCGCGAGGACGAGGCGCGCAAGGTCGAGGCCGAGCTCGGCGCGCTGGCGTCGGACGGGCCGATCGCGTCGCCCGGGACGATCCGGGCCGCCCGGGAGGCGCGCGAGGCCGAATGGCGGCCGATCCGCGCCGCGCTGGCGGGCGGGCCGCCGGCGGGCGACGTCCAGGCTTACGAGCGCGCCGTGGCGGAAGCCGATCGGCTGGCCGACCGTCTCGCCGACGACGCCCGTCGGGCGGCGCAGAAGGCAGGGCTGGAACGTCGGCGGCTCGAACTCGGCGAGGAACGCCGACGGGCTGATGAGGCGCGGGCCACGCTCCACGCCAGGACGCTCGAGCTCGAGGAGGCATGGCGCGGGCCGTGGCGCGATTTCGGCGTCGATCCCGGCCGGCCGGAGGAGATGGAGAGCTGGCGCAAGGCCTTTTCGGCCCTGATCGAGCGCCGCGAGGCGCTCGGCCGCCGCGCCGCGCAGGTCGCCGCGCTCGACGCGGTCGACGCCGCGCTTCGCCCTGAGCTTCTGGCGCTGGCCGCCTCGGCCGGCCTTGCCGACGTCGACCGGCTCGACGCGCTCGCGCTCGGCGGCCGCATCGACGCGCGGCTGTCGGCGCTCTCCGACCGCTTCGGCGCCGAAAGCGCGCTCGCGACCCAGATCGCGGAGGCGACCCGGAGGCGCAGCGAGGCCGAGCGCGAGGCGCAGAACCTCGCGACGCGCGAAGCAGGATGGCGGGCGCGCTGGGCCGCCGCGCTTCCGCCGCTCGGTCTCGGGCCGGACGCGTCCTTCGACGCGGTCGAGGCCGCGCTCGCCGCATGGCGCGAGGCGCCCGGCCTGGTCGGCCAGCGCGACGGCCTGGTGCGACGCGTGAAGGGCATGGAGCGCGACGAGAGCGCGTTCCTCGGCGAGGTCTCGACGCTTGTCGGCGGTTTCGCGCCGGAGCTCGCCGACCTGCCGCCGCAGGCGGCGGCGGAAAGGCTTGGCAAGCGCCTCGCGGTCGCAAGCGCCTCGAAGACGCGTCGTGACGACGCGCTGGAGCGACGCGACGTGGCGGCGGTCGCGCTCGAACGCGCGGAGCGCATGGCGGCGGAGGCGGGCAGGGCGCTCGAGGGCGCGGCGTCTGGCCTCGGCGCCGCCGAGGGTCTGCGCGCGCTGCTGCCGCGCATCGAGGAGCGCGCGCGGCTCGCGCGCGCCGTGGCCGACCGGCGCGAGCAGCTTCTCACGCTGGGCGGATCGTCCGACGAGGCGACGCTGATCGCCGAACTCGATGGTTTCGACCCGGACGCCGCGACCGCGGCGATCGAGCGGCTGAGGCAGGACGAGGAGCGCGCCGACCGTGAGGCGCAGCAGGCCTGGGCGGAGCTTCACGCCGCCCGCGCCGCGCGCGAGGCGCTGGGCGGGGCAGGGGCCGAACAGGCCGCCGCGCAGGGCCGCGCCGCAGGCGCCGCGCTCTACGAGATGGCGCGCGAATGGTCGGTCATGAAGCTCGCGAGCCTGCTGCTCGGCGCCGCGATCGACCGCGCGCGGGCGCAGGACAGGAGCCCGACGCTGGAGCGGGCGGGCCGGCTGTTCGCGACGCTGACCGGCGGCGGCTTCGACGGCTTTGCGGAGGACTACGAGGAGGACACGCTGGTGCTGTTCGGCCGCCGCGCCTCGGGCGAGACCGTGCCGGTGCGGGGCATGAGCGAGGGCACGCGCGACCAGTTCTATCTGGCGCTGCGCCTCGCCGCGCTCGAGGACTACGCGTCCCGCGCCGAGCCCGCGCCCTTCATCGGCGACGACCTGTTCGCGAGCTTCGACGACGCCCGCACCGCGCACGGACTTAAGGCGCTGGCGGAGGTCGGCGGCAGCGTGCAGCCGATCCTGTTCACCCACCACCGCGCGGTGGTCGAGACGGCGCGCCGCACGCTCGGCGACGCCGCGGACGTCATCGAGATCGAACCGCAGCCAATTTGACGAGCTGTCGGCGAGATCACTTCCGATCGGTCTCTAAAATGCTTGCAATGGGAGTGTTCTGTAAGCTCAACTCCCTTGGGTTGTGGGGAGCCGGGAGAGCAAGGTGAAACGACTGATTTCTCTGACGTTGGCAGGTTTTCTCGCGGTTGGATCGAGCGAGGCCAAAACGATCGACCTAAGCAACATGAGCGATCCTGCCGGCGAGTTCGAAGTCGCCTTCTGCGCGCGGCCTTCTCCTGAACATGAAAAGCCCGGACACGCATTCGTCTCCTTCAGCCACAAGCAACCTGACGGCAAGCGCGACTTTTTCGCCATCGGTCATACGATCTCTTCGTCCGATGGCGCTTCAGCAGCCTGGTCGTATTTCGGCGATCCAATAACGGGGTATTTGAAGGAGGAGCTATACACGTCGATCAAGCAGAATTGCTTGAACGCGAAGGTGAATAAATCAGAATATGATAAAGCGATCGCTTTGACGAAGGATCCGTTGGCGTCGCTAGGTCTTTCACGTGATGGTGCAATCATCTTCCAGGCCTACAAGCTTGGAGACAAGGATTGCATGAGCTTCATGATCAAGGTCGCCGCGGTGCTTAAACCGAATGGCCTGAATGTTCCGGATCGTGGGGCGACGGAACTTCCGATGGATTACATGGTCCGGTTCATCGGAGCGAATTGAAGCAACGCCTTCGCTGCAAATCTCGCCCGCGGCGGCGCGGTTCGCGGCCGCGCCGTCAATCGGGACGAAGACGAAAGAGCCGGGTCCTCACTGTCGCCTTTGCCCGGCCGGCGGCCTTCGCGCAGACGCGCCAGACCTCCGTTCCGCGCAGCCAGGCCAGCGCCCGGTCGCGGATGCGCGTGAGCGCGCGGTAGCCGCGGGCGAACCAGCCGATCGTCATGAGCTTTGGCTTGGCCGCGTGGAAGATCCGCTCGCAGATCAAGAGGCTCGCGAGATGGGCGAGCGCCAGCGCGATCAGTCCCGTCACCGCGTGGCCCTGCGCGAGCCACCACAGCGCGACGAACTTGACCGGCTCGATGATCGCGAAGGGAACGGCGAGCAGCGCCAGCGCGCCATAGGGCGGCAGCGCCGCGATGGCGCGCCCGAGCCGGGCGATCGGCTCCAGCGAACCGAGCCACGCGACGACCGGCCGGACCAGCGGCCCGAACAGCGCGCTCAGCGCGTCGTAGGCGAGCAGGACGGCGGCGAGCGGGAGGGAGAGGACGCGTTTTAGCGTTTCGGTCATGCCGCAGGATTTGCGTCGCCGCGCGGCGAATTGAAGGCGGCGCGCCGGCCGTCAGACGGTTCGGCCGATGCGGTCGGGGTTAGAGGATCTGCCCCAAGAACGTCTTGGTCCGCTCGTCCTTCGGGTTGTCGAAGAACTCCTCCGGCGGCGCGTGCTCGACGATCACGCCCTTGTCGGTGAAGTAGATGTGGTCGGCGACGTCGCGGGCGAACTTCATCTCGTGGGTGACGAGGATGCAGGTCATGCCCTCCTCGGCGAGCTCGCGGATGGTGACGAGCACCTCCTTGACCGTCTCGGGATCGAGCGCGGCGGTCACCTCGTCGAACAGCATGATGTCGGGGCGCATGGCGAGCGAGCGGGCGATCGCGACGCGCTGCTGCTGGCCGCCGGAAAGCTCGCCCGGATAGGAGTTTTCCTTGCCGGTCAGGCGCACCTTGGCGATCAGCTTGCGGGCGCGCTCCTCGACCTCCTTCTTGTCCTGCTTCAGCACGTTGATCGGCGCCATCATGACGTTCTGCAGCGCGGTCTTGTGCGGGAACAGGTTGTACTGCTGAAACACCATGCCGACCTTGCGGCGCAGCTTCAGCTTGTCGAGGTTCGGGTCGTTGACTTCCTGGTTCTCGACCGTGATCGAGCCCTTGGTGATGTCGACCAGCGCGTTCATGCAGCGGATCAACGTCGACTTGCCCGAGCCGGACGGGCCGATGATGCAAATCGCCTCGCCCTTCCTCACGTCCATCGACATGCCCTTCAGCACCTCGAAGGAGCCGAAGGACTTGTGGACGTCGGTCACGCGGATGATCGGCTCGTCCGGCGTCCAGGCGGGCGCGGCGGGGGCGGGAGCGGCAGCCATGACGTCGCCTCCTCAGGTCTTGACGTTGAAGCGGCGCTCGAGGCGCTGCGTGAGCTTCGAGATCGGGTAGCAGTAGAGGAAGAAGCAGAAGCCCGCGAAGCCGTAGAGCGGCGCGAACAGTTCCGCCCGTCCGCCCTCGGCGGCATGGACCTGCGCGGTCAGGGTCAGCATCTCGCCGACGCCGACGATCGAGGCCAGCACCGTCGCCATGGTGATCAGCGAATAGAGGTTCATCCAGGGCGGCAGCATGCGCTTCACGCACTGCGGCAGGATGATCTTCCAGATCGTTTGGGTGCGGGTGAAGGCGAGCGACTCCGCCGCCTCCCATTGGCCGCTCGGCAGCGAGCGGATGGCGCCGCGCAGAAGCTCCGAGACGTTCGCCATCACCGGCAGCGCAAAGCCCACGATCGCCTTCAGCCAGTCGGGCAGGGGGATGCGGACCCCGAACACGTTCAGCTCGAACGGGATCATGAACATCGCGAAGAACAGCAGCACCAGCCAGGGCGAATTGCGGAAGAACTGGGTGAAGAACCAGGACAGCTTCGCGATCACCTTGTTCTGGCTGATCTGGCCGAGGCCGAGCAGCAGGCCGGTGAAGGTGCCGAGCGCCATCGAGGCGATCGAGATCACGATGTTGAAGATGAAGCCCTTCAGCAGGAAGGGCGCCCATTTGATGATGACCGACAGCGGCGTCGCCGGGGCCGTCGTCAGCGCCTCGGACGCGGCCGCCGCGGGCTGGTCGCCCGCGGGCGCCGGCGCCTGGGCGATCGCGGCGGTGGCGATCAGCAGCATGGCGATCACGAACAGCGTCGCGTGCCGGCCGTTCAGCCGCGGGATCGTGAAGCTTTCGGGAACGCGCGGCGCGGGGCTGAGCAGCACCGCCATCGGACGTTCCGACGCCGGCGTCTCGTAGGCGGGCCGCACGTCGAACGGCACGTCGCGGGCGAACATCACGGAGCTCATCGGCCGCGCCCCTGTCCGAAGCCGGGAATGGCCATCGAGCGCTCCCAGGCGTTCATCGCCCAGACCAGCACGCCGACCAGCGCGACATAGGTCAGCAGCAGCACCACCATCATGGTCGGCACGTTCTGCGCGTCGGTCCAGATGTTCTTGGACGCGTAGAGCAGTTCCGGCACCGCGATGGCGTAGGCGAGCGAGGTGGTCTTCAGCAGGTTGACGAGGTTGTTGTTGAGCGCCGGCAGGCAGACGCGGATCGCCAGCGGCAGCACGATGTGGAGGTAGGTGCCGAGCCGTGTGTAGCCCAGCGCCGCGGCGGCCTCCTTGGTCGAGTTCGGCACCGCCTCGATGCCGGACCGGAAAATCTCGATGTTGAAGGCGCCGGCGAACAGCGAGAGCGAGAAGATCGCCCACTGGATGTTCGAGAACAGCGGCTGGCGCATGCCGACGTCGTCCTCGACGGACGGCAGCAGGGTCGAGATGCCGAAATAGAAGAAGAAGATCTGGACCAGCGGCGGCGTGTTCCGGAAGACCACGATGAAGCCGTTGATCAGCCTCCGGATCCACTTGTAGTCCGAGCCCTGGGCCCAGGCGCCGACCACGCCGATGATGAGGCTGAAAAACAGGCTGACCACGGACAGCCAGATCGTCATGCCGATGCCCGAGACGAACCGCCTGCGGTCGAACTCGTCGTGCAGGATCGTGAGGTTGACGCCGGTGTGGTCGAGGATCCAGCAGCCCGCGGCGGCGATTACGTCTGGCGGCGCAACGTCACAAGCCATCAGCGTGCTGTCTCCTGACGCGTCATGTCGCGCGGAAGCGGCGTCATGTGTCTGGTGAACCCCCGAACGTCGTCATCGCGGCGCGGGCGGCGGGCCGGCGCCGAAAGCGGACGGGCCGGTCAGGTTCCCCTGACCGGCCCGCCGAAACTCAGCTGCCCTTGGCCTGCTCGTGCATCCGCTTCGAGTAGTCGGTGGACTGGATGCCCCACTTCTTCTCGAGCTCGATCACCGTGCCCTGCTTGAACCAGTCCTTGGTGGTGTCGGACAGGTACTTGGCGAGCCCGTCCTCGCCGTTCTTCACGGCCATGATCCACGGCGTCTCGAGGATGCCCGGAAGCGGCATGTGGTAGGCGGACTTCCACTCGTCGTCGAGCAGTTTGCCCTGCACGAAGGTCTGGTCGTAGAGGTAGCCGATGCACTCGCCCTGCTTCAGGGCGAAGAGCGGCTTCTCGGAGCCGTCGAACGCCTTGATCACGGCGCCGTACTTGGACTCGACTTCCTTGTTGTAGAACGAGCCCGAGGTCGCGCAGAGGGTGCGGCCCTTCAGTTCGTCCCAGCTCGCGAACTTGGCCTTCTGCGTCATCAGCACGTTGACCGAGTCCGAATAGTACTGCGGATCGATCGCTAGCACCGACTTCCGGCGTTCCGGCTTGTCGGACATCGTGGCGATCACGATGTCGATCTTGCCCTGGTTGACGAACTCGATGCGGTTGGAGGCGACCACCGGCACGAGCTCGAGCTTCACGCCGAGCCGCTTGGCGAGGTCCGCGGCGAGATCCGGCTCGATGCCGACGACCTGGCCGGACGGGTCGCGAAATCCGAAGGGCTTGTAGTCGGCCTTCACGCCGACAATGAGCGTCCCGCGGGATTTGATGTCTGAGAGCACGTCGGCGGCGGCGGGGACGGCGCCGGCGATGAGGAGGGCTGCTGACGCCAGGATGATTTTTTTCATTGACCTTGTCCTTCGAGCGGCTTCGGGACGGATCGTCCGCCGCGCCCCGCCCGCGGCCGTTCCGTCTCAGGGTCAATGGCGCATCAAACCGAAGGCTCCGTCAAGCGGAGGCCTCTATTTTTTGTGCAGCGCGAAATATTTGTGCGCGAAAGCCGCCAAATTGGGCGAAGCGCAGATCGGGTGGATTACTGGAAGCCCCGTGTCGCCAGCAGCGTGACGACCGACGGGATGATCGCGAGAGTGCCCGTCAGGCCAAGACCGAGCGCCATGTAGGCGAGCGTCGCTCGAAGACCGCCGACGAACCGCTCAGCCGCCATGACTTCAGCCCGGTAATGCGTATCGAGGTGCATCAGGCGTCGCTCCGTAACCGATTCGCTCATGGTTAAGGGAACGTTGACGCTTCGCCATACGCAGTACTACGCACCTGCCCGATTTTCAGCAAATTCAGGGCCTGTCGCGGCGCTTATGAGTCTCGACGGGCACAGATTTGCGACCTCCGTATCCGAGCTCATGCGGCGCTGGTCTGCGTGCTTCGAGACGCGCCGGCTCCGCCGTCGCTCCTCAGCATCAGGACCGTTTCAGCGACCTCGAGAATCCTCGTGCTGAGGAGGCGCGCCAGCGCCGTCTCGAAGCACGCGGTGGGTCTCCGCTGGAAAAATCTTCAGCCCCCCTTTGAACCGCCGGCGCGCTGGTCGCGACAGACGGTCATCGGGGCCGCGACGGGCGGTCCTCCAAAAAATCTCGAGGGGATGCCGTCATGACCAAGCTGATCTCGACCGCCAAGCTCTCCGCCGGCCGCAAGGCTCTCTCGGCCCTCGCAGTCGCCGCCGTCGTCGGCGTGGCGCTCGCGCCGGGCGCCGCCTCCGCCAAGGGCGGTCATCGCCACGGAGGCTACGGCGCCGCCGCGGTCGCCGGCGGCCTCATCCTCGGCGCGATCGCGGCCAACGCCGCCTACGCCGACAGCTACGACGAACCCTCCTGCTGGACCGAAAAGCGCGTGCGCTACGGCGCCTATGGCGAACGCTACGTCACCCGGGTCCGGGTCTGCGACTGATCCTCGTCATCCCCGATCGTCGCACGATCCGACAGGGCGGAGCCTCTTGGGGGAGAGGCTCCGCCCACTTGCGTCGGAACAGCTGTAAAATGCTCCGGATTCATTGCGTTGACGGGCGCCCGTGGTGCGGACAAGATCGCGCCGCCGGCTTGACCCGATCGCAGGCTGACGTTCGAGGGGCTTCGACGCCCGGACAGTCACGCGGTTCGACAGAAAACAACTGACAGGAAGACGGCCATGAGCGCCTCCAGTGGTCCCAAGTCCCGCAGCGCCGCCGCGCGCCGCCTGCGCCTTGCGCTGGCGCTCCCGCTCGGGGCGGTTCTCGTCTTCTCCAGCGTCGCCGCGCAGGCCCAGGACTATTCGCGCGGCGAGGGCGGCAAGAACTACAAGTGGCGCGGTGGACGCGGGCATGGCGGCGGAGGCGGCGGGGCCGCCATCGCGGGCGGCCTGATCGGGCTCGGCGCCGGGCTCGCCATCGGCGCCGCGACAGCCGAGCGCCGCAGGGTCCGCGAAGAGACCGTCATCGAGGAATATGAGGTCCGTCCGGCCCGCAGGCCCGTCAAGGTGCGGCGCGCGCCGGTCGAGGTCGTCGAGGAGGACGGTTACGGCTACTACGAGCCCGCGCGCCCGAAGCGCTGGAAGCCGCGCCGCCCGGACGTCGAGCGGGCCGACGTCGAGGATTTCGAGCCGGCGCCCCCGCCGCGCCGCCGTCCGGTCCAGCCGCAGAAACCCAAGGTGGTGAAGGCCGCGCCGGTGAAGCCGGGCAAGCTCGAGCCGAAGGCCGCGCCGCTGGCGGCCCCCGCGATCGCCGCGCCCGTCGTCGCGCCGACCGCCGCGCCCGCCGCCGCGGCGGTCACTCCGCCCCCTCCGGCGGCGACGCCGCCCGCCGCTCCGCTTGCGCCTCAGGCCCCGCAGCCGGCGCTCGTCGCTTCGGGCGGTCCGGACGAAGTGCCCGGCGAGGTCATCATCGAGGTCGGATCGAACCTCACCGACGCGCAGGTCGACGATCTTGCCGCCCAGCAGCGGCTGGAACGCATCGAGTCCCACAAGCTTGAGCTGACCGGCACGACCGTGTTCCGCTGGCGCATCCCGGACGGCCGCAGCATCGACCAGGTGGTCGACGCGCTGCGGGCCGATCCGCGAGTCCGCTCGGCCCAGCCGAACCACATTTTCGAGCTGAGCCAGACGCGCGCGAGCGACCTCGCGGCGAGCCAGTACGCCCTCGCCAAGATGCGGGTCGACGAGGCGCAGTCGTCGGCGACCGGCAAGGGGGTTCGGATCGCCGTGATCGACTCGGCGGTCGATCCGGCCCATCCGGCGCTCAAGGGCGCCGTGGTCGAGAGCTTCGACCCGATCGGCGGCGAGCTCGTCCCGCATCCGCACGGCACGGCCGTCGCGGGCCTTGCGGCCGGACGCGGCGAGATCGGGAGCCCGGCGCCGCAGGCCCAGATCTTCGCGGTCCGCGCCTTCGCGCCGGAGCGCAAGTCCAGGCTCGGCGCGCAGGGCACCACCATGCTGATCCTGCGCGGGTTGGACTGGGCGTCGAGCCGCAACGTCCGGATCGTCAACATGAGCTTCGCCGGGCCGAAGGACGACAAGATCGCCGACACGATCGCCGCCGGCGCCGCCAAGGGCGTGATCTACGTCGCCGCCGCGGGCAACGCCGGCCCGTCCTCGCCGCCGCTGTTCCCGGCCGCGGATCGCAACGTGATCGCGGTCACCGCGACCGACGCGGAGGACCGCATCCTTCCCGTCGCCAATCGCGGCGATCACCTGAGCGTCGCCGCGCCTGGCGTCGACGTGCTGGTCGCATCGCCCGGCGGCGGCTTCGGCTTCATGTCGGGCACCTCGATGGCGTCGGCCGAGGTCGCCGGCGTGATCGCGACAATGGCCGAGGCCGATCCCGGCCTGCCGGCCTGGCGCGCGCGCGCCGCGCTGACGGGTTCGGCGCGCGATCTCGGCGCGCCGGGACCTGACGCCGAGTTCGGCGCGGGCGCGGTCGACGCGGTCGGCGCGCTCGAGGCGCTCGGCGTCGTGCGCCAGCCGCCGGTCGCCGGCGCTGACAGCCCCGAAAGAACGGCCTCGACACGGTCGGCCTCGGCAGGGCAGCCTTCGCTCTCCGATTCCGACGTCCCGCCGGACTCCGGGGCCAGATAGTTCGAGGCCAAGTGCGATTTCGACGCCCGATCATCCAGCGCGAAATCGCGCGAGCCGTTGAACCTTTCTCCGCGCCGTCGCGACCCATGATCGACGGGCCGCGGACGGCGTCATGACGGAGGTTTCGGACGAAACCCTCCTCGGACGCGTCGCGGCCGGCGACCGGGCCGCGATGCGGAGCCTCTATGCGCGTCACTCCACGCGCTGTTTCAGGTTCCTGATCCGTCTCGTGCGCGACGAAGCGCGGGCGGAGGATCTCATGAACGACACGTTTTTCGACGTCTGGCGACAGGCGGGACGGTTCGAGGGCAGGGCGGCGGTGTCGACCTGGATCCTCTCGATCGCCCGTTTCAAGGCGCTGTCCTCCATGCGCAAGGCCACGGAGAGGGAGCTCGAGCCCGAGGTCGCCGAGGCGGTCGAGGACGACGCCGACACGCCCGAGGTCACGGCCCAGAAGCTCAGCAAGGCGCAGGCCATGCAGCGCTGCCTGCAGTTGCTCACCGCCGAGCATCGCGAGATCATCGACCTCGTCTACTACCATGAGAAGTCGGTCGAGGAGGCGAGCGAGATCCTGTCGATCCCGGCCGCGACCGTGAAGACGCGCATGTTCTACGCCCGCAAGAAACTCGCCGAGCACCTGTCCGCGGCGGGGATCGACAGGGGGTGGCCATGAGCACGGATGGCAAGATGACCACCGGTCCTGACCACCCGCACGAGGCCGACCTGCTCGCGCCCTGGAGCGCGATCGACCGCCTTGACGAGGCCGACGCCGCCGCGCTCGAAAGGATGCTCGCGGACGATCCCGCGCTCGCGCGCCGGCTTGAGATCGCGGCCGAGGAGCGCGACGGGACCGTCGCCCTGAACGAGGCTCTGCCCGCGCCCTCGCGGGCGGCGATGGAGAGCCTGTTCGCCCGCATCGAGGCGGACGAGCAGGCCCGCGCCCCGAAGGCGGCCGGCGTCATGCGCTGGCTGTCCTCGAAGCTGAGCCTGGCTTCGCCCGGCCAGCTCGCCTGGGGCGCGACGGCGGCGGCCGTCGTCATCGCGCTGCAGGCGGGGCTGCTCACCGGCGCCTATCTCGGGACCGGCGGCGAGGGGACCTACGAGACCGCCTCCGCGCCGAGCGCCGGCGCGCCGCCCGCGCCTGCGCCTGCCCAGCAAGGCGAGCTCAAGCGCTCGCTCGCCCCGCCGCCTGCGGCGCGCGCCCGCGCTGCGACCGTGCTCGTCGCCTTCGAGCCGGCCGCGACCGCCCAGCAGATCGCGGCGGTTCTGACGGAAGCGAAGGTCGAGATCGTCGCCGGCCCGAAGCCCGGCGGCGTGTTCGTCGCCCGCGTGCTCGAGGGCAAGCCGGAGGACGTGCTCGCGGCGCTGAAGGCCAAGAGCGGCGTGGTGAAGCTCGCCACGCCCGGCGACCAGGCGCCGTAGGACGACGCGTCAGCCCGCGTTCAGTCCCCCAGCGCGTTCGATGAAGCGGGCGACGTCCTCGACGCCGTCGCCCGACTTCACGCAGGCGAAGACGTAAGGAGCGCCCTTCCTCATCCGGACGGTGTCAGCCTCCATGACGGCGAGATCTGCGCCGACCAGCGGGGCAAGGTCGGTCTTGTTGACGACGAGAATGTCGGAGCGGGTGATGCCTGGCCCGCCCTTGCGCGGGATCTTTTCACCGCCCGCGACGTCGATGACGTAGACCGTGATGTCGGCGAGTTCCGGCGAGAAGGTCGCCGCGAGATTGTCGCCGCCTGACTCGATCAGCACGAGGTCGAGTTTTGGGAATTTTCGGCTCATCTCGGCGACCGCCGCGAGGTTGATAGACGCGTCTTCTCGGATCGCGGTGTGCGGGCACCCGCCGGTCTCCACCCCCATGATCCGCTCCGCCGGCAGCGCGCCGGCCTCGACGAGGATGCGCTCGTCCTCCTTGGTGTAGATGTCGTTGGTGATCGCGCAGATGTCGTAGGTCTCGCGGAAGCGCTTGCAGAGCGCCTCCATCAGCGCGGTCTTGCCGGAGCCGACGGGGCCGCCGACGCCCACGCGGAGCGGGCCGTTCGAAGAGGTCATGAGCGGAAAAGCCTCGTGTACTGGGTCTCGTGGCGGGCGGAGCCGAGGTCCAGCCTGAAGGTCGCATTGGCGAGATCGTTGACGGTCAGCGCCGCCGTCTCCTCGGCGATCGAGCGGGCGAGCGGCGCAAGCCGAGCCACGATCCGCGCGCCGGCGGTCTGGCCGATCGGCGCCAGCCGGACCCCCGCAGACACCAGCGCCTGCGCGATCGCGACGAGGAAGGCGGCGGCGGCTTCGCTGGCGGGAACGCCATGCGCGGCGGAGGCCGCGCCGACCGCGACAGGATAGGCGACCGGTCCGTCCAGCGCTCTCGCGATCTCCGTCATCCGCTCGTTCGACCAAGCGGCGAGGACGGTGTCCAGAAAGCTGCGGCCCTGCTGGCTCGTCTCTAGATGAAGCTCCTTCGTCGGCGCGAAGGCGAGCGCGAGTTCGTTGATCTCGGCGAGCGTGGCGAGGTCGCTCGCGGTCGCCGCCCGATGCGCGGCCTGCAGAAGGATCGCGTCGTTGCGGCCGAAACCGAGCGCCATGGCGTCGCGCAGCCAGATCTCCAGCGAGGCCTCGTCCTTGACGTCGCCGTCCTCGACCGACTGTTCCAGCGCGTGGCTGTAGGCGTAGCCCCCGACGGGGAAGGCGGGGGAGAGCCAGGCGAGCAGAGTGGTGACGCTCTCAGCCATGGTCATGGCCGTGATAGGCGCCCTGTTCGGGGCGGAACGGGCGCTTCACCGGCTTCGTCGAGCCGCCGAGGCCGCGGACCATCTCGACCAGCACATGGTCCGGCACGACGTAGATGGCGTCTTCCGTCACCTCCGCCGGCGTATGGCGGTTGCCGAGGTGCCAGGCGATCTTGGCGAGGCGCAGCGGCGTGCCGGCGGTGATCTCGATCAGCTCCTCATCGGCCGCACGCACCTCGACCAGCCGGCCGTCCTCGAGCGCGAGCGCGTCGCCGTCGGAAAGGTTCGCGGGGCGGGGGAGATCGAGCAGGAAGTCGAGCCCGCCGTCGGCCGTCATCGCGAGCCGCCGACGCCCGCGCGACTCGTGGTCGAGCGTGATGCGATCAGTGACGAGTGCGGCTTTGACGGCCGGGCGGCGGACGACGGAGACGGCGCGGGTCAATTAGGCGACGTTTGTATCAAGTAATTCCCAAATGCACTGCAAGCTATGAGCATAAACCGGGCGTCTGCTTCCGAGGGGGACGGATGCTCTGTCAAGGCGTGCCGAATCCCACCAGCGTCGCTAGTCCATCCATACAATTTAGTAAAACCCAATTTCATTGACTCGTGCATCCCGTCTCTTTGTTGAATGATATTAAGTGCCATGCCCAGTGTAACCTTGCTATCATCGGCAGTATTTGTCGCCACAGACTCAATGGCCGAAACTGATTCTTTAATCGAGTTTCTGTAATCCGCAATTGGCTTTTGTGAATATAACTTGATAGCTGTTTGAATGTGAGTCCTAAATCCTGAAAACTTATCAATTGTAGATAGGCTATCTGTCAATGATTGGATTTCAGTTTCCGAAGAAATTGGCACGAAAGCATCGTCCATGATCCTGAAGCCCGAATTCTCCTGCTCCAGAAATGAATTGACTGTTCTAATAAAATGCAACTCACGTAGATCTGGATCGGACACTGTACTGCGGAAATGCTTTACGTAGCTTCCAATAAAAAACTCAATAAAGTTGTATATCTCCCACCAGTTTCGTTTTTCGTCAAAGAACCAGTTTCGCAGTGTCGATACGACTTCTCCCATTTCAGAAGGAAAGCGATCGCTTGGTACCTTAAAAAACTCGACTGCAATTGCTCGCGACATTGCTGCAAAGCGAGCTCGATACGCATCGACATAATACGATTTATGATCGTACTTAAGATAAAAACGGTTCAAAGACTCCCAAAGAAGATTGCGCAATGGAGCATCAATTCTGTCAATCTGTATTGGGATTGTCTTGTCAGTGATCCCTTGACGGTCGGAAAATCGCATCCTTCCACCTTTCAGAGGTGATGCTTAGAACAGAAAATACCGCTGGGCCATCGGCAGCAATTCCGCCGGCTCGCAGACCAGCAGTTCGCCATCGGCGCGCACATCGTAGGTCTCGGCGTCGATCTCGATGTTAGGCGTGGCGTCGTTCAGCACCATCGATTTCTTCGAGATGCCGCCGCGCACGTTCTCCACCGCGACCAGCGGCTTCTGGGCCCGCAGCTTGCTGGCGAGCCCTGCGTCGATCGCGGCCTTGGAGACGAAGGTCAGCGAGTTCGCGAGCGGCGCGGGCCCGAAGGCGCCGAACATCGGGCGGTAGTGCACCGGCTGCGGCGTCGGAATGGACGCGTTGGGGTCGCCCATGGGCGCGCAGGCGATGACGCCGCCCTTGATGACGAGGTCCGGCTTCACGCCGAAGAATGCCGGCGTCCAGACGACGAGATCGGCGAGCTTTCCCTCCTCGACCGAGCCGACATGCTTCGAGACGCCATGTGCGATCGCCGGGTTGATCGTGTACTTCGCGACGTAGCGGCGGGCCCGGAAGTTGTCGTTGTCGCCCGTCTCGCCCGGCAGCGCGCCGCGCTGGCGCTTCATCTTGTCGGCGGTCTGCCAGGTGCGGATGACGACCTCGCCGACGCGGCCCATGGCCTGGCTGTCGGAGGACATCATCGAGAGCGCACCGATGTCGTGAAGGATGTCCTCGGCGGCGATCGTCTCCTTGCGGATGCGGCTCTCGGCGAAGGCGAGATCCTCGGGAATCGCCGGATCGAGGTGATGGCACACCATCAGCATGTCGAGATGCTCGTCGATGGTGTTCTTCGTGTAGGGCCGCGTCGGGTTTGTGGACGACGGCAGCACGTTGGCGAGGCCCGCCACCTTCATGATGTCCGGCGCATGCCCGCCGCCGGCGCCCTCGGTGTGGAAGGCGTGGATGGTGCGGCCCTTGAAGGCGGCGATCGTGTCCTCGACGAAACCGCTCTCGTTCAGCGTGTCGGAATGGATCATCACCTGCACGTCGAGCGCGTCGGCGACGGTCAGGCAGCAGTCGATCGCGGCTGGCGTCGTGCCCCAGTCCTCGTGAAGCTTCAGCGCGCAGGCGCCGCCGAGAACCATCTCCTCCAGAGCCGAGGGCAGGGACGCGTTGCCCTTGCCCGCAAAGCCGAGATTCATCGGGAATGCGTCGGCCGCCTCGATCATCCGTGCGATGTGCCACGGGCCGGGCGTGCAGGTGGTGGCGAAGGTGCCGGTCGCAGGCCCCGTGCCGCCGCCCAGCATGGAGGTGACGCCGGAGTTCAGCGCCTCCTCGATCTGCTGCGGACAGATGAAGTGGATGTGGCTGTCGAAGCCGCCGGCGGTGATGATCTTTCCCTCGCCGGCGATGACCTCCGTGCCGGGGCCGACGATGATGTCGACGTGCAGCTGCACATCTGGATTGCCGGCCTTGCCGATCTTCGCGATGCGGCCGTCGAGAATGCCGATGTCGGCCTTGTAGATCCCTGAGTGGTCGAGCACGACGGCGTTGGTGATGACGGTGTCGACGGCGCCCTGCGCGCGAGACGCCTGGCTCTGGCCCATGCCGTCGCGGATGGTCTTGCCGCCGCCGAACTTCACCTCCTCGCCATAGGTCGTGAAGTCCTTCTCGATCTCGATGATCAGCGAGGTGTCCGCCAAGCGGATCTTGTCGCCGGTCGTCGGGCCGAACATGTCGGCATAGGCCGCGCGGGAAATCTTGGCGGGCATTCAGCCTGTCCTTCTTGCGTGGCGGCGGCGGCTCAGAGCGCGCCCATGACGTCCTGACGGAAGCCGTAGACCTTTCGATCGCCCGTCAGCGGCACGAGCGTCACGGTACGCGTCTGGCCCGGCTCGAAGCGCACGGCGGTGCCGGAGGCGATGTCGAGGCGCATGCCTCGGGCGCTCGCGCGGTCGAAGTCGAGCGCGGGGTTGGTCTCGAAGAAATGGTAGTGGCTGCCGACCTGGATCGGCCGGTCGCCGGTGTTGGCGACGGTCACCGTCACGGTCGCGGCGCCGGCGTTGAGCTCGATCACGCCGTCGCCTGCGAGCACTTCGCCCGGATGCGTCTTCGAGGGCGCGCCGCGCACCGGGTGATGGACGGTGACGAGCTTGGTGCCGTCCGGGAAGGTCGCCTCGACCTGGATGTCGTGGATCATTTCCGGTACGCCGTCCATGACCTGGTCCGCGGTCACGACATGGGCGCCGGCCTCCATAAGCTCCGCGACCGACTTGCCGTCGCGCGCGCCCTCGACGACGAAATCGGTGATCAGCGCGACCGCCTCGGGATGGTTGAGCTTCACCCCCCGGGCGAGGCGGTTCTTCGCCACGATCGCGGCCATGGCGACCAGCAGCTTGTCTTTTTCGCGGGGCGTGAGGTTCATGGGCTCAACAGGTCCAGACGCGGGGCAGGGGGCGGCCGAGGAGGATCGGCAGGGCGGCGCGGGCGGCGTCGCGGAGACGTTCGGCCGAGGGCGAGAGGATGCGCATGACCAGCATCCCGTTCCAAGCGGTGACGCCGGCTTCGACGTCGTGCGCGGCCAGCGCCGCCCGGACGGCCTCGACGTGGCGTTCGGCGTCCGGCGCGACGTGGAGGATCGTCGCGAGCGAGGTCATGCCGGCCGCGACCGTCTTGCGCCCGAGCGTCTCGTGCACGGGGCCGTCGAGGCGAAGCGTTTCGGCAAAGACGAGCTTTCCGTCGCGCTTCACTCGCCAGCGGTCTTCGAGCAGGCCTTCGGCGACGATCTCGCCGCGCGCCCGGCGGCCGAAGCTCACGCCCTCATAGACGGTGAGGCTGGCGTCGGCCGCGATCTCGGCGTCGAGGCGCCGGACGAGTCGCGCCTTGTCGAAAAGGATCGTTTCCTGCGGGACCCAGGCGAGGCGCGCGCCCGGGCCGGCGGCGAGGCGCGTCGCGATCTCGGCGTCGGGGCCGTCCGAACGGTAGATGCGTTCCGCGCCGGGCGTCGACAGCGCGATCGCGGCGCCGGCGCCGACGTCGGCCGAAACGTGCATGCGGTCGCCGCAGGCGATGCCGCCGGCGATGTTGAGCAGCACGCCGTCGAGCCCGTGGGGCGAGCGCGGCAGGCGAAGGCGCGAGGACCCGGATTCCGCGACCCGCACCGCGCGCGAGACGTCGCCGAGCGTCTCGACCCGGACGGCGATGCGTCCTTCCGCGCGCTGGCGGCGCGGGGCGGCCTGAGCCTCAGAAATGCAGGCGGTTGCGGACATCGTCACCCTCGAGCGCCTTGGCGTCGCCGCGCTCGACGACCTCGCCGCGCTCCATGACGATGAACCGGTCGGCAAGCTCCTGCGCGAAGTCAAAATACTGCTCGACCAGCACGATCGCCATCGTGCCCTTGTCGCGCAGATATTTGATGGCGCGGCCGATGTCCTTGATGATCGACGGCTGGATGCCCTCGGTCGGCTCGTCGAGGATCAGAAGCTTCGGCCGGGTGACGAGCGCGCGGCCGATGGCGAGCTGCTGCTGCTGGCCGCCCGACAGATCGCCGCCGCGCCGGTGCAGCATCGACTTCAGCATCGGGAAGAGGTCGAACACCTCCGCGGGGATCGTTTTGTCCTTGCGCCTGAGCGGGGCGAAGCCCGTTTCGAGGTTCTCCTTCACGGTCAGCAGCGGGAAGATCTCGCGGCCCTGGGGCACATAGGCGACGCCGAGGCTCGCGCGGTCGTAGGGGCGCATGCCGGCGATCGACTTGCCTTCCAGCGTGATGTCGCCGGCGGAGATCGGCCGCTGCCCGGAGATGGCCCGCAACAGCGAGCTTTTCCCGACGCCGTTGCGCCCGAGCACGCAGGTGACCTCGCCCGCCGCCGCCGTGACCGAGACCCCGCGCAACGCGCGGGAGGAGCCGTAATAGAGCGAGATGTCGTCGACGCTCAGCATCTCACCGTCCCAGATAGACTTCGATGACGCGCTCGTTCGACGACACGGCGTCGAGCGAGCCTTCGGCCAGCACGGATCCCTCGTGCAGGCAGGTGACCTTCACGCCGAGATCGCGGACGAACACCATGTCGTGCTCGACCACGACGACCGAGGCGGTCTTCGCGATCTCGCGCAACAGGTCGGCGGTGTCGGCGGTCTCCTGGTCGGTCATGCCGGCGGCCGGCTCGTCGACCAGCAGGAGTTTTGGCTCCTGCGCGAGCAGCATGCCGATCTCGAGCCATTGCTTCTGACCGTGGGAGAGCTCGCCCGCCTTGCGGTGGCGCGCGCCGGTGAGGCGCACGCGCTCGAGCAGCGCGTCGATCCGCTCCTTCTCCTCGCGCGTGCGCTTGGAGAACAGCACCGGGAAGGGGCGCCGGTCGGTCTTCAGCGCCAGCAGGATGTTGTCCTCGACGGTGTGCATCTCGAACACGGTCGGGGTCTGGAACTTCCGCCCGATCCCGAGGCCCGCGATCGAGGCCTCGTCGAGCTTGGTGAGGTCCTTGTCGCCCTCGAAGGTCGCCGTTCCGCCGTTCGGGCGGGTCTTGCCGGTGATGACGTCCATCATCGTCGTCTTGCCCGCGCCGTTCGGGCCGATGATGGCGCGCATCTCGTTCTGGTCGATCGAGAGGGACAGGGAGTTGAGCGCCTTGAAGCCGTCGAAGGTGACCGAGATGTTGTCGAGATAGAGCAGGGCGTTGGTGAGCTTGCCGCCGATCGGGGTGGTCATGGATCTCACTCCGCCGGGGCGGCCGCGGGCGGCGGCGCGGGGGCTGCGGGCGGAACGGACGGCAGCTCGCTCTTGCGGCGCAGGCCCAGCAGGTCCGACACCGCGCCGACGATGCCCTTCGGCATCAGCAGCGTCGTCAGGATGAACAGGGCGCCCAGAGCGAACAGCCAGAACTCGGGCATGACGCCGGTGAACCAGGTCTTGCCGGCGTTGACGAGGAAGGCGCCGAGCGCGGCGCCCACAAGCGTGCCGCGTCCGCCGACCGCGACCCAGATCACCGCTTCGATGGAGTTGGCGGGCGCGAACTCGGACGGGTTGATGATGCCGACCTGCGGCACGTAGAGCGCGCCGGCGATCCCTGCGAGCATGGCCGAGAGCGTGAACACCACGAGCTTGTAGTTCTCGACCCGGTAGCCGATGAACCGGGTGCGGCTCTCGGCGTCTCGCACCGCGACCACCACTTTGCCGAGCTTCGACGTCACCACCCAGCGGCTCAGCAGGTAGGCGCCGCAGAGCGCGAGCGCGGTCAGCGCGAACAGGGTCGCGCGGGTGCCCTGCGCTTGGACGGGGAAGCCGAGGATGTCCTTGAAGTCGGTCATCCCGTTGTTGCCGCCGAACCCCATGTCGTTGCGGAAGAAGGCCAGCATCAGCGCGAAGGTCAGCGCCTGCGTGATGATCGAGAGGTAGACGCCGGTGACGCGCGAGCGGAAGGCGAGCCAGCCGAAGCAGAAGGCGAGCGCGCCGGGGACGAGCACCACCATGATCGCCGCGAACCAGAACTGGTCGAAGCCCAGCCAGAACCAGGGGAGCTCCTTGTAGTTCAGGAACACCATGAAGTCGGGCAGAACCGGATTGCCGTAGACGCCGCGCGGTCCGATCTGGCGCATGAGGTACATGCCCATCGCGTAGCCGCCGAGCGCGAAGAACGCGCCGTGGCCGAGCGACAGGATCCCGCAGTAGCCCCACACCAGGTCGAGCGCGAGCGCGAGCATCGCGAAGGCGAGGTACTTGCCGAGCAGCGGCACCAGATAGTCCGGCACGTGCAGCGGATGGTCGGGCGAAAGCAGGAGGTTCGAGGCGGGGATCAGCACCGCCATGGCCAGCACGACGGCGAGGAAGATCAGGCCGGCCGTATCGAGGAAGCGGTAGCGACTCATGCGTCGACGAACCTTCCCTTGAGCGCGAACAGGCCGCGGGGCTTCTTCTGGATAAACAGGATGATCGCGACGAGCAGGATGATCTTGCCGAGGACGGCGCCGGCCCACGGCTCGAGCAGCTTGTTGGCGACGCCGATCGACATGGCGCCGACCAGCGTGCCCCACAGGTTCCCGACGCCGCCGAACACGACGACGAGGAAGCTGTCGATGATGTAGCTCTGGCCGAGGTTCGGGCTGACGTTGTCGATCTGGCTGAGGGCGACGCCCGCGATGCCGGCGACGCCGGAGCCGAGGCCGAAGGTCATGGCGTCCACCCACGGCGTCCGGATGCCCATCGAGGCGGCCATGCGCCGGTTCTGCGTCACCGCCCTGACCTTGAGGCCAAGGCTGGTGCGCTTCAGGAGAAGCAGAAGGGCGAAAAACACGCCGAGCGCGAACAGCACGATCGCGACGCGATTCCAGTTGAGCGACACCCCCATCAGGCTCACCGAGCCCTGCAGCCAGTCCGGGGTCGAGACCGGCTGGTTGGTCGGCCCGAAGATCGAGCGCACCGCCTGCTGGAGGATCAGGCTCACGCCCCAGGTGGCGAGCAGCGTCTCCAGCGGGCGGCCATAGAGGAAGCGGATCACCGTCCGCTCGATCATCACGCCGATCGCGCCCGCCACGATGAAGGCCGCCGGGATCGCGACGATTAAAGAGGCGCCGTCGATCGCTGGCAGGTAGGTGTGGATCAGCCGCTGGGTGAGGAAGGTCGTGTAGGCCCCGATCATGACCATCTCGCCATGGGCCATGTTGATCACGCCCATGACGCCGAAGGTGATGGCGAGGCCGATTGCGGCGAGCAGCAGAACGGAGCCGAGCGCGACGCCGAAGGTCACGTCCTGGAAGGCGTTGGCGACCGAGAGCCAGCGCTCGATCGACGCAATCCCGGCGTCGGCGGCGTTCTTGACGGCCTGCGGCGAGCCGGCGGGCAGCGAGCGGAGCGCCGCGAGCGCGTCCTGATCGCCGACGCCAGCGACGAGATCGGCGGCGGCGATGCGGTCGGCCTCAGGCGCGTCGGCCTTGCCGAGCAAGATCGCCGCGCGGGCCTGCTGCAGCGCCTCCTTGGCGCCGGCGTCCCTCTCCGTCGCGAGCGCGGTCTCGATGGCCTTCAGCGCAGCGGGGTCGCGGCTCTTGAAGACGGCCCGGGCGGCGTCGATGCGCTTCTTCGGATTTGGATCCTGCAGTTCGAACGCGCCGGAGGCGGCCTCGACGGCGCGGCGGACGCGGTTGTTGGCGCGCACTGTCTTCAGCGGCCTGGAGGCGAGCTCGGCGGGCGCGGCCTCGCCGGTCTTGGCGAGCGTCAGCTTGCCCGCGGCGTCCTTGAGCAGAACAGTCTTGCTCTCGGGGTCGAAAACCAGACGGCCGGCCGCGAGCGCGTCGAGGATCGCCTTGCCGGTGGGGGCGCCGGTCGCGACGACCCCCTGAATGGCTTTTTCGGTGTCGTCGTATTTGTCCGCGGTGAACCCTGCGAGGGCGTCGTCCAGCGGGTCGGCGACGGCGGGCGACAGCGCGCCCGAGAACGTCAATCCGAGGAGAACGAGCAGCGCGGCGAGCGCGGAAGCGCGGTTTCTGATCGAAGCCATCGTCCAGCCGGATGTGGAGAAAAGGGCGCGAAGGGCGGCGGGGAGGAGGTCGCCGCCCTTCGCTCAGGCAGGTGCGGGCCTGAGGGTCAGGCCAAAGGGGAGGATTTCAGCTGCCCTGGCCGCCGCACTTGCCGGTCTTGGTGTTGAAGTTGCCGCACTTCTTCTCAACCCAGTCGGCCTCGAGGTCCTTCGAGCCGGGAAGGAAGTCCGACCAAGCGTCGCCGGGAACGAGGTCCGGCGTCTTCTCGACGACGTCGAACTGGCCGTCCTCGCGGATCTCGCCGATCAGCACGGGCTTGGTGATGTGGTGGTTCGGAAGCATCTTCGAGACGCCGCCGGTGAGGTTCGCCTGCTCGATGCCGGGCAGGGCGTCGATCACCTTGTCCGGGTCGGTCGACTTGGCCTTCTCCACCGCCTTCACCCACATGTTGAAGCCGATGTAGTGGGCCTCCATCGGGTCGTTGGTGACGCGCTTCGGGTTCTTGGTGAAGGCCTTCCAGGCGTCGATGAACGCCTTGTTCTCCGGGGTGTCGACGCTCTCGAAGTAATTCCAGGCGGCGAGATGGCCGACGAGCGGCTTGGTGTCGATGCCGGCGAGCTCCTCCTCGCCGACCGAGAACGCCACCACCGGAATGTCGGTGGCCTTCACGCCCTGGTTGCCGAGCTCCTTGTAGAACGGCACGTTGGCGTCGCCATTGATGGTGGAGACGACCGCGGTCTTCTTGCCGGCGGAGCCGAACTTCTTGATGTCGGACACGATCGTCTGCCAGTCGGAATGACCGAACGGCGTATAGTTGATCATGATGTCCTCCTGCGCGACGCCCTTGGCCCTCAGGTAGGCCTCGAGGATCTTGTTGGTCGTGCGCGGATAGACGTAGTCGGTGCCGGCGAGCACCCAGCGCTGAACGCTCTCTTCCTTCATGAGGTAGTCGACGGCCGGGATCGCCTGCTGGTTCGGCGCGGCGCCGGTGTAGAACACGTTGCGCTCGCTCTCCTCGCCCTCGTACTGGACCGGGTAGAACAGGATCGAGTTCAGCTCCTTGAACACCGGCAGGACGGACTTGCGGCTGACCGAGGTCCAGCAGCCGAACACGACCGAGACCTTCTGGTTCGAGATCAGCTCGCGCGCCTTCTCGGCGAACAGCGGCCAGTTGGAGGCGGGGTCGACCACGACCGGCTCGAGCTTCTTGCCGAGCACGCCGCCCTTCTTGTTCTGCTCGTCGATGAGCATGAGCATGGCGTCCTTCAGCGTGGTCTCGCTGATCGCCATGGTCCCCGACAGCGAATGCAGGATGCCGACCTTGACGGTCTCCTGGGCCTGGGCGGACGCGGCGCCCGCGAAGACCGCGGCGGCGAGCGCGCCGGCGGCCAGCGCCCCCCGAATGACGTTACGCATTTCCGTCTCCCCTGATGGAACCTCGTGAGACGGTTCGCGCCTCGACGACCTAGCTGCAAAGCCGGCGCCAGCCGATGAGCGGCTTGCGGGATCGGCGCCGGCGGACCGATAGCGGCGGTCGCTCGACCCCAGAAATGATTAAAAAATATGCAACCAAGGCGATCTGCCTCACGAGTGAGCGCAGTTGATCGTCCGTTGAGCGCGCAGATCTATGCGCTTCGGCTGAAGCTGGCGACGGTCAGGGCGCCTTCAGCGCATGGCATGCGGCTTGCTCTCAAACCGGCGTGCAGCGCGTCTAGGGTTCCGGCCGCTTCGTTCGGCGGCGCTGGTCCGAGAGACGCGCTTCAGGCGACTTTCCAGGCCTGAAGACACGGCGGGACAAAATCCCGGGAGGTCACTGCACGGGTTCGCCGCCGCGGACCGACCTCCTGTTGCGGCGAACTCTTTGGATCACAGGCGCGGAGCGAGGACGCCCGCCGCCACGAACCGGGGAGTCCGCATGCTGCGCCGCCTGATCGCCTCCGTCGCCGTCGCCGCCGCCCTCTCGTCCGCCGCGATCGTCGCGCCGGCCGAGGCCGCGCCGAAGAAGAGCTTCGAGATCGCCTGGACCATCTATGTCGGCTGGATGCCGTGGCCCTACGCGGCCGACGCCGGCATCGTGAAGAAGTGGGCCGACAAATACAGCATCGAGATCAAGGTCACCCAGATCAACGACTACGTGGAGTCGATCAACCAGTACACCGCCGGCAAGTTCGACGGCGTGACGCTGACCAACATGGACGCGCTCACGATCCCGGCCGCGGGCGGCGTCGACACCACGGCGATCATCGTCGGCGACTTCTCCAACGGCAACGACGGCATCATCTCGAAGAAGGCGAAGTCGCTCAAGGAGCTCAAGGGCAAGAGCATCAACCTGGTCGAGCTCTCGGTCTCCCACTACCTGCTCGCCCGCGCGCTCGAGGCCAACGGCATGAGCGAGAAGGACGTCAAGGTGATCAACACCTCCGACGCCGACATCGTGGGCGCCTTCAAAGCGCCCGACGTCGAGCAGGTCGTCACCTGGAACCCGCTGCTCGCCGAGGTGAAGGCCGAGCCCGGCGCGAGCGAGCTGTTCGACAGCTCCAAGATCCCCGGCGAGATCATCGACACGCTGGGCGTCAACACCGAGACGCTCAAGGACAATCCGGACTTCGGCAAGGCGCTGGCCGGGATCTGGTACGACACGATGAAGGCGATGGCGGGCGCCGGCGGCAAGGAGGCCCGCGAGGCGATGGCCAAGCTGTCCGGCACGGACCTCGCCGGCTTCGACGCCCAGCTCGCGGCGACCAAGCTGTTCTCCAGCTCGGCGGACGCGGTCGCCTTCACCGAAAGCCCGGACCTCGTGAAGACCATGGACCTCGTGCGCAGCTTCTCCTTCGAGCACGGCCTGCTCGGCGAGGGCGCGAAGTCGAAGGACGCGGTCGGGATCGCCTTCGCCGGCGGCAAGACCCTCGGCGACGAGAAGAACGTCAAGCTGCGCTTCGACCCGACCTTCATGAAGATGGCGGCCGACGGCAAGCTGTGAGCCGTCAGGACGCGCCTCAGCGCCGATCGGCGGTCCTCCGTCCTGACCGGAGGACCCGTCGCCGGCGCTGGCCGCAGCTTGGCTTAGAGGGGGATCGATGCGTCGTGCGATGAACGTTCGGCCGGGCCGGGGAGGGCGGTTGCTTCTGGCGATCGTGCCCTTCCTGATCCTCGCCGCCGTCTACGTCCTCGGGTCGGCGGAGCGTCGCGCCGCGAACCCGAACGACAAGCTGCTGCCGCCGGTCTCGGAAATGGCGGCGACGACGTCCCGCATGGCGTTCGAGCCGGACAAGCGGACGGGCGAGATCACGCTCGTGGCCGACACCCTCGCGAGCCTGCAGCGGCTGGCGCTCGGCCTCGGCTTCGCGACGCTGGCGGGCCTCGTGCTCGGCGTCGCGCTTGGCGTGCTCCCGGTGGTCGGAGCAGGCGGAGGGGCGCTGGTCGCGGTGATCTCGATGATCCCGCCGATGGCCATCCTGCCCATCCTGTTCATCATCTTCGGCCTCGGCGAGCTGTCGAAGGTCATCCTGATCGTGATCGGCGTCGCGCCGCCGATCGTGCGCGACATCGCCATGACCGTGCAGTCGATCCCGACCGAGCAGCTCGTGAAGGCGCAGACGCTCGGGGCCTCTACCTGGACGACGATCGTGCGGGTGGTGCTGCCGCAGGTGCTGCCGCGGCTGATCGAGCTGGTGCGGCTGCAGATCGGGCCCGCCTTCCTCTTCCTGATCGCGGCCGAGGCCATCGCCTCCGACAGCGGGCTCGGCTACCGCATCTTCCTGGTGCGCCGCTATCTCGCGATGGACGTGATCCTGCCTTACGTCGCCTGGATCACCCTGATCGCCTTCGTGCTGGACCTGCTGCTCGCCAGGCTCGCGCGCTCGGCCTTCGCCTGGGCCTATGTTGGGGAGCGGCGATGAGCGCGATCTCCGTCCAGAACGTCTGGGCCGAGTTCGGCGACCAGATCGTGATCGAGAACCTCAATCTCGAGGTAGCCTCCGGCTCGTTCCTCTCCGTCGTCGGCCCTTCGGGCTGCGGCAAGAGCACCTTCTTGCGCATGGTGCTCGGGCAGGACCGCCCATCTCGCGGAACGCTGCTGCTCGCCGGCAAGCCGCTGCCGGTCGAGCCTGACGCCGACCGCGGCGTCGTGTTCCAGCGCTACTCGGTCTTTCCGCACCTCACCGTGCTCGGCAACGTTCTGCTCGCCTACGAGCTCGGCCAGTCCAGGGTGCTGGGACGGCTGTTCGGCGCGGCGCGGCGCCGGGCGCTGGAGAAGAGCGAGGAGCTGGTGACGGCGGTCGGCCTCGGCCCGCATCGCGACAAGCATCCGAGCGCGCTGTCCGGCGGCATGCAGCAGCGCCTCGCCATCGCGCAGGCGCTCGCCAAGGACCCGAAGGTGCTGCTGCTCGACGAGCCCTTCGGCGCGCTCGACCCGGGCACCCGCGCCCAGATGCACGCTCTGCTGAAGCCGCTCTGGGAGCGGCTCGGCATGACCGTCATCATGGTCACGCACGACCTGAAGGAGGCCTTCAACCTCGGAACGCGGGTCGTCGCCTTCGACAAGGTTCGGCACGATCCGCAGGCGCCGGGCCGCTTCGGCGCGCGCGTCACCTACGACCTCGACCTCACCCGCCACGGACCGGTCCCGGTCCTGGGCTTTCCGAAGAAGCACGCGGAAGCCGCCCGTTGAGGCGGCTTGACGATTCCCCGCTGATGACGTTCCCGAACTCGCTCGGGAAGACGGCCAGCCTTACCCAAGGAGAAGCCGAATGATTCCTCCAATCCAGCGCCGCCACCGCGTCGCCGGCCTCAGCGCCTCGCGCGAACGACTGCGCCGCCATCACCCCGACTTCTCCAAGATGGAGACGCAAGGCTGGAAGGCGCTCGACAAGGAGAAGGACCTTCCCGAGACGGCCTGGCGCAAGGAGCAGCAGTGGGCGCTCGAGATGGGCCTGCCCGGCGCGGACTCGATCACCGACAAGACGATCCCGACCTTCGCGCGCGGCGAGCTCCCGCATTTCGCGGGCATCAACACCTTCATGAAGGCGCCGTATGTCGAGAATGTCCGCGACGTCGGCAAGTACGACGCCGCGGTGCTCGGCATCCCGTTCGACAGCGGCACCACCTACCGCCCCGGCACCCGCTTCGGGCCGCAGGGCGTGCGGCGCATCTCGGCGCTCTACACGCCGTACAACTACGAGATGGGCATCGACCTGCGCGAGCAGATGACGCTGTGCGACGCCGGCGACGTCTTCACGATCCCCGCGAACCTCGAAAAGTCCTTCGACCAGATCACCCGCGGCGTCTCCCACGTCGCCTCGTCCGGCGCGCTGCCGGTGATGATCGGCGGCGACCACTCGATCGGCTTTCCGTGTGTGCGCGGCATCGCCGAATGCACCTCGAAGAAGATCGGCATCATCCATTTCGACCGTCACATCGACATCCAGGAGAAGGATCTCGACGAGCGGATGCACACGACGCCCTGGTTCTGGGCGACGAATCTGCCGAACGTCTCGCCGAAGAACCTCGTCCAGCTCGGCATCGGCGGATGGCAGGTGCCGCGATACGGCGTGGCGGAAGGGCGGCGGCGCGAGACCAACGTGCTGACGATCGAGGACATCGAGAAGTTCGGCCTCGAGAAGACCGCCGAGATCGCGCTCGACCTCGCATGGGAGGGGACCGACGCGGTCTACATCTCCTTCGACGTCGACTCGATCGACTGCGGTTTCGTGCCCGGCACCGGATGGCCGGAGCCGGGCGGCTTCCTGCCGCGCGAGGCGCTGAAGATCCTCGGCCTCGTCTGCGCCCCCGGGATCTGCGGGTTCGAGGTCGTCGAGGTCTCGCCGCCCTACGACACCTCGGACATCACCGCCCTGTTCGGCACCCGCGTGATCGTCGAGGCGCTCGGCTCGATGGTGGCGCACGGCACGCTCGGCAAGCACAAGTCGATCATCGACAAGCCGGTGAGCTTCTGACCATGCACAACGGCCACGATCACCATCACGACTATGGCGGGGGCGGGCATTCGCACGCTCACGCTTCATCGCATTCGCACAGCCATTCGCACTCCCACTCCCACGGGCCGGGGCACAACCAGCCCGCGGGCAAGACGGTGCAGTGGCAGACGCCGCACCTGCCACACGGTCATGCGCGCGAGCCGGAAGACCCGCGCAGCACCGACCTCGACCTTGTGGAGGCGGCCTTCGTAGAGGCGTTTTCGAGCGCGAGCGACGTGACGAGCTTCCTGCGCGTCGCGGGCGTGCCGTTCGTCGGCGAGGATGCGTCCGGCAGGCGCTATCACCTGCTGCGCGTCGAGACTGAGGATTTCGTCGACGTCGGCGCGGTCGCGCCGCTGCTCGGCGGGCAGGGGGTGCGCTACGATCCGCTGCCGGCCAAGATGACGTCGCGCAGGCGGCGCCTGGCCTTCGTGTTCCACGACGGCTCTTCCGTCCAACGGCTTGATTTCGCTACCGCCCGGTCGCTCGCAGACCGCACCGAGGCGTCCCAGTTCGAAACCCGCGCCCCCGCGCGCGACGCATGATCTCCAGGAGCAAGTCCATGACCCTCCGTCTTCTCCGCACCGCGCCGGTTCTTGGCCTTCTGGGCCTCGCCGCGGCGCTCGTCCCCTCGGTCGCCTTCGCCCACACCGGCCACGGCGACACGGTCGGCTTCACCGCCGGCTTCGGCCACCCGATCGGCGGTCTCGACCATGTGCTCGCGATGGTCATGGTCGGCGTGTTCGCCTTCCAGCTCGGCGGCCGCGCGATGTGGCTGGTGCCGGCGACCTTCGTGCTCGTGATGGCGGCCGGCGGCGCGCTCGGCATGGCCGGCGTCGAGGTTCCGTTCGTCGAGACCGGCATCGCGGTTTCGATCATCGTGCTCGGCGCGGTCGTCGCCTTCGGCCTCAGCGCGCCGGTCGCGGCTGCCATGGCGCTGGTCGGACTGTTCGCGATCTTCCACGGGCACGCCCACGGCGCGGAAGCGCCCGAGACGGCGGCGGGCGCGGCCTATGCGGCGGGCTTCATGCTGGCCACCGCGCTGCTCCATGCGGCCGGCGTCGGCTTCGGCGTCCTGATCGGCCGCGTCAGCGCAAGCCGCGGCCCGATCGTCACCCGCGTCGCCGGCGCCGCGGCTGGGCTTGCGGGAGTCGCGACCCTCGTCGGTGCGCTCTGAGGCCTGACGTCAGTCAGCGGCGCCGGCTTCGGCCGGCGTCGCGTCGGCGCTAACCAGTCCCGTTGCGAGCGCGAGCCAGACCAGCTGAGCGTCGGTCTCCGCGCCGACCTTGGACTTGATCGCGTAGTGATAGTTCTGGACGGTCTTGGCGCTGAGGTTCAGCAGCGCCGCGATCCGCTCCGTCGTCATGCCCGAGGCGACCAGACGCAGCACTTCGGTCTCGCGCGGGCCGAGCTCGTTGAGGGCAGCGGCCGGCTTCTCGAGCTGGTCGACGGCAAGTTCTCGGGCGACGTCCTCCGACATGGCGCGCCGGCCGCGCGCGACTTCGCCGAGCGCACGCACGAGCTCCGTCGGCGCGGAGCTCTTTGTGACGTAGCCGAGCGCGCCCGCCTCGAAGGCTTTCATGGCGAAGGTCGCGCCCTGGTGCATCGTGAAGACGAGAATGCGGGCGCCGCGGTCCCATTGCCGGATGTGGCGGACCGCCTCGACGCCGCTGGCTCCGGGCAGCGACAGGTCCATCACGACGACGTCCGGCCGCGCCGCCTTGTAGGCGCGGTAGGCCGCGGCGGCGTCGTCCGCCTCGGCGACGACGCGATAGCCCGGCTGGCGCTCGAGCAGCCTGCGATAGCCCTCTCGGACGACCGGATGGTCGTCGACCAGCAGGATGTCGAGGCTGGTCATGCCGCGACGGGCAGCGCGGAGGCCGACGCGACGAGCGGGATACGTGCCGCGACCCGCACGCCGGACGCGCCCGCGGCGAGGCCGATCTCGACGTCGCCGCCGAGCGCGCGGACCCGCTCCCGGATGCCCAGAATGCCGCCGCCGGCGCGCGCCGCGACATGGGTCGGATCGCCGCCGCCGTCGTCCTCGACCGACAGCGAGACCGCGTCCACGCCGCCGACGATACGCAGCCGCACCGCGCTCGGCCGGCCGTGGCGAGCGGCGTTGGTCAGGCACTCCTGCGCGATGCGGTAGACGCCGACCGCGACGGGCTCCGGAAGCGCGGCGATCTCGCCCTCGACGTCTAGACTGTAGCGCGTGCGCGCCGCGCCGTCGCCGGCCCGGCTCCAGCCGGACACCAGCTGTTCGAGGCTCGCCTTGAGGCCGATCTCCTCGATCTCCTGGCTGCGCAGGCGCGCGAGGGCGGACTTCAGCGTCGCCATCATCCGGCTCTGGATGCGGGCGATGGCCTTCGCGTCCTCGGTGAGGTCGGCCCGGTCGGCAGGCGCCGCCTGCTCGATCGAGGCCGCGAGGGCGGCGGTGGCGGTCAGGCACTGCCCGAACTCGTCGTGCAGGTCGCGGGCGAGGGCGCGGCGCTCCTCCTCCTGCACCTGGAACAGGCGCTGGGTGAGCTCCGCCCGGGCCGCCGCCGCCTCGGCGAGGCGGTCCGACAGTTCGTTGACGGCCTCGGCGATGTCGCGGAACTCGAGCGCGCCCGCGGCCTGGAGCCGGGCCGGCCGGCCGCCCGTTCCGATGCGCTTCAGGCCCGAGACGATCGTGCGGGCGGGAGCGAGCGCATGGCCGATCGTCATGGCGGCGAGCAGCGAGATCGCCGCCGCCATCGCCGCGGCGACCCCGGCCATCAGCACGATCTGCGCCCAAGCCTGCCTCAGCGCAGCGGCAGGAACCGCGAATGTCGTGATCGTTCCCGCCTCCCGCTCGCGGAAGGTCAGCAGCCGCGAGACCGACTGGTGGGGGCTGAACAGGGCGCCGTAGAGGTTCTCGAACCAGCCGGGCGCCTGCCGGCCGACGCCTTCCTCCTGACCGCACATGGTGCGCGCCGGGGCGTTGCCCGGAGCGAAGGTGACGCAGACGCCGGGCGCGACGACCTTCAGCACGTTCACCGTTTGCCAGTCCGGCGAGGGCATCAGCAGGTCCTTGCGCATCGAGCCGCGCCACAGGATCTCCCGCCAGTAGAGGTTTGAAAGATCCCGGGCGACCCGGTCGGCGGTCGCCGCGGTCTGGTTCTCGATCTGGCGATGGGCGTCGACCATCACCCAGCCGACCGCGCAGACGAGACAGACCGCGACCACCGCGACGAGCCGCAGCACCAGCTGAAACAAGAGCCGCATGGCGCCGCTCCTCCCTCGTGATCTTGTTGGAGCGAGCATCGCGGGGCAGGGGCGGCCGCGCAAGCCGGCCGGCGGCGCGTCGGGCAAATTGCCTAAGGCCCGCGCGCGGCGCTCGAAAACACGCTCGGCGGGCCGGTCTCGGCGCCGACAGGGCGAACCCGTCGGCGTTCTCGCACGGCCGACCCTGCATCGAATGCGGTGCAGGAAGGACCATATACGGCTCCGGCGGGGACGCGCGGGTCGACACGAAAAGCATGCCAAGGAGGACGACGATGACGTTCCTGAAACCCCTGATCGCGGCGTCCTTCCTCATGGCGTCGGCAGGCGTGGCCGCCGCTGCGTCGGTCGAGAAGGTCTGGGAGCTGGACGGGCTGAAGCAGCCGGAGTCCGCGCTCTACGATCCGAGCGGCGACGTGATCTATGTCAGCGAGGTCGGCGGCGACATGCGCGCCAAGGACGGCGACGGCCGCATCACCAAGGTCTCGACCGACGGCAAGATCCTGCAGTCGGGATGGGCGACCGGGCTCAACGGGCCGAAGGGCCTCGCGCTGTCGGGCGGCAAGCTCTACGTCGCCGACATCGACGAGCTGGCCGAGATCGACCTCGCCACGGGCAAGGTCGGCAAGCGCTACAGGGTCGACGGCGCGGTGTTCCTCAACGACGTGGCGACCGACGGCGCGGGCCGCGTCTACGTGTCCGACACGGCGACCAACACGATCTCGGTGCTGCAGGACGGGCAGGTGAAGACCTGGCTGAAGACCGACCGGCTGAACGGTCCGAACGGCCTCGCGGTCGAGGACGAGGTGATGGTCGTCGCGAGCTTCGGCAAGCCGCCGGCGAACGGGCAGGAGGCGGTCCCGGGCTTCCTCGTCGAGGCGCCGCTGTCGGGCGACTCCACGCGCACGCTCGGCGACGGCTCGCCGGTCGGGGCCATCGACGGCCTCGCGCCGCTCGGCGACGGCAAGTATCTCGCGACCGACTATCTCAAGGGCGGCCTGCTCCGGATCGACGCCAGCGGCGCCTTCGAGACGCTCGTCCCGCTGCCGGCGGGAACCGCGGACCTCAGCTGGGATCCGCAGAAGAAGATCGCCTATGTGCCCCAGAACAAGGAAGGCAAGCTGACGGCTTTCCGCGTTCCGTGACCGCGCCGTAGGTAGTCATACGGATCAACAGCTTGCGGGAACCGTCTAAACCGGATGCGTCAGCTCCGGTCAGGCGGGACCCCACGCATGCGCAGCACTCGGAGCTTTCGACGATTTCCTGCGATCGGGCCGCTCGCCGCGACATGCGTCGCCGTGCTGATCGCCGGCGCGACCGCCGCGCGCGCCGCGGACGATGACGCCGTCGAGGCGGAGAAGGGCAAGCCGAAGAAGCCCTCCGTCGTCTTTTCCGCGGATGACGGCGTGCATGGCCCTGCGATGTGGATCACGGACGGGACGCCCGCCGGCACGAAGTTCCTCGCCGACATCAACCCTGGCCCCGGTCGCGCCGACATCAACCAGATCGCGCGGCTGAAGAAGGGCGTGGTGATCTTCAGCGCGAAGGATCTGGACGGTCCGACGCCGCATGGCGACGAGCTCTGGATCACAGACGGCACGCCGAAGGGCACGAAGCTGCTCAAGGACATCGAGCCGGGACCGACCGGCTCCAACGTCGGCTGGCTGACGCCGGTTGGCGGCGGCAAGGCCATGTTCAAGGCCGACACCACCGTGGAGGGCGGCGAGCTCTGGACCACGGACGGCACGGCCAAGGGCACGCGTCTGGTCAAGGACATCTTCCCCGGCCGCTACATCGATCCGTTCTCCGGCGAACGGCCGAACAGCGGAACGCCCTGGCAGATCACGGCGATCGGCAGCGGCGAGGCGATCTTCCAGGGGCAGACGGCGCGGAACGACACCGAGACCTGGATCTCCGACGGAACGCCGGAGGGCACGCGTCTCATCAGGACGATCAATCCGACCGGCGGCTCGGGCGCGCGAGACTTCGTGTCGCTCGGCGACGGCCGCACGACCTTCTCGGCCACGAACGGCGCCGACGGCGGCGAGCTCTACGTGACCGACGGGACATCCGCCGGGACCAAGCTGGTCAAGGACATCAATCCCGGCGCCGGCGGCTCCAGCATCGGAGGCCTGTTCTTCGGCGAGATGGGGCTGCTGAAGAAGGGGCGGATCGTGTTCTCGGCCTTCACGCCCGACAGGGGCGGGGAGCTCTGGACGAGCGACGGCACGGCCAACGGTACGAAGCTCGTCAAGGAGATCGACGACGGGCTGGAGTCGTGGGGCGATCCCGCCAGCTCGGACGTCCAGAACATCGCCGCCATGGGCGACGGCCGGGCGCTGTTCACCGCTTCCGACGGCGGGCCGAACTTCGAGCTCTGGATCACCGACGGGACGAGCAAGGGCACGACGCGCGTCAAGGACATCAATCCGGGCCCGGCCGCCGGCTCCGGGCCGAAGGGCTTCACCTCCATCGGCGGGGGACGCTTCCTGTTCGCGGCGAGCGACGCTGCGCGCGGCCGCGAGCTCTGGGTCACGAACGGGACGGCGAAGGGCACGAAGCTGGTCAAGGACATCGCGCCCGGCTCGGCCAGCGCCATGGCGTCGGCGCCGCGCTTCCTGTCGCTCGGCGACGGCCGCGCGATCTTCGCCGCCGACGACGGGTCCAAGGGTGTCGAGCTCTGGGTGTCGGACGGCACCGCCAAGGGCACTAAGCTGCTCAAGGACATCAACAAGGGCGACGGCTCCTCGTCGCCGGCGTCCTTCACCTCGCTCGGCGATTGAGGGGCGCTCGCGCGGAAGTGCGCGCGCGGCTCGCGGAACCGTCTAGTGTGACGCTTCCGTGAACTTCTGAGTCCCCGCCTTCATGACCGTCCGCTGGCGCATCGTCGCCTTCGAAATCGTCACCCTGATTTTCGTCGGCCTTATGATCGGCGTCATGGCGCTGGCGCTTCGCCTCGCCGACGACTTCGTCGCGCGCGTCGACGGCGTGCATCGCCGGTTCGAGGTGATCGCCGAGCTCGACGGCAACGCCAACAACTACGCCGAGCAGATCGCCGAGGTGCTGCTGCTGGGCGCCGAGCAGATGCCGGACTTCCAGCAGGCGCGGACCGAGATGAACGAGGCCTTCGACCGGCTGCGCGAAGTGACGCGCGCGGAGGTCTCGACGCTCTCCGGTCTCGACGAGGTGCGGCGCGAACTCTCCGACATCGAGATCACCGGCAGGATGGCCGAGCTCTACCGCGCGATCGACGGCGCCGCCGAGAAGGTCTTCGCCTTGCAGCGCGAGGGCAAGCAGGCCGAGGCGGTCGAGCTGTTCCGGCGCGACGTGGAGTACAAGCTCTCCAACGACTTCGAGAACCTCCTGGAGGCCGCCCTCGACGACGAACGCAGTGAGGTCGCGCGCGAGCTGGCCGAGGTGCGCGAGCAGCAGCAGCGGCTTCTGCTCTGGTCGGTCGCGATCGCGCTGCTGGCAGCGCTCTGCGGCGCAGGGCTCGGCTTCGGCCTGCATCGCTCCATCGTCCGGCCCGTGCAGGCGCTCGCCGGCGGCGCGCGGGCGCTGGCGAGCGGTTCCTTCAGCCACCGCCTAGAGGTGAAGGGCTCCGACGAATTCGCCGCGCTGTCCCGCACCTTCAACGAGATGGCGACGGCGATCGAGGCGCAGCGCGCCGGGCTCATGGCTGCGCAGGACAGGCTCCATTCCGAGGTCGAGGCGCGCACGCGCGAACTGCGCGACGCCAACGCGCGGCTGCGGGACGTCGACGTCCGCCGCGCGCAGTTCCTCGCCGACGTCAGCCACGAGCTCCGGACGCCGCTCACCATCCTGCGCGGCGAGGCGGATGTCGCGCTGCGGGGACGCGGCGACGCCGAGGCGTTGCGCGAGGCGCTCCGGGGCGTGCAGGGGCAGGCGGGCGAGCTCGGCGCGCTGCTCGACGACCTGCTGGCTTTCGCGAGGTCCGACGCGGAGGACCAGGCGCTGGAGCTCGTTCAGGTCAGGGCGGCGGACCTCGTCAACGCCGCGGCGCAGGAGGGCGAGGTGCTCGCCTCGCCGCGCGAAATCCTGATCGAGACCGAACTCAACGACGGCGGCGTCGACCTTGTCATCGACCCGCGGCGGATGAAGCAGGCGCTGGTCATCGGGCTCGACAACGCGGTGAAGCACTCCCCGCCCGGCACGCGGATCCGGCTCGAGACCACCAGGGTCGACGGAAAGATCGCCATCGCGATCTTCGACGAGGGCAGCGGCGTGTCGGACGCCGACAAGGCCCGCGTGTTCGACCGGTTCTATCGCGGCGACGCCAAGGCGCGGACGGCGCAGGGGCTCGGGATCGGGCTCGCCATCGCCAAGGACATCGTCGAACGCCACCATGGAACGATCGCCCTCGAGAACGCCGCGTCGGGGGGCGCGGTGCTCACCATCAAGCTGCCTCTCGAACCGACGGGCGCCGCATGAACATCCTGATCGTCGAGGACGACCGGCGCATCGCGTCGTTTCTGAGCCGGGGCCTCGTCGCCGAAGGCTACCAGGTGACCGTCGCCGAAGACGGCCGCGACGGTCTCGAGCACATCCGGCAGGGCGGCTTCGACCTCGTCATCCTCGACCGCATGCTGCCCTATCTCAATGGGCTGGAGGTCTGCCGCATCGTCCGCGAGGAGCGGCGTCCGGTGCTGATCCTGATGCTGACCGCCAAGGACGGCATCCAGGACAAGGTCGAGGGACTGAAGGGCGGCGCGGACGACTACCTGACCAAGCCCTTCGCCTTCGATGAGCTTCTCGCCCGACTTGTCGCGCTGAAGCGCCGACGCACCAGCCAGGAGGATCCGAGCGTCCTCGTCGTCGGCGCGCTTTCGCTCGACCCGGCGTCGCGCCGCGTGGTCTGCGAGGGGCGCGACATCAGCCTGACGGTGCGGGAGTTCGAGCTTTTGCGGTATCTCATGGCGAACGCCGGCAAGGTGGTGAGCCGCCAGCGCCTGCTGAACAGCGTCTGGGAGTACGGCTTCGATCCGGGCACCAAGATCGTCGACGTCTATGTCCGCTATCTGCGCAAGAAGCTCGACGACGAGGAGGGCGCCTCGATCATCCAGACGGTGCGCGGCGTCGGCTACATGATCGCGACGGGCTGAGCGCCCGCCATCGTTTCGCCCCGGCTCTCTCTCCGAATTCTAACCGACCGCTCAACCCGGTCTAAACGGCCGTCTCTAAGTCCTGTCCCGAGAGGCTCGGCGCGCCGTGCGGCGGGCGACCGGAGGACGACGAGATGGCGACGATCAAGGGCGACAAGTTCAACAATGACATCGACGGCCGCGCGGGCGCGGACCTGATTCTCGGCAAGGGCGGCAATGACGAGCTCGACGGCAACGCCGGCAACGACACGCTCGACGGCGGCAAGGGCAACGACGAGCTCGACGGCGACCGCGGCAACGACGTGCTCAAGGGCGGGGCCGGCCGCGACGAACTCGACGGCGGCTCGGGCAACGACATCCTGACCGGCGGCAAGGGCGACGACGTCTTCAGCTTCGACAACAACGACGGCCGCGACGTCATCACCGATTTCGGCGGCAACGACCGCATCTCCTTCGACATCGACAACCTGGTCTTCGAGGACCTGAACTTCGCGACCAAGGGCGGCGACACCGTCATCACCTGGGACGGCGGCGGGTCGAACTCGATCACGCTGCAGGGCGTCGACGCCGCCTCGCTGTCGCGCGGCGACTTCGTGTTCGACGACTGACGCTTGTCTGTTCCTCTCCCGGCAAGGGGGAGGGGGACGGAAAACTAGATCGCCTCGATCTCCGCGATCAGGCTGTCCCCGACCTCGATCCCCTCGGCCTCGGCCTTGGCTCGCGCCGCGAGGCGGCGCGAGCCAGGCAGGCGAGCGCCTTCCTCGGCCTCGACCGCCTGCGCCATCAGGGCGAAGCGCTCGGGGCCGTTGCGCGAGAAGGCGGCCGGGTCGATCGCGAGGATGAACTGGCCGGCGTCGGGCGGACCGCCGACATCGTCGAGGAACGAGGTCATCTCGAAGGCGTAGCCGCCGCCTGTCAGTCCGGCCGCCAGAAGCTCCACCATCAGCGCGAGCGCGACGCCCTTGGCGCCGCCCATCGGCGCCATTAGCCCGCCTAGGGCGGCCTCCGGATCGGTCGTGGGGCGCCCTTCGGCGTCGAAGGCCCAGTCGTCCGGGATCGTCTCGCCGCGCTGGCGCGCCGCGAGGATGTTGCCGCGCGCGACCTTCGACAGCGACATGTCGATCACGATCGGCGCGCGGCCGGGCAGGGGGCAGGCGAAGGCGATCGGATCCGTGCCGTAGAGCGGCTTCTTCGCGCCCCAGGGCGCCATCGAGGCCGGGGCGTTCGCGAACATCAGGGCGACGAGCCCGGACTCCGCGAGGGCCTCGACCGGCCGCCCGGCCGCGCCGCAATGATGCGACCGGCGGATCGCGGCCGCGGCGATCCCGGTCTCGCGCGTCACCGCCGGCAACTGCCCGGTCACGAGGTCGATGGCGGGGTAGGCGAAGCCGTGGCCGGCGTCCGCGACGAGCGCGGCCGGCGCGGTCCGCTCGATCGCGGCGCGGGCGTCGCCCTTCACCTTCCCGCTCTTCACCTGCGCCGCATAGATCGGCGTGCGGGTCAGGCCATGGCCCTTCAGCCCGTCCGCCTCCGCGCCGACCAGGGCGCGCGCGGTGCTGGCGGCGGCGTCCGCTGCGGTTCCGCTGCGGATCAGCGCGTCGGAGACTAGGCCATGGGCCTGGGCGAGCGAAAGACGTGTCATGGCGAGGGGTTAAGCCACGCGATTGGCGTTCCGGTCAAACCGGGACATAGTTCCCGCTGCAGATCACGGACGCTTGAACGGGAGCTCGGCGATGCAGACGGCGACGCTTCTCAACGAAACCGGGGACGAGCGCGAGGAGGCCGTGCGGGAACCGTCGCCCGAGCCGGGCGTCGTCGCCGCGAGCGTCTACGCCGGCGGCAAGCGCCTCAGCGGCATCGCCATCGAGGAGGCGGGCCGCTGGTCGCGCGAGCCTGGCCACTTCGTCTGGATCGGCCTGCTCGAGCCGAGCGAGGATCTGCTTCGCCGCGTGCAGACGCAGTTCGGGCTGCACGACCTCGCCATCGAGGACGCCGCGCAGGCGCATCAGGCGCCGAAGCTCGAGCAGTATGGCGACGACGCCTTCATCGTCGCCCGCACCGCCCAGATGGTCGGCGACCGCATCGGCTTCGGCGAGACGCATCTGTTTGTCGGCAAGGGCCACGTCGTTTCGGTGAGGCACGGGCCGTCGACCTCCTACGGCTTCGTCCGCCAGCGCTGCGAGAGCTGCCGGGTCGTGCTGTCGCGCGGCGAGCACTACATCCTCTACGCCATCCTCGATTTCATCGTGGACCAGTATTTTCCGGTCTTGCAGGCGGTCCACGCCGAGGTCGACGTCATCGAGGACATGGTGTTCGGCGAGAAATGCGAGGGCGTCGACGTCAAGCGCCTCTACATGCTTCGCCGCGACCTGCTGCGCCTCAGGAACGCCGCCCTGCCGCTCGCCGACGTCTGCGTCAGGCTGCAGCATGCCGAGGTCATCGAGCTCGACGCCCCGATGCGCCAGCTGTTCCGCGACGTCGGCGACAAGCTGCGGCGCGTGCAGGAGGACATCGACTCGCTGCGCGAACTCCTCGCCTTCATCTTCGAGGCGAGCCTGATGACCGGGCAGGCCGAGCAGACCGACGTCGCGCGAAAACTGACCGCCTGGGCCGCGATCCTCGCGGTGCCGACGGCGATCGCCGGTATCTACGGCATGAACTTCGAGCACATGCCGGAGCTTAAGAGCGAGGACGGCTACTACGTGGTGCTCGGGGCGATGGTGACGATCTGCGCGACGCTGTTCCTGGCGTTCCGACGGTCGAAGTGGCTGTAAACGTCGGGATTTCGTCGATCGATGCGCGGCTGCAAGCGGCTGACCGCATCCGCCCCATGGACGGAAGCCTCCGGCGCGCCTAAGTCCGCCGCGCCATGTCTCCGATCATCTCCGTCAAAAACCTGTCCAAAACCTACGCCACCGGCTTCCAGGCGCTGAAGACCGTCGATCTCGACATCGAGAAGGGCGAGATTTTCGCGCTGCTGGGGCCGAACGGGGCCGGCAAGACGACGCTGATCTCGATCGTGTGCGGCATCGTCACGCCGAGCACCGGGACGGTCACCGTCGACGGCCACGACATCCAGAGCGACTTCCGCGCCGCGCGCGAGATGATCGGGCTGGTGCCGCAGGAGCTCACCACCGATCATTTCGAGAGCGTCTGGGCGACGGTGAGCTATTCGCGCGGTCTGTTCGGCAAGAGGCGCGACGACGCCTTCGTCGAGAAGACGCTGCGCGCGCTCTCGCTCTGGGAGAAGAAGGACGACAAGATCCTGACCCTCTCGGGCGGCATGAAGCGGCGCGTCCTCATCGCCAAGGCGCTGGCGCACGAGCCGCGCGTGCTGTTCCTCGACGAGCCGACCGCCGGCGTCGACGTGGAGCTGCGACGCGACATGTGGGCGATGGTCCGCTCGCTGCGCGAGACCGGCGTCACCGTGATCCTCACCACGCACTACATCGAGGAAGCCGAGGAGATGGCCGACCGCATCGGCGTCATCTCCAGGGGCGAACTGATCCTCGTGCAGGAGAAGACCGAGCTGATGGCCAAGCTCGGCCGCAAGGAGCTGACGCTCTCACTGCAGGAGCCGCTGTCGGAGATCCCGGCGTCGCTCAACGGCTCGCTCGCCCTCGCCAATGGCGGCCACGAGCTTGTCTACGCCTATGACGGGCACGGCGACGACACCGGCATTCCCCGCCTGCTCGCCGAGCTTTCGGCCGCCGGCGTCAACTTCAAGGATCTCCGGACGAAGCAGAGCTCCCTCGAGGAGATCTTCGTCGGACTCGTGAGCGATAAGAAATGATCGTCAATCACCGCGCCGTCGGCGCGATCTACCGGTTCGAGATGGCGCGCGCCTGGCGCACGGTCATGCAGAGCGTGATCTCGCCGGTGATCTCGACGTCCCTGTATTTTGTGGTGTTCGGCGCCGCGATCGGCAGCCGCATCCAGTCGATCGAGGGCGTGGCCTACGGCGCCTATATCGTGCCGGGCCTGATCATGCTGACGCTGCTGACGCAGTCGATCTCGAACGCCTCCTTCGGCATCTACTTCCCGCGCTTCGCGGGGACGATCTTCGAGCTGCTGTCCGCGCCGGTCTCGTTCCTGGAGATCGTCGTGGCCTATGTCGGGGCGGCGGCGACCAAGTCGATCCTGATCGGCCTGATCATGCTGGCGACCGCCTCGCTGTTCGTGCCGCTGCATATCGAGCATCCGTTCTGGATGATCGCCTTCCTGCTGCTGACGGCGGTGACCTTCTCGCTGTTCGGCTTCATCATCGGCATCTGGGCCGACGGCTTCGAGAAGCTGCAGCTGGTGCCGCTGCTGATCGTGACGCCGCTCACCTTCCTCGGCGGCGCGTTCTACTCAATCGACATGCTGCCGCCGTTCTGGCGGACGGTCTCGCTGTTTAATCCAGTCGTCTATCTGGTCTCGGGTTTCCGCTGGTCATTCTTCGGCCAGTCGGACGTCAGCATTGGCGTCAGCCTCGCCATGACGGCGCTGTTCCTGACGCTGTGCCTCACCGGCGTGTGGTGGATCTTCAAGACCGGGTACCGGCTGAAGGCCTGACCCGGAACGCAAGACGCCGGACCCGAGGGCCCGGCGCTTGATCGTTCAGGTGACGTTCCGGCAGACTCAGCAGTCGAGCGTGTTGTCGCGCTCCCACTGGCTGAGATGGCGGCAGTGGTTGTTCCACTCCTGCATCTTCAGCTTCGAATAGGCGTTGACGAACTCGTCGCCGAACATCGCCCGGGTCGCCTTGGAGCCCTCGAAGGTGCGCAGGGCGTCGAGCAGGTTGAGCGGCAGCTTCTTGACGCCCCTCACCTTGTGGCCGTCGGTGTACATGTTGATGTCGAGACGCTTGCCGGGATCGCGCTTGTTCTCGATGCCGTCGAGGCCGGCGGCGAGAATGGCGGCCTGCAGCAGATACGGGTTCGCCGCGCCGTCGCCGAGGCGGAACTCGAAGCGCCCCGCGTCCGGGATGCGGATCATGTGCGTGCGGTTGTTGCCGGTGTAGGTGATCGAGTTCGGCGCCCAGGTCGCGCCCGAGGTCGTGCGCGGGGCGTTGATGCGCTTGTAGGAGTTCACCGTCGGGTTGGTGAGCGCGCAGATCGCGTCGGTGTTGTGCATCAGGCCGCCGATGAAGTGGTAGCCCATCTGGCTGACGCCGAGCTCCCCCTTCGGATCCTCGAACAGGTTCTTCTTGCCGTCCCACAGCGACACGTGCGCGTGGCAGCCGGAGCCGGTGAGATCGACGAACGGCTTCGGCATGAAGGTCGCGCGCAGGCCGTGCTTCTCTGCGATCGACTTCGCCATGAACTTGTAGAAGGCGTGCTGGTCAGCCGTCTGAAGCGCCGGGCCATAGTTCCAGTTCATCTCGAACTGGCCGTTCGCGTCCTCGTGGTCGTTCTGGTAGGGGGCCCAGCCGAGCTGGACCATCGCGTCGCAGATCTCGGTGATGACGTCGTAGCGGCGCATCAGGGCCTGCTGGTCGTAGCAGGGCTTCTCCGCGGTGTCGGAGGGGTCCGAGATCCGGGTGCCGTCGGCGTTGACCAGGAACATCTCGGGCTCGATGCCCGACTTCATCTCGCAGCCGGACTTGGCGATCAGCCGCTTCAGCATGTTGCGGGGGGCCTGCTCGACCTCCTTGCCGTCCATCCAGAGGTCGGCGGCGAGCCAGCCGACTTCAGGTTTCCAGGGAAGCTGGATCAGGCTGTCCGGATCGGGCTTGGCGAACAGGTCGCTGTCGGACGGGCTCATGTCCAGCCAGGTCGCGAAGCCCGCGAAGCCGGCGCCGGACTTCTGCATGCCGCCGATAGCGCCCGCTGGCACCAGCTTGGCGCGCTGCGCGCCGAACAGGTCCGTATAGGAGATCAGGAAATACTTGATGCCGCGGTCCTTCGCGGCCTTGGCAAGATCGGACGCCATTTCTCTGTTCCCCGTTTTATGGCCCGCACCCCGGGCACGTTTTTTGGAGGGAACTCCGGGCAAAAAAAGAGCCAGGAGCACGCCTGAAACGCTTTCGCGGATCGGCGTCGCTCCCGGCCCGACGGCTGACGCCGCCGAAGAGGGGCGACGACGCCTTCCGAGTTTTAGAACCGGCCGCCGACTCCCGGCACCCAGTCGGTGCCGGCGATCGGCACCTGGGCCATGGCGGCGGCCTCGATGGTGAGGGCAACGAGGTCCTCCGGCTCGAGATTGTGGACGTGGCTCTTACCGCAGGCGCGGGCGATGGTCTGCGCCTCGAGCGTCATCACGGCGAGGAAGTTGGCGAGCCGCCGGCCGGCCTTCTCCGGATCGAGCCGCTTCATCAGCTCGGGATCCTGCGTGGTGATGCCGGCCGGGTCGCGGCCCTCGTGCCAGTCGTCATAGGCGCCGGCGCGGGAGCCGAGCTTGCGGTACTCCTCGTCGAGCGAGGGATCGTTGTCGCCGAGCGCGATCAAGGCGGCGGTGCCGATCGCGACCGCGTCCGCGCCGAGGGCGAGGGCTTTGGCGACGTCAGCGCCGTTGCGGATGCCGCCCGAGACGATCAGCTGCACCTTGCGGTGCATGCCGAGGTCCTGGAGAGCGCGGACCGCGTTGCGGATCGCGGCGAGCGTCGGGATGCCGACATGCTCGATGAAGACCTCCTGCGTGGCGGCGGTGCCGCCCTGCATGCCGTCGACCACCACGACGTCGGCCCCGGCCTTCACGGCGAGCGCCGTGTCGTAATAGGGGCGGGCGGCGCCGACCTTCACGTAGATCGGCTTCTCCCAGTCGGTGATCTCGCGGAGCTCCTCGATCTTGATCTCGAGGTCGTCCGGACCGGTCCAGTCGGGATGGCGGCAGGCCGAGCGCTGGTCGATGCCTTCCGGCAGGTTGCGCATCCCCGCGACGCGCTTGGAGATCTTCTGGCCGAGCAGCATGCCGCCGCCGCCGGGCTTGGCGCCCTGACCGACCACGACCTCGATCGCGTCGGCTTTGCGGATGTCGTCCGGGTTCATGCCGTAGCGGGACGGCAGGTACTGGTAGACGAGCGTCTTGGAGTGCCCGCGCTCCTCCTGCGTCATGCCGCCGTCGCCGGTCGTGGTGGAGGTGCCCATCGCGGTCGCGCCGCGGCCGAGCGCTTCCTTGGCCGGGCCCGACAGCGAGCCGAAGCTCATGCCGGCGATGGTGACGGGCGTCTTCAGCTCGATCGGCTTCTTGGCGAAGCGGGTGCCGAGGACGACGTCGGTGCCGCACTTCTCGCGATAGCCCTCGAGCGGGTAGCGGGAGATCGAGGCGCCGAGGAACAGCAGGTCGTCGAAATGGGGAACCTTGCGCTTCGCGCCGGCGCCGCGGATGTCGTAGATGCCGGTCGCGGCGGCGCGACGGATCTCGGACATGGTGTAGGCGTCGAAGGTCGCGCTCTCGCGCGGGAGCGTGGCCGGGATTGCGGGCGGCTTGGTGTGCTCGTTCATCGCCTTCGCCTCAGTAGGCCGACGCGTTGTCGACGTGGAAGTGATAGAGCGTGCGGCCCGAGCCGTAGCGCTTGAACTCTGACGGATCGATCTGGCCGCTGACCCCGGCGGTCTTGAAGCGCTCGAAGAGCTCCTTCTTGTGCTCGTCGCGCAGCTCCTTCTCGATGCAGTCGGCGCCGAGGCTGGTCACCGAGCCGCGCACGTAGAGCCGGGCCTCATAGATCGAGTCGCCGAGCGCTTCGCCGGCGTCGCCGAACACGACCATGCTGCCCGACTGGGCCATGAACGCCGACATGTGGCCGACGGAGCCCTTCACGATGATGTCGACGCCCTTCATCGAGATGCCGCAGCGCGCCGCGGCGTTGCCCTCGATCAGGAGCGTTCCGCCATGGGCGGTCGCGCCGGCCGCCTGGCTGGCGTCGCCTTCGACATGGACGAGGCCCGACATCATGTTCTCGCCGACGCCGACGCCGGCGGCGCCGCGAACGATGACGGTCGCCTGCTTGTTCATGCCGCCGCAGTAGTAGCCGACGGGGCCATCGACCTCGACGGTCACCGGCGCGTCGAGGCCGGCGGCGATCGAGTGCAGGCCGCGCGGATTGGCGATCCGCCAGAGCGAGGCGTTGGAGCCCTCCTTCAGCGCGTGCAGCGCCGAATTGAGCTCGCGGACCGAAGACGACGCGAGATCGATCGCGTGGGTCTCGACGTTTGCGTTCATGAGGCGCGCCCCCTGAGCTGTCATGATCAAGCCGCCGCCCGATCCCAGAAATAGACCTTGGCGGGCTCGGGCTCCCAGACCTTGGCGGTCTCGATGCCGGGCAGGCCGGCGAGCGCGCGGTATTCGGAGCCGAACGCGACGTACTGGTCGGTCTCGGCCATCACCGCGGGCTTGCAGGCGATCGGGTCGCGGATGACGCCGAAGCCGGTCTCGGTGCCGACGACGAAGGTGTAGAAACCGTCGAGATCGTCGAGCGAGTCTTCCAGCGCCTCGCCGAGCGTGCGGCCCTGGTTCATCCGCCAGGTCAGGTAGCCGGCCGCGACTTCGCTGTCGTTGTCGGTCTGGACGGGCACGCCGGCGCGGTCGAGGTCGCGGCGGACGCTGCGGTGGTTCGACAGCGAGCCGTTGTGGACAAGGCACTGGTCCGCGCCGGTCGAGAACGGATGCGCGCCGTTCGTCGTCACCGCGCTCTCGGTCGCCATGCGGGTGTGGCCGATGCCGTGGGTGCCGGACATCTTGGCGAGATCGAAGCGCTCGGCGACCTCGCTCGGCAGCCCGACCTCCTTGAAGAGCTCCATGCGCTGGCCGGCGCCGACGACCGCGACGTCCTTGGTCTTGGCGACGATGGCGCGGATCTCCGCCTCACGCGCCGCCGGCGCGGAGACGACGGCGTGGGTGCCGCGCACCGAGACCGTAACGTCGTCGCCGAGCGTCTTGCCGAGGCCGGCGAAATCGAAGCCCTCCGGCGCGCGCAGGGTCAGCTTGAGCTTGCCGCTCTCGCCCGAGCCGTAGACGGCGAAGCCGGCCGAGTCCGGCCCGCGGTCGCACATGACGTCGAGCATCCCGCTCAGCATCTCGCCGAGCTTGGGTTCGAGAGCTTTGTCTTTCAGGAAAAGTCCGACGATGCCGCACATGCTGGCGCCGCTCCATCGATTTGGATGGGTGGGCCGAAGCCCGTGATCCGAAGCTAGACGCGGCGTTCGGATGCGTCAATCGGTTTGGAAAAAAAATTTCGCTAGAAGAAAATTTTTCGGGGATTTGGCCCAGCTCTCAGCCCTCGCAGAGGGGCAGAGAAACGCAAAAGGTAAGTCAGTCCTTCTCGTACATGATGATCGACAGATAGCTCAGCGGGGTCCGCACGATGCGCTCCGGCCCATGCGGCGCTCCCGAGTCGAACAGCAGCGTGTCGCCGGGCTTCATGTCGTAGCTATTGCCGGCGTGTGCGTAGGTCACCTCGCCGGTGAGGATGTGGATGAGCTCCGTCCCCTCGTGCTGGAAGGCGGTGTAGGGAGCCGCGTCGTCCGCGAGGGTGATGAGATAAGGCTCCACCGCGACCGCGCCGCCGAGCATGTGGCCGAGCAGTTCGTATTTGTGACCGACCTTGGTGCCGCGCCGCTGGATCGACACCCCCTGTCCGGCCGGCACGAAGGAGCAGTCGCGGCGCTCCTCGAACTCGGAGAACAGCAGGCTGATCGGCATGTTCAGCGCGGAGGCGAGCGTCTGGAGCGTGGTGAGCGAGGGCGAGATCTGCCCGTTCTCGATCTTCGACAGCATGCCGTTCGACACCGACGCGGCGCTGGCGAGCTCCGCGACGGTGAGGCCCATCGCCTTGCGATGGTGCCGGATCTGCAGGCCGATCGCCTGTTCGAGCGTGCGGCGCGCGAGCGCGGCCGGGGCGTTGGAGCCGGTGACGTAGGGCTCGCCGTCGTCCGGCGCCTCGACCGCCTCGAGCTTCGGCTTCGCGCCCCGAGCCGGGTTGGACGCGACCTTCGGCGCGGACGCCTTGGCCGGCGCGGTGTTTGAGCGGGAAGTCTTTGCGAGAGAGGACTTTGGGGCCATTGATCGATCTGCCAGCGTCTCGGTGCTGCATTAGAGACGAGGTTTCGAAAATCCCATAGTGCCAGTATCGACGCGGGGATTTCGCCTCAGCGTCCCGCGCCGGACGCGCGCGCGCGTTCCTGATCGAGCCGCGCCGAACGATAGGCGTCCGGGATCGAGAGCGCCCAGACCAGGACGCCGCCGGCGTGCTTGCCGATGAGGGATGCGTCCGGCGCCGCGAACTTCGCCGTCAGCCAGCCCCCGATGAATGTGAAGAACGCGAAGCCGAGCCCGCGGGCGGCGCGCCCGATCAGCACATGGCCGACGCCGGGCAACAGGGCGGCGACGGCGAGCACGAGGCGTGGGTCAGGCGGCGTCGCGGAGGTCTGCTTGGTCATGGGCCTGCACATGGTCGGCGACGGCGGCGGCCAGATCGAGCGCGGCGCGCGCGATCGCCGGATCGATCCGCGCCTCGTCGAAACGGGTCTCGCGGAACAGGACGTACGATCCACGAATCCCCTGGGCGGCCTGCCAGACGATGCGGACGCCGCGCGGGGAAATGGTCGCCGCCTTGAGCCGGTCGTCTTTCAGGACGTCCGCCAGCAATGGTTCGAGCGAGCCGAGCAAGGACCCGGCGCCGGGCGAGATGCGGACGCTGGTGTCCTGGGGCCAGCCCGACGGCGGGCGGACCGAGAGCGGAAGGCCCGCGCCACCCGTGAAGGCGTCGGCGTCGCCGGGACGCCGGACGATCTCGATCGAGGGGCGCGCCTCGTTTTCCTCGAGCAGCGTCGCCGCCAGCCAGAGCTGCGGCAGCTTGCGGAAGGCGAGGGCGTCGGCGATCGGCGTCAGCGCCGCGCGCCGGCCGCGGAAAACGCCCCTGAGGATCCCGTAGCCGGACGGCGCGACGCCGGCCTGAGCGGCCTCCAGCAGATCGGCGCAGTCTGAAAGGACCGCGCGCCGCGCCGTCCGATCCCGCGCATTGGCGCGTAGGATCGCGGCGCAGGCGGCGAGGAGCGCCGCGGCGAGCGCAATGAAGCCGACCGCGGCGCCCGTCATCGTCAGTACCCCCTCGGCTTCGGCCAGGGCATCGTGAACTGCTCGCCGCGGCGGCAGTACTTGTAGCGATGCAGGGCGAACCAGACCGAGGCGACGATGTAGAACACCATCATCGCCAGCAGCTGCGTCCCGTAGCCCAGGAACACCGCGACATAGGTGATGGCGCAGAGCGTCAGCAGCAGGATCGCGGGCAGGGGATGCAGCGGATGGATGTAGCCGCGCGCGATGGAGTCGAGCGGCCACTTCTTGCGGAAGACGATCACGCTGATCGCCATGATCGTGTAGCCGAGCAGGCCGGACAGGATCGACAGCGTGATCGTCTGGTCGAGCGGCGTCGAGATGGCGAACAGGATCGCGATCGGCACGAAGAACACGATCGAGCGGAACGGCGTGCGGTAGGTCGGGTGCACGCCGCCGAACCAGACCGGCATGTAGCGGTCGCGGCCCATCGCGAACCAGGCGCGGGACGCGTCGTTGATGCAGCCGTTCGCCGAAGCGAGCGTCGCGAACAGGGTGCCGACGAACAGGAACACCTCGAGCGGCTTGGAGCCCGTCAGACGCGCCGCGTCATAGAGCGGCGTCACCGCTTGGCCGAGATACTCCCAGGGCATCAGGCCGGAGCCGATGTACCAGGTGATCGTCGCCGCGATCAGCAGCGTCATAATGCCGGTGAGCGTGCCGAGCGGCAGCGAGCGGGCCGGCGAGCGGACCTCTTCGGCCGCCTGCGTCGTGCCTTCGATGCCGAGGTAGAACCACAGCCCGAAATGCATCGCCGCGAGGATGCCGAGACCGCCATAGGGCAGGCCGGTCAGCAGCTGGTCGTGCATCACCACGGTGCCGGGCGTCAGCGGGTTGACCGCGACGAAAAGCGCGATGATCGCCGCGAAGGCGATCGCCGTGATGATGTAGTTGAGGGTGAGCGTCGCGAGCACGCCGCGATAGTTCAACCACGACAGGAAGACGATCGTCAGCACCATGTAGGCGCGTTTGTCGACCTCGCCCTCGAGCCCCATATTCGCGGCGAAGGCTTGGATCAGGTCGCCGGTGACGATGGCGTTCGAGACCTCGAGCATGGTGTAGGCCATGACGAGGTAGAGGCCGACGTTGAAGGCCGCGAGCGGGCCGATGATGTGTTTTGCCTGCGCGTACTGCCCGCCCGCCGCCGCGACCGTGGAGGTGACCTCCGAGTCGATCATGGCGACGCAGGTGTAGAGGATGCCGGCGAGCCAGCAGGCGGTCAGCGCGGCGATCGCGCCGCCTTTGCCGACCGCGAAGTTCCAGCCCATGAACTCGCCGACGAGCACGATGCCGACGCCGAGGCCCCAGACATGCGCGGGACCGAGCACGCGCTTCAGCGCGACGCGGGTCGGGGAGGAGGCGGAGGAGGGCGCGACCGCGCCGGGTGTGTTGGAGATGTCGACCATCACTGCCTCGCCGCCGTTTCGCCGACCTCGGCGTCGATGATCTCGCCTTCCGCGGAGGAGGTCAGGTAGGCCTCGCTGTGCGACCGGTTGGTGGAGATCATGTCCCACAGCATCCAGAGCGCGAGAGCGGCCCCGATCCCCCAGGCCGTATAATTCATCATCACGATCATGGCTCAGGCTCCCCCGGACCGGCCGGAGCCGGGCTTGTCGTCAAAATGCTCGGCGATGACGTCGCGGTACTCCTTGTCGGACCAGCGCAGCATGCCGACGAAGTAGCCGACGATGACGACCGCGGTGATGGCGAGCGCGATCCAGGAGAACTCGTAGTCGAAGCGCTTGCCGATGATCTCGGCGGCCTTGGCGGGATCGAAGCCCAGCTTCTCCCATTGGCTCGCCATGGCCGCGTTCTGGCCGAGCGCCTGCCAGGTCGGATTCTCGAAGGTCTTGGTCGTGGTGCCGCCGCCGGCGAGGCCGAGCAGCAGCGGCAGGTAGAGGGTGACGAGCACCAGCGCGAGCATCAGCACCGCGTCGACGATCTGGCCGATGACCGACTGGGTCGGCGGTTCGTAGGGAGCCTTGCTCATCGCGCGGCCCTCTTATCCGCGGCGATGCGGTCGAGGTAGTAGACGTCGGTGCCGTAGATCGCGGCCTTGTCTTCTTTGTAGTGGCGGATCAGGGCCACCACGGCGGCGGTGTTGAGCAGCAGGACGAGCCCGCCGAGCGCCAGCATGAACCAGGTCAGGCCCGCCGCCGCTAGGTGGTCGTACATGCGCCAGTAAACGAACAGATAGACCGCCCACACGGCCAGAACGCAGATGTAGGCCGCGAACTTGTCGCGTGCGTACATCGCGTCGATGCGGGACTCATGGCTTCCCATATCGCGCTCCTCCCAATTTCCTCGTAGGAAATTTTTTTGATTGGCGCAGAGGATGGGCGCCGAATATTTCGCCGTCAAGCGCCCATTTGTTGTGCAGTGCGGCAAATCCTCCGCGGAAACGCCGTTTCCGGCGCGCGGAAGTTGCGCAAGGCGCGAATTCGCGATTTGCAGAGGGCGCACGGCGGGGCGCCGTGCGGGCCGAAGGAGCCGCGATGAAGCTCTTCCTGCATGTCGGGACACACAAGACCGGCTCGACGCATCTGCAGATCTACCTGCGCCGTTACGCGTCCGAACTGGCGACGCAGGGCCTTGTCTATCCTGACCCGGCCGACTGGTTCGGCGGCAAGCCGCAGACGGCGCAGCACATGCTCACGGCCGCCGCGTCGCAGAAGAAGAACCGGTTCGACGCCTGCCGTCGCCGGGTCGATCAGGCCCGCCTCGACGCCAGGCCGGGCGAGACGATGCTGATCAGCAGCGAACCCGCCTGGCGGCGCACCTTTCCGGACATCTGCCCGCCCGACGCGCTGTGGGAGGGGCGCCGCCGCTATGTGCGGCGGCTGAAGCGCGTCTTCGCCCGGTTCGACTCGACGGTGGTCATCTGCCTGCGCAACCGCGCGACCTTCGGCGAGTCGCACTACGGCTCGGCGGTGAAGAGCGGCTACGCGAAAGGCTTCGAGGACTATCTCGAAGACCACGCCTTCATGTTCGACTACGACCGCCAGACCGCCCTGTTTCAGAAGGCGTTCGGCGACGTCCTGACCTACACCTACGAGGAGGCGGCGCGCGAGGGCGTGTCCGAGACGCTGCTACGCAAGATCGGCTTCGAGCCGCCGGCGCCGGACGACCGTCCGCCGACGCGCCGCTCGCCGGACCGCCGGCTGTTCCTGTGGCTTGCGCGGCGCAACGCGCTGGCGGGGGAGGATCGTGCCGGGACGCGAAGCGAGCGGACCGCGTTCTCGATCAGCCGGACCGCCGCGACGGCCCTGCCGGACGACGAGCCCTCGACCTTCTGGAGCGAGCGCACCCGCCCGTTCCTCGAGCGGTTCGGCGACGGCGCCGCGATGGACGGGCTTGTCGGGCGCCGGCTGGCGAGCCTGTCCGACGCCGAGCACGGCGTGCTGGATGCGGCCTTCGAGGAGTGGCTCGTCTCCGACGAGGCGAAGCGGCGTCGGGCTAGGGTCGCCGCCTGAGCGCTCTGGCGCTCCGCCCGGCGACCGCTAGTGAGGCGACCCGATGTGCAATCTCTACTCCCTGACCAAGGGGCAGGCCGCGATCCGCGAGCTCGCCCGGGCGCTCGTCGATCGCACCGGCAACCTGCCGCCGATGCCGGGCGTCTTTCCGGACCACCCGGCCCCGATCGTCCGCAACGGCGCGGAAGGCCGGGAACTCGCGCTCGCGCGATGGGGCATGCCGTCGCCCGTCTTCGTGCTGAAGGGCCGCAGCGTCGATCCGGGCGTCACCAACATCCGCAACGTCGCGAGCCCGCACTGGCGCCGCTGGCTCGGCCCGGGCGCACGATGCGTCGTCCCCTTCACCAGCTTCTCCGAGTACGAGACGACGGCGGACGGCAGGAAATCGCCGGTCTGGTTCGCGCGTGACGAAACCCGGCCGATCGCCTTCTTCGCAGGGCTCTGGACGCGCTGGACGAGCGTGCGGAAGGTCAAGGAGGGCGAGGTGACAGCGGATCTTTTCGGATTCCTGACCACCGAACCCAACGCCGTGGTCGCGCCTGTCCATCCGAAGGCCATGCCGGTGATCCTGACCCGGCCAGAAGAGATCGAGATCTGGCTGGGCGCGGACTGGAAGGAGGCGAGCGCCCTGCAGCGGCCGCTCGCCGACGACGGGCTCGTCGTGGTCGCGCGCGGCGCGAAGGAGGACGGGGCCGAAACCGAGCCGGCGCTTCCCGCGCAGGGCGTCCTGTTCTGAACGATGGGGTCGAAGGAGACGAAATGCCGATCAGCGACAGCGTCCACGCCTTCGTGGAGCACGGCTTCGTCGAGCGGGAGGGCGCGCCCGAAGGGCCGCTCGCCGGGCTGACCTTCGGGCTGAAGGACCTGTTCGACCTCGCCGGGACGCCGACGGGCGCGGGCAATCCGGACTGGCTGGCGAGCCACCCGGTCCCAACCGAGACGACCCCGATCGTGGAGATGCTGCTTGCGGCCGGCGCACGCCTCGTCGGCAAGACCCACACCGACGAGATCGCGTGGAGCCTCAACGGCGAAAACGCTTATTACGGCACGCCCGAAAACGCCGCGGCGCCCGGCCGGATCCCCGGTGGGTCGTCGTCAGGCTCGGCGGCGGCGACGGCGGCGGGGCTCGTCGATTTCGCGATCGGCACGGACACCGGCGGTTCCATCCGCCTGCCGGCGAGCTATTGCGGCCTTTACGGGCTGAGGCCGACCCATGGCCGCGTCCCGATCGACCGCGCCGTTCCGCTCGCGCCGAGCTACGACGTCGTCGGCTGGTTCGCGCGGGACCCGGTGACGCTCGCGAAGGTCGGCTCGACGCTCCTGCAGCCGCTTCGCGGTCCCGTCGCGCCGACGCGCCTGCTGATCGCCGACGACATGTTCGAGCGAGCGAACGAGGCGACCCGGCTCGCGCTCGCCTCGGAGGTCGAGCGCGTGAAAGCGCTGTTCGGCACGATCGAGCATGTCGAGATCGCGGGCGAGGCCGCCCCGGACTGGCGCAACGTGTTCCGCGTCGTGCAGTCCGCTGAGGCGTGGGAGCAGCACAGCGAGTGGGTCGGGCGCGTCCGACCGAAATTCGGGCCGGGCGTCAAGGAGCGGTTCGAGGCGGCCTCGAAGCTCGCCGCGGACGAGATCGAGGCGGCGCGCGCGATGCGGCGCGACATCCGCGTCCGGATGGAGGCGCTCGTTCCGCCAGGCACCGTCGTGCTGCTGCCGACGACGCCGGGCGTCGCGCCGCTGAGGGGCACGCCGGAGCCGGAACTCAACGTGTTTCGCGCCAAGGCGCTGGAGATGCTGTCTCCGGCGGGCCATGCCGGCATGCCGCAGATCTCGCTGCCGGCGGCGCGGGTCGACGGACTGCCGGTCGGCCTCTCGATGATGGCGGCGCGAGGGCAGGACGAGGCGCTGCTCGAACTCGCGGTCGCCTGGGGCGCCTAGCGGATCGTGTCGCCCGCGGCGCAGTCGCCGACGCGGCGGCCGTGCTGGACCTCGGTCATCGTCATGTTCTTGCCGCCCATGTTCATGGCGATGCGGCCGTCGAAGCCGTCGTCGCGCAGGTCGAACAGCGCGTCGGCCTTGGCTGCGTTCGGCCCGGCGCAGGCGATGCGGAAGCTGACCTCGCGCCCTTCCCGCCGGACGTCGCTCGCGGGGCAGCGCGCCAGCGGGTTGTTGGCGCTCAGCACCGGAAAGGCGTGGCCGTCCGCGAGGCAGACCTTCGCGGTATTCGACTGCGTCGGCGCGACGTGCGGAAGCTCGAGACTGTAGGTCACCTCATAGGCGCCGGACGGGACAGTTTCCTGCGCAAGGGCCGAGGTCGCGCACGCGCAGAGCGCAGCCAGCGCGATCCATCTCATTCGCATTTTGGCGCCTCCATCGAACGGCCTGCCGAAGATGGCGTCATCCCGGTCCGTTGCCCACCCCGCTTCTTGCTCCCGAACTTCTGGACCCGAAGCGCACATTGAGAGCAAGAGCCGGAGCGTATCCGGGCCGAGGGGCGTCCATATCGACGGCATGCTAGAACACCGGACCGAAGGAGACGCGAGCGTGCTCCGCATGCAGGAAGCCCCCACCCACCGTCCGGCGACGTCTACCCAGCGCGACCCGCGCTGGCGCGCCGTCGTCGCGAAGGACAAGCGCGCCGACGGAACCTTCTTCACCTGCGTCCGCTCGACGGGGATCTACTGCCGTCCGTCGTGCCCGGCGCGGCTGCCGAAGCCGGAGAACGTCTCGTTCGCCGAGACCTGGGCGGAGGCGGAGGCGCGCGGCTTCAGGGCGTGCAAGCGCTGCCGTCCGAAGGATGCGGGCCTGGCCGAGCGCCACGCCGGCATCGTCGCCGAGGTCTGCCGTCACATCGAGGAGGCGGAAGAGGCTCCGAAACTGGACGAACTCGCCGAGCGAGCCGGCGTCAGCCCGTTTCATCTCCACCGCCTGTTCAAGGCGGCGACGGGCTTGACGCCGAAGGCCTATGCGAGCGCCGAGCGGGCGAAGCGCGCGCGGGCGGAACTGGCGAGCGGGGAGGGGTCCGTGACCTCCGCGATCTACGGCTCCGGATTCAATTCGAACGGCCGCTTCTACGCCGCCTCGGACGGCATGTTCGGCATGACGCCAAGCGCCTTCAAGGCGGGCGGGGCCGGCCGGACGATCCGGTACGCCTTCGGGCGAAGCTCGCTCGGCCGCGTTCTCGTCGGATCGAGCGATCGCGGCGTCTGCTTCATCGCGCTCGGCGATGATGACGATACGCTGCTCGCCGATCTGAAAGGCCGCTTCGGCAAGGCCGAGATCCTCGGCGGCGACGGGGCCTATGAGGACATCGTCAACCAGGTCGTGGCCTCGGTCGAGGATCCCGGCCGCGGCTTCGCGCTGCCGCTCGACATCCAGGGCACCGCATTTCAGCAGCGGGTGTGGCGGGCGCTGCGGGCCATCCCGCTCGGCGAGACGGCGAGCTACGCCGAGATCGCGCGCGCGATCGGGGCGCCGACCTCGGCGCGCGCCGTGGCGCAGGCATGCGGCGCGAACAAGCTCGCAGTCGTGGTGCCCTGCCATCGCGTGGTGCGCGAGGGCGGCGCGATCTCCGGCTACCGCTGGGGCGTCGAGCGCAAGCGCGCGCTGCTGGAGAAGGAGAAGGCCGGCTGAGCGTCGCTCAGCCTTCCTCGAGGTAGCGCCGCTTCAGATGCGCCTTGAAATGGGAGGCGTCGAGCGGCGAGCCCGTCGCGCGGGTCAGCAGCTCGTCGGTCTCGTAGAGCGAGCCGAGGCCGTGGACGTTGGCGCGCAGCCACGCCACCAGCGGGCCGAAGTCGCCGCGCCCGATCGCGGGAAGAATGTCCGGATTGGCGCCCTTGGCCGCCGCGAACAGCTGGGCCGCCGTCATGGCGCCGAGCGTGTAGGTCGGGAAATAGCCCCAGCCGCCGGACGGCCAGTGGATGTCCTGCAGGCAGCCGACTCGGTCGTTCGGCGGCGTGACCCCGAGCAGGTCGCACATGCCTTCGTTCCACGCGGCGGGCAGGTCGGCGAGGGCTAAGTCGCCGGAGATCATCGCGCGCTCCAGCCGGTAGCGCAGGATGACGTGGGCCGGATAGGTCACCTCGTCGGCGTCGACGCGGATGAAGCCGCGGTTCACCTTCGTGTAGCGCCGCCACAGCGCGTCGGTCTCCCAGGCCGGCCCTGAGCCGCCGAACGCGTCGCGCATGACGGGGCCGGAAAAGTCGAGGAACTCCCGGCTCCGGCAAGCCTGCATCTCGACCAGCAGCGACTGGCTCTCATGGACGCTCATGCCGCGCGCCGAGCCGACCGGCTGGCCCATGAAGCCGGCCGGGCGGCCCTGCTCGTAGAGCGCGTGGCCGGTCTCGTGCAGCACGCCCATCAGCGCGCTGGTGAAGTCGGCCTCGTCGTAGCGGGTGGTGATCCGGACGTCGTTGTCGGCGCCGCCGCAGAACGGATGGGTCGAGACGTCGAGCCGCCCGCGCTCGAAGTCGTAGCCGAGCGCCGTCATCAGCCGCACGCCGAGCGCGCGCTGGGTCTCGACCGGGAAGGGGCCCTCGATCGGCGGGTCCTGCGGTCGGCGCGCCTGGACGGTCAGCGCCTCCTCGGTGAAGGCGGGCAGGAAGTCGGCGAGGTCGTCGAACAGCACGTCGATCTTGGCCGCGCGGCCGCCGGGCTCGTAGTCGTTGAGCAGCGCGTCATAGACGCTGAGGCCGAGCTTCTCGGCTTTGGCCTGGCCGGCCTGTCGCTGCAGAGACAGCACCTCTGACAGCGAGGGCAGCAGCGCCGCGAAGTCGCTGTCCGCGCGCGCCTGCCGCCATGTCATCTCACAGACCGAGGTCGCCTTCGAGGAGGCGGCGACGAGGTCCGGCGGGAGGGCGGTGTCGATCGTGTAGACGCGGCGGATCTCGCGCAGGTTGGCGCGCTCCCAGTCGCCAAGGCCGTCCGCGCCTTCAGCCTCGCCGATCAGGTCCCCGATCGCAGGGTCCGTGACCATCTCGTGCCGGAGCACCGCGAGCAGCGCGACGCTTTCCGAGCGAGAGGCGGCGGCGCCCTTCGGCATCATCGCCGCATGGTCCCAGTGCAGGATGCCGATCGCGTTGGAGATCGCGGACGCGCGGGAGAAGCGGGCCGCAAGGTCGGAATAGGCGCTCATGTCGGGCGGCTCGATCGAAAAGGGTGTCAGAAGCGCGTCGGCCCGTAGCCGCCGATCGGCATTTCGTTGGCTAGCTTGCGCGCGCCGCGGGCGCGGTCTTCCGAGACCTGCCGCTCGCAGGAGGAATAGCCGCCCGTCCCCGGAACATGGCCAGCGTCGCGGCAGGCGTCGCCCGACGCGCAGGCCGAGAGCCCGGCGGCCAGGATGAGGATCGTCGTCAGGCGGACGGGGAGCTTGCTCATGCCTTCTCACATAGACCCTGCGCGGGCCGTCGTCGACGTTTCGGAGCCGCGTGACGGCTCGCCGCGGCGCTCTATCTTGCAGCGGCCAAGAGACGGCGCCTTTCGGGAGGACACGGCATGAAGCACGGCGCGCGCAACGACATTCCGGCGGAGGTCGTCGAAATCAAGCAGGGCGGGGTGATGGCGCAGGTGACGGTGAGGCTCGAGGGCACCGACTACCTGATGTCCTCGGTGATGACGATCGACAGCCTGAACGAGCTCGGCCTGCAGAAGGGCTCGACCGTTCACGTCCTTGCGAAGGCGGTGAACGTTCTTCTCGTGAAGCCCTGAGGCGTCTGGCGTTCGCCGCCGCGATGGGCTTTATGCGGCGCGAAGCCGAAAAGGTCTTTCGGAGGAGAAGCGTTCCCCGGTGGGGCGTCCGGTCTTCAAAACCGGGAGGGGCCGCGGATGCGGTCCCTGGTGGGTTCGACTCCCACTCTCTTCCACCAGCGGCTCTCGAGCCTCAGCCCTCCTTCGTCTTCGCCAGCAGCAGCGAGAGCGAGGCGGCGGCCTGCATGATGTCGTCGCAGACGGCGGCGCGGGCGGCGGGGCCGTCGCCGGCGGCGAGCGCGTCGCGGATGGCGCGGTGGGCCTCCATCGAGCGGGCGAGGTGGCTTCCGTCCGGCGTCAGCAGGAAGAAGCAGGGACCCATCAGCAACCAGAGGCTCTCGACCACCCGCTGGGTGATCCTGCAATCGGCGACGAAATAGATCCGCCTGTGGAAAGCGAAGTTGCTCGCGAGGTAGCCCTCGCGGTCGCCTGAGCCGACGGAGGTCTCCATCGCCTCGTAGGCGGCCACGATCTCGGCCATGTCATCCGAGGTGACGCGGGCCGCGGCGCGTTCTCCGAGCATGCCCTCGAGCGCCATGCGCGCGTCGCGCACGTCGCGCAGCTGCTCCAGCGTCAGCGAGACGATGCGGATGCGCCCCGTCTGCGTGATCTCGATCGCGCCTTCCGCCTGCAGGCGATGCAGCGCTTCGCGGATCGGCATCGGGCTCGCGCCGAGCGCGTCGGCGAGGCCGCGGATCGCGACCTTCTGGCCCGGCGCGAAGCGGCCGGTCATCAGCCCGTCCTTGAGCCGCCGGTAGACCTGCTCCGTCACGGTCACACGCTCGACCGGATCGAAGGCGGGCACGGAGCTTTGCGCCGCTCGGCGCTTTGGCTTGTCCAACATGACCATGATCGTGATCACGTTTTTCAAAACGTCAAGGGGCGAGGCGATCCTGCGCTCAAATCATTCATTTTCAATCAGAATTTTTGGCTTCTTGCACTGCTCCGGACAAGCTTGCCGGGCGATTTAGATCCGTATCGCTTGACGGTGTCTCATTTTGTGATCACAAATCACATCAATGGAGACCGGGCGCGAGCCTGGCGATCGAGGACGCGACAGGAGAAGCGCTTGATGGGCGTGGTGCAGGGCCTGATTCCGGATTCCGGAATGCGAGTGATGATCAGCGGCGGCGCCGCGGGCATCGGCGCGGCGATCGCGGGCGCCTTCGCGGAGGCCGGGGCCGAGCTTCACGTCTGCGACGTCAGCGAGGACGCGCTGTCGAGCTTCCGCGACAGGTTTCCGAAAGCGCTCGCGACCCGCGCCGACGTCGCCGACCCGGACCAGATCGCCGCGGTGTTCGACGCGCACGCGAGGCGCTTCGGCTCGCTCGACGTGCTGGTGAACAACGCCGGGATCGCCGGGCCGACGAGCGGGATCGACGCCATCTCCGACGCCGACTGGTCGCGCACGATCGACATCAATCTCAACGCCCAGTACCGCTTCGCCAGCCGCGCCGTTCCGCTGCTGAAGCAGTCGCGCCGGGCGCAGATCATCTGCATCGCCTCGGTCGCCGGCCGGCTCGGCTACGCCTGGCGCACGCCCTACGCCGCGACCAAATGGGCGATCGTCGGGCTGATGAAGTCGCTCGCCTCGGAGCTCGGCCGCGACGACATCCGCGTCAACGCGCTGCTGCCCGGCATCGTCGAGGGGCCGCGCATGGACAACGTCATCCGCGCCCGCGCCGAGCAGACCGGCGTCTCCTTCGAGGAGATGCGCGGCGAATATCTCGAGAAGATCTCGCTCGGCCGCATGGTCACGGCAGACGACGTCGCGGCGATGGCGCTGTTCCTTTGCTCGCCCGCCGCCCGCAACGTCACGGGCCAGGCGATCAGCGTCGACGGCAACGTCGAATACCTCTGACGACAAGCCAGTTTCTGATCCAGCCGCATCTTGCGGCCCGCCTGACAAGACGACGCCGTCACCGGACGTCGCTGGCGGACAGCGCTCCAGGAGGAGAGCCATGACGACTGCAAGCATTGGAAGCGCCGCGGCCGTTCCGTCCGGCGTCGACGGGGCCCGGGACGAGCGGGCGGTCACCGCGCTCATCCTCAAGAAGCTGATGCCGATCCTCGTGATCGCCTACGTCATCGCCTTCGTCGACCGCACCAACGTCGCGCTGGCGAAGACCCATCTGCAGGCCGACATCGGCCTGTCGGCGGCGGCCTATGGCTTCGGCGCCGGGCTGTTCTTTCTGACCTACGCGCTCTGCGAAGTGCCGAGCAACCTGATCATGCACAAGGTCGGGGCGCGGATCTGGATCACGCGCATCATGATCAGCTGGGGGCTGGTCTCGCTCGGCATGGCGCTGGTGCAGGGGCCGAACTCGTTCTACGCGCTGCGCCTGCTGCTCGGGATCACCGAGGCCGGCTTCTTCCCCGGCGTGATGCTCTACCTGACCTATTGGTTCGGCGCGAAGGACCGGGCGCGGGCGACTGGCCTGTTCCTGCTCGGAGTCTGCTTCGCCAACATCATAGGCGGACCGCTCGGCGGCGCGCTGATGTCGCTCGACGGGGTCTGGGGCTACAAGGGCTGGCAGTGGCTGTTCGTCGTCGAGGCCATCCCGGCCTTCGTCATGGCCGTCGTGATCTGGCGGATGCTGCCCGATCGTCCGGCCAAGGCGACGTGGTTGACGCCGGAAGAGGCGAGGGGCGTCGAGGCGCGGGCCCACGAGGCGAGCGCGCAGCCGACCGGCGAAAGCGTCTGGAAGGCGCTGCTCGGCCCGCAGAGCCTGATGGCGATCGGCGTCTACTTCTGCCACCAGATCTCCGTCTACACGATGACATTCTTCCTTCCCGGCATCATCGGCGGCTGGGGCAAGATGAGCCCGGTCACCGTCGGCGCGCTCAATTCGCTGCCGTGGATCGCGGCGACGCTCGGCGCGATCTTCGTGCTGCGCGTCTCGCTCGACGCGACCCGCACCCGGCGCCTGCTGATCGTTGGGCTGCTGGTCATGGCCACGGGCCTCGCGATCGCCTCGCAGGGCGGCCCGGTGATCTCGCTGGTCGGCTTCAGCATCGCGGCGTCGATGTTCTTCGTGGTGCAGGCGCTGATCTTCACCTATCCCGCCTCGCGCCTGTCGGGCGCGATGCTGGCCGCCGGCATCGCCTTCACCAACACCTGCGGCCTGCTCGGCGGCTTCACCGGACCCACGGCTATGGGAATCATCGAGCAGCAGACCGGCGCCGCCACCTGGGGCATTGTCGCGATGTCCGGCCTCTGCCTGCTCGCCGCCCTCATAGCGACGCAGCTCCGCCAGGGGGCGGAGCTGACCGCCCGCTGACCGACCAAAACGCATCAGTTCACGGAGCCAATCCCATGGCCGCCCGACGGAAAGTCATCATCACCTGCGCCGTGACCGGCGCGATCCACACGCCCAGCATGTCGCCGCACCTGCCGGTGACGCCGCAGGAGATCGCAGAGGCCGCCATCGGCGCGGCCGAGGCGGGCGCAGCGATCGTGCATCTCCATGCGCGCAACCCGCAGAACGGCGAGCCGGACCAGACGCCGGAAGCCTTCGCGAAGTTCCTGCCCGTCATCAAGCAGCGCTCGAACGTGGTGGTGAACCTCACCACCGGCGGCGCGCCGACCATGTCGATCGAGGAGCGCGTGAAGCCGGCGGCGACCTTCGCTCCGGAAGTCGCCTCGCTCAATCTCGGCTCGATGAACTTCGGCCTGTTCGGCATGCTCGACCGCTTCGGCGACAGCCTGAAGCACGAGTGGGAGCGGACCTACCTGTCCAACAAGGACATCATCTTCCGCAACACCTTCGGTCAGATCGAGCACGTGCTGACCACCTGCGCCGGCAACGACACGCGCTTCGAGTTCGAGTGCTACGACACCGCGCACCTCTACAATCTCAAGTATTTTTACGACCGCGGGCTGGTGAAGGCGCCGCTGTTCATCCAGACCGTGTTCGGACTGCAGGGCGGCATCGGCGCCCATCCCGACGACGTCGCCCACATGAAGCGGACCGCCGACCGGCTGTTCGGCGATAACTACAGATGGTCGGTGCTCGGCGCAGGCTCCAGCCAGATGCGGATCGCCGCCATGGCGATCGCGATGGGCGGCAACGTCCGTGTCGGGCTGGAGGACAGCCTGTGGGCCGGACCCGGCAAGCTGGCCGAGACCAACGCCGAGCAGGTGCGGCTCGCGCGCACGCTGATCGAGGGACTCGGCTGCGACGTCGCGACCCCGGACGAGGCGCGCGAGATGCTGGCGCTGAAGGGTGGGGATCGCGTCGCGTTCTGAACATCGACCGACACATCGCGAAAACGCCAAAGCGGCGGCCGGGGAGACCCGGCCGCCGCTTTTTATTCCTCTCAGGATGGCGACCCGTCAGAGCCTTCAGGCGCTGACGGCGAGTTGCCGCTCGAACTGCCGCGCCTTCGAGAGCGCCGAAACGAGGTCGCGGCAATTCTCGAGCACCGCGAACTGGCAGCGCTTGCCGGAAAAATCGATCGATTGCTCGTCCGGACGATCCCAATCGGCCTCGACGAGATCGAGGACGTTCGGCCTGAAGTACTTGTCGCACACGACGACTGCGTAGCCTCTGTCGTGAGAAAAAACGATCAGATGACCACTCGGAAGCCGGTGCACCACCTTACCGGCGTTTACGCTCATTACTGTAGCCCCGCTCGTGCCGAAACTCACAGCCCGCATCGTGAATTATCGGCTGAGTTCATTGTGCTGTATCTCCGTAGAACCACGTAGCGCGACGTAAGCGCGCACAGGGTCGACGTACCGCCGAACGCGGGCCGGCTCCGCCCGTGCAGAATCACAGGTCAGTGACGGAACGAATTACCGCGTCGGCGGTTGGTTGGCCGCAGCGGCCGTTCAAGACCGCACATCCATGGAGACGCAAATGTCCTACACAGTCTTCGTCGACGCGGAGGATGGACCGGTCGCGACAGTCGCTCCGTCCGTGCTGGACGCCCTGCTTCTGGCGCGCGGCGTGAAGACGAAGGACACGATCGGCGTGACGATCGCGGGCGAGGACGGCTGGATCCTGACGCTCGAGGAGCTGGAGGCGCTCGCAAAGGCTTGATCCGCCCAGAACGGATCGAAAAAGAAAAAGCGCCCGGCGAAACCGCCGGGCGCTTTTTTGTCGTCGTCTCCTGCGCCGCGAGGGGCGCGCCGGATCAGGCGGCGCGGACGGCCGCCGACTGGGAGACCTCGGCCTCGGCGCCGGCGACGACGGAGCGCCGCCAGGGCTTCAGCACGGTGATCGCGAGCAGCGAGGCGAGGATATTGGCGCCCGCCGCGACCAGGAACACCGAGTCCCAGGTGCCGGTCGACTGCTGCAGCGTGTTGGCGAACGGCACCAGCAGCGCCGCGGTGCCCTTGGCTGTGTAGAGCAGGCCGGCGTTCGTCGCCGCGAACTTCGAGCCGAACGTGTCCGTGCAGGTCGAAGGGAACAGCGAGTAGATCTCGCCCCAGGCGAAGAACACGAGGCCCGTCAGGATGACGAACAGCAGCGGGTCGTGGCCGTAGAGGTAGAGCAGATAGATGCCGACGCCCTCGAAGCCGAACGCGATGAACATGGTGTTCTCGCGGCCGATCTTGTCCGAGACCCAGCCGAAGAAGGGACGGGTCAGGCCGTTGAGGATGCGGTCGATGGTGGCGGCGAAGGTGACCGTCGTCATGGTCAGGCCGACCAGGGTGACGTCGATCTTGTCGATGTGGAAGTCGGCGGCGATCGGCTTCAGGTTGGCGGTGATCATCAGGCCGCCGGCGCCGACGATGACGAACATGAAGTACATCAGCCAGAAGATCGGGTGCTTCAGCACGGCGCCCGGTCCGTAGTCCTTGCGCGTCTGCACGAGGTTGGCTTTGACGACCGGCAGCGGGACCTGGCCGGCGCGCGGGGCGACGAGGAACAGGCAGGCGATCATGATGACGACGGCTTGGCCGATGCCGAAGTTGATGAAGGCGGCCTGGAAGCCCGAATTCGCGATCATCGACTGGATCGGGGCGACGGTCAGCGCCGCGCCCGCGCCGAAGCCGGCGGCGGTGATGCCGGCGGCGAGGCCGCGCTTGTCCGGGAACCACTTCAGGGCGTTGCCGACGCAGGTGCCGTAGACCGCGCCAGCGCCGATGCCGGCGATGATCTGGCCGAGATAGAAGCCGCCGAGCGAGGTGGCGTAGCCGTTGACGACCCAGCCGATACCGCACAGCAGGCCGCCGAACATGACGACCGAGCGTGGGCCGTAGCGGTCGACGAACCAGCCTTCGACCGGCACGAGCCAGGTCTCGAACAGGACGAACAGCGTGAAGGCCCACTGGATCGCCGAGCGATCCCAGCCGAAGGTCTTCTGAATGTCGGTGACGAAGAACGTCCAGCCGTACTGGAGGTTCGCGATCATCACCATGCACAGCACGCCTACGGCGAGCTGCGTCCAGCGATAGCCGTCGCTGACGCGTTCGCCGGACGGCCCGGCGGCAAGCTCAGTGCTCATATTTCTCCACCCTTGTGCGTTTCCGTATGCGGTGCGCGGGCGCTTCAGCGCCTTCTGGCATTAGGCATGCCAGAAGCTGCGCCCCGTCGGGAGGAATTGCAAGCAAAATGTTCACCGACGCGTGATCGGTGCGTGATTATTGGTCGAGCTTGCGTGATCGCGCAAAATTATGGCGCGATCCAGGGCGACGAGCGCCTGACAATCGTTTGATAGACCAATGATTTAGCAGGGACCGACGCCCGGCCACTGGGGCCGTGCTCAGCAGTAGCTGGCGGGGCCGAGGAAGAAGTCGACGGCCTGCCGGGCGATATCCGGCCGCCATGCGTGCGGGCCGTCATGCTCGACATAGGTGACATCATACCCCGCCGCCTCGAGCTTGGCGGCGTGAACGCGGGCGCTCCGGTCGATCGGGATCTGCTCGTCGTTGGTCCCGTGCGAGATGAAGATCTGCGGCGCGCCGGACTGCATGTGGATCGACATGAAGCCGGCGGACGAGACGATCATGTGCGTCACGAAGTGGCCGTTGGTCGGCCCGAGGGAGAGCGTGTAGCTGCCTCCGTCCGAATGCCCGGCGAAGGCGACATGCGCCGGGTCGAGCAGGAACCGCGAGGCGACTTCGGCGAGCGCGACGTCCAGCCGTTCGCGGTCCGGACCGTTCCCGGCGATGACGATGTCCCAGGTCGGAAACAGCGATTGCGGCGCGAGCAGCAGGAAGCCTCGGGCCTGCGCCAGATCCTGCATCATCGGCAGGATCTTGTCCGCGCTTCCTCCCCCGCCGTGGAAAAGCACCATCAACGGGGTCGGCGTGCGCGGCTGGACGCCGGCGGGGACGACCAGCACGGCGTCCCGTTCGTCGAACAGACCGAGTTCGTGCCGCCCGGCCGCGAGCGGCGGCTTCACCGGCAGGCGATGGACGAAGTCGAGCCGCCCTGCGAGGTGAGCGTCGATCACGCGGCCAGCGCCGTGGCCTTGGCGCCGTCCGCCAGCAGCGCGGACACCACGTCCGTCTGCGCCACGATGCCGACGAGCCGCCCGCCGTCGTCGACGACCGGCAGGTGGTGAAGCCCGGTCTGCGACATGGCGAGAATGGCGTCGACGACGGGCGTCTCGGCGCGGACCGTCAGGACCGAGGTGGTCATGATGTCCTCGACTGCGCCGTGAGGCGCGCGAATGCGGGTCAGGGTGAGCCGCACGCGCGTCCGGAACCCGAGCCGCGGGCCGAGCGCGCCCCAGACGGCCTTGTCGAGCAGGTCGGTCTGCGTGACGATCCCGAGCACCTTGCTGGTCTCGTCGGTGACGGGAAGCGCCTTGATGTGGTGGCGCCGCAGAAGCTCGAGCGCCTCCTTCATCGGGGCTTGCGGCGCGATCGCGATGGCATCGCGCGACATGATCTCTCCGCAGACCGTCAGGCCCGAGCGGCGGGCGTAGGCGCGGAGCTGCGCGTCCCTCAGGATGGCCTCGAGGTCGCCTCGCTCGACGTCGAGCAACTGTCCGAAATTCGCGAGCGCCGCGTCGATGTCCGCGGCGGCGAGGGCGTCCTGCGCCGAGCGGGGACCTTCGGCCGGGCCGGCCGTGTGCTGCGCGTGCGGATGCGGATAGGGCCGGCCGGTGAGATTGTTGAAGACGAGCGCCACGCCGAGGATCACGGCGGAGTTCGCGAGCACCGGCCAGACGACGAAGTCGTAGCCGAGATGGGTGATCGCGGGGCCGCCGAGAACGGCGGTCAGCGCGACGGCGCCGCTCGGTGGATGAAGGCATTTGAACGCCATCATCAGGGCGATGGCGACGCCGATGGCGATTCCGGCGGCGACGTAAGGATCGGGCACGAACCGGGCGGCCGTCACGCCGACCACGGCCGCGAACAGGTTGCCGCCGAGGATCGACCAGGGCTGGGCGAGGGGACTTGCGGGCGCTGCGAACAGCAGCACCGCCGAGGCGCCCATCGGGGCGATCATCGCCGGAACCGAGGCGCCGTCGCCGACGGCCGCATGGCTGATCACGCCGGTGCCGAGAACTCCGATCAGCGCGCCGAGCGCCGAGCGGATCCGCTCGCGGGGGCCGACAGGCATGAGTTCAGGGATGAGGCGACGGAGGAATGCGGAGGTCATGGGCGCAGCCTCGGCAGGCCCGCTGTTCGCGGGCGTGCTCCACGATCGAAATGTCCGGCCAGGTTGGCAGCCTGATCGTTCGATCAGGCGTAAAGGCGGGCGTGCTTTGGCACGCCGGCGCGACGGAAGCCATCGGACGAAAGAAAAAACGGCGGCGCGCAGGGAGACGCGCGCCGCCGTGGGTCTGAAGTATGGTGTCCGCTCAGACCGCGCGGTTCTGGTGCAGCATCTCGATCTGCTGGTCAGTGTAGCCGAGGTCGCGCAGGACCTCGTCGGTGTGCTCGCCGAGCAGCGGCGAGGCCTTCACCTCGACCTGCATGTCGGAGAACTTGATCGGGCTTCCGACGGTCAGATACTTGCCGAGTTTCGGATGCGGGACCTCGACGACGGTGCCGCTGGCGCGCAGCGACGGATCCTCGGCGATCTCCTTCATCGACAGCACCGGCGAGCACGGGATGTCGAACTTGCGCAGGATGTCGACCGCCTCGAACTTGGTCTTGTCCTTCAGCCAGTCCTCGATGATGGCGAAGATGTCCATGATCTTGTCCTGGCGGGCGCGCGGCGTGTTGTAGGCCGGATCCTCGATCCACTCCTCGCGGCCGAGCGCCTTGCAGATCGGGGCCCAGGCATGGCCCTGGATCGTGAAGTAGATGTAGGCGTTCGGGTCGGTCTCCCAGCCCTTGCACTTCAGCACCCAGCCCGGCTGGCCGCCGCCGCCGGCGTTGCCGCCGCGCGGAACCACGTCCGAGAACTCGCCATGCGGGTACTGCGGGTACTCCTCGAGGTAGCCGAGGGCGTCGAGGCGCTGCTGGTCGCGCAGCTTGACGCGGCAGAGGTTCAGCACCGAGTCCTGCATCGACACGGCGACCTTCTGGCCCTTGCCGGTCTTATTCTTCTGATGAAGCGCGGTCAGGATGCCGATCGCGAGGTGCATGCCGGTGTTCGAGTCGCCGAGGGCCGCGGCCGACACGGTGGGGGGGCCGTCCCAGAAGCCGGTGGTCGAGGCGGCGCCGCCCGCGCACTGCGCGACGTTCTCGTAGACCTTCAGGTCCTCGTAGTGATGGCCGTCCGAGAAGCCCTTCACCGAGGCGAGGATCATGCCCTCGTTGAGCTCCTGGATGCGCTTCCACGAGAAGCCCATGCGGTCGAGCGCGCCGGGGCCGAAGTTCTCGACCATGACGTCGGATTCCCTGATCAGCTTCTCAAGGACTTCCTTGCCTTCCGGCGTCTTGGTGTCGAGCGTCAGCGAGCGCTTGTTGGAGTTCAGCATGGTGAAGTAGAGCGCGTCGGCGTCCTCGACGTGCCGCAGCTGGGTGCGAGTGACGTCGCCGGCGCCCGGGCGCTCGACCTTGATCACGTCGGCGCCGAACCATGCCAGCAGCTGCGTGCAGGCGGGACCCGCCTGGACGTGCGTGAAATCGATGATCTTGATGCCTTCGAGCGGCTTGCTCATCTTGGTCTCTCTCCGCTAGCCCGCCCTTTGATTGGTTTGGCGGGTTGATTTTCTTGGAAGTCTTGGGAACTGCGCAGTCTAGCCGTCGGCCGGAGCCGACGCCTGAAGTCGTTCGACCTGAGCCTTCAGCTCCGAGATGCGCTTGCGCTCCTCGCGCTGCTGGGCCCAGCGGTCGGTCTCGTCACGGATGATCGCGCTGACGCCGACGGTCTTGCCGTCCGCGTCGAACAGCATGCCGACGGTGAAGGCGATCGACAGCGCGTGGCCGTCCTTGTGCGTGGCGGGCACCTTCAGGAGCTCGCCGTTTCCGTACCGGGTCTTGCCGGTCTCCATCGACCGCTCATACCCGTCCCAGTGGCGCTGCCGATGCCGCTCCGGGGTGATGATGTCGAGCGAGCGACCGAGCGCCTCCGCCTCGCTGTATCCGAAGATGCGCTTCGCTGCGGCGTTCCAGACGACGATCGCGCCGGAGGCGTCCGCGACGACGACGGCGTCGCCTGCGGTCGCGACCAGATCAGCGAAGTCGATGGGTTGAGCCATCAGTGCGCGGATCCCTGCTGATGCGCGTCCGATCGGACGCCCTCGAGGTTCACGATCTGACCGGCTGGGCCGCCAGGACCTGAGTCCACGGGCTGAACCGGCCAAACGCTTTTCTGGCGCCCGCCAGAGTGGTATTTGGTATGCCAGAGAACGGGGTGCTGTCAAGCGGCGTTGCGAACGAGAAAATGAAAATTCACGACGAGGAGGCCAAGCGATGAACGACAACGAGACGATGCGCTTCGCGCGCGAACCGGACGAGCTTCCCCGGCTGTTCCTGGAGTTCGCCAACGCCCATGACGCCGACGGCCTCGCAGGGCTTTACGAAGAGGGCGCGGTGCTAGCGGCGGGCGAGGTGGTGGCGACCGGCCGCAGCGCGATCCGGCAGTTCTACGCGAACCTGCTCGAACGCCGGTCGGAGTTTCCGGCGCCGAGGCTTCTGGCGCCGCTGCGCGCGGGAGAACTGGCGCTCACCAGCGCGGTCTCTGGCGCGTCGTCCGTGTCCGCCGAGATCGCGCGCCGGCAGCCCGACGGCCGCTGGCTCTGGGTCGTCGACCAGCTGAAGATCCGCGTCGACAAATCCTGAGGCCCGCCGCGGGCGCGACTCGCGGTTGAGCTACGAGCCGCCCCGCGACGATGCGGGTCGGATCGTTCGGCGATGCGACGGCGCTCACTGTCCGCGACGGCGAATTCGACTATGTCGACGTCGTCGGCGAGCGCATGGCCGACGCGAACAAGATCGTTTCGGAGGGCGTCGTGCTGAAGGACAGGTGGTGGCGTGCGTCGGAAGGCTCGCGCTTCGGCGCGAAGGCGGTCGCGGCGTGAGCGCGGAAGACAAGCTCGCCGAGCTCGGCCTGACGCTGCCGCAGACTTATTCACCGGTCGCGACCTACGTGCCCGCCAAGCGCGTCGGCGACCTGCTGTTCCTCTCGGGGCAGGGGCCGCGCCTGCCGGACGGCTCGCACCACGTCGGCAAGGTCGGCACCGAGGTTTCCGTCGAGCAGGCCTACGAGCACGCGAAGCTCGTCGGGCTCGGGCTTCTCGCGGCGATCAAGGCGGCTGTGGGCGACCTCGACAGGGTCGAGATCGTCAAGCTGCTCGGCATGGTCAACGCCACGCCGGACTTCTCCGACCACCCCAAGGTGATCAACGGCTGTTCGGATCTCCTCGTCGCCGTGCTCGGTGAACGCGGCCGGCACGCGCGCTCGGCGGTCGGCATGGGCTCGCTCCCCAACGGCATGACGGTCGAGATCGAGGCGATCGTCCGGATCCTGCCGTGACGCCGCTCGCGGCCGAGATCGCGCGGGAATACGGGACGCCCGCCGTCATCGTCGACCTCGAGGTCGTGGAGTCGAACATCACGCGCGTGCAGGCGCTCTGCAACCGGGCGGGCCTCGCCTGCCGTCCGCACGTCAAGACGCACAAGTCTCCCGAACTCGCGCAGCTGCAGATCGCCGCCGGCGCGAAAGGGATCACCTGCCAGAAGCTCGGCGAGGCCGAGGTCATGGCCGACGGCGGGCTCGACGACATCCTGATCAGCTACAACATCCTCGGCGAGCGCAATCTCGGCCGGCTCGGCGCGCTGATGCGGCTCGCGAAGATGACGGTCGCGGCGGACAGCGCCACCACCGTCGACGGGCTTGCCGGCGCCGCCGCCATCGGCGGCCGGACGCTCGACGTGGTCGTCGAATGCGACACCGGGATGAAGCGCGCCGGCGTCGAGACGCCGGGCGAGGCGGTCGAACTGGCGCGTCGGATCGCGGCGACGCCGGGACTGAACTTCGCGGGTCTTCTGCTCTACCCGCCGCCGGATCGCTGGCCGCAGACGCAGGCCTTCTTCGACGCGGCGCAGGCCGGCCTGCGCGACGGAGGGCTTGAGCCACGGATCGTCTCGACCGGAGGCTCGCCCAATCTCAGGCATCTCGGCGCGCTCAAGGGCGCGACCGAGCATCGGCCGGGAACCTACATCTTCAACGACCGCATGCAGGTGGCGGCCGGCGTCGCGACGCTGGAGGACTGCGCCGTCGCGGTCTACGCGACCGTGGTCAGCCGCGCCGCGCAGGACCGGGGGATCGTCGACTCCGGCTCCAAGATCCTGACGAGCGATCCTGGAGGGCTGAAGGGCCACGGCTTCGTGCTGGACTTTCCGGAGGCGCGCATCAACGCGCTGTCGGAGGAGCACGGCTTTCTCGACCTGTCCGCTTCGGCCGCGCGGCCCGGGATCGGCGAAGTGGTGCGGATCGTCCCGAACCATGTCTGCGTCGTGGTCAACATGGTGGACCGGCTCGTCGCCGTGCGCGGCGAAGAGATCGTCGGCGAGATCATGGTCGCCGCGAGGGGCTTGAGCGTCTAGCGCGACCGCGGACAAGGCCCTTGCAATGGACGCCCGGATCACGTCCGGGCACGACGTGGCGATCCAGCCCCGACGCCATCAGGCGCGCGGCGCGGCCGCAGCGTAGGCCGCGGCGACGCGCAGGACGCCGAGATCGGCCCGCGGGCGCCCGATCAGTTGCACCCCCATGGGCCGGCCGTCGGCGGCGAAGCCCGCGGGGACGTTGACGACCGGAAAGCCGGTCAACGAGCCGGGGGCCGCCACCTCGAACCAGCGATGGTAGCTGTCCATCGGCCGGCCCGCGATCTCCTTCGGCCAGTCCCAGTCGACGGGGAAGGGGAAGACCTGCGCGGTGGGAAGCGCCAGAACGTCGAAGGTCTGGAGCAGGGCCAGGGCCGTCTCGCGCCATTGCGTTCGCGTGAGCATCGCGCTCGCGACGTCGTCGGCCGACAGCCGGGCGGCCGTCTCGATCTCCCACTGCATCTCGGGCTTGAGGCTGGCGTACTGATCCGGCGCGTCGCGATACGGCCCATGGCTGACGAGCGCCGCGACGCCGCGCAGCGTGACGAAGGATTTCCACAGCGCGGCGTAATCGAAGTCTGGCGTCACCGCCTCGGTCCGCCAGCCGGCCGGCTCCATCGCGGCGAGCGCGGCCTCGCAGATGGCGAGCACGCCGGGCTCGGTCGGCAGGCGCCCGCCGAGGTCGCCGAGCCACGCGACCTTCGGCTTCAGCGCCTCGGCGCCGTCGAGCCGGTCCTCATAGCGAAATCCCTCGTCGGCGCTGGCGAGCGGCGAACGGGGGTCGGCGCCCGCCATGACGGAGAGCATCAGCGCGAGGTCCTCGACCGTGCGCGCGATCGGGCCGTCGGTCGAAAACGAGCCGTAGAACGCGTCCTTCGCCGGCACGTTGGGCACGCGGCCGAGCGAGGGTCGCAGGCCGAAGACGTTGTTGAAGGCGCCGGGGTTGCGGAGCGATCCGCCGAAGTCCGAGCCATCCGCGACCGGCAGCATGCCGAGCGCGACGGCGACGGCCGCCCCGCCGCTCGAGCCGCCCGCGCTCAGGGCCGGATCGAACGCGTTGCGCGTGCGGCCGAACACCGTGTTGTAGGTGTGCGAGCCGAGCCCGAACTCTGGCGTATTGGTCTTGCCGATCACGATGCCGCCGGCCGCCTTCACGCGCTGGACGGTCAGGCTGTCCTCGTCCGGAACGAACTCGGCGAAGAGCGGCGAGCCGAAGGTGGTGCGCAGCCCCTTTGTCGGCTGCAGGTCCTTGAAGGCGATGGGCAGGCCCGCAAGCGGCCCGGCGGCCCCGCCCTTCGTGCGCGCCTCGTCCGCCGCCTTCGCCTCGGCGAGAACCGCCTCGCGCTCGCGCAGGGTGACGATGGCGTTGTGGGCCGGGTTCACGCGGTCGATCTGTCCAAAGAAGGCTTCGACGACCTCGACCGACGAAACCTCGCCCGCTCGCAGCATGCGCGAGAGCCGCGCTGCGCCCGCACGGCAGAGATCGGGGATCTCGACGGCGGGCGCGACCAGCGAGCCGTCGCAGGAGAAGGCGGGGCGGGGAGGGGTCATTGAAGCCTCGTCAGCAGGCCGGCCGTCAGCCGAGCGCGCTCGGGCAGGCTGTCGACCTCGACATAATCGTGGATCGTGCGCCAGCCCTCGCTGCGCACGCCAGGTCCGTCGAGCGAAGGGCCGCCCATCGCGCCGGTGAAGTCGGCGTCGGGCTCGAAGGTCGGGCTCCCGCGCTCGACCCGGCGGCGCAGGCCCGCCAGCATCCGATTCGCGTCGAAAGGGAGCTCTGACAGGATCATGCCGGCAGTCTTGCATACCGGGCCCGGCAGGGCACGGGGCCAATCGCCGCCCATGGCGACCACTTCGGCGATCGCGGACGGACGCCCGCGCGCGCCGCGGCGCCGATTCAGCGATTGGAAGGAGGTCGCGTGCGACGCCGGGTCGTCCGACCATGCGCGCCGCCCGCCTTGCGGGACGCGGACCGACGGCAGGGATCAAAATGCTACCGCCCCAGGACCACGCGATTCTCGCCTCGAGCCCCTTCGGCGAGACCGAGGGCAAGGCGCTCGGACACTATCTGTCCGTCATTCTGCGCGGCGTCGCGGACGGCACGCTCGATCACCTGACCGGCGTCGCCTATCTCCAGCAGCTCGTGGTCATGGCCGTGCGCGGCGATCTGGAGGATATCCGACGCCTTCTCGAGGCCGACGTTGGGGAAGAAGCCGGAACGACCGGCTGACTTACGGCGCCGCGATCGATCCAAGATTCTGGCATGCGCGAATGGCGGAGACGGAGGGATTCGAACCCTCGAGACCCGTTTCCAGGTCTGCTCATTTAGCAAACGAGTGCCTTCAGCCTCTCGGCCACGTCTCCGTGGCCGGCAGGGTTACACGCGAAGACGCCGGCTGGTCAACGACCGCGCGCGGCGTTTCGCGTTCAGTGCAGCCCGAGATGCTCGCGCGCGGCGCGCTGGGCGAGGGCGATCTCGTCCGGGCTCATCTCGGCGGCGAGTTCGCGACGCAGACCGGCGGCCTCGGCGACGCCCGCGTGGGCCGCGAGGTTGAACCACTTGTGGGCCGACACCAGGTCGAGCGGGACGCTGCGGCCCGTCGCGTAGGAAAGCCCGAGCTGAAAGTAAACGATCCCCGAATCGACGACGCCGAGCGCGCCGCATTCGATGGAAGAGATGTCGTAGCGAGCCATTTGCTTGATCCTGCCTGTTTTCGTCTTGCGGCGACTGTTTTCGTCGCCGTTCTTGACGAGGATCATCCCGCAGAGCCGCTACCGGCTGTTTAAAAGTTTAGATGAATGCAGATTGAAGCTTCTGAAAACGAGACGTAAAATTATTCGGCCGTTTACCCTCCAGACGCAAGAGAATCAGCGACCGCGCGTGTCGGCAGGCCATCGGCCCGCGCCGCGTTGTTGATGATCCCGCAACCACGTTCTGCGGAAGACGCGCAAAGCCGATCTCCGGTCTTGACGCCACTCGTCGTCGTCGGGCGCTTCGCCGCCGATCGCTACAACTACGCGACTGGACTATGTCAAAAGACGGATCTCTGTTCGTTCCAAGTCGAAAAAGTATTTTTCTGATCTCAACATTCGAAATGCGACCTTGATGTCGCCGACATGCTCAATATTTGCGCCTTCATAGACTGAAAACAACGCGCCGATTTTCGTCTGAAATATTCAGTTCGGTGGTCGGCGTCAGAAAATTTGGGAGAATCGATATGCGTAATCTCATCGGCGCTGCGGCGGTGGTCGCGTTGAGCCTGGCTCCGCTTGCAGGCGTCGCCCACGCCCAGTCCGGTTACGACACAGGCGCCGGCAAATCCTCCGGCGCGACCACGAACAGCGGCGAGGCGCGTCCGGACGCGAACAAGAGCGGCGGCGGCGCGACGGGCGGACCGAGCAGCAAGGCGTCGGCGACGTCGGGCTCGGGCGGATCGGGCAGCGGCACGGCGCGGCCGGACGCGGACGCCAATTCCGGCAAGACCGGCGGCATGGAGCAGCCTGCGCCCTCGAAGGCCTCGCCGACCGACACGAAGAACTGATCGTCCCCGCCTGACGAGAAAGGGCCGCCGCGCGATGCGCGGCGGCCCTTTTTTATCGACTGTCGCCGATGGTCAGAGACGGCGTCCGAGAATGACCCCGGCCAGCGTCGCGATCAGCACGACGTTGAGCGCCTTCTTGCGTCGCTGCGCCGGCGTCTTCGGCAAAGGGGGCGGAGCGTCCTCGACGACGGCTTCGTCCAGCGCCGCCGAACGGGCCGATGCGCGCCGCCGGGTGTCGGCGAATGCGGAGCCGGCCGCTCCGACCTCGGCCCGGACTCGTTCGAAGATCGGCGTCGGCGGCTTCGGCCTCGCCTTCCACGTTCCCGCCCAGCCAATTAGGGCGGCGAGAAGCACAAGCCCTCCGCCGACGATCCCCGCCGACCCAGCAGGGCCGAAGCGTGGCTCGAGGTAGAGGATCAACGCCGCGGTCAGAGCCCCAAGGCCCAAGAGCGCGATCACGCCGGCGACCGCGAAGAACGCGATCGAGCGTTTCAGCGCCGCGATCTTGCGCCCGACATTGAACGTCGCGGCGCCCAGTCCTGCCTGCAGCAGCAGGCGCAGCATCAGCGCCGCCGCCCCAGGACGCCGAGAACGTAGCCGATGCCGACGGCGATGAGGACCGAAGTCAGCGGGTTCTGCTCGACGGCCTCGCTGAGATCGTCGGCGGCGCTGGTGACATGGGCCTTCGCCGTGTCGACGCCTTCGCGCGCCGCGTTCCGCGCCGTCGCGGCGCTGTCGGAGAGCAGCGCAGACAGGGTGTCGGTCAGGCGTGCGACGTCGGCCTTCAGCGTGGCGATGTCGGCGTCGAGGGCGCTTTCGGGGGAAGCGGCGGCGCCGCCCGGAATTGTGTCGGCCATGGTGATCTCCTGTCTGATGAGGCTGCGCCGGGGTCCCGGCCCGGACGCGTCGACTGTCGTGTCAGGAACGTCCGCGTGATCGCGTCGTTCCTCAGGCGCGGCGGGCGCGCTGGCCGAAGAGGACTTTCTGGGCGTCCTTGTCGGCCGCGAGATCGAGCGTCGGCGCGTCGACCTTGACGGCGAGCCCGCGGGCGACGGCCGGGCGCGCCAGCATCCGCTCGAGCCAGCGCTTGACGTTCGGCGTGTCGTCGATCGTCTGGCCCTGCTTCTCCCAGCCCTTGGCCCAGCCGACGCAGGCGATGTCCGCGATCGAGTAGTCGCCGCAGATGAAGTCGCGGTCCTTCAGCCGGTCGTCGAGGACGCCGTAGAGTCGCTCGCCCTCGTTGACGTAGCGGTCGATCGCGTAGGGGATCTTCTCGGGCGCATAGTTCCGGAAGTGGTGGATCTGGCCGAGCATCGGGCCGAAGCCGCCCATCTGCCAGAACAGCCACTCGTCGACCTCGACGCGCCTGCGCTCGTCGGTCGGATAGAGCTTGCCGGTCTTGCGTCCGAAATACTGCAGGATCGCGCCGGACTCGAACACCGAGATCGGCTCGCCGCCCGGGCCGTCGGGATCGACGATCGCCGGCATCTTGTTGTTGGGCGAAATCTTGAGGAAGTCCGGCTTGAACTGGTCGCCGGCGCCGATGTTCACCGGGATGATCCGGTAGGGCAGGCCGAGCTCCTCGAACAGGATGGTGACCTTCCAGCCGTTCGGCGTCGGCCAGTAATAGAGATCGATGGGGGCGGAAGGGGCTTCGGCCATTGAGGCGATCCTCGCGTGTGTCCGCCGCGAAGCTATGCCCCGCGCGCGGATCGGCAAGGAGCGGACGCCTGCGCTCAGTCAGCGCGGGCGTTCGGCGAAGCCCTTGAAAAGGATGGGGCCGGTCGGCTTGCCGGTCGGCGAGCCTCCGTCCGGCTCCAGCGTGATCTCGTAAAGCTGGCGTGGCTTGGGGGCGGGCAGGGCGGCCGGCCGGAGCCTCGCGCTGCCGTCCTCGGTCAGCAGGCCGAGCGAGACAGGTCCGACCGCGGGATCGGCGAGGGTCCAGACCTGCATGATCCGGTCCGCCGGCACCGAGACGTCCGTCAGCGGCGCGACATAGGACGATCCGTCGGCGAACACGTCGACCACCGCGCCGGGCTTGCCGTCCGGCGTCAGCAGAACTGCGATCACCTGTGGCTGGCGCTGCGCGTCGCGATAGGTCGCGGCGGAAAAGACGGCCAGCGCAAGCGTCGCGGCGGCGCCGGCGAGCGCGGCTCCGCGCAGGACGGGCAGGTCGTTCCAGAAACGGGCGAGACGCGAAGGCCGCCGGGCGGGCGGCGCGCCAGGCGCCGCCTGCGACGCCGGTTCGTCCAGGGCGTCGTCGATCCGCGCCCACAGGGTCTCATGGGGCGCGAGCGGAACGGCGGCGGCGTCGAGGACGAGCAGGCGATCGCGCCATTCGGCGATCGCGGCCGCGGCGGCCGGCTCGCGTTCCGCCCGTCGCTCGAAGGCTGCGCTCTCGTCCGGTTCGAGCAGGCCGAGGACGAACTCGCCGGCGAGATCCTGAAGGGTGCGGCGATCCTCGGTCATGACATGCATGTCCGGAGCGAGGCGAGCGAGCGCCGGATCCAGGCCTTCACCGTGCCGAGCGGCGCGCCGAGCCGTCCGGCTATCTCGCCATGCGTCAGGCCGAGGCAGTAGGCGAGCAGCACCGCCTTGCGGCGGACCGGATCGAGCCGCGACAGGCAGCGCTTGAGCGCGTCCGAATCGGCCAGCCGGTCGAAGGCGTCCTCGGTCGCCTCGTCATGCGCGGCATAGCCCTCCAACTCATGGTCCTCGACCGGCACGTGGCGGTCGTCGCGCAACTGGTTGAGCGCGCGGTTGCGCACCACTGCGAACACCCATGCGCGTCCCGAGCCGAGCGACGGGTCGAAGCTCGCCGCACGCCGCCAGATCTGGACGAACGCCTCCTGCAGGACTTCTTCGGCCACCTCGCGTCGCCGAACGATGCGCGTCGCCATCCCGAGCAGCGTCGAGCCCTCGCGATCGTAGATCGCTTTCAGCGCGGAGCGATCGCCTCTGGCGCATCCGCCGAGCCAGTCGGCGATCGGGTCAAGGCGGGTCTGCAAGGGAACGGCTGTCATCTGACTCGGAACGCGTGGGGCTGTCGGCACGGTACCCGCCGCGCGCGTGAACGGATGCGCGCTCCGGCGAGAAATCGTCATCAACAAATCGGGATAGGTCGCGCTGCATCCAGGCGCGAGGCCGGCCGTGTTCTCCCGTCGCGACGCCGCCCGGCGTCGACCGAATCTCGAAGGAGAACTCCATGACCGCCTCCAAGACAGCCTCCAAGACCGTCCTTGCGGCCGCAGCGGCCTTCGGATCCCTGTCCCTCGGTTTCGCCGCCCCGGCCCACGCCGACAGCGTCGTCGCGCTGATCGGCGGCAAGTCGCTCGCGATCGTCGATCCGGACAGCCTGAAGGTGACGGGCAAAGCCGAGATCACCGGCGCCGACGCCCTCGTCGGCATCGACGTGCGTCCCGCCGACGGCATGCTCTACGGCGTGACCGCGGCCGGCGACATCGTCACGATCGACCCGTCGAGCGGCAAGGCGACCAAGAAGTCGACGCTGTCTGAGAAGCTGCCTGCGGGCGCAAAGGTCACCGTCGACTTCAACCCGATGGCCGATCGCCTTCGCGTCATGACCGACGGCGGCGTGAGCCTTCGCGTCAATGTCGACGACGGCAAGGCGACGGTCGACGGCTCGCACAAATACGCCGAGACCGACATGCACAAGGGCGAGAAGCCGAACGTGGTCGCCGGCGCCTACACCAACTCGCTGAACGGCAAGAAGGCCGAGAAGACCGAGCTGTTCAACATCGACGCGACCATCCCGGCGCTCGTGAAGCAGGCGCCGCCGAACGACGGCGTGCTCTCCGCGATCGGCAAGATCGGCGTGACGCCGTCCGGCCCGGTCGCCTTCGAGATCGCGGCGCAGGCGGACGGGACCAACGCGGCCTGGCTGATGACGGGCGGCGATCTGTATGCGGTCGACCTCAAGACCGCCGCGACCAAGAAGGCCGGCGCGGTCGAGGGCGCCGCCGAGGCGATCGACATCGCCTGGTGGCCGTCGAAGTAACGGGCGGCGCAATTTCGGCCGGAAGGCCTGAGGAATGAGGGAGTGGGGGCTTGTGAAACCGGCGACCGATCCGCGCGGTCGGTCGTCGGCGCAAGAAACTGGTCCCGGAAACTTCATTCCTAAGGTATGGAGTTGCGGCGCGGAACGTTCCGAACCGCGCGAGGCGGGACGACGACGGCATGCTCGACAAGCTCGATTTCCTTCTTGCGCTCGCGCAGGAGCGACACTTCGGGCGCGCGGCGGAGAGTTGCGGCGTCACCCAGCCCACGCTGTCCGCCGGCATCAAGCAGCTCGAGGACATGCTCGGCGTGCGCCTCGTCGAGCGCGGTTCGCGCTTCCACGGCTTCACGGCGGAAGGCGACCGGGCGCTGGAATGGGCGCGCCGGATCGTGGGCGACGCCCGCGCCATGCGGCAGGATATCGAGGCGCTGAAGCGCGGTGTCGTCGGGCATCTGCGGATCGCGGTGATTCCGACGGCCCTGCCCATGATCGCGCAGCTCACCACGCCGTTCCGCGCCCGGCATCCGGACGTGCGCTTCACGATCCTCAGCCGCACCTCGCTCGAGATCGGCACCGAGCTCGACAATCTCGAGATCGACGCCGGCGTCACCTATCTCGACAACGAGCCGGTCGGCCGCGTCTCGGCGGTTCCAATCTGGCGCGAGGGCTACCGGCTGATCACCGCCGCCGACGGCGTGCTCGGAGACCGCGAGACCGTGACGTGGCGCGACGTCGGCCGCGTCCCGCTCTGCCTGCTGACGCCGGACATGCAGAACCGCAGGATCGTCGAGGGTCTGCTGCGCGAGGCCGGGGCCGCGCCGGCGCCGACGCTCGAATCGAACTCCACCGTCGTGCTGTTCACCCATGTGCGCACCGGCGCCTGGGCGAGCGTGATGCCGCAGAGCTTCGCCGAAATCATGGGCCTGCCCTCGAACATTCGCGCGATCCCGATCGTCGAGCCGGAAGTCGTTCACACCGTCGGCCTCGTGGCGCCGCATCGCGAGCCCATGACGCCGGCCACCAAGGCCTTGGTTTCCGAGGCGAAAACGCTGGCGGCGCGGCTCGCGCAGATCAAGCCCGCGAAGGAGACCGTCTGATAGTTTTCGTCGATCAATCGACGAAACATCGGCATTGATCTCCCCGTAAGGAACACCCACTCTGTGGGATAAGAAAAACTATAAAGTCATTCCTGGAGGAGAGCGACCTCATGTCGAGCGGCTATGCCGTGGTCGGAGAGGCGCGTGGACGATACGAGGCTTGGAGCCCCGTCCGCGGCTCGGAGATCATCGCCGATCATCTTGCTATGGAGGGGGCGACCCTTCCGATCCTGCACGCGATGCAGGGCGCCTTCGGCTACGTGCCGCAGGACGCAGTGCCCCTGATCGCCGACGCGCTGAACCTGTCGCGCGCTGAAGTTCATGGCACGATGACGTTCTATCATGACTTCCGTCACGAGCCGGCCGGCAAGCATGTCGTGAAGGTGTGCGTCGCCGAGGCCTGCCAGGCGGCGGGCGGCAACGTCACCTCCGACCGCATCGCCAAGGCTCTCGATTGCGCCTTCGGCGAGACTCGCCCGGACGGCCAGGTTACGCTCGAGCCGATCTATTGCCTGGGCCTCTGCTCGTGCTCGCCCTCGGCAATGGTCAACGGCCGCCTGATCGGCCGCCTCGACGACGAGGCGATCGACGAAATCGCAGCGGAGTGCCGCTCATGAGCGCGCGCATCTACGTTCCGGGCGACGCCGCCGCCGTGGCCCTCGGCGCCGACCGCGTCGCCAAGGCCTTCGAGGAGGCGTTCCGCGCCCGCGGGCTCGAAGTCCAGATCACCCGCAACGGCTCGCGCGGCATGCACTGGCTGGAGCCGATGGTGGAGGTCGTCACCTCCGCCGGGCGCATCGCCTACGGGCCGGTCAAGGCCAGGGACGTCGCCGGCCTGCTCGACGCCGGCTTCCTCGACGGCAAGGGCCACGAGCTTCGTCTTGGCGATCCGGAAGAAATCCCGTTCTTCAAGCGCCAGCAGCGCTTCACCTTCGCGCGCTGCGGCCTGATCGACCCGGTCTCGCTCGACGAGTATCGCGCCAATGGCGGCTACAAGGGTCTCGAGCGGGCGATCGAGCTCGGCGGCCCGGCCACCATCGAGGAGGTCTTCGAGTCCGGCCTGCGCGGCCGCGGCGGCGCGGGCTTCCCGACCGGCATCAAGTGGCGCACCGTCGGCCAGACGCCGCCGCAGCAGAAATACATCGTCTGCAACGCCGACGAGGGCGACTCGGGCACCTTTGCCGACCGCATGATCATGGAAGGCGATCCTTTCACCCTCATCGAGGGCATGACGATCGCCGGCGTCGGCGTCGGCGCGACCAAGGGCTACGTCTACTGCCGCTCCGAATATCCGCACGCCATCAAGGCGATGAACGCGGCGATCAAGGTGGCGCGCAAGGCTGGTTACCTCGGCAAGCGCGTCGCGGGCTCTGACTACGACTTCGACATGGAGGTCCGCGAGGGCGCGGGCGCCTATGTCTGCGGCGAGGAGACCTCGCTGCTAGAGAGCATCGAGGGCAAGCGCGGCCTCGTCCGCGCCAAGCCGCCGCTGCCGGCGCACAAGGGCCTGTTCGGGCGCCCGACGGTCATCAACAACGTCGTGTCGCTCTGCTCGGTGCCGTTCATCATGGCGAACGGAGCCAAGTCCTACGCCGATGTCGGCTTCGGCCGCTCGCGCGGGACGATGCCGATCCAGCTCGCCGGCAACGTCAAGCAGGGCGGCCTGTTCGAGATCGCCTTCGGCATCACGCTCGGCGAACTGGTCGAGGACGTCGCGGGCGGCACCTTCACCGGCAAGCCGATCCGCGCCGTGCAGGTCGGCGGCCCGCTCGGCGCCTACCTGCCGCGCCATCAGTTCGACACGCCGTTCGACTACGAAGCCTTCACGAAGATCGACGCGCTGATCGGCCACGGCGGCGTGGTGATCTTCGACGAAGACGTCGACATGGCCCGCATGGCGCGCTTCGCGATGGAGTTCTGCGCCGTCGAGAGCTGCGGAAAATGCACGCCTTGCCGCATCGGATCCACGCGCGGCGTGGAGACGTTGGACAAGGTGATCGCCGGACAGGACCGTGAGCGGAACCTCGCGGTCGTCGAAGACCTCTGCCACACGATGAAGCTCGGCTCACTTTGCGCGCTCGGCGGCTTCACTCCGTATCCCGTCATGAGCGCGATCACCCATTTCCCCGAAGACTTTGGACGGGGTCGTCCCCTGTCAGTCGCGGCGGAGTGAGGAGGAACCCATGGCCCTCATCCAGGAAATCGACTACGGCACGCCGCTCTCGAAGTCCGAGAAGCGGGTGACGCTCACCATCGACGGCCAGAAGGTCTCGGTGCCGGAAGGCACCTCGATCATGCGCGCCGCGATGGAGCTCAACAACGAGATCCCCAAGCTCTGCGCGACCGACTCGGTCGAGGCGTTCGGCTCCTGCCGGCTCTGCCTCGTCGAGATCGAGGGTCGCAACGGCACCCCGGCGTCCTGCACGACGCCGGTCGCCGAGGGCATCGTGGTCAAGACCCAGACGCCGCGGCTGAAGCAGCTGCGCAAGGGCGTCATGGAGCTCTACATCTCCGACCACCCGCTCGACTGCCTGACCTGCTCGGCCAATGGCGACTGCGAGCTGCAGGACATGGCCGGCGTCGTGGGCCTGCGCGAGGTCCGCTACGGCTACGAGGGCGAGAACCACATCGTCTCCAAGAAGGACGAGTCGAACCCGTACTTCACCTACGATCCGGCCAAGTGCATCGTCTGCTCGCGCTGCGTGCGGGCCTGCGAGGAGGTGCAGGGCACCTTCGCGCTGACGATCTCGGGCCGCGGCTTCGACAGCCGCGTGTCGCCCGGCATGGACGAGCCCTTCATCACCTCCGAGTGCGTGTCCTGCGGCGCCTGCGTGCAGGCCTGCCCGACCGCGACGCTCCAGGAGAAGTCGGTCGCCGAGATCGGCACGCCCGAGCATTCGGTCGTGACCACCTGCGCCTATTGCGGCGTCGGCTGCACCTTCAAGGCCGAGATGCGCGGCGACGAGCTCGTGCGCATGATGCCGTACAAGGACGGCAAGGCGAACCACGGCCACAGCTGCGTCAAGGGCCGCTTCGCCTACGGCTACGCAACCCATCAGGACCGCATCCTGAAGCCGATGATCCGCGCCAAGATCACCGATCCGTGGCGTGAGGTCTCTTGGGAAGAGGCGATCGACTACACCGCCTCCGAGTTCAAGCGCATCCAGGGCCAGTACGGCCGCTCGTCGATCGGCGGCATCACCTCGTCGCGCTGCACCAACGAGGAGACCTACCTCGTCCAGAAGCTCGTCCGCGCCGGCTTCGGCAACAACAACGTCGACACCTGCGCCCGCGTCTGCCACTCGCCGACCGGCTACGGCCTGAAGACCGCCTTCGGCACCTCGGCCGGCACCCAGGACTTCGACTCGGTCGAGCACTCCGACGTCATCCTGGTCATCGGCGCCAACCCGACCGACGGCCATCCGGTGTTCGGCAGCCGCATGAAGAAGCGGCTGCGTCAGGGCGCCAAGCTGATCGTCATCGATCCGCGGCGCATCGACCTGGTGAAGAGCCCGCACATCCGCGCGGACTTCCACCTGCCGCTGAAGCCCGGCACCAACGTCGCGATTGTCACGGCGCTCGCGCATGTCATCGTGACCGAAGGCCTCGTCAACGAGGCGTTCGTGCGCGCCGAAGGCGACATGGAGACCTTCGAGGCCTGGGCCGAGTTCGTCTCCGAGGAGCGTCATTCGCCCGAGGCGACGGAGCTCTCCACGGGCGTGCCGGCCAACCTCCTCCGCGAGGCCGCGCGCCTCTACGCGACCGGCGGCAACGCGGCGATCTACTACGGACTCGGCGTCACCGAGCACAGCCAGGGCTCGACCACCGTTCTCGGCATCGCCAACCTCGCGATGGCGACCGGCAACATCGGTCGCGAAGGCGTCGGCGTGAACCCGCTGCGCGGCCAGAACAACGTGCAGGGCTCGTGCGACATGGGCTCGTTCCCGCATGAGTATCCGGGCTATCGGCACGTCTCGGACGACGAGACGCGCGTGCTCTACGAGAAGCTGTGGGGCGTTCCGCTCGACGCCGAGCCCGGCCTGCGCATCCCGAACATGCTGGACGCTGCCGTCGACGGCACCTTCAAGGGCCTCTATGTCCAGGGCGAGGACATCGCCCAGTCCGACCCGGACGCCAAGCATGTCATCGGCGGCCTCAAGGCGATGGAATGCGTCGTCGTGCAGGACCTGTTCCTGAACGAGACGGCGAACTACGCCCATGTCTTCCTGCCGGGCTGCTCCTTCCTCGAGAAGGACGGCACCTTCACCAACGCCGAGCGCCGCATCCAGCGCGTGACGAAGGTGATGGCGCCGAAGAACGGCTACGGCGACTGGGAGGTGACGCTGCTCCTCGCCAAGGCGATGGGCTACGAGATGGAGTACGACCATCCGTCCGAGATCATGGACGAGATCGCCGCCTCCACCCCGAGCTTCGCGGGCGTGTCGTTCCAGCGGCTGGAGGAGCTCGGCTCGATCCAGTGGCCGTGCAACGAGAAGGCGCCCGAGGGCACCCCGACGATGCACATCGGCGGCTTCGTCCGCGGCAAGGGCAACTTCGTCATCACCGAATATGTCGGCACCGACGAAAAGGTCGGGCCGCGCTTCCCGCTGCTGCTCACCACGGGCCGCATCCTCAGCCAGTACAATGTCGGCGCGCAGACCCGCCGCACCGAGAACTCGCGCTGGCACGAGGAGGACCGGCTGGAGATCCATCCGGTCGACGCCGAGGACCGCGGCGTGCGCGAAGGCGACTGGGTGACGCTGCGGAGCCGCGCCGGCGAGACCTCGCTGCGCGCGCTCATCACCGACCGCGTGGCGCCGGGCGTCGTCTACACGACGTTCCACCACCCGAACACGCAGGCGAACGTCATCACGACCGACTTCTCCGACTGGGCGACGAACTGCCCGGAGTACAAGGTCACCGCCGTGCAGGTGGCGCCGTCCAACGGTCCGTCCGCCTGGCAGGAGGAGTACGAGGAGCATTCGCGCCTCAGCCGCCGCATCACCGCGCAGGCGGCGGAGTAAGGCCGGAACCGCGTCATCCCGGACGGCGCGCGAGCGCCGATCCGGGATCGCGTTCAGGAATTTGCGCAGAGCAGCTGCGCTCTTGTCCCGGCCTTGAGCCGAGACCCAGAACCGCGACCGTCGACAGCCGAATGGGCGTCGGCGCGTCTGGGTTCCGGCTCAGGGCCGGGACAAGGGATCGGGACCACCTATATCTCCGAGATGACCACCTTTCCGCCCCCCGTCGCACGCCTGTCTCGCGCCGTCTGGCGCGACGGGCGTCTGCGCGAGACGGCGGACCGGGCGACGCCCGAGGAAAGTGCGATCGCACTGGTCTATGACGGCTCGACGCAGGCCGTCATGATGGCGAGCCCGCAGGACGTCGAGGACTTTGCGGTCGGCTTCAGCCTAACCGAAGGCATCGTCGCCGACGCGAGCGAGATCGAAAGTCTCGACGTCGTCGTCCACGAACTCGGGCTCGAAGCCCGCATGTGGCTCGCCAAGGAACCTTCGCGCGCGCTCGGCTCCCGTCGGCGCAATCTCGCGGGGCCGACCGGCTGCGGCCTGTGCGGCGTCGACAGCCTGGAGCAGGCGGCCAAGCCCGCGCGAAAGATCGTCGCGGACGGCGCTTTCTCGGCCGCCGACATCCACGCCGCGCTCGAGGCGCTGCAGCGCGCGCAGACGCTGAACTTTGAGACGCGAGCCGTGCACGGCGCCGGCTTCTATCGTCCGGGCGAGGGGCTGCTCGCCGTCCGGGAGGACGTCGGTCGCCATAACGCGCTCGACAAGCTCGCCGGCCATCTCGCGCGCTCCAGCGTCGACGCCGCCCGCGGCTTCGTCGTGCTGTCGAGCCGGGTGTCGGTCGAGATGGTCCAAAAGACCGCGATGATCGGCGCGCCGCTGCTGGTCGCGGTCTCCGCGCCAACCGCGCTCGGCGTCCGCATGGCCGAGGAGGCCGGCATCACCCTCGTCGCGATCGCCCGCGGCGACGGCTTCGAAGTCTTCACCCATCCCCGCCGCGTCGTGGATGACGCGCCGCCCGTTCCCGCAGGAGCGTCCGCATCATGAGCCATCAACCCGGCGCCGCAGGCGTGGCCGAGGCCCTCCACGACGAGGAGCACTCGCACAAGTCGACGCTCGACCGCCTGATCTACATGGCCAACCAGATCGGCTGGTTCTTCAAGAGCCAGCCCGAGGACAAGCGCGTCCCCGGCGTGCTCGACCACATCCAGCACTTCTGGGACCCCCGGATGCGCTCGGAGATCTTCCGCCACATCGACGAGACCGGCGGCACGGGCATCGAGGAGTACCCGCTCGAGGCGCTGATCCAGCTGAAGCTCGCCACCGAGGCGAAGCTGAAGAAGCAGGGCGAGGCCGGAAAGGTCGAGACCGGCCAGCAGCGCGCCGGCGAGGCCCCCAAGGAAGTGACTGAAGAAGGGCGCGGCTGAGCCGGCGCCCACGCTCGCTTCCGCCATGCCGGGCGCTAGGTTCGTCCTGACCCGACGAGCAGGATAGATCGACGCGTGAACCTCAGCGAGAAAGCGCCGCCTTCGACACAGCAGCGGATCGCGTCCTGGCGACTGCCGGAGTTCGGTCCGCTGGTCGGTTTCGCCGGCATCGCCGGTCTCGGCTTCGCCTTCGTCAAGATCGCGGACGAGATGGTCGAGGGCGAGACCCACGACTTCGACTCCTCGATCCTTCTGGCGCTCAGGCAGGCGGGCGATCCGAAGCAGCCGATCGGGCCGCACTGGCTCGAAGGCGCCATGATCGACGTCACCAGCCTCGGCGGCGTGCCGGTGCTGACGCTGCTGTCGGTGCTGGCGATCACCTATTTCCTCGTGGCGCGGCGTTACGCCAGCGCGCTGTTCCTCACCGTCGCGATCGTCGGCGGCGCGCTGCTGAACGCAGGGCTGAAGATCGGCTTCGCGCGGCCGAGACCCGACATGGTCGAACACCTCGTCTCGGTGCAGTCGCTCAGCTTCCCGAGCGGCCACGCCATGTCGTCCGCCGTGATCTATCTCACGATCGGCGCGCTCCTGGCGCAGTCGGAGCCGCGATGGGCGCTGCGGGGCTACATCTTCACTGTCGCGGTGCTTCTTACTTTGCTGATCGGCGTCAGCCGCGTGTTCCTTGGCGTGCATTACCCGACCGACGTGCTCGCCGGCTGGTCGCTCGGCGCGGCCTGGGCGCTGCTCTGCTGGATGGCGGCGCGCTGGCTTCGCCCGCAGGATCACGAGACGGAGCGGGAGAAGGGGCGGCCCGCGCCCCGGGTCAGGCCGACGTCGTCCTGATCGCCTCGAACGCCTCGAGCCAGTCTTGCGGCCACGCCATCGGACGCTGGGTCGCGCGATCGACGCAGACATGGACGAAACGTCCCTGCGCGCGCGGCTCGTCCTCGCCTTCGCCGAACAGGCCGATCCGCCAGGTCACGCTCTTCGCGCCGACGGCCGCCACGGCGAGCGCGCTCTCGATCGTCTCGGGAAAGGCGAAGGCGCGGAAATAGGCGCAGTCGCTCGCGACGACGAAGATCATCGGGCCGCTGTCCGGCAGCAGCCCGCCGCGCGACATCAGGTAGCTCGTGATCGTGGTGTCGAAGAACGAGTAGTAGAGCGCGTTGTTGACGTGGCCGTACACGTCGTTGTCCGCCCATCGCGTCGTGATGCGACGCTCGAAGCGATAGGACGAGCGGGGCAGGGGCGTCGGCTTCACGCAACTCTCCGGAATGTCGAGGCGCAACCCCGCCTTGCGACGCCAAGGGCGCCTGCGGCGGCTCTGGCATGCTAGACGCTCGGCGCGCGTCGCGCATCGCGCCGCGCCTTCCGTCCGCACCGCTTATGGCATGATCCTCGGCGTCGTCTTCAAGCTTCTGTCCGCCTTCCTGTTCACGGTGATGGCCGCGCTCGTGCGCGCCGTCGCGGACGAGGCGCCGCTCGGCGAGATCGTGTTCGCCCGGTCGTTTTTCGCGCTGATCCCGATCGTCATCTGGCTGAAGTGGCGCGGCGTGCTGCGGGCGGCGATGCGCACCGATCGGCAGGCCGGGCACATGCTGCGCTCGATGATCGGCGTGTCGTCGATGTTCCTGATGTTCGCCGGCCTCGCCCGGCTGCCGCTGCCGGACGCGACCGCCCTCGGCTACGCCTCGCCGCTGTTCGTCGTGGTGTTCGCGGCCATCCTGCTGCGCGAGCGCATCCATGCGATGCGCTGGACGGCGGTCGGAGTTGGACTGTTCGGCGTGCTGGTGATCCTGTGGCCGCAACTGTCGACCGGTGCACTCGCTGCGGCCCTTTCCGGCGCCGGCGGGGCCGACGAGACGGCCCTTGGCGCCGCCTTCGCGATCGGCGCGACGGCGTTGACCGCAGGCGCGATGATCCAGATCCGACGGCTGACCGAGACTGAGGGCACCGGCACCATCGTGTTCTACTTCTCCGTCTGGTCGGCCGTCGCGGGCCTCGCCACCGCGCCGATCTCCGGCTGGACCTGGCCCGGCTGGACCACGAGCCTTCTCCTCGTCGCGACGGGCTGCGTCGGCGGCGTCGGGCAGATCCTGCTGACGGAAAGCTATCGACGCGCCGACGCCTCGCTGATCGCGCCGTTCGAGTATTCGACCATCCTTTGGGCGCTCGCCATCGGCTTCGTGGTGTTCGGCGACCTGCCGTCGGTCTGGACCCTGGTCGGCGGCGCGATCGTGGTCGGTTCCGGCGTCGCGGTGGCGATCCGCGAGCACCAGCTCGGCATCAAGCGCGCGCGGGTGCGGAAGGCGGCGCCAGAGTCGCCGACCGGGTGAGCTTGGCGGGACCTGCTTGCGCGGCTAAGTCAGGCCCGTTCAGTGCGGACCGGACCACATGACGCCCATCGCCCTCACCATCGCCGGCTCGGATTCTTCGGGCGGCGCCGGCATACAGGCCGACCTCAAGACCTTTTCGGCGCTCGGTGTGTTCGGAGCCTCGGCGCTCGTCGCGCTGACCGCGCAGAACACGCGCGGCGTGACCGACATCCACGACGTCCCGGCCGACTTCATCACGGCTCAGATCGACGCCGTGATGGACGACCTCACTGTGGGCGCCGTGAAGATCGGCATGGTCTCGCGCTCGGAATCGATCGCGGCGATCGCCGACGCGCTCGAGCGGCGCGAGGCGGCGAACATCGTCGTCGACCCGGTGATGATCGCGACGTCCGGCGCGCGGCTTCTGGCGGAAGACGCGATCGAGACCCTGCGGGCGCGCCTGCTGCCGCTCGCGCTCGTGCTGACGCCCAACCTGCCGGAAGCCGCCGAACTGCTTGGCGAGCCGCTCGCACGCACCGAGGAGGCGATGGAGGCGCAGGGGCGGGCGCTGCTCGCGCTCGGGCCCCGCGCGGTGCTGATGAAGGGCGGACATGGCGACGGCTCGGAGAGCGTCGACCTTCTCGTGCGCGCCGACGGCGAGACCGTGCGACTGCCTGCCCCGCGCGTCGCCACGCGCAACACGCATGGCACCGGCTGCACCCTGTCCTCGGCGATCGCAGCCGGGCTTGCGCTCGCAAAGCCGTTGGAGCAGTCGGCCCGCGACGCCAAGGCATATGTCGCGGCTGCGATCGCGGCCGCCGACGAACTCGACATCGGCCGGGGAAACGGACCGGTTCATCACTTCCACGACTGGTGGACCAGGGTTGCGCCTCCGGGCTCAGGAGACTAGCGTCGTCCGGCATGTCGAACGTACGTTCGGCGATTCAAACGACGGACGATGGTGAAATGGCGGGCCGGCAGAAGTCCGACCTCGAGGCTGGCGCGCAGATCGTCTCCGGCAATCTCGGCAAGACCGTCCAGCGGCTTCGCAAGGCCTACAATCTGTCGCTGTCGGAGCTCGCCGAACAGTCCGGCGTGGCCAAGTCGATCATCAGCCAGATCGAGCGCAACGAGACCAATCCGACCCTCGCGACCATCTGGCGCCTCAGCCAGGCGCTGGACGTGTCGATCGAGCGCGTTCTTGCGTCCGCCGACGACGAGCCCTTCGTCGAGAAGCTGTCGCGCTCCGATACGCCGGTCCTGATCTCCGAGGACGGAAAGGTCCGGCTCGCCGCGATCGGCTGGATTCGCACCGTCGAGTGGCTGCAGTGGTATGACGTCACGGCGGAGCCGGGCGGAACACTCGAATCCGATGCGCACCAGCGCGGATCGCTCGAATGCCTGTCGCTGCTCGCCGGCGAGGTCGAGGTCGAGATCGGCGGCCTGGTCGAAACCGCCAGGGCCGGGGAGACGCTGCGCTATCGCTGCGACCGGCCGCACGTCATCCGCGCCATCGGCGCGGAGCCGCTGCGGGCCGTGATGGTCTGCATCATGAAGGCGGCGGTGATGGACTGAGCGGCCCGGCCGGCGCCATGGCGCCGACCCGGAAGCTCAGTTCACGAAGCCGAGCAGCTCCACGCCCAGTTCGGCGTCTTCCAGACGCTCGATCGAGGCGGTGAAGTAGGGCTCGTCGGCAGGCGCCGCGACGATGAGCACGCCATAGGGCTCGCCGCCGGCGGCGCCGAGCGAGCCGGCCAGGATGCCGAAATCGAAGCCGAGGTCGCGCGCGACGGAGGTCAGCACCGGCCGCGTCGCCGCCGCGCCCTCGAAGGCGAGGCGGATCAGCGCCTTGCCGCCCGGCGAAGGCGTCTCGGCGAGCTTCTTGGCGAGGAACGGCGGGACGGTCGCGCCGGTCGCCGCCGCGGCGAAGCGTCGGCTGACGGGATGCGCCGGGCGGGCGAACACGCGGGCCGTCGCGCCTTCCTCGACGATCCGGCCGCGATCCAGCACGACCACCCGCCGCGCGAGCGCGGTGACGGCGGTCATGTCGTGGGTGATCAGCAGCGCGGACAGGCCGGTCTGGCGCGTGATGCGCTCGAGAGCGGCGAGGAAGGTCGCCGCGATCTCGGGATCGAGCGCCGACGTCGCCTCGTCCAGCACGAGCAGGCGCGGGTCGCCTGCGAGGGCGCGGCCGAGCGCGGCGCGGCGGCGCTCGCCGTCCGACAGCTCGTCCGCCAGCCGGTCCGCGTCGTCGCTGAGATCCAGAAGGTCGATCAGCCCGTCGACCGCGGCGCTGGTCTGGTCGTCGTCGAGGCCGGCCGGATCGTGACGCTCGGCCAGGATCTCTCGGATCGTCTTGCCCGGGGGCAGGTCCGGATCGGCGCCGAGGGTGGCGACGCCCCTGCGCGCCTTCGCGCCGGCGGTCTCGTAGTCGAGCCCGTGCAGCGCGACGTGGCCGGCGCAGGGAGCCTCCAGACCGGCGGCGAGCCGGCCGAGCGTGGACTTGCCGGAACCGGCCGAGCCCACCACGGCGAGAATCTCGCCCTGCGCGATCTCCAGCGAGACGCCGTCGAGCGCGAGGCGCTCCGAGCCGTCGCGCAGCCCATAGGACTTGCGCGCGTCGCGGATGCGGAGCAGCGGTTCAGCGGGATCAGAGGCGCGCGCGAGGCGCAGGGAAGTGGTCATCAATAAAGCTCCGGAGCTCGGTCCTTGCGGACCCTGCGAAAGACACGAAACGAGGACCCCCGCTCCGGCTGGAGCGATGATCCGGAGGGCTCAACAGCCCATGCGTTTCGATACGTTCGCCATGTCGTGACGTCTGCCGGGTATGCATGCCGGGCGCCAACAGGAGCCCGGATGATCAGTGGGACGGCGGCCACGATTCAGACGCGATCGCCATGTGCTCTTATCGTTCGATGAAGCGAACAAGTCAACCGATTTGCTCGACTGTCGCGCATAAGAGCTTTCCAAGGGCAATGGGTCGGAGATATGGCTAAAATCAGCCGAAATCGTCGTATTCGCGGTTGCGGCGCCGGCCTTCGCCGACGCGAAAGCAGATCGGACTGTTCTAAATAAAGAACGACATGAGCTATCGACTGAACCCCGTCTACGCCCGTTTGCCCGTCACCGTTTTCGAGCGGATGTCCCAGCTCGCGCGCGTCCACGACGCGGTGAACCTGGGGCAGGGCTTTCCCGACGACGCCGGCCCGGAGCCGGTGCGGCGCAAGGCGGCGGAGGCGGTGCTCGACGGCTGGAACCAGTATCCGCCGATGATGGGCCTGCCGGAGCTCCGCGCCGCTGCGAGCCGTCATTACCAGCGCTGGCAGGGTGTTTCGCTCGACCCGGAGCGCGAGGTGATGGTCACCTCCGGCGCGACCGAAGCGCTCGCGGCGTCGCTCCTCGCGCTTGTCGAGCCTGGCGACGAGGTCGTGCTGTTCGAGCCGATCTACGACGCCTATCTTCCGCTCGCCCTGCGCGCCGGGGCGACGCCGCGCTTCGTCAAGCTGACGCCGCCGGACTGGCGGCTCGACGAGAACGCGATCCGGGCGGTCGTCGGGCCGAGGACGAAGGCGGTCCTGTTCAACAACCCGCTTAATCCGACCGGCACGGTCTTTACGCGCGACGACCTCGAGACGCTGGGGCGCGCGCTCGCGGGGTCGGACGCCGTCGTCATCGCGGACGAGGTCTGGGAGCACGTGATCTTCGACGGCCGGGAGCACGTCTCGACGCTCGCCGCGCCGAGCCTCGCGGACCGCACGATCAAGATCGGCTCGGCCGGAAAGATGTTCTCGATGACCGGCTGGAAGGTCGGCCTCGTCTGCGCGCGGCCCGAGCTGCTCTCGGCGGTCGGGAAGGCGCACCAGTTCCTCACCTTCACGACGCCGCCCAGTCTGCAGGCGGCGGTCGCCTACGGCCTCGACACGCAGGACGACTGGATCCACGGAATGCGCGCCGCGCTCGAGGCCAAGCGCGACCGGTTCTCCGCCGGCCTTCGCGACGCCGGCCTGAAACCGCTCCCGACCGGAGGCGCCTATTTTGTCAACGTCGACCTCGGCCCGCTCGGCGTCGACGATGACCTCTCCTTCTGCGAGCGCCTTGTGACGGAGGGCGGGGTCGCGGCGATCCCGGTGTCGTCATTTTACGCCGAGGATCCGGTCAGGACCGTGGTGCGCTTCTGCTTCGCCAAGGACGACGCCAAGCTGGACGAGGCGGCGCGGCGGATCTCGGCCTTCCTCGACAGGCGTCGGCCGCAAGCCCGCGAAAAATAATTCAGCTGGCGTGAACCTGCCTCCCGGTCGCCCCGACCTATGGCCAGGAACGCGATGGAGCGTCCGGCCAGGCAAACAGGGGACTGACATGACCAACATTTCCAGGAAGTTCGGCTTCGTTGCGTTCGTGTTTGGCGCGATGGTCGCGGCCACCGCCTTCACCGCTTCTCCGGCCTCCGCCGAGTGGGGCGGGGGCTACGGCGGGACGCCCGGCGGCAGCGCCGGCGGCGGCTACGGCGGCGGCCAGAGCGGCGGCGGCAAGCAGACCGGCGGAAACGGCGGCTGGAATGGCGGCGGCAAGCAGACCGGCGGCTACGGCGGGGGCAATGGCGGCTGGAACGGCGGTGGAAAGGGCGGCTACGGCGGCCACGGCGGATACAGCGGCTACGGCGGGGGCCGTCCCGGCTATGGCGGCGGGCGTCCGGGCGGGTACTGGGTCGGCGGGCACTGCACGAGCTACGCCGGCTGCGGCGGCTACCGGCCGCGTCCCTACCCGGTCTACCGTCCGCGTCCGGTGATCGTGTATGGCTACTGAGCCGTCCGATCGATGAACTCTCAAGTCGCCGGTCCGGTCATCCGGGCCGGCGTCTTCGCGTCCGGCGCCTTGACCCTCGACCGCCGACGCCCATCATCGCGGCGCAACATCGAGCGGAGCGATTTTCATGTTCGAGGACCCACAGAGCGCGCAGGCCGCGATCGCCCGCCGCATCCGTCAGGGCAGGGGCCTCGAACCCGCTGACATCGTTATCAAAAACGCCCGGGTGCTCGACGTCGTCACGGCGAGCCTGTTCGAGAGCGACGTCGCGGTTTCGGGCGATCGGATCGTCGGGACCTTCGGCTCCTATGAGGGCGCAGAGACGATCGACGGCCGCGGTCTCACGGTCGTGCCGGGTTTCGTCGACGCCCACCTCCACATCGAATCCTCGCTTCTGACCCCGTTCGAATTCGAGCGCTGCGTGCTGCCGCATGGCGTGACGACGGCGATCTGGGACCCGCACGAGATCGCCAACGTGCTGGGCGCGGCCGCCTTCGACTATGCGCTCGCCGCCGCGGTGGCCAGCGTGATGGACATCCGTGTCAACCTGTCCTCCTGCGTTCCCGCCTCGCCCCTCGAAACCTCGGGCGCGCGGCTCGAGATCGCTGACCTTCTGCCGTACCATGACCACCCGAAGGTGATCGGCCTCGCCGAGTTCATGAACTTTCCGGGCGTGCTGTCGGCCGAGCCCTCCTGCCTCGCCAAGCTCGCGGCCTTCCAGTCCGGCCACATCGACGGCCACGCGCCGCTCGTGCGCGGGCTCGACCTCAACGGCTATCTGTCGGCCGGCATCCGGACCGACCACGAGGCGAACAATTACGACGAGGCGTTCGAAAAGCTGCGCAAGGGCATGAGCGTGCTGATCCGCGAGAGCTCGATCGCCAAGGACCTGCACGCGCTCTGGCCGCTGATCACGCCCGAGACATCGGCCTTCATCGGCTTCTGCACGGACGACAGGAACCCGGTCGAAATCGCGGAGGAGGGCCATATCGACCACATGATCCGCTGGACGATCGCGCAAGGCGCCGCGCCGGCGCATGTCTACCGGGTCGCCTCATATGGCGGCGCGAACGCCTTCGGCCTGCGCGACCGCGGCCTCGTCGCGCCGGGCAAGCGCGCCGACCTCGTGCTGCTGTCGGACTACGAGACCTGCCGCGTCGAGCAGGTGATCGCGGGCGGTCGGCTCGTGACGCCCGAACTCTTCGCCGGCCGCACGCAGACGCTGCCGGTCGGCCTCGACAGCATGAAGGCGCAGCCGGTCACGGCCGCCGACCTCCAGACGAGGGGGCAGGGGGGCCCGAGGCCCGTCATCGGCGTCGTGCCCGGAAAGATCGTCACCGAGCGGCTGGAGGCGAGTCTCTCCGCCGAGGATGGCGTCGTCGCCTCCGACACCGATCAGGACGCGCTCGCCGTCGCGGTCGTCGCGCGGCACGGCGTGAACCGCAACATCGGCCGCGGTTTCGTGCGCGGCTTTGGCCTCCGGGAAGGCGCGATCGCCTCCTCGGTCGGGCACGACAGCCACAACATCTGCGTGGTCGGCGTCTCGGCGACGGACATGGCGGCGGCGGTGAACCGCGTCATCGCGCTCGGCGGCGGCTTCGTGGTGACGTCCGGCGGCGAGGTCCGCGCCGAGCTCGCTCTGCCGCTCGCCGGCCTCATGAGCCTCGAGCCGCACGAGGTCGTGCACGACAGTTTGCTGTCCTTGCGCGCCGCCGCGAAGGCGCTCGGCTGCACGCTGTCGGAGCCGTTCCTGCAGGCGGCCTTCCTGCCGCTCTCCGTGATCCCCCACCTCAAGCTCACCGACTTCGGCCTGGTCGACGTCGACAGGTTCGAGCTGGTCGAAGGGTGAGGGCCTGCAGGCCGCTCAGTGCGCGGCGTCCGGCGCGCCTTCCTTCTTGTCGTGAACCCCGAACCTCTCGACCATCGTGGCGCTCGCGGCGTTGAGGCCGACGACGGACACCGTCCGCCCCCGAGCGCGCGCCTTCATGACGACGCGATCGAGAGCGGCGATCGCCGAAATGTCCCAGAAGTGCGCGGCCGAGACATCGATCACGACCCGATCGACGTCCTCCAGCAGGTCGATCTCGTCCGCGAAAGCCCCTGCGGAGGCGAAGAAGACTTGGCCTTCGACCCGGTAGGTCCGCGTCCGTCCGTCATCCGACAGCGACGCGAGCACCCGGCTCAGGCGCGAGACCTTGCCGGCGAAAAACACGCCCGACAGCAACACGCCGACGATGACGCCCTTGGCGAGGTCGTGGGTCGCGACGACGGTCGCGACCGTCGCCAGCATGACGACCGAGGACGGCCATGGATTGGTCCGCAGCCGCTCCAGCGAACGCCATGAGAAGGTGTTCAGCGACACCATGATCATGACCGCGGTGAGCGCCGCGACAGTCACCATCTTCAGCAGGTCCTGCAGCAGCACCAGCAGAACCAGCAGGAACGCGCCGGCGGTGAAGGTGGAAAGTCGCCCCCGGGCGCCGGACGACACGTTGATGACCGACTGGCCGATCATGGCGCAGCCGCCCATTCCGCCGAACGCCGCGGACGCCATGTTGGCGGCGCCCTGGCCGAAGCACTCCCGGTTCTTCGACGACGGCGTGTCGGTCATGTCGTCGACGATCTGGGCGGTGAGCAGGGATTCCAGCAGGCCGACCGCCGCGAGCGTCAACGCGAAGGGCGTGATGATCGCCAGCGTCTCGAAGGTCAGCGGGACCTGCGGCAGTCCGAAAACGGGCAGCGCCGACGGCAGCTCGCCGAGGTCCGTCACGGTCCGGACATCCAGCCCGAGCCAGGCGGTGAGTGCGGTGAGGACCACGATAGCGACCAGCGGCGACGGGACCGCCGTGGTGACGCGCGGCAGCAGGTAGATGATGGCGAGGCCGAGAGCGATCAGCGCATAGGTGGCCGAGGTCACATGCACGAGCTCGGGCAGCTGGGCGAGAAAGATGAGGATCGCCAGCGCGTTGACGAAGCCGGTCATGACCGACTGCGACACGAACCGCATCAGCCGGCCGAGCTTCAGCAGCCCCGCGATGATCTGGAAGACGCCCATCAGGAGCGTGGCGGCGAACAGGTAGTCGAGACCGTGCTGCTTCACGAGCGGCGTCATGACGACAGCGGTCGCGGCGGTCGCGGCCGAAATCATGGCGGGCCGGCCGCCCACGAAAGAGATGACGATGGCGATCACGACGGAGGCGTAGAGCCCAACCTTCGGGTCGACGCCTGCGATGACCGAAAAGCCGATCGCCTCGGGGATCAGCGCGATGGCGACGACGAGACCGGACAGCACGTCAGCGCGAAAGCGCGACAGCCGGCCGGCGACGGGAGAGGTGTCTGACATGGGATTTCCGCAAGACGCGCGTGCTCGCTTCCGCCTGAAGCGGAGGCCGAGGGCTGAAGGGGTCGATTGCGTTGTCCGGCGGATCAGCGGCCGGAGGAGCCACCCGGGCTTGCACCGGGTCCGAGCGGTCGCATCACTCTAGTCGGCGACGATGCTGCGCTGCAATAAAAATCGCCTTCCTGAATGCGCCCGGCTGCGTCGCCGGACGGCCGGCGGAGAGAGACGCCGGTCAGGGCGTCGCGCAGATCGGAAGGGGCTGGGGCGGAGGCGGTGGGTGGGCGGCCTCATAGCGGGTGATCAGCGGCTCGAGCTTCTGCCTCGACCAGAACCTCGGCGTTCCGATCTCCTTGAGACACGACGCGTTCCAGTAGGCGCCGGCGCGTGGACGGCCCGCCGCGACGGCCGCGATGTCCGCCGACTCCGGATAGATGTAAAGCGACGTCGGCTTGCCATCGACCATGGGTATGAGCTGCTGGGCGTCGGCCCTCGTCCACGTCGTGCAGCCGTTGCTTCGCCCGCCCGCATAGTCGGTGGGCGCGCCGAAGGCGACGTAGCCGTCCTTGTCGGCATAGGGGCTCGACGGCTGTCGCCGGCGGCACATTCCCTTCATGACGACGGCGGCGTGGCCGCCGATCTCGCGGACCCTCGAATTCGCCGCCTCGCCCTGGCCGTCGAACTGGACAAAGGTCCGCATGAAGGGCGTGTCCTGTCCTGCCGAGGCGCGGACATATCCCTTGAACGAGGTCTTGAGCTCGCGCGTGACGTAGGGGCCGCCCGCGGTCAGCGAGGAATCGAGCGCGTTTCCGAAGTTGCGCGCGCACCGCCGGCCGTTCGAGAAGTCGCCGACGCCGGGCAGCGCGCGGCCTCCGCCGTGTCCGGAGGACAGCGCGCGAAACGACTGCCTGCCTTCGCAGATCACGTAGAACCTGCCGTCGCCAGGGCTGTTCGGGCGCGTCGCGTCCATCGCGAAATAGCAGGGGTTGCGGACGGTCCCGGCCGCGACGGACCGCTGATAGAGCGACCGGGCCCGCAGCAGCACCGGAAGCGCGATCTGACCGGAGCCCTCTCCGACGTGGCTCTGGAGCCACTGCGGAATGTCGCCGCCGCCCTCCGCGGAGACGGCCGGCCGATCGGCGCCGAGCGCAAAGGCCGCCAGCAGCAGCACGCTCAGGATCGGGAGACTGCGATGGAAGCGTCTGCACCGCATGGCTTCGGCCCGTCCGGCGAGGCGCCCGCTTCGGCGCGCCGCTCGCATCCGCGGCGTCCGGCGCGAAAGCGTGTTTCCGCCGCCGGCATGCATAGCGCACCGATCGTTGCGCCGCCAGCGGCGTGCGCCCTGTCGGTCCCTCCCTCCATCGCCAGAAGGGCGGCGGTACGGTCAGGCGTCGCGCGCCGGCAAGCTATCCACTCCGGAATTCGTTTTCCCGCGATCCACGCCCGCGCCGGGTGTTATAGCCTTGCCTCGCGACTCACGCCGGGGCACTGAGGGCCCGGCGAACGGCGGGCGGGCGCCGAGGGGGCGCCCATCCCGAGAGCGGTGGTTTCGATCCGGTCGCCCTGGCGCCGTGGACAAGCGAGTGCGACATGGCTGCGGCCGAGATCGAAGACAAAAGCATCGACGCCGATCAGCTGAGGCGGTCGCTTCGCCCCTTCCAGACCCCGGACACCTCGCGCAGCGTGTTCGAGTTCGGTCTGACGATCGTGCTGTTCGCGCTAGCGTGGGCCGCCATGGCGGTCGCGCTGAGCTACGAGCTCGGCTGGCTCTATGCGGCGCTGATCCTGCCGGCGGCGGGCCTGCTGCTGCGCCTGTTCATGGTGCAGCACGATTGCGGACACGGATCGTTCTTCGCGACCCGCAACGCCAACGACTGGGTCGGCCGCATCGTCGGCGTGCTGACCCTGACGGATTACGAGCACTGGCGGCGCAGCCATGCGATCCATCACGCGACCTCCGGCAATCTCGACCGCCGCGGGGTCGGCGACATCGACACGCTGACGGTCGCCGAATATCGCGCGCGCTCGCGCTGGGGGCGCCTGCGCTACCGGCTCTACCGCAACCCGCTGGTGATGTTCGGGATCGGGCCGAGCTACGTCTTCCTGCTCCAGGGCCGGCTGCCGGTCGGCTTCATGCGCAGCGGGCGGGCGCTGTGGCTGAGCACGATGGGCACCAATCTGGGAATCGCGGCGGTCGCGGCGCTGCTCGTCTGGGCCGTCGGGCCCGCGACGTTCCTGATGATCCAGCTGCCGATCGTCGTTCTCGCGGCCACGATCGGCGTGTGGCTGTTCTTCGTCCAGCACCAGTTCGATGGCGCGCACTGGCGCAAGGACGACGACTGGAGCGCCTCGCACGCGGCCCTTTACGGCAGCTCCTACTACCACATGCCGGCATGGCTGGACTGGCTGACGGCGAACATCGGCGTCCACCACGTCCATCACCTGTCGAGCCGCATCCCGTTCTACAACCTGCCGAAAGTGCTGCGGGCCTTCCCCGAGCTTCGCGACATCGGCCGCGTGACCCTGCGCCAGAGCCTCAACTGCGTCCCTCTCTCGCTGTGGGACGAGGCCAGCCAGAAGCTGATTACGTTCAAGGAGTTTTACGCCAGCGCCGAGCCCGCCAGGGCGTAAGGCCGGCGCTGCGGAAGCCGACCCGCCGGATCTCTCCCGCCTGACGTGCAAATCTTGCCGCTTGCGGCTTTCGCAATCGCCGCGCCGTGCTATTGCCTCCCGACATCGGCCCGGAGCGGCCGGGCGTTGCAGGACGGAAGGTCGAGGGTGGACGCAGGGCTCGAGGAGATCGTATCCGCGATCGGTCCGCGCCGCGTCGTCGTGCTGTCGGACCGCTATCCGCCGGACGCCGCCGGCGGCGCGGAGCTCAGCCTCCATCTGCTGATGCGCGAGCAGCCTCTGCGCGAGCAGTCGGTGGTCGTCACCTTCGACAAGAGCCTCGACCGCGCCGAGCGGCGCGAGGTCGACGGCGTCGACGTCATCGCGCTGCCGATGAGCGCCGCCTGGCCGCTGCACCGGCTTTCCCAACATGAGGTCGACCGGCTGAAACGCCGGCGCTACGGCGTGAAGTGGCGCCGCTTCGTCACCGAGGCCGCGGCGCTCGGCCTGCGCAATCCGCGGATCCACGGACCGGCGCTCGCCCTGCAGCTCGCCGGTCCCCCCTCGGGCGGCATCCGGATGGCGCATGCGACGGTTCCGGAGGGCCGCGCGCAGCCGGAGATCCGCGACATCCTCGACCGGCTGAAGCCCGCGGTCGTGCACGCCGACAACGCGCGCTCCATCATGATGGCGGCAGACGTGCTCTCGGGCGCCGACACGCCGCTGGTCGCGCTGGTGCGCGACCACCGCTTCACGAGCCTGCAGTTCGACCAGTCGCTGGCGCCCGCGCCGGGGGCCGGGGCGCTCAGCATGCGCGGCCGGCTCGCCATGAGCTGCGCCAAAGCCGCGCTCGCCTATCGCCAGACCTGCCTGCGACGGGCCTCGGTGGTGATCGCCACCAGCCGGCACCTCGCCGGCACGCTCGAGCCCGTCACGCCCGAAGGGCGCCTGCGCCGCCTGCCGCTGGAGCCGGTCGAACTGCCGGGGCACGTTCTTTCGCCTGAAAAGGACGCGTTCTCGATCCTCGTCGTCGGCTCGCTGACGCACAACAAGGGCCAGCTGCATCTCCTGCGCGGCTGGCAGGAGCTGTTCGCGCGCATCCCGAACGCGCGGATCGACTTCGCCGGGCGCGGCGCGACCCAGGCCACGATGGAAGCGGTCATCGCCCGCAATCATCTGGGCGATCGCGTGCGGCTGCACGGCCATGTCTCCGGAGAGGCGCTGAAAGAGCTCTACCGTGACTGCGACGTGGTCGCGCTGCCGACGCTCTGGGCGGAGCCTTTCGGCCGCGTCCCGCTGGAGGCCGGCGCCGCCGGGCGTCCGGTCGTCGCCTACAGGTCGGGCGGGCTGGTCGAGACCGTCGAGGACGGCGTGACCGGGCGGCTCGTGGAGCGGGCGGACCGCGCCGCCTTCATCGAGGCGCTGGTCGATCTCGCTGGCGACCGCCAGGCGCGCGAGCGGATGGGCGAGGCGGGCCGGGCGAGGGTGGTCGAGGCCTACGCGCCGCTGCGGTTGGCGCGGCTGCTGGCGAGCGTCTGGGACGAGGTCGCCGGCGACGCGCCGGGCCGGATGGCGGCCAATGGCTGAGCCGTCGCCGGCGCGCGCGGAGGTCGATCTCGTCATCGTCTCCTCGCCGCTGCAATACATGAACGCGGTCGAGCAGCGCGCCGCGGCGGGGCGGCCCGCCGATCTCGTGCTGATCGGCGACCGGCACGCGGCGGCGGGATCGAGCGTCGAGACGCTGCTGGCCCGCAAGGGAACATGGCGGCAGGTCGTGCGGCACGCGCGGCGCCCACGGCCGCCGCGCCTTGCGCCGCGCCTCGTCAAGGACACGCTCGACGCTCTCCACCGCGCGAGCCTGGAGCGGCTGGCCGCGCGGCTCGGCCGCGGCAGGCGCAGGCAGGTGGTGTTCGGCGATTATCGGAACGTGTCGCAGCGGACGCTGGTCGACCGCATGGTTTTCGACGAGGTCGTGCTGCTCGACGACGGCTCGGTGACGCCGCAGGCCGCCGCCTGGCGCGGCGATCCGATCAACGCCCCGGAGCCGGGGCAGTTCGATCTCGACTGGTTCCGGACGGCGCTGGCGCGTTCGCTCTTCCGCGAGCGGCCGCCGGCCGATCCATCGAGCGTGACCTTCTTCACGATCTACGGACCGGTGCTGGCCGGGCGGCTCGCGCCGGCCGACAGGCTCGCGGCGCATGGTTACGAGGCCTGGCGCGACGGCGGGGAGGGGGGGCGCTCGCCGGGCGAGGTCTGGCTGCTGGGGGCCGACCACGCCGAGGCTGGCATCTGTTCGCCCGAGGATTACAGGGCGCTCGTGCTGGGCGCGGTCGAGGCCATGAGGCTTGAAGGCCGCGGCCCGATCGTCTACCGCCCGCATCGAGGGGAAGGCGCGGCCAAGGTCCGCGCGCTCGCGGAGGCCGGCGGCATGCGGCTCGTGACGACCGGCGCGCCGGTCGAGCTTGACTATCTCGACGCAGGCGAGCGGCCGGCGGCGGTCGTCGTCGTCGCCTCCTCGGCGGCGGACACGCTGTCCGTGCTCGATCCGGAGCTCGAGATCGCGCGCATCGCGCTTCCCGCCTCCTATCTGCGCCGCCGCGCCGCGCATATCGCCGGCGTCGTCGCCGTCCACGACGCTTTCAACCCGCGCCTGCGCATCATCACGCCCGTCGCCGGAGCCGCACGTTGAGCGCCCCGGTCGACATCGCGGAGACCGGTCCCGCCGCCGTCGAGGAGCCCGCGAAGGCGCGCTTCGCCGGCCGGCAGGTGCTCGCGCTCGGCACGTTCGATTCCTTCCTGCGGACCTCCGTCGTCGTCGGCCGGATGTTCGAGGCGGAGGGCGCGACGCTCCGGATCGCCGTGCTCGCCGCCGCCGGCAAGACCGCGCAGCTCTCCGACCGGCAGCTGCGCGAGGGCGGCGTGAACCAGACCGTCCCGACCGCCTCGGCCGAGACGCTGGTGCGCTCGAAGCTGTTCCGGGACAGCGACGTCGTGGTGGCGGTCGTCGACGGGGGGCGGGCGCGCGAGCTGTTCCTCGCGCTGAACGCCAGCGACCTTGCGCGCCAGAAGCGCCGCCCGCTGATCGCGATCGCCTCGCCCGGCCTCGCTTTGAGCGAGCACCTCGCCGGGTACATGAGCCGGGCGCCGGCGGATGTCCTGTGCTTCAACGCGGAAGGCGAGCGCGCGCTCTACGAGGAGGCCGCCGGCGAGATCGGCGTCGACGCCTCGAACGCGGTCGTCACCGGCCTTCTGAGCGTCGACCGCGCGCGCCGGCCGGCGCTGGGGGAGGCGCGCGGCCCGATCGTGTTCTTCGAGCAGCCGGTGATCCCGGCCAGGAAGATGCAGCGCACCCATCTGCTGGCGGGCCTCGTCGACGTCGCGCGCGGGCGGCCGGGCGTCGAGGTGCTGATCAAGCTTCGGCACGGCAAGGGCGAGACGGCGCATCACGAGGCGCGGTTCCATCTCGAGGACCTCGCCAAGAACCTGTTCGCGCGTACCCCGCAGCCGGCCAATCTCCGCTTCACCCACGAGAACGCCTATACGCTGATGGACCGCGCCTCGCTGGTCGTGACGCTGAGCTCGACGGTCGCCGTCGAGGCGATGGCGCGGGGGATTCCGACGCGGATCGTGTCCGACTTCGGCATCTCGGAGGCGCTCGGCACCTCCTATTTCGTCGGGTCGGGCTGCTTCTCGCCGCTGTCGGGCCTGTCTCCGGACATGCAGGACGTCGCGCGCCGACCGTGGCTGGAAGCGCGATCCGGCGCCGCCGCGGAGCCGGAGGCGCTGCTCGGCCGCTGCGCGACCCTGCTCGCCGAGCAAGACGGCCTCGGCCACGCGCTGCCGCTGAGGCCGCTCGCGCCGGCCTACGGCTCGGCGGGGTTCGTGGCCTACGCGCTGGGCATCGGCGGCCCGGTGGCGGTGCATGCGCCGCACCTGCTCGACCGGCCGATGCGGGGCCTCACCTTCATCGGCGCGGTCGCCTCGAGGTTGCGTCAGGTCGGGTCCATCCGGCGCCAAAAACCGTGACGCCATTACAATTGCGGGCGGAACTTTGTAACCTGCGCCGCTTCGGCGCTGACGCCGGTTCGTTTCAGGTGTATCGCGACCCCAAGGCCGCGAGGCGATGATCCCCGGGTTCCGGCCCGGCGGCGCAGATTTTGGAGAGTGACGATGGTGAAAGTGATCGCCGAGATCGGCTGCAACCACATGGGGCAGATGGACGTCGCGAAGGAGCTGATCTCCGTCGCCGCGCATGTCTGCAAGGCGGACTACGCCAAGTTCCAGAAGCGGAACAACCGCGAGCTCCTGCCGCCGGCGCAGTACAACGCGCCCCATCCGGTCCCCGCCAACTCCTACGGCGACACCTATGGCGCGCATCGCGAGGCGCTGGAGTTCACCGTGGACCAGCACGCCGAGCTCAAGGAGTTCTGCCAGAGCCAGGGCATCGGCTACTCGACCTCGGTCTGGGACATGACCTCCGCGCGCGAGATCGCGAGCCTCAAGCCCGACAACATCAAGATCCCCTCGGCGACCAACCTGAACTACGAGCTGCAGGGCTTCCTCGCCGAGAACTACGAGGGCGAGATCCACGTCTCGACCGGCATGACGACCAAGGGCGAGATCGAGAGCGTCGTGAAGTTCTACGAGGAGCGCGGCCGCGCCAAGGACCTCGTCGTCTATTCCTGCACCTCGGGCTATCCGGTCCCGTTCGAGGACATCTGCCTGCGCGAGATCGAGACGCTGAAGGACCGCTACGCCGACCGCGTGAAGGCGATCGGCTTCTCCGGCCATCACCTCGGCATCGCGGCCGACGTCGCGGCGCTCGCGCTCGGCGCGGAGTGGGTCGAGCGGCACTTCACGCTCGACCGCACCTGGAAGGGCACCGACCACGCCGCCTCGCTCGAGCCGGACGGCATGCGCCGCCTCGTGCGCGACCTCCACAATGTCGAGAAGGCGCTGACCTTCAAGGGCAAGGAGGTGCTCGACATCGAAGAGGTGCAGCGCAAGAAGCTCAAGTGGCAGCCGGGCCTTCGCGCCGTCAGCTGAACCTTTTCATGAAGCGGCGCGGCGACCCCGCGCCGTCATGACCTTGTCTGATCGGGGGCCGGAAACGGCCCCCGCTTTATGGAGCGAGCCAGTGCGCTGCGTTGCGGTGATCCCCGCCCGGGGGGGATCGAAGGGGGTCCCGCGCAAGAACGTCCGGCCGCTCGGCGGCACGCCGCTGGTGGCGCGCACGATCGCCGCGGCGCTCGGCGCGGCGCTGGTCGACGCGGTCTACGTCTCCACTGACGACGCCGAGATCGCCGCCGCCGCCCGGGCCGCGGGCGCGGAGGTCGTCGACCGCCCGGCGGAGATTTCCGGCGACGCGGCGTCCTCGGAAAGCGCGCTGCTGCATGCGCTGGAGATGATCGAGGCCGAGGGCGACCCGGTCCGCGCGCTCGTCTTCCTGCAGTGCACCTCGCCCTTCACGACCTCCGCCGAGATCGACGCCTGCGCCGCCGCGATCCTGCGCGACGGGGCGTCCTGCGCCTTCACCGCCTCTCCGGACCACGCGTTCCTCTGGGGCGTCGACGGAGCCGGCTACGCCTTCGGCGTCAACCATGACCACCTCTCGCCGCGCCGCCGCCGGCAGGAGCTGCCGCCGCAATATCGCGAGACCGGCGCCGTCTACGCCATGGAGACGACCGCCTTCCGCGCCGCGGGCGTGCGCTTCTGCGGCCCGGCCAAGCTCGTGCCGGTCGACACCCCGCCGGTCGAGATCGACAGCGAGGCGGACTTCAAGCTGGTCGAGACGATCCTCGGCTTCCGCGAGGGCCAGCGCGGCAACGCGCCCGTGCCGGCGGACATCAAGGCGCTCGTCATGGACTTCGACGGCGTGTTCACGGACGACCGCGTGCTCGTCGACCAGGACGGACGCGAGGCGGTGTTCGCCAGCCGCTCCGACGGCATGGGCTTCGGCCTGCTGCGCAAGGCGCGCGACATCCGCCTGCTGATCCTGTCGAAGGAGCCGAATCCCGTCGTCACCGCGCGCGGAAAGAAGCTCGCTATCGAGGTGCGGCAGGGCATCGACGACAAGCTGCCCGAGCTCGACCGCTGGCTCGCCGAACACGGGATCACCCGCGCCGAGACCGCCTATGTCGGCAACGACGTCAACGACCTCGCCTGCATGCAGGCCGTCGGCTTCCCGATCGCCCCGGCCGACGCGCGGCCCGAGGCCAAGGCCGTCGCGCGCTACGTGACGAGCGCCCCCGGTGGACGGGGCGCGCTTCGCGAGGTCTGCGAAGAGCTGATCGCCGCCGCGCCGAAGGGCTGAGGCGCGCCGCCGCGGCGACGCTACATGTCCGGGCCGATCAGCTGCCCGTACAGATCGACGCGCGATCCGTTCTTGTGATTCACGCCGTAGACTAGGATCAGCTTTCCGTCCGGCGTGACGTCGAACTGCCGTATCGTCGGAAACCGCAACCCGGTCATTTTCGCCGCTGAGCCGACCGGTTTGAGCTTCTTGTTGTACTCCTGCACCGTGATGCCGGTCGGCGCGCCGTCCTTGTTGGTCGTGACCGACGCGACCGCCAGCCGCCCGCCCTCTACGGCGACGAACGCCGATACGTAGCCGGGCGCCGCGCTCTCGAAGATCATCTCGGGCGTCTTCTTGGTCCACTCTCCGTCGAAGAGCTGGACCGTCACGAAGGCGTTTGTCTTCTTGTAGAAGAAGCGCAGGACCGCGATGGTCCCATCGGTCAATCCGAGGGCGTATCCGCCGTTCGATTTCGCGCCGTCGCGGTGTAGCGAAATCGACTTCAGCGCGCCGATCTTGTTGCACTGACCGTCCAGGATCTGCGCGTTGAAGAAGTCGGGATTGTTGGCCCCACGGTTGTAACTGACGATCAAGCCGTCCTGATACGTCGTAGTCGTTCGTATGTTCTTGTTGCCGAAGGTGATGTCCGCCTGTGGCTTCACGATTGAGCCGTCGGCCTCGACGAAATTGCAGTTCGTCCGGTCTTTCTTCGACTTGTGATAGCCGCCGTCGGTGATGACGACGGAGCTCGACGGCAGCGTGAGCATCTTCGAGATGAAGATGTCCGACTTGACGCTGTCGTCGATCAGCCTCTCGTCCCCAACGACGCCGTCCGCGCCGACCGTGCGGCCGAAGGCGGCGGCCGTGTCGCCCGGCTCCCGCACCTAGCCGACAAACGAGCCGCCGTTCGGGAGCGCCAGCGAACCGGCCGGAACGAAGATCGGCGAGTCGCCGGTGACGACCAGCGTGGGGTCCGATTTCGGGGCGCCGAACCTGTCCAGCGACTGGAGGAAAACCTTGTGGGTCGCAGGCGCCGAAGTCGAGTCGACCACGTCGTACACGTAGTCGAATTCGCCGTTGTCGCGAGCGGTCAGATTGGGGCCGCGATACGTGCTGGAGTCGACTTTCCTGGCCAGGGAGAACGGCGTTCCGATCAGTTCGGCGGCGTGGGCGGACCCGGCCGCCAGCAGCGCGAGGATCGCGGCCGCGGACAGAAACCTTCGCTGGATCATTGCGAGCATCCGGTATGCCGAGGGTCGCGAAGCCCTATCGGAATACAACCTAAGCGCTCGACAATGTTCCGTGCAACTCCACCCTTCAGCCCTCGACGTAAGCTGTTCGCCTCACCGGATCGGCAGGCCGAGCTTCAGGCGGGCGCGCTTGTAGAGCCAGTACATGCCGCGGGCGCGCATGAAGGCGGCGAGCGGCGTGTCGTTGACCGGCTCGCCGGGTCGGACGAGCATCTCCTCGATCGTCGCGCCGAGCGCCTCAAGCGCGGCCTCGGCGGTCGAACGGTCGTCGTCCGGTCCGAACCCGCCGGCGGGGATCAGCGCGTTCACGGCCGTCCACGCCGCGATCATGGCCGGGCCGCGGTCCATGGAATCGGTCGCGACCTGCGCCGCCGCCTGGAAGGCGACGAAGGACGGCGGCAACGGGGTCGCGGGATCGAAGGCCTCCAGCCGGTCGACGAGTTCGTCGGGCGAGGAGCTCGGCCCGTAGCCGACCCGGTCCAGCCAGCGCGCGTCCGGCTCGCGCCACGGCGCCTCGTCGAGAGAGGCCAGCTCATGCAGCCGCACGCTGAGACCGCTCGAGAAGAACACGTGCGCGCCGTCGGCGTTGCGCAGGCCGAAGTCCGTCACGACGAGGCTCGGCGCGCCGTAGTCCAGCGCGTCGAACAGGGCCGTCGAGGACAGGGTCGCGAACATGTCCGCCATCTCGAGCCAGGGCCCCAGAGGGTCGTAGCTGAGGATGAGGTTGCGCGGGCGGTCGGGAAACTCGTTCACCAGCGTCTCGATGTGCATCGACTGCTGGTGGAAGGTCTGCTCGTCGGGACGCACGCGCCCCTTGATCACGACGTCCCAGTTCGGGCTCCGCTCGGCGAGCCCGATCAGCGTCTCCACCAGCGCGCGGCGCTCGCGCTGGCTGCGCGGCACGATGACCTGCTCGGCGAAGACGAAGGTCTTTCGGCCGCCGTCGGCGCGGGGCGGGCGCTGCGGGCGCATCGGTAGGTCGGGCCGGCGACGCAGCCCGACCATCGCATAGGGCTGGCCGGCGAAGTCGCTGCCCTGCACGAAGTCGACGAAGTCGTCCCGGTCGCGCGGGCCGTTCAGGCAGACGACGTCATAGCCGAGGCGCCAGGCTGCGCCTTCCTCGAACTTCTGGAAGACGAGGCCGTTGAAGCCGCAGAACAGCGCCGGCCGACGGCCCTTCCTGACGCGTGAGGCGAGTTCCAGCGCGTGGCGGAACAGCGAGATGCGGCTGCCGGTGACATAGACGCCGATGGCGTCGAAGGAGAAGGCGTCCGGCTCGCACGGCAGCAGATTGACCGGCCGGGACATCACCTCGAACTCGCCCGCCAGCTGGTCGGCGACGACGGCGGGCAGCGACTTGCTCGGGTCCAGCGCGAACACGGCGTGCCAGCCGCGCTTGGCGAAGGCGCGCGCCAGCGGCAGCGCGCCGAAAACCTGACTGTCGAGATCACACGCGAACAGGACGCGTTTCTGGCTCATCGATACGCATGCTCCGCAATTCGACGCCCCGGCCGGCGGCGGACGCCGGCACGACGCCTAATGGCCTCGCATCCGCGTGATGGCAAGCGCGCGCTCTGTCTCAGGCGACCGAGGCCCGGACTTCTTTCGGGCCCGCGCATCGCGTATAGAACGCTCGTCTCTCCTCAGAAATCGCGAACCTTGACCGCTTCCGTCGCCACGTCCCGCCGCTTTTCCGTCGCGCCCATGATGGACTGGACCGACCGGAACTGCCGGCTGTTCCACCGGGCGCTGACGGCGCATGCGCTGCTCTACACCGAGATGGTCACGACCGGCGCGGTGCGCTTCGGCCCGCGCGAGCGGCTGCTCGGCTTCTCAGCCGTCGAGCAGCCGGTCGCCGTCCAGCTCGGCGGATCGGAGCCGGACGAGCTCGCCGAGGCCGCGCGCATCTGCGCCGATTTCGGCTACGCCGAGATCAACCTGAACGTCGGCTGCCCCTCCGACCGCGTGCAGGACGGCCGTTTCGGCGCCTGCCTGATGGCCGAGCCCAAGCGCGTCGCCGCCTCGGTCGCGGCGATGAAGCGGGCGGTCGACGTGCCCGTCACCGTGAAGTGCCGCATCGGGATCGACGACCAGGACCCCGAGGAGGCGCTCGACCGGCTCGCCGACCTCGTGGTCGCGGAAGGCTGCGACGCCCTCATCGTCCATGCGCGCAAGGCTTGGCTGAAGGGCCTGAGCCCGAAGGAGAACCGGGACGTGCCGCCGCTCGACTACGGCCGGGTGTTCCGCCTCAAGGCGCGGCTGCCGGATACGCCCGTCTCGATCAACGGCGGGATTACGGACTTCGACCAGGCCAAGGCGCTGCTCGAGCCGCGCGAGGGCGTTGCGCTCGACGGCGTGATGCTCGGCCGCGCCGCCTACCAGAATCCGGAACTGCTGATGCGGGTCGACGCCGAGATCTTCGGCGCGGCGCCCACGCACGAGACCGCGCGCGAGGCCGTGGAAAGCCTCTATCCCGCGATCGAAGCGCATCTCGCGCGCGGCGGGCGGCTGTCGAACTTCACGCGCCACATGCTGGGCCTGTTCCCCGGCCGGCCCGGCGCGCGCGCCTTCCGGCGGCTGCTGAGCGAGCAGGCGCCGCGCGAATCCGCAGGATTGGACGTGCTCTCACGCGCGCTTGACCTGATCGGCGATCGGGGTTTTGTCGCAGGCGAAGCCGCCGCGGCCTGAGCGCCGTCCCGCCGCTTCCCCCGGAGCCGATTTCCCCGATGGATCTGTTCGCGTCGCTGCCGGTCGGCGAACTCGTGTCGCTCGGCGCAGGACTGTTGGTCGCCGGCGTCATCACCGGCGTGCTGGCCGGCCTGTTCGGCGTCGGCGGCGGCGCGGTGATCGTGCCGGTGCTGGCCTCGCTGTTCGAGGATCTCGGCGCCGCCAAGGGTTTTGAGATGCAGCTCGCGGTCGGCACCTCGCTCGCGATCATCATCCCGACCTCGATCCGCTCGCTTGCCGCGCACCGGGCGCGCGGCGCGGTCGACATGGCCGTGCTGAAGGCCTGGGCGCCAGGCGTCGTGGTCGGCTGCGTCATCGGGGCTGCGGCGGCCTCGTTCTTCAAGTCCGAATGGCTGAAGGGCATCTTCGCCGCCTTCGCCTTCTTCATGTCGCTGCGCCTGCTGTTCGCCAAGGCGAGCTGGACGATCTCGGACGATCTGCCGGGCGCTGTCGGCATGACCGGCTACGGCCTCTTCATCGGGCTCATCTCCGCGCTGATGGGGATCGGCGGCGGCACCTATGGCAGCCTGATCATGACGCTGCACAACCGGCCGATCCATCAGGCGATCGCGACCTCGGCGGGGCTCGGGGCGATCATCTCGATCCCCGGCGCGATCTCCTTCGTCATCGCCGGCCTGCCGCATCAGGCCGAGCTGCCGCCGTTCTCGCTCGGCTTCGTCTCGCTGATCGGCATCGCGCTGATGGCGCCGGTCTCGACGCTTGTCGCGCCGATCGGCGTGCGGCTCGCGCACGGCCTTACCAAGCGCAAGCTCGAGGTCGGCTTCGGCCTGTTCCTCGCCGCCGTGGCGGCGCATTTCCTGATCGGGTTTTTGTGGCGGTAGACCGATCGCCGATAACATAATTGGTTCATTTTTTGTTATCGACGCTATGCTGACCGCCAGCATGGAGGCCGAAATGAATGTGTCGCTTGGAGAGCGCTGGGAAAGCTTCGTCGCTGCCGCGGTGAAGGAAGGGCGCTACGGTTCGGTCAGCGAGGTGGTTCGCGAGGGGCTTCGTCTGGTCGAGGAGCGCGAGGCGAAGCTGCAGACGCTCAAGGACACGCTCAATGCGTCGATCGCCGAAGGCGGCGCGCATGCCGACGTGGACGTCGGGACTGCGCTGGCTGCCAGAGCCAAGGCGCTCGCCGGGGAAGGATTTTAGTGCGGCGACTGATCTACGGCAGCGCCGCCGTTCGCGATCTCGAAGCCATCCTTGACTACGTCACGCGTCAGTCCGCCAGTCTTGATCTTGGCCTGCGCTTCACCGACGCACTCCGCCAGAAATGCGCGCATCTGGCTGAGCTGCCCGGTGCGCTCGGACGAGCCAGACCCGAGTTGCGCCCGGACATCCGCAGCTTCGCATTCAAAGGCTACGTGATCTTTTTTCGATATCTGGGCGAAGACCTCTTCGAGGTCGTGAACATCCTCGAAGGCCATCGCGACGTCGATGCGCTTTTTCCGAAGCCCTAGCGTTCGTTAGGGGACGTTGACGCCGATCGAGACCAGAAAATCCTTGCCGTAGACGTAGAGCAGCGCGACGGCGACCGCGAGGCCGAGCCAGATCGCGAACGCGGACAGCGCGCCGCCCGGATTGCCGACGTAACGCCGGAGCGCGCCGGGGCCGATCCAGGCCGCAAGCGCGATCATGGCGATCGCCGCCGCCCATTTCTCGTTCGGGAACCCGCCCATCCCGCCGGCGAGGTCCGCGATCACGAAGACGAGGATCGTCGCAAGGATCAGGCAGACGAGGATGCTGGCGGTGCGGCTCATTCGGCGGACTCCGGACGGGGCGGCGCGCTTCGGACGGCGCGGCGGCGCGCGCCGAGCGAGGAGATCACGCGGTCCCGCTCGTTCTCGGAGAAGCGCGACCAGCCGCCGATCTCGGCGAGCGTGCGGTAGCAGCCCTCGCACCATCCGGTGGCGGGGTCCATGACGCAGACCTGGACGCAAGGGGATTTGATCGGGCGGGCCATCAAAACTGATTTGGCGGTTCCGCGCGGCTTGCGCAACCGGACGGTCCGTCACGCCGCCGCGACGAGGAGCCCGGTGAGAGCGGCGAGCTCGGCCGCCTCCGCCGCGGTCCCGCAGACGTCGCCGGTGTGGCCGCCGAATTTCGTGCGCGCCGTCGCCACGACGCCGGCGGCCGCCGCGCCCGCGAGGGCGATCGCCGCGACGCCCATCGCAAGCCCGCTCGCCGCAAGCGCGATCGCCGCACCGAGGACGAGACCCGCGCCGACTGCGCGCGCGCCGGGTTTCGCCAGGGCACCGAGCCCGTCCGGCCGCGCCGGCTCCAGAAGCAGCGTCGGCAGGAAGGCGAGGGGGCGCGACAGCGCGCCGGCGGCGACGAGCGCGAGCGCCGCGTCTGCGGCGCCGAGCCGGATGGCGAGCGAGGACACCAGCGTCACGCGCAGCATCAGCGCGAGCGCCAGCGCCGCGCCGCCGAAGGCGCCGAGGCGGCTGTCGCGCATGATCTCGAGCCGTCGCTCGCGCGTCGCGCCGCCGAGGGCGTCGGCGACGTCCGACAGGCCGTCGAGGTGCAGCGCCCCGCTGGCCATGACGGCGGCGAGGGCGGCGAACACGCCGGCCGGCAGCGGCGGCAGGCCCGCCGCCAAAGCCAGCGTGAGGGCGGCGCCGGCGATCAACCCGACCAGCGCGCCCGCCACAGGGCTAGCGGCGGCGGCGCCTGACAGCCCGTCAGATCCGCGGGTCCAGGCCGCCGGAACCGGCAGGCGCGTAAAGAACCGCACCGCGTCGGCGACGGCGTTCCGGCACGCGGCGAGCGGCGACTTGCGCGCTTCGGGGGAGGGGACGTCGGTCGTCACGCGGGCTCCGGCGAGGGGCGACCGCATCGCGGCCGACGGCACGTCCCTACACGATCACGGGCTGCGGCGCTTCATCTTCCCGGCTGATCTTCGCCCTTGGTCTCCTCTTGGCGACTTTCTCCGCTTGGTCTATCCCGGCCGCCTCGATTGATTGCGCGCGAGACGCCATGTCCCCCCGTCCGGACGCCGCCCGTTCCCCGACCGGCCTGCCATTCGACGACATAAGGGCGCTGCTGACGCGCCTGCCCGGACCGGACCGGGCGGCGATCGCCGAGGCGCGGGCGCGCGAAGGGCAGCTGGTGAAGCCCGGCGGCGCGCTCGGACGGCTCGAGGAGATCTCCGAGTGGCTGGCCGGCTGGCAGGGCAAGGCCCGCCCGACGGTGTCGAAGCCCCTGGTCGCGATCTTCGCCGGCTCCCACGGCGTCACGGCGCAGGGCGTCTCGCCCTTCCCGGCGAGCGTCACGCGCCAGATGCTTGACACCTTCGCGGCGGGCGGGGCCGCCATCAACCAGATCTGCAAGAGCTTCGACATCGGCCTCAAGGTGTTCGACCTCGCTTCCGACCGTCCGACGCCCGACATCACCCAGGCGCCGGCGATGAGCGAGGCCGAGTGCGCGGCGACGATGGCCTATGGCATGGAGGCGATCGCGGGCGGCGTCGACCTGCTTGTCGTCGGCGAGATGGGCATCGGCAACACCACGGTCGCCGCCGCACTGTCGCAGGCGCTGTTCGGCGGCGAGGCGCGCGACTGGGTCGGGCGGGGCGCCGCGGCCGACGACGAGACGGTCGCCCGCAAGATCGCGGCGGTCGAGGCGGCGCATGCGCTGCACGGATCGCATCTCGACGATCCGCTCGAGGCGCTGCGCCGCGTCGGCGGCAGGGAGTTCGCGGCGATGGCGGGCGCGATCATCGCGGCGCGGATCGAACGCGTGCCGGTCGTGATCGACGGCTTCGTCGCGACGGCCGCCGCTGCGGTCCTCCACGCCCTCGACGCGAGCGCGCTCGACCACTGCGTCGCCGGCCACCGGTCGGCGGAAAAGGCGCACGGCCGGCTGCTGGAGCGGCTCGAGCTGCGGCCGATCCTCGACCTCGGCATGCGGCTCGGCGAGGGATCGGGCGGCGCGCTCGCCGTCGCGGTCGTGCGCGCCGCCGCCGCCTGCCACAACGGCATGGCGACCTTCCAGGAAGCGGCGGTCTCGAACCGGGACTGAAACGTCCGGCTCACCCCGTCCGCCGCAGCGCGCCGGCCGGGGCCTCAGCGCGGTCGCGGGCGGGGGCGCCGGGCTCGCGCTCGGGCGCCAGCGTGGCCATGACGCGCGAGGCGGGCAGGGTGACGATCACCTCGGTTCCCTCGCGCAACTTGCTCTTCAGCGAGAACGAGCCGCCGTGCAGGTCGATCAGGCCCTTCACGATCGGCAGGCCGAGGCCCGCGCCCTGCTCGGCGGTCTTGATGGCGAGCGTGCCCTGGCCGAAGGAGGCCAGCACCATCGGGATCTCCTCCTCGGGGATGCCCGGCCCGGTGTCGGCGACCGAGACATACTGACCGCCCGACGCCGTCCAGCCGAGCTTGAGGCGGATTTCGCCGCCTTGCGGAGTGAACTTGATCGCGTTCGACAACAGGTTGAGCACGACCTGCCGCATCGCCCGCTCGTCCGCCCAGACCGGCGGCAGGCCGGGCTCGGAAGATTCCCGGATGGTGATGCCGCGCTTCTTGGCGCGCAGCTTCAGCAGGTGGTGGCAGTCCTCGACCACGAAGGAGAGCTTTACGCTCTCCTCGTTCAGTTCGTAGCGCCCGGCCTCGATGCGCGACAGGTCGAGGATCTCGTTGATGAGGTTGAGCAGGTGCTGGCCGCTCTGGTGGATGTCCTCGGCGTATTCCCTGTAGGTCGGCACCGAATGGGAGCCGAGGATCTCCGCCTTCATCACCTCGGAGAATCCGAGGATGGCGTTGAGCGGCGTGCGCAGCTCGTGGCTCATCGTCGCGAGGAAGCGGGATTTTGCGAGGTTGGCCTCCTCGGCGCGCCGGCGGGCCTCGTCGGAATTGGCCTTGGCCTGCTCGAGCTCGCCGATCAGCGCGTCCTTCTCGGCGCGATATTCGAGCGTCTCGCCGGTGGTGCGGTAGAGCCGCTGGGCGAGCAGCAGGAAATAGAGCTCCGCGCCGGCCGCCATCAGGGCGACGGCGTTGCCGGTGACGCCGCCCTTCACCGCATAGACCGACACGACGACTGCCGCGATCGACAGCGTCGCCGCCGCCATCGCCGACGGAACCGTCGCGGCGAGCATGGTCGCGACCGCGACGCCGATCAGCATGACGAACAGCGAGACGATCTCGGCCGCCTGGCCCATCGCGCCGGTGACCTCGATCATCACCACGATCGAGGACCAGGCGAGGCCGTTCAGCGCCTCGACCAGCACGAAGCGGCGGATCCAGCGCGCGTCCGACCGGGCGTCCGGCTCGCGCGCCGCGAAACTGCGCACGCACAGAACCACAAGCGCATGGCCGACGAGGGCGGTCGCGAGCCAGGCGACCGCGAGGTCGGCCGAGATCCAGAACATCGAGCCGCCGGCGATCAGCACGGCGAGCGTGATGATCACCGGGACGGCGCCCAGCCGGTTCTGCGCATAGATGCGTGCGAGTTCGGCGTTGAATTCGGTGCGCACGCCCGGCCCCGACGTCAAGGAGTGCCGGGCCGCCCGGACCTGCTGGGTCACGAGACGACGGCGTTCGGACGTTCCGCTCGACCGGCGATCGGGCGAGCCGCCCGCCGGGAGTTCGAACATGTCCACGAGTTGATCCGTGATACGCGACTGACAGGAGCCCCATCATGGCTCGTAAACCATTAAGACCGGCTCACCACGAAGGACGGCAATTGAACGGAAGCGACGCAAAGCGGGGCGCCGGCGGGGCTTGTCCACAGGGCCGGCTCGACGCTCTGCTCGCCGAAATCCGGGCCTGCGTGATCTGCCGCGACCACCCGCGCGGCGCGCCTTTGCCGCATGCGCCAAGGCCGGTCGTCAGGGCGAAGGCGAGCGCGCGGATCGCGATCTGCGGGCAGGCGCCGGGCGTGCGCGTCCATGCGAGCGGCGTGCCGTTCACCGACCCGTCCGGCGTGCGCCTGAGGGCATGGCTCGGCATGGACGAGGCCGAGTTCTACGATGAGGCCCGCGTCACGATCGTGCCGATGGGCTTCTGCTTCCCGGGCCTCACCCCCGACGGCGCCGACCGTCCGCCGCGCCGGGAATGCGCGCCGGCCTGGCGCGACCGCCTGTTCTCAGAACTCTCAGGCGTCGAGCTGCTGTTCGCCGTCGGCCGGCCGGCTCAGCTCTGGCACCTCGGGTCGGAGGCCGGGGCGACCCTCACCGCGACCGTCGAAGGCTGGCGGCGCGCCCTCGGGCGCGCAGGACGGCCGGTCGTCGCGCCGCTTCCGCACCCGTCGTGGCGCAACAACGCCTGGCTCAGGCGGAACCCATGGTTCGAGGCGGAGGTTCTACCGGTCTACCGTGTGTTGGCGCGCGCGGCCCTCGAAAGCGATTTCACACGGTCGATGGATGAATTCCGCAGGGCGGGGACGATCGCAGCGTGAGAGCCGCAGAACGTCACCTGAACGCCAAGGAGCAACTGTCATGAACCGTCGTATGCCCGCCCTCGCAGCCCTGGCGCTTGCGCTCGGCGTGGCCGTCGCCGCATCGGCTCCCGCGATGGCGCAGGACAGCCGCATGGAGAAGCGCGCCGACCGCATGACCCGCACCTTCGAGCGCCTCGACAAGAACGGCGACGGCGCGGTCGACCAAAGCGAGCTCGAGCGCAAGCAGGAGCGTTCGTTCCAGCGCCTCGACGCCAACAACGACGGCGTGATCGACCGGTCCGAGATCGAGGCCATCAAGGCCAAGCGCGCCAGGAAGGGCAAAGGCAAGGGCGGCGACAAGATCGCCAAGCGCTTCCAGCGCGCCGACGAGAACCGCGACGGCAAGGTCACCCAGCAGGAGTTCATGTCGATGACCCCGCGCTGGTTCTCCCGGGCCGACGAAAACCGCGACGGCAAGGTGACCAAGGCCGAGCTCGAGATGTATCTCGACCGGAAAGGGTCGCGGAAAAAGCGCGATTGAGTCCGTACGCTTCGTGAATGAGCCCTGACGCAAGGGGCGCTGACGGATGGCCAATGGCGTTGCGCTCAGACTCGCCTACGACGGGGGCGCCGTGACCGACGCTCCCCAGACCGAGGCGCATGAGCCGAGCGAGGACGACGCGCTGATGGCGCGCGTCGCCGCGGGCGACCAGCGCGCCTTTTCGCGGCTGGTCGCGCGGCACGGGCCGAAGGCGCAGGCGCTGGCGCACCGCTTCACCGGCTCCGCCGCCGAGGCCGAGGACATCGTCCAGGAGGCGTTCTGGCGCGTCTGGCGCGCGGCGGGACGCTGGCAGCCCGGCGGGGCCAAGGTCTCGACCTGGCTGCACCGGATCGTGGTGAACCTGTGCGTGGACCGCGAGCGCCGGCAGCGCATCCGCCGCTTCCTGCCCTTCGCGGACACGTTCGACCCGCCCTCGGACGAGCCGGATCCGGAGCATGCGTTGAGCGACAGGAACGAGATCGAGGCGGTGCGGGCCGACATCAAGGCGCTGCCGGCGCGCCAGCGCGCCGCGCTGCTGCTGTCGGCGGACGGAGAACGCTCGAACGCCGAGATCGCCAAGATGCTTGGCGCGAGCGAGAAGGCTGTGGAATCCATGCTGGTGCGGGCAAGGCGCACGCTGCGCGCGAAACTGGCCGCGCGCGAGGAGGCTTGAGATGGAAGACACGAGGAGGATCGACCGGTTCGCCGAGCGGCTCGACGCCCTCGGGCCAGATTTCGCGCGCTGGCCCGCCGAGGAGGGAGCCGAGGCGAGGGCGCTCGTCGTCCGCTCCGCCGATGCGCGCCGGCTGCACGCCGACGCCCTGAGGCTGGCCGAGCTCGTGGCCGAGGCGGCGGAGGCCCGGGTTCCGAACGGTTTCGCCTTCCGCGTGGTCGCCGACGTCCAGTCGCGCCGGTCCGACAGGCTCGGCTGGCTGCTCGACTCGCCCCGCCGCTTCGCGCTGGCGAGCGCCAGCTTCTGCGTGGCCGCGCTCGCGCTCGGCGTCGCGATCGGGGCGGTGACGGTCCCGGCGCAGGCCGACGACGACCTGTCCTCGCCGCTCGTTTCGCTGGAACCCGACATTTGATGACGTCGAGACGGCCCCACGGACTGGTCTATCTGCTGCTGGTGGTCTCGCTCGCGGTGAACCTCGTCGCGGCCGGCTACCTCGGCTACATCGCCTATGCCGGCTATAAGGTGAAGGGCGGCAAGGGTCCGCGGAACATCGAAAACACGATCGAGTTCATCGCGAACAAGTATCCGAAGGCCGTCGGCGACAAGGTTCGCGCGCGGCTTCTGGACCGCAAGTTCGAGCTGAGCCAGGCGCTGGACGAGCTGAAGGTCGCCCGCCGCGCCTCGCGCCGGGCGATGCGCGAGGACCCGGTCAACAAGGAACACGTCGAGACCGCCTTCGCGGCGCTGCGCGACAAGGCCGAGAACTTCCAGAAGCTGGTGCACGGCGCGATCGTCGACGCCCTGCCGGACCTTCCGGAGGCCGACCGCGACGAGATCGACAAGGGCGCCGACGCGGACGAGAAGTAGCGGCGACGCCCTTGTCGCGGCCTTGAGCCGGGAGCCATAGCCGCTGCGCGCGCAAGGTAAGTCGTCGCGCGGGGTCCCTGATCTTTGACCTTCGGCGTGTCTGGGTCCCGGCTCAAGGCCGGGACGAGGGGCGGTTCACGCCGTCCGCAGGTGCGCTATCCGATCCCGCTGAAACGCTTCGTCATGGTCCGGCCTGACCGGACCATCCACGACCGGCGTCGAGCTCGACGATAGATGTGGGTCCTCCGGCCGAGCCGGAGGACGACGACGGAGAGGGCGCCGTTCTCTCGAGCGGCGGTCACGCCGTCCGCAGATGCCGCGTCATGCGCCGTTCGAGCGCGTTCCAGACGCGGCGGACGATCTCGACCAGCGCGAGATAGACCAGCGCCGCCCAGAGGTAGACCTCGAAGTCGAGCGAGCCCGAGAAGGCGCGCTTGGTCGCGCCCATGATGTCGACGACGGTGACGACGCTCGCGACCGAGCTCGTCTTGATCATCAGGATCAGCTCGTTGCCGAGCGGGCGCAGCGCGACCAGCAGGGCCTGCGGCAGCAGCACGCGGCGCCACGCGCCGGGCGTCCCGTAGCCGAGCGCCTCGGCCGCCTCTCGCTGCCCGGCGGGCAGGTTCGCGATCGCGCCGCGGATGATCTCGGCCTGATAGGCGGCGGTGTTTAGCGTGAAGGCCAGCGCCGCGCACCAGAAGGCGTCGCGGAAGATCCACCACAGGCCGGCGGACTGCAGCGCGGCGTGGAACTGCCCGGCGCCGTAGTAGATCAGGAACAGCTGGCAAAGCGCCGGCGTGCCGCGAAAAAAGCTCATGAACGCCGTGGCCGGTCCGCGCGTGGCGGGGCCGCCCTCCAGCCTCGCATAGGCGAGGGCGAGGGCGAGCAGGAAGCCGATCGGCACCGAGATCGCGACAAGCTCCAGCGTGGTTTTCAGCCCCTGAAGCAGCAGCGGCCCGTAGCGCTCCAGAAGCGGCGCGTCGAAGCCGAGCGCGCCCGCGACCGCGAGGACGTCGGCGCCGTTCACCGGGCGGGCTCCGCGCTGCGGGGCGAGGCCGCGGGCTCGATGCGACGCCTCAGTCTCTCCGAGGCGACCGACATCGCGAGGTAGAGCAAACAGGCGGCGAGATAGAACAGGAAGGGCTGGCGGGTCGCGATCGCCGCGAGATTGGCCTGCCGCATCAGCTCGGGCAGGGCGATGACGCTGACGAGCGAGGTGTCCTTCAGCAGCGTCATCCAGTTGTTGGCGAGGCCGGGAAAGGCGAGCCGCATCACCTGCGGCAGGATCACGAGCCGGAACGCCTGGCGCCGGCTCATCCCGAGCGCGTCGGAGGCTTCCCGCTGTCCTGCGGGCACGGCGCGGATCGCCCCGAGAAACACCTCGCTGGAAAAGGCACCGAGCACGAGCGCGAGCGCCAGAACGCCGGCCATGAAGCCGTCGATCTGGACCTGCGTTCCCGAAAGCGGCAGGCCGAGCGTCGCTTCGGCTAGGGCGAGGACGTGGGTCGCAAGCCGCGGCGCGCCGTAATAGACGATGAAGATCGTCAGCAGCTCCGGCAGGCCGCGGAAGACGGCGCCGTAGAGCTCGCCGACGGATCGCAGGACCCGGCTCCCGCCGTCGCGCATCAGGGCGACGCCGAGCCCGATGGCGAGGCCGATCGGTAGCGTCACGAGGGCGAGGCGCAGGGTGAGCCAGGCGCCGGCGACGAGTTCGTCGCCCCAGCCGGACGGACCGAAAGCGAGGGGCGCCAGTAGCTCCGTCACCGTACGTCGTACGTTGAGTCGATGGAGGGGAGGCGGAAGCCGAGTGCGTGCTTCGAGACGCCGGCCGGGGGCCGGCTCCTCAGCATGAGGACCGTTTGGCTATGCCCGTAGGTCTGCGCTCCGGCATCCTCGACATTCCTCATGCCGAGGAGCCTCGCTCCAGCGAGGCGTCTCGAAGCACGCAGTTCGCCTCTCCCATCGCGCCGCAGTCGTGTCAGTAGATGCTGAACGGGAAATACTTGGCGTTGATGCGGTCGTACTCGCCGCTCGCGCGCACCGCCTTGAGGCCCTTGTCGAGCAGCGCCTTGAGGTCGCCGTCGCCCTTGCGCAGGCCCGCGCCGATGCCGTCGCCGAAATATTTCGGGTCCCCGAAGTCCGGGCCGATCACCTGGCAGCAGCCGCCGTCTGCCGACTTCTCCAGCCAGTTCAGCATCACGAACTTGTCGCCGAGGATGGCGTCGAGCCGCCCCGAGGCGAGGTCGAGATTGGCCTCGTCCTGGGTGACGTAGAGCTTCACCTCGGCGCCGGCGGGGGCGTAGACCTCCTGCAGATAGCGGGCGCTCACCGTGCCGGTCTGCGCGCCGACGGTCTTGCCGCTCATCGTCTCGGGCGTCGGCTGCAGCGAGGCGTTCTCGCGCGTCGTCACGAACAGCGAGGGCGAGGTGTAGTATTTTTCGGTGAAGGCGATGACCTTCCTGCGCTCGTCGGTGATCGACATGGAGGCGAAGATCGCGTCGTACTTGCCGGCGAGCAGCGCCGGGATAAGGCCCTCCCAATCCTGCGCGACGAACTCGCAGGTGACCTTCTCCTCGGCGCAGATCGCCTTGGCGAGGTCGATCTCAAAACCCTGAAGCTGCCGGTTGGAATCGATCATGTTGAAGGGCGGGTAGGCGCCCTCCGATCCGATCCGGATCGTCTTCCACTCCTTGGCGGCTGCGCCCGAGGCGAGGGCGACCGCGGCGGCCGCTGCGAGGACGAGGCGGGCGAGGGCGTTCGCGATGCTCATGGCCGAGGATCTCCGGAGCGCTGCGATGTCAGGACCATTCCACCGTCCGCATCGTGCGGCAACGCGACCTTTTAGGTCCCCTTGAGGAGCGCAGCCGCCCGTTCGACGTCCTCGGGCATGTCGACGATCAGCATGTCGAGCTCGCCCCAGTCGACCTCGGTGAGCATCTGCGTCAGCGCCGACATCACCATCGGCCCGCGCCAGATCATCGCCGTGCCGGCGTCGACCAGGAAGCCGATCG
>CABHPB010000062.1 GCA_902168115.1 uncultured Methylopila sp. | reverse complement strand
TTTTTTTTTTTCAAGCAGAAGACGGCATACGAGATTCGCCTTAGTCTCGTGGGCTCGGAGATGTGTATAAGAGACAGCCCCAAGCGCTTGCCGGATGCGTCCCGCTTCGTCGGAGCCTTCTCCCGTGGCCGGCCATTCGCAGTTCAAGAACATCATGCACCGCAAGGGCCGCCAGGACGCGGTCCGGGCGAAGCTCTTCTCCAAGCTGGCGCGCGAGATCACCGTCGCGGCCAAGGCCGGCCTTCCGGACGTGAACATGAACGCGCGGCTGCGCCTCGCCGTGCAGGCTGCGAAAGCCCAGTCCATGCCGAAGGACAACATCGAGCGCGCCATCAAGAAGGCGGCAGGCGCCGACGGCGAGAACTACGAGGAGGTGCGCTACGAGGGTTATGGCCCCGGCGGCGTCGCCATCATCGTCGAGGCGCTGACCGACAACCGCAACCGCACGGCCTCCGCGGTCCGCTCCTACTTCACCAAGTCCGGCGGGGCGCTCGGCGAGACGGGTTCGGTCGCCTTCATGTTCAACCGCGTCGGCGAGATCGTCTATCCGGCCAAGGCCGGCTCGGCGGACGACGTGCTGGAGGCCGCGATCGAGGCCGGAGCCGACGACGTGCAGTCGGACGAGGAGAACCACGTCGTCACCTGCTCCTTTGAGGACCTCAACGAGGTGTCGAAGGCGCTGGAGGCTGCGCTCGGCGAGGCGGAGAGCACGAAGGTCGTCTGGCGCCCGACGACGACCACCGCGCTCGACGAGGAGAAGGCCGCTTCGCTGATGAAGCTGCTCGACGCCATGGACGAGGACGACGACGTGCAGAACGTCCACGGCAACTACGAGATCTCCGAAGAGATCATGGCCAAGCTCGAGGGCTGAGGGGCGCCCATCGCTGCGTCTTCGAGGCCCTGGACCGCTTCAACCGCTTGCAAAGCCCGGCCACCAGAGCGCGGCCGCGATCAGGACGCCGAGGCCGATCAGCCAGATCGTCATGCCGACGCCGATGGCCCAGTCGACGCTGATGACGCGGCGCTTTTCGTCGAGCGTCTGGACGCCGGCGACCTCGTTCTTTTTCGGGTTCCTGAGGCTAGCGACGCGAATGCGACCGAAGGTCAGCGCTGGGACGATGATCCGCGTCGTCCAGTAGCACAGGCCCTGAAGCAGCGCTTCGCCGAGGAACTCCAGCAGCAGACGAGCCAGCACGCAGGCGATGCAGATCCCGGCGATCGTCGTCGCGTTCTCCAAATCCGGCCCTCGACTATCCGCACCTTGCCTCTTTCCGAAATGAGCATTCACGCCATGAAATCCAATCTCCCGGTCGCCGGGGCGTTAGCGACAGGGTTAAGCGCCGCGGCGTGACGCGGCTTCCGATTGCAGATGTGAAAGTCCCCAATGACCGCCTGCGGCCTCGATTTCGGCACCTCCAACACCACGCTCGGCGTGTTCGAGGCGGGAGCGCCTCTGCTCGCGCGGTTGGAGGGGGACGAGCGCACGATCCCCAGCGCGATCTTCTTCTCGCCCTCCGGCGACGCGAAGGTCGGGCGGGCGGCGATGTCGGCCTATTTCGACGGCGAGGCCGGCCGCCTGATGCGCAGCCTCAAATCCGTGCTCGGCACCGCGCTGATCGACGAGGCGACCCAGCTCGGCCGTGCGCGGGTCAAGTTCCGCGAGGTTCTGGCGCGCTACCTCGCCATCGTGAAGCGCCGCGCGGAGGCCGCGACCGGCCGCTCGCTCGACGCCGTGGTGCATGGTCGCCCGGTGCATTTCGTCGACGGAGATGCGGACGGCGACGCGCGCGCGGAAGAGACGCTGCGCGAGATCGCACTCTCGATCGGCTTCAGGGAGGTGTCGTTCCAGTTCGAGCCCGTCGCGGCCGCGCTGGACTACGAGCGCGGCGTTTCCGGCGAGGAACTGGCGCTGATCGCCGACATCGGCGGCGGCACCTCGGATTTTTCCGTCGTCCGGCTCGGCCCGGATCGGCACGGCCGCGCGGACCGGCAAGGCGACATCCTCGCCAACGAGGGCGTGCGGGTCGGCGGCGTCGACTTCGACCGGCGCCTCAGCCTTGGCGTCGTGATGCCGCTGCTCGGCTACCGCTCGCCGATGAAGCGGCGCGAGCTCGAGGCGCCGTCCAGTTATTTCCACGAGCTGTCGACGTGGTCGACCATCAACAAGCTCTACGACGGCAAGACGCTGCGGCAGGTGCGGGAGGTGCGGCGCGAGTCCGCGCGGCCAGACCTGATCGACCGCCTGATCCGGGTGATCGACGACGAGCGCGGCCACGGCCTCGCCGCCGAGGTCGAGGGCGCGAAGATCCGCCTGTCTGACGATGCGGAGACCGAGCTGGCCCTGCCGGGCGTGGAGCCGGGGCTGACCTCGGCCGTGCGCCGCGAGGCGTTCGAGGAGCACACCTCGGCGCTCGCCGGAAGGATCGCCGAGCAGACGCGTCGCTGCCTGACGCTGGCCGGCGTCGAGGCCGGCCAGATCGACGCCGTGTTCCTGACCGGCGGCTCGACCCGCATCGGCCATGTCCGCCGCGCGATTCTGGGCGCGGTCCCCTCCGCCCGGGTGATCGAGGGCGACATCTTCGGGGCGGTCGGCGCCGGCCTGACGATCGAGGCCGGACGGCGCTACGGCGCGGTGGCCTGACGCCCAACCCGTCGCCGACCGCTCCCTCATGCTGAGGAGCCGGCTGCGGCCCGCGTCTCGAAGCATGCAGGGCCGTGGTGAGTTCGGGGGGGGCGAGACGCGCATACGGACCAGCGCGTGCTTCTGGGCGCGCGCTGTCGCGTGCGCTGCTCAGCATGAGGGGCGTCGATGTCACGCTTCAGTGGCGGAAGCCGCCCCTCACCTCCGTGCCCGGTCTGCCTCGCGCGTGAGGAGCGGCGAGCAGATGCATGTCACACCGGGATCTCCCCCTCGTCCTCGCCGTCCCACCAGTGCACGCGGCTCGCGCGCACCTTCACGAGCACGACGCCGGGCGTGTCGATCCCGTCCGGGAACCAGCGGTCCAGATCCTTCGCCCAGTGCGTCTCGAAGGCCGCCTTGTCGCGGATCAGTTCGGCCTCGCCTTCGACGCAGATGAAGAGCGGACGCAGGCCGAGCAGGCCGGACGTGCCCTGGAAGGACAGCGACACCTTCCGGTCGCGCTCGATGTCGGAGACGGTCCGGAACTGCTCATAGGTGAAATAGAAGCTGTCGCCGTCATACTCGACGTCGCGGTTATTGCTCATCGGGCGGCCGGCCATCGCTCCGCCGTCCGACTTTGTGAACAGCATGGCGAAATCGATGCTTCGCATCGCCTTCGAAATGTCTTTCAGCGTGCGCTCGCTCACGGCTTTCCTTTCCGATCTGGCTAAAATCCAGGAACGCGCTGGGCGTCGAAAAGGTTGTCGGCGGCATCTCGCGCAGTCCCCAGCCTGAGAGACGTGGAGAAGGCGGGCGACCGAGATCGGAATATTTTCCTTGACAATTGCGCTCCGCTGATGTCTCCTCCGGACATCCCTTCCCGTCGCGGAAGGCGTGTCCGGACCGGCCGGCCATGCGGGGAGGGAGCGGCGCCTGCGCCCGAAAGCACCGGAGCTTTCGGTCCCGGGACGTCGGACTGCGGCGCGAGGGCCTCTGGCTCTTCGCGTGAAACGGCCGCCCGCCCTGCATTACGACGGGGCCGCCCTTGAGTGGGCCGTAACGCGGCGGGACTCGTCCGGACCCTCGGAAACTTCCGAGGCCCACGGGTGGCCCGTCGTCGGAGCGCGGACCCCCGGCAGCCGACGAAAAATCGCCGTGCGCGGGACGCCGGGCGACCGGTTGTCCGAAACTACGGAAAGAGCGGTGGCCCGACGTCCCGCGCCTTCCCATCCTGCGCTGTCTGACAGGCGAGCGAGATCTGGCCGGGGAGAAAAGCCCGCGGCGGATGAGGCGCGCGCCCTCTCCGGATGCGCCCCGTACAGGGGAGTAGCAGGGGCGTCGCCGCACAGCCGATCGCTTCGTTCCACTTGTGTTCCGTTAAGGAACCGCGGCTAGATCATTGACGATGAGCGCGCTTCCGATTCGCATCCTTGGCGTCGATCCGGGCCTGCGCCGGACCGGCTGGGGCGTCGTGGCCGCCGAAGGGACGCGGCTGTCCTTCGTGGCCGCCGGCGTCATCAAGCCGGACGAAACGCTCCCGCTCGCCGCCCGCCTCGCCGCGCTCCACGCCGGGCTGATCGCCGTCCTCGAGGCCCATGCGCCGCATGAGGCGGCGGTGGAGGAAACCTTCGTCAACTCGAACCCGCATTCGACGCTGAAGCTCGGGCAGGCGAGGGGGGTGGCGATGCTCGTGCCGGCGCTCGCCGGGCTCTCCGTCGCCGAATACGCGCCGAACCTCGTCAAGAAGACGGTGGTGGGCGCTGGCCACGCCGACAAGCGGCAGATCCAGGCCATGATCGCGGTGCTGCTGCCGAAGGCGCAGGTCTCGGGCGCGGACGCGGCCGACGCGCTCGCCGTCGCGATCTGCCACGCCCAGCATCGCGGCGCCGCCGCGCGCGCCGCAAGGCTGAAGGTTCTGGCATGATCGATACAGATCCGGACACCGTCGGAACGCGCGACGAACTTGTAAAATTTCTGCTGGCTCTCCGGACGAACCTGGTTTCGCATCCTGAAAATTGGGAAAATTCGACACTGGAGAGTTTTTTCGAAGCAATGTCCGCGTGGATCAACGACGAGCAAGGCTGGTCCCGCGACTACCCAGGGCGGGAGATTTGGCGATACCTCGCCGGGGCCGTCGCAGCCGCGAGCATGTACGAATGACGCCTCCATTTCTCGGGTTGTGGCCATGATCGGCAAGCTCACCGGCGTCGTCGACAGCGTCGGGCTCGACTGGGTGATCCTCGACGTCGGCGGCGTCGGCTACGTCGTCTATTGCTCCGGCCGCACGCTCGGCCGCCTGCCCAAGGCCGGCGAAGTCGCGCGGCTCTCGATCGAGACCCATGTGCGCGAGGACCGGATCCAGCTGTTCGGCTTCATGGCGGACCTCGAGCGCGAGTGGTTCCGGCTGCTCAACACGGTGCAGGGCGTCGGGACCAAGGTCGCGCTCGCCGTGCTCTCGACGCTCGACGCGCCGGACCTCGCGACCGCGATCGCGCTGCAGGACAAGGCGGCGATCGCCCGCGCGCCGGGCGTCGGACCGAAAGTCGCGGCCCGCATCGCCGCCGAGCTCAAGGACAAGGCCCCGCTGTTCGCCGACGTCGATCCGGGCCTCGCCCGCGTCGCCGGCGAGGTCGCGGAGCCGAAGGGCGCGGCGACGCCGGTGCGCGACGCCGTCTCCGCGCTGGTCAATCTCGGCTATGCCGGCCCGCAGGCCAGCGCCGCCGTCGCGGCCGCCAAGCAGGCGCTGGGCGAGGACGCGACGACCGAAAAACTGATCCGCGCCGGGCTGAAGGAGCTCGCTAAGGGCTGAACGGATCGACGGGCTGAACCTTGGTGAACAGACGCCGCCATCCGCGCGCAGGCGCCTGCGCGGTCGACAGGACCTCGCGCGCCAGCTCCTCGACCTCGCGGACCTCCGCCACTGTTGCGGCGGTCGGGTCAAAGACGTTCTGCGGACGTCTGGTCGCCGGCGCGGCGTCCTCCCAGCTCATGCCCCAGGCGGCCTGCGCCAGCTTCTCGTCGCCGCCGGCGAAGCTCTCGATGATGCGCGCGATGCGGGTGTCGTCCGGGCCGAAGAACGGCCTTTCGTCCCAGCCGCGCTCCTCGACCGCGAGGCGGAAGCGGCGATGAAGCGACTGGTCGAAGTCGGGATCGATCCCGAGCTCCTTCAGCCCGCGCCCGACCAGCACGCCGGCGGCGATCGCCTTCGGTCCCGGCGTCGCGTTGCGGAACGGGGTCTCGTCGAAACCGCTCGGGTCGAAGCCGGGCAGGCCGATCTCCCCGCAGAAGTCCGGCAGCAGGCCCCCGTCTCCGAGCCGGTGCAGCGACTTGATCGAGAACTCGACCTCGGGGTCGCCGATCAGCGGCTTGAAGCGCTTCCAGTAGCTGTAGCGGCCGCTGCCGAGCGCGCCGATCAGCCAGTTGTCGAAGGAATAGACGGTCCTCAGCTTCTTGGCCTGCTGGGCATAGGCCGCGTTGAGGTAGCCGACATGGTCGCGGACATAGGCGACCAGCTTCAGCCGCACCCCGCGCTGGCGGAAGAATTCCTTGGCGAAGGCGTTGGGCCCGCTGTCGCCGAGATGGTTGCAGAGCCCTTCGCGCGAAACCACCAGATCGTCCGAGGTGCGGGCGATGTGCTTGTCCAGCCAGCGCCAAGCCCAGGTCTTCGGCTTCTGCGGCTTGCGCTCGGTCCGCAGGCCGCCCGACAGGGCGAGCGCGCCGGTCACGATCTCGCCGCAGCCGAAATCGGGCGCGTCGAGCCCCTGCGCTTTGATGGCGTCGCGATAGACCCCCAGAAATCCCTGGATCGTCGTGCTGCCGGCCTTGGGCGCGCCGATGTGAAGATAACAGGTGCGCATCGGCGGCGGAGAGTTCCTCGACTGGTCCGGTTTGCAGGCGCGTCTCGATACCGTATCACGAGGAGCGACGCATCCTGATCGACCCACGATTGACCCGCGACAGCCCCGTCCGAGATCCCGAGACACGTGACGACGACGCGCTCGAGGCGTCGATCCGGCCGAAGACGCTTGGCGATTTCACTGGCCAGCGCCAGGCCCGCGAGAACCTGCGCGTGTTCATCGACGCGGCGAAGGCGCGCGGCGAGGCGTTAGACCACGTGCTGCTGGCCGGCCCGCCCGGCCTCGGCAAGACCACGCTCGCCCAGATCGTCGCCCGCGAGCTCGGCGTCGGCTTCCGCGCGACCTCCGGACCGGTGATCGCCAAGGCCGGCGATCTCGCCGCGCTGCTGACCAATCTCGAAGAGCGCGACGTGCTCTTCATCGACGAGATCCACCGGCTCAATCCCGCGGTCGAGGAAATCCTCTACCCGGCGATGGAGGATTTTCAGCTCGATCTCATCATCGGCGAGGGCCCGGCGGCCCGCTCGGTGCGGATCGACCTGTCGAAGTTCACGTTAATCGGCGCGACGACGCGCGCCGGCCTGCTGACGACGCCGCTGCGCGACCGGTTCGGCATCCCGGTCCGGCTCAACTTCTATGAAGTGGACGAGCTCGAGCTGATCGTCGCCCGCGGCGCGCGGGTGCTCGGCCTGCCGATGGCGCGCGAGGCCGCGCGCGAGATCGCCCGGCGGGCGCGCGGCACGCCGCGCATCGCCGGCCGGCTGCTGCGCCGGGTGCGCGATTTCGCCCACGCCTCGGACGAGCCGGAGGTAAGCCGCGCGAGCGCCGACCGCGCGCTGCGCCTGCTCGACGTCGACGACCTCGGCCTCGACGCCATGGACCGCCGCTACCTCACCGCGATCGCGGAGAACTACGGCGGCGGGCCGGTGGGCGTCGAGACCATGGCGGCGGCGCTGTCGGAACCGCGCGACGCCATCGAGGAGATCATAGAGCCCTATCTGCTGCAGCAGGGCTTCCTTCAGCGAACCCCGCGCGGCCGGGTTCTGACCGCGAACGCCTATCGCCACCTCGGCCTTGCGGCGCCGGCCACGGCCGCCCAGATGCCTCTCTTCGACGGGGAAGAGGACTGAACCCTTGAGCCACTCCAGCCTGACCGACGGTCTCGGCGGCCGTATGGACGGCGTGCGCCACGTGCTGACGCTGCGCATCTACTACGAGGACACCGACTTCTCGGGCTTCGTCTATCACGCCAGCTATCTGCGCTTCATGGAGCGGGCCCGGACGGAGATCCTGCGCGCCATCGAGTTCGACCACGGCCGGCTCTGGGCGGAAAAGCGCGAGGGCTTCGTCGTGCGCTCGATGGCGATCGACTGGATCAGACCCGCCCTGATGGACGACGTCATCGCGGTCTCGACCACGGCCCAGGACGTCAAGGCCGCCTCGCTGGTGCTTCGCCAGGTCGTGACGCGCGGCGACGAGACGCTCGTCACCGCGCTGTGCAAGGTCGCCTATCTGCGCGACGGGCGCCCGACGCGCATGCCCGAGCGCATGCGCCAGCAGATGATGCGGACGGAGTAAGCGAGCGTCAGCCGCCGCGGCGCGCCCGCGAGACCATGTTCCGGAACGCACGCGAGTCCGGGTCGATCACCGCCATGAAGACCGTGGAATTGCACAGGTTCTTCCGGCGCACGATCGCGATGATGATCCCCCAGAGCCCCTGCGACGAGACCACCGGACCGCCGCTGTCGCCGCGGCAGACCGAACCGCCGGCGGCGCCGAGGGCGACGGCGGTCGGGCCCTTGGTGACGATCTCGGCGGAGACCCGCGCGACGCGCAGCTGGCCGCTCGAGCCCTCGTCCGCCGGCACGCGCAGGCCCGCGCCGAACAGGACCGAGCGCGCCTTGGCCGCGTCGACCGAGTTGCGCGCGAGGGCGATAGGCTCGCTGGTGTCGGGCGCGGGCGAGGCGAGCTTCAGCACAGCGAGATCGGCGCCGAGCAGCTCCGGCCGCGGATTGTCGACGGACGCCCGGCCCGCGTAGTCGGGATGGAGCGCGCCCGCCGCGACCGGGACGGTGCGCGTCACGCGGTTCGACTTGTCGAAGAACTGGGCGACGACCAGGCTCGGCCCGGCGAGGTCCGACAGGCAGTGGCCGGCGGTGAGCACCAGCTGCCGCTCGATCAGCACGCCGGTGCAGTTGCCGATCTGCGCGCGGTTGCGGCTGGACGGGGTGAGCGCGGTGATGAACACGGTCGCCCGGGTCATCCTGTCGCCCGTCCGGGCGGGCGAGCCGCCGCTGAGCGCAAGGGCCGGCGACATCATCGCGGCGGTCAGACACATTCCGGCGATGAAGCGCCAAGCCGTTGATGCCATTCGCGAAGTCTTTCGAGAGGGCCGGCGGCGAAGACGCCGCAAGTCCCAAGACGGGATTTGCACCATGGCACGCGCGGGCTCGAGCGGAACCTCACGATTGTACGTTTGGCGAAGACAGGCCCCGCGCTGTGTCAATCGAGAGACAAGCAGCCGGACGTGCCGCGGGGTCACCTGCCGCCGGCTGCGGCGCGCATCGTCTGGAAGCCGGGCGAGGCCGGATCGACCGGGATGATCGCGATCCGCGAACCGCAGCCGCTCTTGGGCTTGAGCACCGCCGACACCAGTCCCCAGACGCGCCCGCCGGACGCGGCCGGCCCGCCGGAGTCGCCGCCGCAGACCGTCTCGCCGGACGTGGCGAAGACGACGCGCGCGCCCGATCCAGTCGAGGCGCGGACCGCCGACAGCTTCATTCGCTTCAGCGCGCCTGATCTGCCGCCCGCCTTCTGCGCTCCGACCCCCGCGACGGCGCCGTCGGCCGTCATGAGCGCACCGAAACTGGCCGGCTCCGCGCCGGGAACGGGCGCCGCGAGCCGGATCATCGCCATGTCGGCGGCGATCTCCGTCTGTCGCTTCTCCGGATCGCCCGGCTTCTCCCGCCAGCCGAGGACGTGGCCGGGGTGGCGTGCGAAGGCGGCGACCTTGAGCGCCTCGGGGACGGGCCTGCCGTCGCGATAGGCGAAGACCGCGACATGCGCGGGCGTCTCGGCGATGTCGAGGCAGTGTCCGGCGGTGAGAACCAGGTCCGGCGCGATCAGCACGCCGCTGCATTCCGAGACGAAGGCGCGCCCGTCGCCGGTCGGCTGCGCCGCCTGGACCGCGACCGTCGCGCCCGCCGCGTCGGCTATGGCAGGAGATGGAAGCGCGAGGGCGGCCAAGGCGAAAGCCGCGGTCCTCCCCCGCCGCGAAACGGTGTCGCGCCGAGGCGACACCACGCCCACAAGTAACCGTCTCTTAACCTTGACGAGCCATGAACGAAGCGGGTGCGAAGGTTCGGGTCGCAGTTTCAACACAGTTACGCGCCAAACGCGCATCTGCTCCGAGCCCCAAGGACCAAGACAGCGCGACGCCGGCGATCGGCCGGCCGCGGGCCGCGGGTTCGCGAAGACGCGGGCGGCGCCCGCGAAGACTGGAGACGACCCGACGATGCCCACGCCCGACATGTCGCTGTGGGGCCTGTTCATTCAGGCGTCCTTCGTGGTCAAGCTGGTCATGCTTGGTCTCGTCGCGGCGTCGGTTTGGTGCTGGGCGATCATCATCGACAAGTATCTCCTGTTCACGCGCACCAAGCGCAACATGGACAAGTTCGAGAAGATCTTCTGGTCCGGCCAGAGCCTCGAGGAACTGTATCGCTCGCTGCTGAACCGGCCGAACTCCGCCATGGCGGCGCTGTTCGTCGCGGCGATGCGCGAATGGAAGCGGTCCTACGAGAGCGGCTCGCGCTCGGTCGCCGGGCTGCAGCAGCGCATCGACAAGGTGCTCGACGTCACCATCGCCCGCGAGGTGGAGCGGCTGGAATCGAAATTGCTCGTGCTGGCGACGGTGGGCTCCGCGGGCCCGTTCATCGGCCTGTTCGGCACGGTCATCGGCATCATGACGTCGTTCCAGTCGATCGCCGCATCGAAGAACACCTCGCTCGCCGTCGTCGCGCCGGGCATCGCCGAGGCGCTGCTCGCGACTGCGATCGGCCTGATGGCCGCGATTCCAGCCGTCATCTTCTACAACAAGTTCTCGAACCAGGTGACGCGGCAGGCGAGCCGCATGGAAGGCTTCGCCGACGAGTTCTCCGCCATCCTCTCCCGCCAGATCGACGAGCGGGGCTGACTCATGGGCATGAGCGGAGGAGGCGGCGCCCCGGGCGCGCATGGAGCGAGGAGACGGCGCCGCACGGCCGTGATGGCCGAGATCAACGTGACGCCGATGGTCGACGTCATGCTGGTGCTGCTCATCATCTTCATGGTCTCCGCGCCGCTGCTAACCGTCGGCGTGCCGATCGACCTGCCGCAGACCTCGGCCAATCCTCTCAACGAGGAGAAGGAGCCGCTGACGATCACCGTGAACACCGAGGGCAAGGTCTTCCTGCAGGAGACGCAGATCGAGGTCGACGAGCTCGCGCCGCGCCTCATTGCAATCACGAATTCCGGCTATGACGAGCGCATCTATGTTCGGGGCGATCGCAACGTGAACTACGGCGCCGTGATGAAGGTCATGGGCTCGCTGTCCGCGGCGGGCTTCAAGCGCGTCGCGCTCGTCACCGAGCTGGAGCAGGGGAGCTGACGGGATGCGGGAGCGCGCCGGGCTCCTTCTGTCGTCCGCAGCTCATGCGGCGCTGATCGCCTACGCCTTCATCGGGCTGAGCTCGGCCAAGCCGTTCGAGGTGGGGCCGACCGAGGCGCTGCCGATCGAGATCATGAGCCCGCAGGAATTCGACGCCATGACCAAGGGCTCGAAGACCTCGAAGAAGGTCGACGCGCCGAAGGTCAAGGCCGAGAAGATTGCGCAGGCCGATCCCGATCCGTCCGACGACGATCTGCCGATCAAGAAGGAGGACGTGAAGGCGCCTCCGCCGCCGAAGGCGGACGCCGCGCCGCCGCCTCCGCCGAAGCCCGATCCGAAGCTCGAGGCCGAAAAGGCCGAGAAGGCGGAGGCCGAGAAGGCCGCCAAGGCGGAGGCTGCGAAGGCGGAAGCCGCAAAGGCCGAGGCCGCCAAGGCCGCCGCCGCGAAGGCCGCGCAGGAGAAGGCGGAAAAGGTCGCCGCCGCCCAGGCCGCCGAGGCGGAGCTGCGCGCCAAGGAGAAGGCCGAGAAGGAAGCCAAGGCCGAGGCCGAAAAGGAGGCCAAGGAGAAGGCCGACAAGATCGCCAAGGCCGAGGCGGAGAAGGCCGCCAAGGAAAAGGCCGAGGCCGAGAAGCAGGCCAAGCTCGAAGCCGAAAAGGCGGCCAAGGAGAAGGCGGAGAAGCTCGCCAAGCTCGAGGCCGAGAAAGCGGCCAAGGAGAAGGCAGAGAAGCAGGCCAAGCTCGAGGCGGAGAAGAAGGCCGCCGAGCGCAAGTTCGATCCGAGCAAGATCGCCGCGCTGCTGCCCGACAAGCCGTCGAAGTCGAATTCCGAGAGCGCCCTGCAGGACCAGCGCGATCCTGGCCGCAAGGAGCGTGGCGCGCGCGAGACGGCGCCGGAGACGACGGCCGGCACCAGCCGCGGGACGGCCAGCAAGCTCTCGATGTCCCAGCGCGTCGGCATCGACAACTCGGTTCGCGAGCAGGTGTCGCAGTGCTGGAGCCCGCCGGTCGGCGCGAGCGCCGGCGACAACCTGATCGTGCGCGTGCGCTTCACGCTGAACGCCGACGGCACGCTCCAGGACGGCCCGACGGTCGACAGCGGAAGCGCGCCCCGCGCCTTCGCGGACGCCGCCGCCCGGGCCGTGCGCCGCTGCGCGCCGCTCAAGCTTCCGCCCGAGGCCTACGACTACTGGCGCTCGGTCGACATCCGCTTCGACCCGAAGGACATGATGGGCGGATGAGGCAATTCGCTCTTTGTGGAACGCTGTTGTTCGTCGCCACAGCGGCAGCGGCCGAGACGCCGGCGATCTCCAAGGCGGAGATGCTGAAGATCAACGAGGCCGTCTACAAACAGGTGAACCGCTGCTGGTCGCCTGCGCCCTTGCGAACCGCTGTCGGGGTTGGCGTCCGCGTCAGGTTCAAGCTTGATCCTGCCGGATCGCTCACGACGGTTCCCGAACCGAGCCCGATATCCGGCCTCGACTACGGAGAGGTCGCGGTAGCAGCCGCTGTCCGTGCCGTCCGGCAGTGCGCGCCTTACGAGTTGCCTGCTCGCGCCTTCGAGTATTGGCGCAACGTTGAAATCAAATTCGTCACGCCGGCTCCCCCGCCTCCCGACCCGGCCCCTGATTTGCCGAAATGATCGGCCCTTAAGCCCGGCCTGACGACAGATACTGAAACGGATGAGCCCGATGTTTCTCGCGATCCGCCTCACCAAGACCGCTCTATGGATCGCCGCCATGGCCGCGGCGATCGCGGCCTTCGCGCTGGTCGCCGCCCCGGCCCGGGCGCAGGTGTCGATCGACATCAACCAGGGCAACGTCCAGCCGCTGCCGATCGCGATTCCGGACTTTCTGGCGAATGGCGGCGACCCTCAGCTCGCGCGCGACATCGCCGGCGTCATCACGGCCGACCTGAAGAACTCCGGCCTGTTCGCGCCGGTCGACAAGAAGGCCTTCATCGAGAAGATCTCGAGCTTCGACGCGCCGCCGCGCTTCGGCGACTGGCGCATTATCAACGCGCAAGCGCTGGTCACCGGCCAGGTCGTGCGCGGGCCCGACGGGCGCATGTCGACCCAGTTCCGCCTGTGGGACGTGTTTCAGGGCAACCAGCTCGAGGGCCAGCAGTTCGTCACCGACAAGAACTGGCGGCGCGTCGCGCACCTGATCGCCGACATGATCTACGAGCGCCTGACGGGCGAGAAGGGCTACTTCGACACCCGCGTCGTCTACGTCTCCGAGACGGGGGCCAAGGACAAGCGCGTCAAGCGCCTCGCGATCATGGACCAGGACGGCTTCAACAACCGCTTCATCACCTCCGGCTCCGAACTCGTGCTGACGCCGCGCTTCAGCCCGACGAGCCAGGAGATCACCTACATGTCCTTCGGCAACGAGGACCCGCGCGTCTATCTGCTGAACATCGAGACCGGCCAGCGCGAGGCCGTCGGCAACTTCCCGGGCATGACCTTCTCGCCCCGCTTCTCGCCGGACGGCCAGAAGGTCGCGATGAGCCTCGAGCAGGGCGGCAACTCGTCGATCTACGCGATGGACCTGCGCTCGCGCGCGACGACGAAGCTGACGGACTCGGGCGCGATCGACACCGCGCCGTCCTATTCGCCGGACGGAGCGCGGATCGTGTTCGAGAGCGACCGCGGCGGCAATCAGCAGATCTATGTGATGGGCGCGGGCGGCGGCGGCGCGCAGCGCATCTCCTTCGGCGAAGGACGCTACTCGACGCCGGTCTGGTCGCCGCGCGGCGACCTGATCGCCTTCACAAAGCAGGCCGGCGGCCAGTTCTCGATCGGCGTGATGCGTCCGGACGGCTCGGGCGAGCGCATCCTGACCAGCGGATTCCACAACGAGGGCCCGACCTGGGCGCCGAACGGCCGTGTGCTGATGTTCTTCCGCGACACCGGCGGCGGCCCGAAGATCTATTCGATCGACATCACCGGCCGGAACGAGCGCCAGATCCCGACGCAGGGCTTCGCGTCCGACCCGGCCTGGTCTCCGCCGCTCAACTGAGCGGCGCGCCAGAGCGTCGTCACGGACGGCCGAAGGCCAATCCGGGAGCGTTTTCCCGGACCGGCCGACGGCAGGCGCTCAGCGCAGCCAGCCGACGAGATCGACCCGGACGTGGGCCGCCCGCGAGGGTTTCAGCTTGATCTGCCGGGACGCGATCACCGGCACGGTGATCTCGCCGATGCCCTCGGCGTTGGCGATGATCGTCGCCGCGCCGACGTCGGGCTCGGCCTGGTTGGCCGGGTAGACCTTGATCGAGCCGTTGGCGGTCGAGGTCTTGGTGATGATCCGCAGGATCGCGGCGGTCGTTCCCGGGCTGATGCCCGCGAGCGAGATCGTGCGGGTCTCCGCCGCCGCGAACTTTCCTCCGGTCGTGACCGAGTCGTAGATCTTGACCGGTACGGGCCGGACGTTGACCTCGAGGCCGCCGCCCGTGAAGCCGAGCCGGACGCCGTTCAGCAGGATGTTCGACGCCGTAGGGGCATAGAGGACGATCTTGGAGCCGTCCGGATAGGGGCCCCAATTGTCGCTGGTGGTCAGAACCCGGGTCGCCGTCGGGGCGCCGCCGCTGGATGGCACGGACGCGGGCGCGAAGGTCGTGATGTAGCCATTGGCCGGCGTCCAGATCGCGCAGGAGAAGGTAGCGGAAGAACCCGAGGAGTTGGCGACGTACCATTCGACGTCGCGCAGCAGCGCGCCGGCAGGGATCTCGATGGACGCTTCGAGGACGCCCGCGGCGTAAATGCCGCCCGTGCCGCTGAAGGTGCGCGCGATGGTGGAAGGATCGAGCGGCAGGAAATCGAAGTACCACGCCGTGCGATAGGCGTAGCCCGACAGGGCAGGGCTCGCGATCGTGCTGGTGACCGGCGAGGCCGCCGAGGCCACCGATTTGACGTTCGAGGACGGCCCAGCCTGCGCCGAGCCCGCAGACGCCGCGACTGCCGCGGTTCCGAGCAGCGCCGCCAGCGCGCCACGGCGGCCTAGGCCGTCAGTTTCTGCTTCCTGGGTCACGGCCTTACCTTCTCCTTGCTGTTCGCCGGGTCGGGACCGTCTCACGGAGGGAAAGAAGCCGGTATACGTAGGACTGCTTATGCCCGGTTTTGGCTGGCGCCGATTGGAATCGTCACGCGAAGTCGGGCGGCCGGCGCTCCAGTAGCGCAATCACCCTTTCGGCTGGCCGCGCGAGCACCGCGCCCTTTGGCGTCGTCACGATCGGCCGCTCGACGAGGATGGGGTGCTGCTCCATCGCGGCGAGGATCGCGTCGTCCGAAACGTCCGGCGCGCGCAGACCGAGCTCCTCCGCGGGCGTCCCCCTCACGCGCATCAGATCGCGCGGTTTCACGCCGAGGCGCTGAAAGAGCTCTTGCAGGCGGGGTTTCGTGCAGCCCGCCTTGAGATACTCCACGACCTCCGGCCCGTAGCCTGCGGCGCGGATCAGCGCGAGAGCGTTGCGCGACGTCCCGCAGGCCGGGTTGTGAAAGATCGTCACCGGAAATGCGCTCAAGTGCCGTACTCCTGCTCCTGCTGGGGCGGCGCTGTGTCTTTCAGGACTCGCCGTGCGGACGATCTTATCCCGGCCGCGCGCTCGCCCCGGTCGCGCCGTCTTCGCGGGCGATGCGGGTCGGAGAGGTGTTGGCGGGACCCGCGGAAATCAACGGTTGTTTAAGCCTAACGGAACCTTCGGTTAAGGGGGACGATGCTATGGATTGCGCAACGCAAAGCCACAAGGAGTCATCGGGTATGTTGCGTACCATGCGTATCGGCCGCAGCGCCAAGATCGCCGTCGCGCTGTGCGCGGCGCTCGCCCTCGGCGCTTGCGCCAAGAAGTCGGGCGACGGCCTCGACGGCGCCGGCGGCGGCGCGGGCGGCTACGGCAACGGCGGCCGCGGCGGCCCTCCCGGCAGCCAGCAGGACTTCGTCGTCAACGTCGGCGACCGCGTGTTCTTCGAGACGGACTCGACCGAGCTCACCTCGACCGCCCGCTCGACGCTCGACAAGCAGGCCCAGTGGCTCTCGCGCTACCCGCGCTACCAGATCACCGTCGAAGGCCACGCGGACGAGCGCGGCACGCGCGAGTACAACTTCGCCCTCGGCGCCCGCCGCGGCCAGGTCGCGCGCGACTATCTGGCGGCGCGCGGCGTCCCGGCCGGCCGCATGCGCACCATCTCCTACGGCAAGGAACGTCCGGTCGCGGTCTGCGACGACATCTCCTGCTGGTCGCAGAACCGCCGTGCGGTCACCGTCCTGAAGGGCGGCGCCGGCTCCTGAGCCAAGCCCGGTTCCGGCGGCGTTCCGTCATCTGGCGGGCGCTGCCGGAATCGGCCCTAATTCGGCCGAACAAACCGCCTATCCGCGGTCACTCGACCTTTCGGCCGGATCCTTTCGCCCCATGCTCGATCTCGTTCGCTCCGTCCAGCTCCGACGCCTCGCGCTCGGGGCCGTTCTCGTCTGCGCCGCGACGGGCGCAGCCCATGCCGAGCAGACGTCGGAGCGCGCGCCCGGATGGCTCGAGCAGCGGGTCGACGGGCTCGAGCGGAGCCTCAGCTTCTTCGGCCGCGAAGAGCGGCCCGCCGCGCCCGGCAGCAACGTTCAGATGGCGCAGTCCTCCTCGCTCGCGGACATCGCGGTGAGGCTCGACCGGCTCGAGAACCAGATGCGCCAGCTCAACGGGCGGCTCGACGAGATCCAGTATCAGGGCCGCAAGAACGACGAGGCGCTGAAGCGCTTCCAGGGCGACGTCGATTTCCGCTTCCAGGACATCGAGAGCGGCAAGGGCGGCGGCGGTTCGTCCGGCGGCGGCTCAAGGCAGCCGAAGCGCGGCGACGCGGGAGACGCCATGGGCGGCTCCGGCGGCTCGACGGCGGCGCTGGGCGGTCGTGACAGCGGTCCCGGCGCGCCTCCGTCCTCGCTGGGCTCGTCCCGGGGCGGCGACGACGCCATCGGCGGTCTGATCGGCGGCGACGACAACGATCCCAACGCGCCGATGAGCATCCGTCCGCCCGGCGTCGGCGGCGGCCGCGCCCCGGCGACGGGCGGCGACCGCATGGCGGCCCGCGACGATCAGCTTCCGGGCGTGACGGCGGGCGCAGGCGGCTCGCGTGACCAGTTCGACCTCGGCGTCGGCTTCATCCAGCGCCGCGACTACAACCAGGCCGAATCGACCTTTCGCGACTTCCTGAGGACCTATCCGAAGGACGCCAAGGCGGCGGAAGCGCGCTACTGGCTGGGTGAGAGCCAGTATCAGCGCAAGAACTACACCGACGCCGTCGCGACCTTCCTCGAGATCTACAAGGACGCGCCGAACTCGGCCAAGGCGCCGGAGAGCATGCTGAAGCTCGGCATGGCGCTGAACGGCATGGGCCAGAAGGAGCAGGCCTGCGCCACGCTCGACGCCGCCGGCAAGAAATATGGGCGGATCAAGGCTCAGTCCGATCGCGAGTTCAAGCGCCTGAGCTGCTGAGGCGGCGATGGACGAACCGCTCGGAGGCGCCGAACAGGCCGCTCTGTTCGAGCGCTGGTTCGCCCCCCGGCGTCACGTCCTGCTGGCCGTTTCGGGCGGCGCGGACTCGACCGCGCTGCTGGTTCTCGCCGCCGAATGGGCCGACAAGCGCGAGCGGCCAAAGCTCTCCGTCGCGACCGTCGACCATGGCCTGAGGCCCGAAGCCGCCGAGGAGATCGAGGCCGTCGCCCGGATCGCGGCGGACTTCGAGCTGCCGCACGCGCGGCTGGCCGCGCCGGTCGAGCGCAAGACCCGAATCGAATCGACCGCCCGGTCGCTCCGCTACGACGCCCTCGTCGCCCACGCCCGCGAGATCGGCGCCGACGCGCTCGCGACCGCCCATACGCTCAACGACCAGGCCGAAACTGTCCTGATGCGCCTTGCCGCCGGCAGCGGCCCCGTGGGCCTTGCGGCCATGCGCCAGGCCGTGGAGCGGGGCGGCGTCCTGCATGTCCGTCCGTTCCTCGGCGTGCCGAAGGGAAGGCTTGTCGCGAGCCTCGAGCGGCGGGTCATGCGCTGGTCCGACGACGCGATGAACGCCGATCCCGCCTTCGCCCGCGCGAGGCTGCGGGCCGGCCGCGCGGCGCTCGAGCGGGAGGGCTTGACGGCCGAGCGCCTCGCGACGTTCGCCGTGCGCATGGCGCGGGTGAACGCCGCGCTCGACGCCGCGGTCGACGCCGCCGCGGCGGCGCACGTCTCGGAGAAGGGCAAGGGGCGCATCGTGGCGCCGGCGGCGGCGGGCCTTCCGGACGAGGTCAAGCTGCGCCTGCTCGGGCGCGTCGTCCACGAGGTCGGGGGAGGGCGCGTCCAGCTCGAACGGCTGGAGCGGCTCGCCGACCGGATCGTGACCGAACCGCAGGGCGCCGCGACGCTCGCCGGCGCGCGCGTCGCCTGGCGCCCGGACGGACGGATCGTCGCGCAGCCGGCTCCGCCGCGCCGCGGCGATGGCGCCGGGGCGCGCGGGAGTCTATGACCGTCCCGACCCCGCCGCGCCTTATGGGCGCGCCGTTCCGGGAGGCCCGACATGAAGACGTTCCGCTTTCTCGCGCCGCTGGCGCTCGCTCTGGCCGCGACCGTCGCGACCGCCCACGAGTACAAGGCCGGCGACCTGTTCGTTGGCCATCCCTGGGCGCGGGCGACGGTGCCCGGCGCCAAGATCGGCGGCGGCTTCCTGACCGTGAAGAACAACGGGTCCGCGGCCGATCGGCTGGTCGCGGTGTCCGTGCCCTTCGCCGACAAGGTGGAGATCCACGAAAGCCTCGAGGAGGACGGCGTCGCCAAGATGCGTCCGGTCGAAGGCGGCGTCGAGATCAAGCCGGGCGAGACGGCGGAGTTCGCGCCGGGCGGCAAGCACCTGATGTTCATCGGCCTCAAGGGTCCGCTCGCCAAGGGCGAGAAGGTCAAGGGCGAGCTGACCTTCGAGAAGGCCGGCAAGGTCGAGGTCGAGTTCGCCGTCGAGGCGGCCGGCGCAAAGCCGGACAAGCAGATGGACCATAGCAAGCACGGCATGTGAGGCGCGCGCCGCGCGCGAATCCGGTAACGCTGCCGGCCACATGAGCGCGCAGACATTCCGCCTGTCGGCCGAACTCGAAGCCGAGAAATACCGAGTCCTCAAGACCGCCTTCGGCTTCGACGCGTTCCGCCCGGGGCAGGAGCCGGTCATCGACGCCGTGCTCGCCGGGAGCGACGTGCTCGCGGTGATGCCGACGGGCGCCGGCAAGTCGCTGTGCTACCAGGCGCCGGCTCTCGTGCTCGGCGGGCTCGCGGTGGTGGTCTCGCCGCTGATCGCCCTCATGGACGACCAGGTCGCGGGTCTCAGGCTCGACGGGGTCCAGGCCGAGGCGATCCATTCGGGCAAGTCGCGTGAGGACAACGTCGCCTCCTGGCGCCGGGTCGCGTCGGGCGAGGCGCGGCTGGTCTATCTCGCGCCCGAGCGGCTGATGACGCCCCGGATGCTGGCGGCGCTCGCGCGGCTTCCGGTCTCGCTCGTGGCGATCGACGAGGCGCATTGCATCTCGCAATGGGGCCATTCCTTCCGCGCCGAATATCTCGCGCTCGGTGAGGCCCGCGCGGCTCTGCCCAAGGCGCGGATGATCGCGCTGACCGCCACCGCGGATCAGTCGACCCGCGACGACATCGTCGCAAAACTGTTCAGCGGACGGGCCGAGACGTTCGTCGCCGGGTTCGATCGCCCCAACATCTCGATCGCGGTGCAGGACAAGCGTGACATTGGCGAGGCCATCGAGCGCTTCGTCGCCGCCCGGCCGGACCAGAGCGGCGTCGTCTACCGGATCTCGCGCAAGAAGGTCGACGACACCGCGGCCCGGCTGCAGTCGGCGGGGGTGAAGGCGCTCGCCTATCACGCCGGCATGGACGCCGCCGCCCGGGCGGCGGCGCAGGAGGCCTTTCTCGCCGAGCGCGGCGTCGTGATGGTCGCGACGGTCGCCTTCGGCATGGGCATCGACAAGGCGGACGTGCGCTACGTCCTCCATGGCGACGCGCCGGGCAGCCTCGAGGCCTACTACCAGGAGATCGGCCGCGCGGGCCGTGACGGCGAGCCGTCCGAGGCGCTGCTGTTCTATGGGCTCGAAGATGTCCGCACCCGTCGTCGCTTCATCGACGAGCAGGACTCGGCGCCCGAGCGCAAGCGCGTCGAAAGCCGGCGGCTCGATGCGCTGATCGGCTTCTGCGAGACGACCGCCTGCCGGCGACAGGCGCTGCTGGCCTATTTCGGCGAGGCCACTGCCCCTTGCGGCAACTGCGATGTCTGCCTCGATCCGCCCGAGGTGGTCGACGCGACCGAGGAAGCGAGGCTGCTGCTCTCGCTCGCCGGCGCGACCGGCGAGCGCTTCGGGGCCGCCCACATCGTCGCGCTCGCCGTCGGGCATAAGAGCGAGACGGTGACGGCGCGCGGCCACGAGCGGCTCGACGGCTTCGGCAAGGGCGCGGACCGGCCGGCGACGGAGTGGCGCGCGATCGTCCGCCAGCTCGTCGCCTGCCATGCGATGGAGGTCGAGACCGGGGCCTATGGCGGCCTCTCGCTCACCGACAAAGGCCGCCGGATCCTCGACGGCGAGGAGCGCGTCGCGATCGCCAAGCCCCGCCCGAAGAAGCGCGAGCGCCGCCGCGCGATCGTCGCCGAGGCGGTCGCGGCGGGCGTCGACGAGGCGCTTCTCCAGTCGCTCAAGGCGCTGCGCCGGGAGCTCGCGATCGCGCGCGCGGTCCCGGCCTACGTGATCTTCTCGGACAAGACGCTGATCGAGATGGCGGCGAGCCGGCCGGCGACGCTGGACGAACTCGGCAGGGTCAAGGGGGTCGGCGCGGCCAAGCTCGACGCGTTCGGCGACGTCTTCCTCCGGGCGCTTGCGAACGGGTGACCGGACTACGCCGTCGTCCCAGAATCCCTCCCCTTTGAGAGGCGAGGGATACGGTCGTCGCAGCGCCTTTTCTAGCGAGGTCAGACAACCTGCGGGCGTCAGATCTGGTAGACGAAGCTCGCCATCTGGTCGCCGTGGACGTCCCGCACCTCGGCCAGCGTCTTGTGGTCGAGGACGCCGGCGATCGCCTCGCGCACGTCGAGCATCACCTTGCGGATCTCGCATTCCTCGATCGTGCGGCAGTCGGTGCAGGGGGCGTAGCTCGAACGGCTCGCGCAGGCGATCGGCGCGAGCGGCCCGTCGAGCGCGCGGATGATCGAGCCAACCGAAATGTCCTCGGCGCGCTTGGCCAGCGTGTAGCCGCCATTGCGGCCCTTCTTGCTCGCGAGCATGCCGGCGTTCTTGAGCTCGCCGAGGATCGCGTCGAGGAACTTCTTCGGAAGGTCGTTCTCGTCGGCGATCGTCGCGACGAAGGCCGACTGGCCGTAATTCAGCCGGGACAGGTGCAGCATGGCCTTGAGGCCGTACTTCGCCTTCTTGGTCAGCATCGACTTGCGCCCGGCATCGGCTGAGACCTCCTCAGGGGTTCGCCGGGCGCCACACGGCGACGTCCGTCGCTGCGACCGGCTTCGGAAACAGGCCCTCGCCCTGGAAGGCGTCGGCGATCTTCTGCTGCTCCGACAGGCCCTCGGGCGTGACCGCGCCGACCTTGTAGCTGCGCCGGGCGTTGGCGGATTCGATCACCGGGGCCTCGATCTTCCAGAGCGCCGAGAGCTGCTCGGCCGCCTCCTTCGGATTGGCCTTGACCCAGGCGCCCTTGGCCTTGAGCTGGCCGTAGATGATCTCGAGGATCGCGCCGCCGCGCTTCGCGAAGTCCGCGGTCGTCAGGTAGTATCGCTTGTAGCTGGCGAGCCCGGTTCCTTCGGAGAGAATGCGCGCGCCGGCCTGCGCCTGCGTGCTCGCCAGGAACGGGTCCCACACCACGAAGGCGTCGACCTTGCCGCTGGTGAAGGCGGCGCGGCCGTCCGCCGGCGTGAGATAGGCCGGGGTGATGTCCTTGATGGACAGGCCTGCCTTCGAGAGCGCGGCGAGCAGCAGGTAATGGCTGCCCGCGCCCTTGGTCACCGCGACCTTGGCCCCCTTCAACTGCTCGAGCGACTTCGTCTCCGAAGCGCCAGGCACGAGGATGGCCTGCGCGGTCGGCGAGGGCGCTTCCTCGGCGACGTAGGTCAGCTTGGCGCCGGCGGCCTGCGCGAAGACGGGCACGGTGTCGGCGACGTCTGCGCTGAAGTCGACATGGCCGGCGGCGAGCGCCTCCAGAAGCGGCAGCCCGCTGGTGAACTCGTGCCAGGAGACGGTGACGCCTTCCGGCGCGAGCGCTTTCTCGAGCTCCCCGCTGGTCTTGAGCAGCGTGGTCAGCGTCGAGGAGCGCTGGTAGCCGATCCGGAGCGTGTCCGCCTGCGAGGCCGAAGGCGCCGCCGACAACGCGAGCGCCGCCAAGGCGATCGCTGACAGGAAGGACAACGGGTTGAGGCTGGGACGGGGCTTCATTGGAGACCGGCTTGGGTTGGAGAGTCGAGACATAAAAGGCGACGCCCGCCGGTCATGCAATCAAAATCTATAAATTTAGTAGGTATTGTTGGCGAGGCCGGTCATGCGCTAAGCCGCCGGCATGCCGCTGACCGTCGCCGAACGCCGCTGGGACCTCACCCGCATCGCCGCCGTCGCGGCGGTCATTGGCAGCATCGTGTCGCTGTGCGTCGGCACGTCGTTCGCGAAGACCCTGTTCGAGAGCATCGGCGCGCAGGGCGTCACCGGCATGCGCATCACGATCGCGGCGATCCTGCTCTGCGCGGTCTGGCGTCCGTGGCGATCGAGCTGGACAGCGGCCGACCTGCGGGCGCTCGCGCTGTTCGGCGCGATCCTCGGCGCGATGAACCTGATGTTCTACATGGCGTTGCGGACGGTGCCGCTCGGCGTCACGATCGCGATCGAGTTTTCCGGACCGCTCGCCGTCGCGCTCGCCTCGTCGCGTCGCCTCGTCGACATCGCCTGGATCGCGCTCGCCGTGGTCGGGCTCGGACTGCTGCTGCCGCTCGGTCACGGGGCGGTCGCCCTCGACCCGACGGGCGTGAGCTTCGCGCTCGGCGCAGCCGTATGCTGGGCGCTCTACATCGTGCTCGGGAGCCGCATGGGCCACATGCATGGCGGCCGCGCGATCGCGCTGTCGATGCTGTTCGCCGCGCTTGTCGCGCTGCCGTTCGGCGTCGCCGAAGCCGGGTGGAAACTGGTCGACCCGACGCTTCTCGGATTCGGCGTGGTCGTCGCGGTCCTGTCGAGCGCCATTCCCTACTCGCTCGAGATCTACGCCCTGCCTCGGATCCCGCGGCAGAGCTTCGGCGTGCTGCTGAGCCTGGAGCCCGCTGTCGGATCGCTGGCGGGTCTCGCGATCCTCGGCGAGCGGCTTTCGCTCGTCGAATGGATCGCGATCGTCGCGATCGTCACGGCGTCCGTGGGCGCAGCGCTGGGCGCGGCCCGTTCCGACCGGAACGAGGCCGCAGCTCCGGCGCCTGGCGTGCCGCCGGCCTAAACGGCGCGCTGGCCTGTGATCAGGCGGTAGACGATGACGATGACCGCAAGCACCAGGAGGAGATGGATCAGTCCGCCGGCGACGTGGAACACGGTGAAGCCGAGCAGCCAGAGCACGAACAGGATGACGACGAGCGCCCAGAGCATGGAATAGCCTTTCGATGCTGCGACGGCGGACATGAAGGTCGCGCCTCGCGAAGTCGTGAGCACGAAACGCCGGTGCGAGACGGCGGTTCCGTGCGCCCCGCCTGGCGCCGTCCGTCTGTCGCGCAATCGTCGTGAAATCAGCCGCTTCGCGTTGACCCGAACAGGCCTTTGGCTGTAGAAGCGCGCAGCGGCGCGGCAGGCCTCACCTTCCGCGCCTTTCCGTTTGGGCTTGGATCCCGAACCAACAAGAAGACGCGCCAGGGGCAATAGGGCTCCGGAGCGCGATCGCACCAACGGGAACTGAATAGAATGTTCGCAGTCATCAAGACCGGCGGCAAGCAGCACAGGGTCGTCGCCGACGACGTGCTGACCGTCGGAAAGCTCGAAGGCGAGGCCGGCTCCAAGGTCACCTTCGGCGAGATCCTCGCCATCGGCGAGGGCGAGAATATCTCGATCGGCGCTCCGTTCGTCTCCGGCGCCTCGGTCACGGCCGAGATCGTCGAGCACGCGCGCGGCCAGAAGGTCATCGCCTTCAAGAAGCGCCGTCGCCAGAACTCCAAGCGCAAGCGCGGCCATCGCCAGGACTACACGATCGTCAAGATCGTCGGCCTGTCGGGCGCGAAGAACTGAACCGCCGGTAACAGGAGACAGACATGGCTCACAAGAAAGCAGGCGGTTCGTCCCGTAACGGCCGCGATTCGGCTGGCCGGCGCCTTGGCGTGAAGAAGTTCGGCGGCGAGAACGTCGTCCCGGGCAACATCCTCGTGCGCCAGCGCGGCACCAAGTGGCATCCCGGCGTCAACGTCGGCATGGGCAAGGACCACACCCTGTTCGCGACCGTCGAAGGCAAGGTCGCCTTCACGCATAAAGCCAACGGCCGCACCTACGTGAACGTCGCCTCGGCCGCCCAGGCCGAAGCTGCTGAATGACGGCGGACTGATGCGACGCATCCCGCCGGGCGCTTAGATCCCCCGGCGGTTCGACCGCTAGATCCGGACGCGACGGGGGAGACGGGACGCCGTACTCCCCCGTTTCGCATTCTGGGTCCGGTCACATGCCAGCCTCGTTCGAATTCGAAGACAGCCTGCTCTCCAGACCCTGCGCGACCGCGCTCGCCGGCGTGAAGCTGCGCCGCATCGAGGCCGCGGACGCCCAGGCGATGGCGACCGGGCTCGCCGACTTTGCGGTCTCGCGGAACCTCGTCGCGGTTCCTCACCCGTACACGCTGGAAGACGCGCGCGAGTTCATCGCGGGGCCGGCCGTCTCTCCCAACATGCTGTGCGCGGCGATCGAGGTCGACGGCTCCTTCGGCGGCTGCGTCGCGATCGACGCGCAGACCGGCGCGCCCGAACTCGGCTACTGGCTCGCGGCGCCGTTGCACGGCCGCGGCGTCGGTTCGGCGGCCGCCCGCGCGCTCGTCGATCTCGCTTTCGCCGCGACCGAAATGCCGGCGATCGTCTCGGGCCATTTCTTCGACAACGACGCTTCGGCGTCCGTGCTCGCAAAGCTCGGCTTCCGCCGCACGGGGATCGTCGAGACGCGCTCGCGGGCGCGCGGCGAGACGGTCCGGCTGCTCACGATGTCGCTCGCGCGCGGCGACTGGGCGGCGGCGCAGCCGTCGATCGAGACGGCCCGGGTCGTGATGGCTCCGCCGACCCTCGACGATGCGGACGAGATCGCGCTGATCGCGGCGGACCGGTCGCTCGGCCTGATGACGGCGGCCGTGCCGAAGCCCTTCACGCTAGATGACGCGCGCGCCTTCGTGCTGTCGGCGGCCCGCAGGCGTCGTCCCGAGTCCATGACGTTCTCGATCCGCATGCGCTCGTCCGGCGCGCTGGTCGGCGGCATCGGGTGGAGCGCGGGGGAGGGCGGCGCGCTGGAGCTCGGCTACTGGCTCGGCGCCGCGCACCGCGGACGCGGCATCGCCACCGAAGCCGCGCGGGCGGTGCTGGAGGCGGCCTTCGACTGGACGGGCGCGTCCAGCGCGACGGCGCGCTGCCGGGTCGTGAACCCGGCGTCGCGCGGCGTGCTGGAGCGTTGCGGCTTCCAGTGGGAGGGCGCGAGCCTCGTCAGGTCGCCGGGCTCGCCCGGCGCGGTGGCGGTCGACGTCTTCCGGCTTGACCGGGAGGTGTTCGTCTCGCTGCGCGAATGGGGCAGGTCCGCGGTCAGGGGGCAGCGGGCAGGGGCGACAACCGAACCGGAGGACGCCGCGTAAGCCTCGGGACGACGTCCTTCCGGAGGTGTTTCATGCGCCGTGCAGCGATCCTGTCCGCGCTCGTCCTGGCATGCGCCGCGCCGGCGGCCGCCGCGGACGGCCGCGCCTTCGTGCTGGAGAAGGAGCTGGTCGGATCCGGCTCCGGCGCCGGCGTGTTCCGCAACAGCCTGACGGGATCGCAGCGCAAGTTCACGGTCCGGTTCCGCGGGACCCGCACGCGCGAGGGCCTGACGCTGGCCGAAGACATCGCCTATGCCGACGGCGAAAAGGAGCGTCATGTCTGGCGCTTCGTCCGCACCGGCCCTGACAGCTATGAAGGGCGCCGGGACGACGTGATTGGCGTCGCGCGGGGCAAGGTCGCCGGCGACACGCTGAAGCTGTCCTACGACGTGCAGCTGAACACCGGCGGGTCGAAGGCGCGCGTGCGGTTCGACGACACGCTGGTCCTGACGGCCCCCGGAACGGTCAGAAACCGCGCGACGGTGTCGAAGTTCTTCCTGCCCGTCGGGACCGTCGACCTGTCGTTCCGGATGCGCCGACGCTGAAACGAAAAGAGGCGGGGACCGGCCCCGCCTCTTTTCGAAGGCGCGTCTCGATCAGCGGAGAAGCTGAAGAACCGCCGATTCCTGCTGCGTCGAGATCGACAGGGACGAGACGATCAGCTGCTGCCGGGTCTGGAGGGTCGCGAGGTTCGCGGCCTCTTCGTTGGTGTCCGCCGCGGTGAGTTCGTGCGCGCCGTCCTGCAGCGTGCCGATCATGTCCTTGGTGAAGACCTCACGGGTCTGCACGATCTGGAGCTGCGAGCCGAACTTGGCCGATTGCGCCTCGATCCGCTTGAAGGCGGAGTCGATCTGGTCGAGCACCGAGTTGATCGAGGACGAGTCGTAGAACTGCTGCTTGGTGATCGTCGACAGGCCGACGCCCGAGGCGTCGAACTGCACGCCCTCGACGTTCAGCTTGGACGAGCCGTCCTCGTTGAAAATCACCTCGAGGTCGTCGCCCATCAGGAGATTGACGCCGTTGTAGTTCGAATCCTTGGCGATCTTGGCGATCTCTTCCATGGAGTCGTTGAAGTCGTCGGCGAAGTCGGCGCGCTTCTGGGCCGCCGTCGCGTCCAGCACGGGCGCGGAGAACGCGCCGCTCGTGAAGGCGTTGCCGGCGCCGGTCGCGGTGCCCGTGGCGGTGACAGGCGTCGAGTTCGCGATCGAGTTGTCGGCGGTCACCGACAGCTTGCGGGCCGAGAGGTCGAAGGTCGCGTCGAGCAGGACGTCGTTGTCTTCGAGGTACTTATTGAGCTCCTCGAGCGTGTCGACCTGGTTCGCGCCGGTTCCGAAGGTCACCGTCACGTTGCCGCCGGTGGAGTTCTTGACGATCAGCGTGTCGCCGGCCGCGAGCGACGAACCGGTCCCGCCGAGCAGGTTGTCGGCCGTCGCGCCCACGCCGAGATCGCCGCTCGTGATGGTGGACTTCTGGTCGACCGCAAGCGGCGACTGGAGCGCTGCGCGCGCTGTCGCCTTGAGGCCTTCGACGATCTCCGTGATCGCCTTGATGCCGTTGTCGGCAGCTTGCAGGGTCTTGATCGAGTTGCCGACCGAGTCGAGCAGGCTGTTGAGGTCGCCCGCGCGCCGGTCCAGAGCGTTGGCCGTGAAGAAGTTCGCAGGGTTGTCGAGGGCCGAATTGACCTTCTTGCCCGTCGCGAGCCGCTCCTCCGTCTGGTTCAGGAGTTCGGTGGTCGCCTGCATCGTCCGAAGGTTGGATCGGACTGCGGAATTTAGAACGACGTCGGCCATATTGAGGCTCCGGAACGGGAGACGCCTCCGAAGGCGCGAGCCTCAAATTATTCTGTTAACCTTAATGACTGGTAAACGTTAACTTTCGCGGATCCGCGCCTCGATAATGAGGGGAAGGAGCGGGCGCTTCGAGCCCCCGCTCCCCCCGGTTTGCGAATGGTCGTTTCGATCAGCGGAGCAGCTGGAGGACGTTCGATTCCTGCTGCGTCGAGATCGACAGCGAGGAGACGATGAGCGACTGGCGGGTCTGGAGGGTCGCCAGGTTCGCCGCTTCCTCGTTGGTGTCGGCGCCGATCAGGGCCAGCGAGCCGTCGTCGAGCGTGCCGATCATGTCCTTCGTGAAGGTCTGGCGGGTCTGGACGATCTGCAGCTGCGAGCCGAACTTCGACGACAGCGCCTCGAGATAGGCGAAAGCGTCGTCGATCTGGTCGAGCACGCCGTCGATGCCGGTCTTGGTGTCGAAGGCGCCGGCGGTGGTCACCGCGGTGCCGGCGCCCTGGACGCTCTCGGTGATGCTCGACAGGCCGATGCCGCCGGAGTCGCCGTTCACGCCCTTCACGTCGAGCTTGGAGGTGCCGTCCTCGTTGAAGACGATCTCCAGGTCGTCGGCCTGCAGCAGGTTCACGCCGTTGAAGCTGGCGTCCTTCGCGAGGCTGTCGATCTGGGCGAGGGCGTCGTTGAAGTCCTTGAGGTAGCCCTGGCGCTTGTCGTAGGCGGCCTGGTCGATGATCGTCAGGTCGTCGGTGGCGGCGACCGCAAGGCCGGTGCCGCCCGCGTCGGTCACGGCGAACTCGTCGTCGGACTGGAGCTTGAGCTTGCCGTCCTCGACAGTGGCCGAGATGCCGATCGCGGCGTCGTTGATCTTCTTGGCGACCTCGGCGACCGTGTCGCCGGTCTTGACCGCGACGGTCTTGGCGGTGGCGTCCGGGCCGACCGTGAACTCGATGTTGTCGTCGGCGGTCGGCGAGGTGAAGGTCGCCGCGGCGGCGACGTAGGCCGTGCCCTTCGGGGACTGCGCCGCGGAGCGGGCGGTCGCCTTGAGGCCTTCGACGACGTCGGTGATCGCCTTGATGCCGTTATCCGCGGCTTCGAGTGTCTTGACCGAGTTGGAGACCGAGTCGAGCAGGCTGGAGAGGTCGCTGGAGCGGCGGTCCAGGGCCTGGGCGGTGAAGAACGAGCCCGGATTGTCGAAAGCCGAGTTGACCTTCTTGCCGGTGGAGAGGCGCTCTTCGGTGCGGTTCAGGAGGTCCGTCGTCGACTGCATGGTGCGCAGGTTCGAGCGAACGGCGGAGTTGAGGGTGATGTCGGCCATTTGAGGTCTCCCATCCTAGGAGTTCGATGACGCTTCGTCCTGAAGCGCTTGGGAGAGACCTTGCCTCGCTCCGGTTATGTTAAGGTTAACCGCTACCAAACCTGAACGCGTCGGCGTCTTCACCCTGCGTTATGGTTAACCAATCCTTGGATCGCCAGATTGTCGGTCTCGGGACCCGGAATAGAAAAAGGGCGGGAGCTTGCGCTCCCGCCCTCGTTCGTTCCGAGGCTGGCGTCGATCAGCGGAGGAGCTGAAGGACGTTCTGCTCCTGGCTGGTCGAGATCGACAGCGACGAGACGATGAGCGACTGGCGGGTCTGGAGGGTCGCCAGGTTCGCCGCTTCCTCGTTGGTGTCGGCGCCGATGAGCGACAGAGCGCCGTCATCGAGGGTGCCGATCATGTCCTTCGTGAAGGTCTCGCGGGTCTGCACGATCTGCAGCTGCGAGCCGAACTTCGAGGACTGCGCCTCGAGGTTCGCGAAGGCCGAGTCGATCGAGTCGAGAACGTCGTCGATGCCAGCCTTCGTGTCGAAGGCGCCGGCGGTCGTCACGCCCGTGCCGGTGGCGGCGGACTCGGTCAGAGCCGAGAGGCCGATGCCGCCGGAGTCGGCGTTGACGCCCTTGACGTCGAGCTTCGAGGTGCCGTCTTCGTTGAAGACGATCTCGAGGTCGTCGGACTGCAGCAGGTTCACGCCGTTGAAGCTCGCATCCTTCGCGAGGCTGTCGATCTGGGCGAGAGCCGCGTTGAAGTCCTCGAGGTAGCCCTGACGCTTGTCGTAGGCGTCCTGGTCGATGATCGTCAGGTCGTCGGTGTCGGCGACCGCGAGGCCGGTGCCGCCGGCGTCGGTCACTTCGAACTGCTCGTCGGACTGCAGCTTGAGCTTGCCGTCCTCGACAGTGGCGGAGACGCCGATGCCCGCGTCGTTGATCTTCTTGGCGACGTCAGCGACGGTGTCGCCCGTCTTGACGGCGACCGAGGCGGTCGTGTCGTCGGCGCCGAGCTTGAACTCGATGTTGTCGTCGGCGGTCGGCGAGGTGAAGGTCGCCGCGGCGGCGACGTAGGCCGTGCCCTTCGGGGACTGCGCCGCGGAGCGGGCGGTCGCCTTGAGGCCTTCGACGACGTCGGTGAT
>CABHPB010000061.1 GCA_902168115.1 uncultured Methylopila sp. | reverse complement strand
CGGCCGCCCGGCCGGCCGCGCAGCCGGCGCAGCCCGCCCCCGCTCCGGCCAGGGCCGCGGAACCCGCCGTCCGCGCTCCGGCGCGGGTCGAGCCCGCCCCGCGTCCCGCGCCGCGCGCCGGCCTGCCGCGCGCCGAGGAAGGCGGCAGCTGGATCTCCGGCCTGCTCGCCCGCGCCTCGGAGGAGGATCACGCCGAGCAGGGCGCGGAGGGCCGCGGCCAGTCCCGCACGCTCGAGACGCTCGACACGCTCTCGGTCGACATCGCGCGGATGATCGATCACCAGGCCGTGTCCGAGCTCTGGGACCGCTTCCGCCGCGGCGAAAGGAACGTCTTCACCCGCCGGCTGTACACGCTGCAGGGCCAGCAGACCTACGAGGACATCCGTAAGAAGTACGAGTCCGACCCGGAGTTCCGGGCGACCGTCGACCGCTACGTGACCGAGTTCGAGAAGTTGCTCGACGAGGTCGCTCCGGCCGGCGACGACGCCCTGGCCCAGACCTACCTCACCTCCGAGACGGGCAAGGTCTACACCATGCTCGCCCACGCGGCCGGCAAGTTCGAAAAGCCCTGAGCCGAAGCCGCGATCGAAAAAGAGGGCCCGTCCGGCGACGCCGGGCGGGCCCTTCTCGTTTCAGAGATAGGCGATCGTGCGCCCGAGCGCGGCGACGGCGAGCCACAGCGCGACGGACGCCGCCGCCTGCAGCTTCGCGGGAGCCGGCGTCCCGAGATCGAGCGCGGCGAGGTCGCGGCCCCAGACCGCCCGGAACAGCGCGGCGTTCGCGAGCGCCAGGAACGCCAGCGAGAGCTTTGCGATCAGGACGGCGTTGGTCGAGAGCGAGCGGGCGTCGGCCGCGAACATCGGCGGACCGCTCAGGGCGAGGATCGCGAGCCCGGCCAGCGCGAACGGGGTGAGCAGCCGCGACGCCTCGGCGAGCGCCACGCTCCGTCCGAGGCCGAGGACTCGCAGGTCGAACAGGATGATCGGCCCGACCAGCAGCACGAGGCCGAGCAGATGGGCGAGGTTCGCGGCCGGATAGGCCCAGAGCGACTGGCGCATGAAGAGCCCGAATCCGGACGCCTCGAGCGCCGCCGCCCATGCGGGCGCCTCGGCCGCGTGCTCCATGGCGGCCGCTAGCGCAGCTCGACCGTCTTGCCGCCCGCCGTGATCCGCTCGGCGCGCATCTCGCTGGCGGCGCGCGTCGACGGGTAGCCCTCGACCTTCACCGTCTTGCCCGTTGCGATGTCGGCTTCGGCAAGGCCCCGCGTCGACATGCGCGAGGGCGGCCCGAGCACGATCTCCCAGCGCTTGCCCTCATGCTCCATGACGAGGTGGCCGTGGGGATTGCCGTAGGACGACTCGAGCACCGCGCCCTCGATCGCGAACATCTTGGTCGAGTCGTAGCTCGACCAGCCGTGATGGGCGGCGGCCGGGGTCGCGATCAGAACGAGGAGCGCGGCGGCGCGGGCGATGGGCGTCATGAGGCGGCCTCCTGTGCGCTCAGGAAGGTTGGCGCGCCCGCCCTCGAGACAAGATTCGCCGCAATGACGCCTGCGTGAGCCTTCAGGCCCCTCGCCCGGCCCCGCTCCAGCTGACGAGCCGCGCGAGCACCTCGCCGAGCGCCTCGTCGAGCGCGCGCGTCGCGCCGACGCCCTCGATCGGCTGCGGGACGGGACGACGGGCTGAGAACACGCCGCCGGCGACGATCTTGCCGCTCTTGTCGTCGATCACCTTGGCGGTGAGCTCGACCACCGCCTGCCCGCTCGCGGCGTTGATCTCGAAGGCGCGAAGCTCGCTGATCAGCTGGTAGTCGACCGTCAGGCGGTCGCCGGGCCGGCCGACGGAGGTCAGGCGGCTCGAATTCTCGTAGGCCTCGATGATCTTGGCCTGCACGAGCTTCGGCAGCCGGTCCGACCACTGGGCGTTGCCGAGGAAGGTGACCTCGCCGGCGCTCGGCTTCACCACGACGCGCTGGCCGTCGAGCGTGGCGACCGCGACCGGCTCCGCCACGATCAGGTTGCCGCCGAACTTCGCCGACCGGGTGAGCTTGCCGGGGGCCGTCAGGTCGAAGGTCTGCGGCGGCTTCGACGCGCAGGCGCCGACGGCGAGCGCCAGAACTGCGGCGGCGGCCCAGACGGCGCGGCGACGGGGAGTAAAAGTGCTCATCGTCCGCGATACTCCGGTACGCCGCCCTTGCCCCCGAACAGGAACTGCTGCGGATTGCGCCTGATGTCGCCCAGCACGCTGTCGAGATTGTTCAGCGTGCGGCGGCCGTCGGCGATGAAGCCCTGCAGGTCGCGCTGGCCCGAGCTCGACAGCCGCGAGATGCCGGTCGCGATCTCCGCCGTGCGGCCGTCGAGCTTGATCGCGAGCTCGCGGATCGCCTGGCTGGTCTTCTGGAAGTCGGCGATCGCGCCCTGCGCCTCGCCCGAGCCGACCAGCTTGCGGGCGTCGTCGAGCAGCCCGTCGAGCTTGTCGGCGGTGCCGGTGAGCCGGCCCGAGATGTTGCGGGCGTCGGCGATGATCTGGTCGACGCTCTGGCTGTTGCGGCCGAGCGCCTCGGCGAACTTGCTGACGTTGTCGACCGTCGCGCGCACCTTGTCGCCGTCGATGGCCGAGATCGCGCGGTCGAGGCTCGCGACCGTCCGGTTGATGGTCGCGCCGTCGATGGACGTTGTGAGGCTGGCGAAGCCGTCCACCGCCCGGTTGATCTTGGCCGCGTCGATCGCCGCGATCAGGCGCTGGGCGTCCGCCGTGCCCTTCTGGATCGAGTCGACCGTCTGGTTGACCTTGGCCGGATCGACCGACTTCAGGATGTCGTCGAAGCGGGCGACCGCCGAGCTCACCCGCGCCGGGTCGACCGAATCGACGATCCCCTGCACGCGCTGAAGCACCTGGTCGACCCTCTGGCCCGAGCCGCGCAGCTGCTCGGCGAGCGCCGCGACCTGGGCGACCGCCTTCTGGACGTCCGGCCCAGCCTGCTTGAGCGAATCCGTGAAGGCGACCGCGTTCGACATGGTCTGGTCGACCTTCTTGACGTCGACCGCGCGCACGAGGTTCTGCACGTCGGTGACGAGCGGCACGAGGTTGTCGGCGAGGTTGCCGATCTGGCGCGCCGCGACGCCGGTGTTCTGCATGAAGCTCTTGAGGTCATCGGAGTTCGCCGCGAGCGCCGCGGTGAACTGCTCGACGTTCTGCAGCGACCGCTCGATCGAGCCGCGCGAGTTGCCGACGAGGCCCTGGATGTCGCCGAACGTCGTCTGCGCCTGATCGAGCACGGTGCGCGCGCCCTCGAGGATGTCCTGGAAGGCAGAGGATTCCGCGATCAGCACGGGCGCGTTGTTGGGGTCGCCGTCCTTGGTCGTGACCAGCGGGAAGCTTTCGGCCGTCTGCGAGCCGCCGGTGAGCTGGATGACGGCGCCGCCGGTGAGGCCCGTCATCTCCAGACGCGCGCGGGTGTCGGTGCGGATCGGGGTGTTCTTGAACACCTCGACGCGCGCGACGACGCGGGCGGGATCCTGCGGGTCGAAATTGAGGTTCACGACGTCGCCGACGCGGATGCCGTTGAACAGCACCGCGGAGCCGGGCGTGAGGCCCGAGACGGCGCCCTGGAACTGGACGCGGTATATCGCGCGCTCGCGCGTCTGCCCGGCGGCCGCGAACCACCAGACGAAGGCGAAGGCCGCCGCGACCACCAGCAGGGTGAAAGCCCCGACGGTGACGTGGTTGGCTTTGGTCTCCATGTCGCTCCGCTACTCCGCCACGCTCACGCCGCGTCCGCGCCGAAGCCGGCGGCGCGAGCGCGTTCACCGCGGAAGTATTCCTTCATCCACGGATCGTCGTTCTTGACCATTTCGGACATCGGCCCGATCGCCAGCAGCTTACCACCTTTGAGTGCGGCGATGCGATCGCACGCGGTGGTCAGGCTGTCGAGGTCGTGGGTCACCATATAGACGGTCAGCCCAAGCGTCTCCTTCAGCGTCATGATCAGGCGGTCGAAGGCGTTCGCGCCGATCGGGTCGAGGCCGGCGGTCGGCTCGTCGAGGAACACGATGTCGGGATCGAGCGCGAGCGCCCTCGCCAGCGCCGCGCGCTTGATCATGCCGCCCGACAGCTCCGCCGGAAAGAGCTCGGCCGCCTCGGGCTTGAGGCCGACGAGGTCGATCTTCAGCCGCGCCACCTCGTCCATCATTTTGGCCGAGAGGTCGGTGTGCTCGCGCATCGGCATTTCGATGTTCTGCTTGACGGTCAGCGAGGAGAACAGCGCCCCCTGCTGGAACAGCACACCCCAGCGCCGCTCGACGGAGAGGCGCTCGGCGTCGGTCGCCGCGTCCATGTCGAGGCCGAACACCTCGACCGTGCCGGCCTTCTTCGGCAGCAGCCCGATCACCGCCCGGAGCGTCACGGACTTGCCGGCGCCGGACGGGCCGACCACGCCGAGGATCTCGCCCTTGCGCACGTCGAGGTCGAAGCCGTCGATCACGTTGCGGTCGCCGAAGCCGACCACGAGGTCGCGCACCTTGATGACGAGTTCGTGGTCCGGGTCGTCGCCGAGCTGGATGGCCATCTCAGATTCCCATCGCCGCGAAGAAGATGGCGAAGACGCCGTCGAGCACGATGACGACGAAGATCGATTTCACGACCGACGAGGTGGTGCGCGCGCCGAGAGACTCGGCGGAGCCCTCCACCTTCATGCCCTCCGTGCAGGCGATCAGCCCGATCACGATCGCCATGAAGGGCGTCTTCAGCATGCCGACGATGAACGAGTTCACCGTCAGAGCGTCGTTGAGGCGCTGCAGGAAGGTCACCGGCGTGATGTCGCCGTAGCTCCAGGCCACCAGCCCGCCGCCGAGCAGCGCCGACATGCAGGAGATGAAGGACAGCAGCGGCACCGCGATCACGAGGGCGACGAGCCGCGGCAGCGCGAGGATCTCGATCGGGTCGAGGCCCATCGTCTTCAGCGCGTCGATCTCCTCGCGCATCTTCATCGAGCCGATCTCGGCCGTGTAGGCCGAACCCGAGCGGCCGGCGATCATGATCGCCGTCAGCAGCACGCCGAGCTCGCGGATGACGAGGATGCCGAGCAGGTCGACGACGAACAGAGTCGCGCCGAACTTGTTGAGCTGGAAGATCGACTGCTGCGCGACGATCGCCCCGACGAGGAACGAGATCAGCGAGATGATCGGCACCGCGCGCAGGCCGACGCGGTCGAGATGGAACACGGTCGAGGTGAAGCGGAACCGCCACGGCCTGAGGGCGAGCCGGGCGACGACCATGACGACGGCGCCGAGGAAGCCGAGACCTCGCCCGACGTCGCCGACGATGTCGGTCACGGCCTCGCCGAGACCGCCGAGCATCCGGATCCACCACGGATCGCGCCGCGCCGGCGCCGGCTCGCGCCGGCCGCGGTCCTTGAGCGCCGTCATCAGGCGCTCGTGCTGCGGCTTCAGTCCGTGGAACTCGGCCGAGGCGCCGGCCTCCTGCGCCGCCGCGCGAAGCCGCTCGACGAGCAGCGCGCCGATGGTGTCGAGCCGCTCGATCTCCGCCATGTCGATGGCGACGCTCCGGCCCGACGCGGCGGCGAAGTCCACCTGCTCGATCTTGTCCTGCAGGCCGTCGCCGGTCTGGACCGTCCACGGCCCGAGCGGCGTCAGCACGAGTCCCTCGTCGAAGGACTCGATCTTCAGATCGGCGTCGTCACTCACATCGGCCACGTGGCGTCACTCGATAGCGCCGAACCAAATTCGCCTTGTCGGGGGAGCCTCTACGCTAATATTCAGCGGCGGGACGATCTGTCGAGACGAGCGGGGCGCAGGAGCGACGGATGGAGATCAGAAAGCCGTATTTGTTGTTTCTGGGCGACGCTCCGGACCAGCTCGCCGCGAAGACAGCGGCGGGCGTCGTCGACTGGCGTCCGGAGTGGTGCGTCGGCCAGATGCGCCTTGAGGGGTGCGAGGCCGACGTCGGCTTGGACGACGTCGACATCGCCGGAGCCGTCGGCAAGGGCGCGAAGACCTTCGTCATCGGCGTCGTCAATGCGGGCGGTGTGCTGCCGGACCACTGGATCGACGCCATCGTCGAGGCGATCGCGGCCGGGATGGACGTCGCGAGCGGGCTCCACGTCCGGCTCAGGGCGCTGCCCCGAGTCGCCGAGGCGGCCAAGGCGCACGGCGCGCAACTCCATGACGTGCGCCATTCGACAGAGCGCTTCGCCACCGGCAAGGGCGTGAAGCGGCCGGGCCGCAGAATCCTCACGGTCGGCACCGACTGCTCGGTCGGCAAGAAATACGCGGCGCTGGCGCTCGAGGCCGAGATGCGGGCGCAGGGGCTCGACGCGGACTTCCGCGCGACCGGGCAGACCGGCGTGCTGATCGCGGGCCGCGGCGTCGCGCTCGACGCGGTCGTCGCCGACTTCATCGCGGGCGCGGCGGAATGGCTGACCCCGGCCGCCGCCGCCGATCACTGGGACGTGGTCGAGGGCCAGGGCTCGCTGTTCCACCCGTCCTTCGCCGGCGTCACGCTCGGCCTGCTGCACGGCAGCCAGCCCGACGCCTTCGTCGTCTGCCACGAACCGACGCGCAAGACGATGCGCGGCGTGACCCATCCCCTGCCCTCGATCGCCGAAGTGATCGAGGCGACGGTCGCGTCCGGACGGCTGACCAATCCGGACATCCGCTGCGTCGGCATCGCGATCAACACCGCGGCGCTCGGCGAGGCGGAGGCGCGGGCGACGCTGGACAAGACCAGCGCGGAACACGGCCTGCCGGCCAGCGATCCGGTGCGGTTCGGCATGGCGCCGATCGTCGAGCGGCTGATCGCCGAGTTCCCGTAAGGTCTTCAACGTAAGTGCGGCGCAGTCGCGAGCTCGAAGATGCGGTCGAAGTCGAGCGCGATGTGGTCGGCGTCGGGCTGGATCTCGAGCCGCTTCGGCTCGTTCGCGGCGGCGAACAGTTTTTCGCCCTCCTCCGGCGGGATCAGCGTGTCGCGCGCGCCGTGGACGACCAGGAGCGGCGCCCGCACCGCGCCGATGCGCTCGATCGACGGGAAGCGGTGGGTGAGGAGCAGCCTGACCGGCAGCCACCAGAATGCGCGGGCGGCGACGTCGGTGATCGAGGTGTAGGGCGAAATCAGCACCAGCGCCCCGACGGGATTCTCCGCCGCGAGCTTCACGGCGACTCCGCTGCCGATCGAGCGGCCCATGACGGTGATGCGGTCGACGGGAACCCGCTCGGCCATGAAGCGCAGCGCCGCCTCGCCGTCCCGGTAAAAACCCTCCTCTGAGGGCTCGCCCTTGGACCCAGCATAGCCGCGATAGTTCACGCCGAGCACCGAATAGCCGGCGTCGGCGAAGCGGCGGAAGAAGCCGGCATAGGGCGGCAGCGCGTCTGCGTTGCCGTAGAAATAGACCAGCGCCTTGTCGCGCGACGCGCTTTCGTGCAGCCAGCCGACGAGCTCGACCCCGTCGGCGGTCGGAATCGCCACGCGCCGGAAATCGGCGAGGCCATAGGCGGCGGGCTCGCCCGTCACGGGCGTGGGATGGAACAGAAAACGCTTCTGCATCGCGAACATCGCGAGGCAGATCAGGCCATAGACCGCGACGGCGACGATCAGCAGCTTCAAGGTCACGCCTCGCACGGTTGAATGGCTCCTCAGGGTTCAATTCCGCCGCCCCGGTCTCTATCAGGACATATCGCCGTCCAGCAGCGGGAGCGTCCGTGGCCCCTCACCTCACCTCCTGCATCGAGCGCTGGCCGGTGGCCGGGTCCTTCACGATCTCGCGCGGCGCGGTCACCGAGGTCGTGACGGTCGTCGCCGAGATCGTCGACGGCCCGTATCGCGGCCGCGGCGAGTGTCGGCCCTATGGACGCTATGGCGAGACGCCAGAGGGCGTGAAGGCCGAGATCGACGCGCTCGCCGAAGCGGTCGGACAGGAGCTTGGCCGCGTCGCGCTGCAGGCGCGCCTCCACGCCGGCGCCGCGCGCAACGCGCTCGACTGCGCGCTCTGGGACCTCGAGGCCAAGCGCGCGGGAACGACGGTCGCCGCGCTCGCCGGCCTGCTGGAGCCGGCGCCGGTCGTCACCGCCTACACGCTCAGCCTCGGTGCGCCCGACGCTATGGCGGAGGCCGCACGGGCGGCGGCCTCGCGCCCGTTGCTCAAGGTTAAGCTCGGCGCCGACGACGGCCGCGACCCGCAGCGCATCGCGGCCGTGCGCGACGGCGCGCCGAACGCGGAGCTCATCGTCGACGCCAACGAGGGCTGGACGGGTTCTGCGCTCGCCGAAAACCTGGCGGCCTGCGCGGCGGCGCGCGTCACGCTGGTCGAGCAGCCGCTGCCGGCCGACGACGACGCGGCTCTTGCCGACATCGCCCGCCCGATCGCGGTTTGCGCCGACGAGAGCGCCCACGACCGGGCGAGCCTGTCGAAGCTCGTCGGCCGCTACGACGCGATCAACATCAAGCTCGACAAGACGGGCGGCCTCACGGAAGCGCTGGCGCTCGCGGACGAGGCCCGCGCGGCCGGGCTCACGATCATGGTTGGCTGCATGCTCGCCTCCTCGCTCGCCATGGCGCCGGCCGCACTGGTCGCGCAGGGCGCGGCGATCGTCGACCTCGACGGCCCGCTGTTGCTCGCCCGGGACCGCGAGCATGGGCTCGTCTATGAGGGCAGTTTGATGCTCCCGCCGCGGCCCGAACTCTGGGGATGAGGGTTAATACTTACCTGCCCAAAGCTTCCATAGCCGGCGTTCGCCCTTAGAGTGGCCGGAATTGGCGGCGGGTCGTATCGCCGCCCGAGGTTCGACGAGTCATGGCCGAACTCACCCCGCTCTCGCTCGACGACTATGAGGCGATCGCCGAAGCCGTCCAGGAGACCGAGCGCGGTCGCTGGTTCCTTGCGGAATATGCGCGCCGCAACCGCGCCGCCGACACCGCGCTGGTGCTCGAGGCGCTGGCGGGACTCGAACGCAAGATCGCGGACAGGTCGCCCGATCAGGACAAGGCGGTGCGGCTCATCGAGCAGGCCGTCCGCTCGATCAGAGCCGCCCGCGCCGCGGCCGCAGAAGACAAGGACCGCAGCCTCACCGAGCTGACGAGGACGCTGGCGTCTGCGCTCGAGGCGCTGGGCGCGCGGCGCGCGGCTGCGCCGGAAAGACCGGCCCGGCCCGCCGCGGCTCTTCCGGCGCCGGCCGCCCCGGTCGCGCCGCCGCCCGCGCCGCCACGCACGCCGCCGGCGACGACCCTCGCCGCGCCGGAGGCCGGCTGGATCGACATGCGCGAGCTCGAGGACCAGCTGAAGGACGAAGGCGCGGCCCGCGCGCCCGAGGCCCCGGCGGCCGTTCCGCTCCCGCGTCCCGAGACGCCGCGCGTCCCGGAGCCGGCCGCCGTCGCCGCGATCATCGCCGAGCCCAAGATCTCTCCAGAGCCCAAGATCGCCGCGGAGCCCAAGATCGCCGCGGAGCCCAGAATCGTCGCGGAGCCGAAGATCGTGCTCGAGCCCGCGCCCGCTGCGGCGCTGTCGCGGCCGAGGCTGCCCGCCGCCCACGCGCCGCTGCTGCTCGACGGGTTGAGCGACGCCGAGAGGGCTATCCTTTTCGCCTGACGGCCGGCGGTCGCTCGGCGCGCTCCTTGATCGCGGCGTGGACGCATTCGACGAACAGCCGCGCGGCCTCGGCCCAGCTGTAGCGCACGCCCGCCTCCCGCGCGGCCTCGCGGGACATGCCGAGCGCCGCCAGCGCCGCCTTGCCGAGATCCTCGTCGAGCGCGCCGGCGCCGGACGCGCCGATGATGTCGATCGGCCCGGTGACGGGATAGGCCGCGACCGGCAGCCCGCTCGCGAGCGCCTCCAGCAGGACGATCCCGAAGGTGTCGGTGCGGCTCGGAAACACGAAGACGTCCGCCGAGGCATACGCTTCCGCCAGCGCCTCCCCAACCAGCGATCCGGTGAAGCGCACTTGCGGATAGGCCGCCGCCAGCGGCGCCCGCGACGGCCCGTCGCCCACCACGACCTTCGAGCCCGGCAGGTCGAGCGCGAGGAAGGCCTCGACGTTCTTTTCCGGCGCCACCCGGCCGACATAGAGGAACACCGGGCGCGGCAGCCCGAAGACGTCGATCCCCGGCCGCGGGCGGAACCGGTCGGCGTCGACGCCGCGGGTCGACTTCATGATGCGCTTGAAGCCACGCGCCGCCAGTTCCTCGGCGAGCGAGGGGGTCGCGACCATGACGCCGTCGCCGGCGTTGTGGAACCAGCGCAGCCAGGCGTAGGTCCAGCGCTCCGGCACCGGCGCGCGCCGCCTCAGATATTCGGGAAAGCGCGTGTGGTAGCTGGTGGTGAAGCCGCGCCCGGCGCGCACGCAGGCCCGGCGCGCGGCAAGGCCGAGCGGGCCTTCCGTCGCGATGTGGACATGGTCCGGCGCGGTCTCGCGGATCTTCGCCTCCGCCGCCGCCGCGCGGGCGAGCGACAGGCGGATCTCCGGATAGGTCGGCATCGGCAGCGAGCGGAAACCGTCCGGCGTCAAAAGCTCGATCTCGGCGCCGTAGTCCGGCGCGTGCTCGATCAGCTTCTCGATCGTCCGCACGACGCCGTTGACCTGCGGACGCCAGGCGTCCGTCACGAGCAGGACCCGCATGGGTGGTTTTCCGGCGTCGCTCAGGCGGCCACCGGCGCGCCCGAAGGCGCCTTGAGCTCGGCCGGCTCCGGCTCGTCGTCGGCGGCCGCGGACGGCGAGGAGCTGGCGGTCCAGCGGATCAGTTCGAGACGTCCGTCCATGTGCTCCACGACCGCGGTGCAGCTTTCGACCCAGTCGCCGCAATTGACGTAGGTCATCTCGCCGATGTCGTGCAGAGCGGCGTGATGGATGTGCCCGCAGATCACGCCGTCGACCTCCCGCCGCTTCGCCTCGGCGGACAGGGTCTCCTCGAAATGGCCGATGAAGTTCACGGCGTTCTTCACCTTGAGCTTTGCCCAGGCCGACAGCGACCAGTAGCCAAGCCCGAGCTTGCGGCGCGCGAAGCTCACATAGGTGTTCACGAACAGCGCGAACTCGTAGGCCCAGTCGCCGAGATAGGCGAGCCAGCGGGCATGCCGCACGACGACGTCGAAGAAGTCGCCGTGGATGACGAGAAAGCGGCGCCCGTCGGCGGTCTCGTGGATCGCGGTCTCGACCACCTCGATGCCGCCGAAGTGGACGCCGTAGTAGCTGCGCAGGAACTCGTCGTGATTGCCGGGCACATAGACCAGCCGGGCGCCCTTGCGGCCCTTCCGGAGGAGCTTCTGGACGACGTCGTTGTGCGGCTGCGGCCAGTACCAGCTCTGCTTCAGGCGCCAGCCGTCGACGATGTCGCCGACGAGATAGATCGTGTCCGCCTCATGGAGGCGCAGAAAATCGAGAAGCATCTCGGCCTGGCAGCCCTTGGTGCCGAGATGGACGTCCGAGATGAACAGCGACCTGTATCGTCGCGCTCCGGGTTCATCCAAGGCTTCTGCTCCGCTCATCCAACCTGCCGCGCGGGATAGCCACGATTCGTCTCAGGCCTATGACGCGCCCGTGAGCGGCCGGGACATGCGAAGGGTAACTCTTGAAGGGCCGGTTCGGCGTCGCCAATTTACCACATGAGGCGGGCGCCCCGACGGGTCGAGCCGCCGAACTGGAGACGTCCATGACTTCGAACCCTCCGTTTGACGACGCCGCCTCGGCCATTCCCGGCGTGCCTCATCGCTGGAACGCGCTCACCATCGCGCTGACCGTGATCGGCTTCATCGTGTTCTGGCCGCTGGGCGTCGCGATGATCCTCTATGTGCTGTGCGGCGAGCAGATCATGGCCGCCAAGCGCGCGCCCGACGGCCCGCTGGCGCAGGCGCGCAAGGCCGCCGAGGACTTCGGCCGCAACGTGCGCGACGAGTTCCGCCCCCGCGGCGCGACGACCGCGCGCGACTACGCCCGCGGCTACGGCTTCGGCGCCTCCCGCCGCACCGGCAACGCCGCCTTCGACGCCTGGCGCGAGGCCGAGCTCAAGCGGCTCGACGAGGAGCGCCGCAAGGTCGACGAGGCTACGGAAGCCTTCGAGGCGCATCTGCGGGCCGAGCGCGGCGCGCATGACGAAAGCCGCCAGCGCGAGGAGTTCGACCGCTTCATGAGCGGCCGCCAGGGCTGAGCCCAGCCTCGCAGACGATGCTGAGAGCCGGCCCTCGGGCCGGCTTTTTCATGCCGCCGAGTACGTGAGCCAGGACGCCCCGTGCTCCTGCCCCGCGGTCAGGACGATCGCGCGCATCAGCTGGATCGTCGCGCTCGCGCTCGACGAATCGACCCGTCCGCTCTTCACCGCCTCCAAAGTGGCGCAGAGCTTGATCAGCTCGCCTTGCGGCGTGACCGCCGCCATCGCCCAGTCCGGGAAGGCGCGTTCTGACGCGGCGGAGAACTCGATGAGATGCAGGTCGCGGTGGCGCATGTCGCCGCAGATCCGCTCGAACGTCTCGCCAACCGCCTCGAGCGGCCCCTCGAGCGCCTGCACGAAGGTTCCCGACAGGATGAGCAGGGCGCCGGTGACGCCGGCGCCCTCGTTCCGGATGCGCGCGCGCTCGACGATGCCGAGCGTGGCGGCGTCGACGGTTTCCGGCGATCCCGAAAGCAGGCTGCGGCTGCGGTAGAGCAAACGATGCACGGTCATGATCCTACGCCGCCCGGTCCGCGCCGGCGGCGGCGCGCTCGAAGAGCGTTTTCGCCAGAGCGGCCTCGACCGGTTTGCTGAACAGATAGCCCTGGAGCTGGTGGCAGCCCTTTTCGGCGACGAAGCGCTGCTGTTCGAGGTTCTCGACGCCCTCCGCCGTGACCCTCATCCCGAGCTGACGGCCAAGCGTCGTGACCGCTTGGACGATCGCGGCGCTGTCGGCGTCGCCCGGCAGCTGCCGCACGAAGGACTGGTCGATCTTGATCTTGTCGAAGGGGAAGCGGCGCAGATAGCTGATCGACGAGTAGCCGGTTCCGAAGTCGTCCATCGAGATCTGGACGCCGAGCGCGCGCAGTTCGTGCAGGATGCCGATCGCGCGGCCGTCGTCGTGGAGAAGCGCGTTCTCGGTGAGCTCCAGCTCGAGCCGGGGACCGGGCAGTCCGGTCTCCGCGAGAATCGCCCCGACCATCGCCGGAAAGCGGGGGTCGCGCAGCTGGACCGGCGACAGGTTGACGGCGACCGTCATGTGCTCCGGCCAGGTCATAGCTTCCGCGCAGGCCTGACGCAGCACGAACTCGCCAACCGCCCCGATCAGGCCGAGCTCCTCGGCGAGCGGGATGAAGTCCGCGGGCGAGACCACGCCTTTTTCCGGATGCGCCCAGCGCACCAGCGCCTCGGCGCCGTCGAAGCGGCCGTCGGCGCTGTCCAACTGCGGCTGGTAGACGACGTAGAGCTCCTGGCGGGCGATCGCGCGCCGGAGGTCGTTCTCGAAGGTGCGCCGCGCCTGCATGCGGGCGTTCATCTCTTCCTCGAAGAAGCGATACGCGCCCCGCCCCTCCTCCTTGGCGCGATAGAGCGCGAGGTCCGCGCTGCGCGCCAGCTGCTCGGTCGACGCGCCGTTGGTCGGGGCGAAGGCGAAGGCGACGCCGACGCTGACCCCGATCTCGATGATCTGCTCGCCGATCAGGAACGGCCGCGCGATCATCTCGATGATCCGGTCCGCGATCGCGTTGACGTCGGAGGGCTGCTGCGCGTCCGCAAGCACGATGGCGAACTCGTCGCCTCCGAGGCGCGCGAGCAAATCGCGGTCGCGGATCGCCTTGGTGAGGCGACCGCCGACCCGCTTCAGGAGTTCGTCGCCGACGCCATGGCCGAGCGTGTCGTTGACGAGCTTGAACCGGTCGAGGTCCAGCATGAGCAGCGCGAAGCGGCGTTCGCCCTCGCGCCGCGACGAGAAGCGGGATGACAGCTCGCTGTTGAAGCTGAAGCGGTTGGCGAGCCCGGTGAGCGCGTCCTCATGCGCGAGGCGGCGCATGGTGGTCTCGTTGCTCAGGCGCTCGCGCTGGTCGCGAATGGCGACGACCGTGCGCGACTTGCCGGAGATCGAGATCGTCTTCGAGATGGCCTTGACCGGAATGGGGTCGCCGCGATCCGGCCGAAGCGTCGCGTCGATCTCCTTGTTGCCCGGCATGGCTTCGGCGGACAGCTGCGGAAGCATGGTCTCGATCGGCCGGCCCATGATCTGCTCGCGGGTCAGGCCGACCATGGACTCGAGGCTGTCGTTCGAGCCGACGATCGTCCCGTTCTCGCAGATGACGAGACCCTCGATCGAGACGTCCGCCAGATCGCGCATGCGCGCCTCCTCGGCGAGCATCTGCCTGAGGTCGCGCGTCCTGAGCCACACCGCGGCGCCCGACAGTCCAAGGATGCCGAGAGCGAAATTGGCGACGATGGCGGCGAGAGCGGTGAGGTTGATGCCGTCCGCCGGGGGCTCCTTGAACGGATCGAAGGCGATCTGGAAGGCGGTCATCGCGATGAAGTGGTCGAGGCAGACCGCGAGGATCAGCGCGACGGGCGCCGCGACCCGCATCCAGCGCAGCCTGCTGAGCGGCATCGCCGCGGCGGCGGCGCCGAAGATCATGCCGGCGGTGACCGAGACGGCGACCGTGCCCGGATCCCAGACGAGAGCGCCCTGCACGCGCATCGCGCTCATGCCGGTGTAGTGCATCGCCGAGATGGCCAGCCCGCCGAGCACGCCCGCCATGACGCGCCCGATGATTGAGGACGTCATGACGATCACGAAGGAGCTCGTGCAGACAAGGCCGAGCGCGATGAAGAAAGACAGCAGCGTGGTGATCGTGTCGAACCGGAAGGGCAGCCCCGGCTGGAACGCGATCATCGCGATGAAATGCGTCGCCCAGATCGCCCATGTCGCAGCGAAGGCGGCCGCAAGCGCCCAGCCGAACCTGCCCCGCGACGTGCTCGACTTCAGGGCCTCGTGGCCGAGGGCGAAGGAGGTGAAGACGCCGACCGCGCAGATGACGGCTGCAAGGAGGACAAGCGGGAGATCATGCTGTTTCGTCAGGCAGAGATACAGCGTGGACAAACCAGCACCCGCAAGCGTATCGCGCGCAATAGGATTTGCGACGTTTTGGCATGCAAGGCATAAAATTTGAGTAAATGCCTGTTCTGTATGATTTTTTGAGAATTCTAATAAGCAAGATCGCTCAGCGCCCGACCACTTCGCGCGGGGTCGAGGCTGCGGGCTCAGCCGGGAAAACGCGGCGCGGGCCGGGCTAGCGCTTTTTCGGGCCGAGGCGCTAGGTGAAGCTCCCGGACTCAAGGAGCGTCATAATGGATCTCGGCATCGCCGGCCGCACGGCCATCGTCTGCGCATCGTCCAAGGGGCTCGGGCGCGGCTGCGCCGAGGCGCTGGCGGCGGAAGGCTGCAAAGTGGTGATCAACGGCCGGGACGCGGCGCGGCTCGACCAGACGGCCGCGGCGATCCGCGAGAAGACCGGGGCGGAGGTGATCGCGGTCGCGGCCGATGTCGCGACGCGCGAGGGCCAGGACGCGCTGCTCGCGGCCGCCCCCTCCCCGGACATCCTCGTCAACAACAACGCCGGCCCACCCCGCAAGGATTTCCGGGAGCTCGACCGCGACGCGATGCTGTCGGGCGTCGTCGCCAACATGGTCACGCCCATCGAGCTCATCCAGCGCGTCGTCGACGGCATGTCCGAGCGCGGTTTCGGGCGCATCGTCAACATCACCTCGGCTTCGGTGAAGGCCCCGATCGTCGGCCTCGACCTGTCGAGCGGCGCCCGGGCGGGCCTGACCGCGTTCCTCGCCGGCGTCGCGCGGACCGTCGCGCACCGCAACGTCACCATCAACTCGATCCTGCCCGGCATGTTCGACACCGACCGGCTGCGCGGCGGTTTCCCGGCCGAGGCGAAGCTGAAGGGCGTCAGCCCGGAGGATATCGCCGAGGCGCGCATGTCGGGCGTCCCCGCCCGCCGCTTCGGCACGCCGGAGGAGTTCGGCCAGCTTTGCGCCTATCTCTGCTCCGCGCAGGCCGGCTATGTGACGGGCCAGAACCTCCTGATCGACGGCGGTAATTTTCCCGGCGCCTTTTGAACTTGTGCATCCACACATTGCAAAGCGCCGCCCGACTTTGGGGCGATCGCGGGCGGCTGGTTCATATCGCCGCATAATTCTATCTCATCGGTCGCCAAACGGGCTAGGACGCTCTATCGCTTGAGGAAACGCCGACGACAGAGCGGCGATCGCTGGAGGGGAAAGACGAATGAAGCTGGTGCGTTTCGGAGAAGCGGGGGCCGAGCGGCCCGGCGTGCTGGACGCGGAGGGCGCGATCCGCGACCTGAGCGGGATCGTTCCGGACATCGCAGGCGACGTCCTGACCAGCGCGGGCCTCGAGCACATCCGACGGCATGATCCGGCCTCGCTCCCCAAGGCGCCCGAAGGCGTGCGCGTCGGCGCCTGTGTCGGCGACGTGCGGAACTTCATCGGGGTCGGGCTCAACTTCGCCGATCACGCGGCCGAAACCGGCCTGCGGGTGCCGCGCGAGCCCATCCTGTTCAACAAGGCGCCGAACTGCGTGGTCGGCCCGAATGACGACGTCATGCTGCCGAAGGCCGCCCAGAAGGTCGACTGGGAGGTCGAACTCGCATTCGTGATCGGCGACCGCGCCTCGAACGTCGACGAAGCCGACGCACTCAGGCACGTCGCCGGGGTGTGCATCTGCAACGACGTCACCGAGCGGCATTTCCAGACCGAGCGTTCCGGCCAGTGGACCAAGGGCAAGGGCTGCCCGACCTTCGGCCCGCTCGGCCCCTGGCTGGTCACGCTGGACGAAGCCGGGAACCTCGACGACCTCGCGATGACGCTCGAGGTCAACGGTCGCCGCATGCAGAACGGCTCGACCTCGACCATGATCTTCAGGATCCCCTACCTGCTCAGCTACATCTCGAGCTTCATGACGCTCGATCCGGGCGACGTCGTCACCACCGGGACGCCGCCCGGCGTCGGCATGGCGCTCGACCCGCCGGCCTATCTCGGCGCCGGAGACACGATGCGGCTCGCGATCGCCGGCCTCGGCGAGCAGTCCCAGACCGTCGTGGCGTGGCGCGACACCAGCGCCGGTTACGGATCGTCGACCTACAAGACCGGTTTTGACATCCCGCGCTGACGGAAGTTGTTTCCCCGCAGGCGTCTATCAGCCATAGCTTGTGGCGATGATCGCCCGCGCCGGCTGAAAGCGCGGGCGCCTGTTGGGGGGATGCATCGATGACGCGTACTGTTATCGACAAGGACGACGTTCGCGACGACCGGCTGGACATGGCCGGCGCGGACGTCCTTCGCGTGATCGGTACCTTCATGGTCTCCGAGGACGACGCGACGATCAGCTTCGCCGGCAAGACGGACGGCGCGCGCATCGTCAATGACGGCGTCATCGCCAACACCGCCGAAGAGGGCAACGCCATCCGCTTCGGCGAGGAGGTCGGGACAAGGCTCGAGGCCGAGATCGACAATCGCGGGCTGATCAAGTCGGTCGACGACGCCATCAAGATCGACGACGGCGCCCTGACCAAGGGCGAACTCTCGATCACCAACGGCAAGGACGGGGTGATCCGTTCCGACTCCGGCCAGGCGTTCGACCTCGCCGACGCCTCGGGCGACTTCCTCAGCCGCATCACGAACGAGGGCCTGATCGCGTCCGGGACGAACGATGCGATCAAGGTCGGCGGTGACGGCCGGATCGACAATGACGGCCACATCGTCGGCGGCGAGGCCAAGGGCTATTCCGACGGCGCCGACGGCGTGTCGTTCGAGGACGGCGCCACCGGCAAGGTCACCAATTCGGGCGTCATCGAGGGCGACCGCCACGGCGTCGACGCCGGCCTGGACTCCGACATCGAGGTCGTGAACCGCAAGGGCGGCGTCATCGTCGGCCACAACGGCTCGGGCGTCGGCTCGGACGGCTCGGCGACGGTCATCAACTACGGCCGCATCACCGGCGAATTCAGCGATTCCGCCGGGTCGGACACGCACGGCTCCACGCCCGGCGAGAAGGACGGCGGCGGACCGGACGGGATCAACGACGGCGACGGCGACGGCGTCGACATCGACTTCGAGGCGCACATCTTCAACTTCGGCGTCATCGAGGGCAAAGGCGCGGGCGGCACCGGTTCGGACGGCCTGCCAAACACCTCCGAGGGCATCGCCGCCGGCGGCGGCGAGATCGTGAACCACGAGGGCGCCAAGATCGTCGGCGCGGACGTCGGCATCCTGATCGACGACAGCTCGCAGGGCGGCGCCCAGTTCGAGACGAAGATCGAGAACTACGGCGAGATCACCGGCAAGGAGAGCTTCGCCATCCGCCTGATCGGCGACCAGGACGACGTCATCGTCAACGGCGGCAAGATCCGAGGCGGCGACGGGATCGCGATCGACTTCGGCGGCGGCGACGACCGCCTCGTGATCGACGATGGCTCGAAGATTCTCGGCCTCACCAAGGGCGGCGACGGGCTCGACACGCTCGACTTCTCGAAGTTCGAGGAGGGCGTGAACGTGCGCCTGCTTTCGGGCAAGGCGACCGGCACGGGCCATGTCGACGGCTTCGAGAACATCGTCGGCTCCGACCAGGACGACCATCTGGCCGGCGACAAGGGCGGCAACCGGATCGAGGGCGGCGACGGCGACGACGTGCTGTGCGGCCGCGGCGGGGCGGACACGCTGGTCGGCGGAGACGGCGACGACGTGTTCCACTTCCGCTCGGCGAAGGGCGTCTATGTCGATCACGTCGACGACTTCGTCGCCGGCGAGGACAAGATCTCGCTCGGGGCCTCGTTCGGTCTGGAGAAGGGCGACCTCAAGGAGGCCTTCGCGCTCGGAGACGCCGCGCAGGACGCCTCGGATCGTCTCGTCTACGACCGCAAGACCGGAGAGCTGTTCTTCGACGCGGACGGCAAGGGCGGAGAGGACGCGGTCAAGATCGCCCAGTTCGACCCGGGGACGAAGATCGACGCGGACGACTTCCTCATCGGCTGAGGACCCGCAGGGCGATCAGGAGGCCGCGAGGCGCTCCAGCCAGTCGCGCATCGCGGCCGGGCTTTCCAGCGCGGCCGTCGCCGCGGTCGGGCGATCGACCGCGCCGACCAGCACGCCCTCCCCTCCGAGCGCCCGCGCCGCCTCCAGCGCAAACTCGTCGGTGAGGTCGTCGCCGAAGGCCCAGGGCGTCCGGCCGGCGAAGGGCGGATGCTCCATCAGCGCCTTTAGCGCGGCGCCCTTGTCGCAGCCGCGCGGCCTCACCTCGACCACCATCTTGCCCGGCTGCAGCTCGTGTCCGGGCGCGAAGCGGTCGACGAGCTCGCCGACGCGTTCGCGCACCTCGTCCTCGCGCTCCGGGGTCGCCCGGAAATGCACCGCGACGCTCGCGCCCTTGTCCTCAAGCCGGAGCCCGGGCCGCGCGTCCACGAAGGCGCCGAGGGCGGCGGTCAGGCGTTCGGGCGGCACGCCGTGCCCGGCGCCCGGCCGGCCTCCGCCGAGCCGGCGCAGCTCGGCGCCGTGCAGCGCCGCCGCCGGCAGCCGGAGCGGCGCGAGGATCCTGTCGATGTCGGCAAGGCTGCGCCCCGAGATCACCGCGAGCGCGCCGCCGAGCCGATCGGAGATCCGCGCGATCGCCTCCACCGTGGACGCCGGGATCGACACGCCCTCGGGCGTCGGCGCGATGTCGAGGACGGTCCCGTCGAGATCGAGGAAGAAGGCCAGGCGACCGGCGTAGTCGCCCCCGGTCGCGGGCGGCGGAAGCGTCGCCCGATCGGCGGGCGCGAGAACGGTTTCGGTGGTCACGTCCGGCGCTCCGGGCCTTGCGTCGGTTGGACGCTCTACCTAGGTCCGATCGCCCTGAAGCCAAGCGTCTGTCCGGAAAAGACGAACGGCCCGGCGGTCGGCCGGGCCGTCGCAATCGCCCTGTTGGGACGTCAGCCGCGGCTCTGCATCTGCGCCATGAAGCTGTCGAACGGCAGCTCGGCGACGCGGAACCACAGCACCTCCTCGTTGCGGAAGGCGGACTGGGCCTCGTGGATCTTCTTGAACGACGCGTTCTTCGCGTAGAGGTCCGCGTAGATCTCCTGGCTCGCCTTGTAGGCCGCCTCCATGATGTCGCGCGAATAGGGCTTCAGCTTCACGCCGGAGGCCACGATCTCGCGCAGCGCCTTGGGGTTCTGGTTGTCGTACTTGGCCAGCATCGTCTCGTTGGCGATGGCGGCAGCGCCCTTGGCGATGTTCTTGTAGTTCTCCGGCAGCTCTTCCCACTTCGCCTTGTTGATGAAGAGGTGGATGCAGGGACCACCCTCCCACCAGCCCGGATACATGTAGTTCTTGGCGACCTGGTAGAAGCCGAGCTTGTGGTCGTCATACGGTCCGATCCATTCGGCCGCGTCGATCACGCCCTTTTCCAGCGAGGGATAGATGTCGCCGCCGGCGATCTGCTGGGGCACCGCGCCGAGCTTGGCCATGGTCTGGCCGGCCAGGCCCGCGATGCGCATCTTCACGCCCTTGATGTCATCGAGGCTGTTGATCTCCTTGCGCCACCAGCCGCCCATCTGCGCGCCGGTGTTGCCGCAGGGCAGGTTGACGATGTTGTGCTGGGCGTAGAATTCGTCGAGCAGCTCGCGGCCGCCGGACCGCAGCCAGGCGTTCATCTGCCGGGCGTTCGGGCCGAACGGGACGGCGGTGCCGAGCGCGAAGGTCGGGTCCTTGCCGACGTAGTAGTAGGAGCAGGTGTGGCAGGCCTCGACGGTGCCGTTGGTCACCGCGTTCGCGGCTTCGAGGCCCGGCACCAGCTCGCCGGCCGCAAAGACCTGCGCCGAGAAGTTGCCGTCGGTCATGTCGGAGATGGCCTTGGCGAAGGTCTCGCCGCCGCCGTAGATCGTGTCGAGCGACTTCGGGAAGCTCGAAGCGATGCGCCAGCGAATCTTCGGCTGGGACTGCGCGATCGCGGGCATCGCGAGCGTCGTGGCGGCGACCGCCCCGGCCGCGCCTACGCCCGCCGTCTTGATGAACTTGCGGCGTTCCATGGCTTTCCTCTCCAATCGCGGGTCTTGCGCCCGCTGTCCCGGCGGAAACTTCGTTCCGCCGCATCTTGGCATGGCAACCATCGTATCTGCGCCGAAGCCGGCGACAAGCACTGATAATAAGCAAAAAGGCCCGGCTTGCGGCCGGGCCTTTGCGAGATTGCGGCAGGCTTGAGGCGTCAGCCGCGGCTCTGCATCTGCGCCATGAAGCTGTCGAACGGCAGCTCGGCGACGCGGAACCACAGCACCTCCTCGTTGCGGAAGGCGACCTGGTTCTCGTGGATCTTCTTGAACGCAGGGTTCTTCGTGTAGAGGTCGGCGTAGATCTCCTGGCTCGCCTTGTAGGCGGCCTCCATCACGTCGCGGGGGAACGGCTTCAGCTTGACGCCCGCCGCCACGATCTCGCGCAGCGCCTTCGGGTTCTGGGCGTCGTATTTGGCCAGCATCGTCTCGTTGGCGATCGCCGCCGCGCCCCGGGCCGCAGCCTTGTAGGCCGGGGAGAGCTCGTCCCACTTGGCCTTGTTGATGAACATGTGGACGTTGAGGGAGCCCTCCCACCAGCCCGGATACATGTAGTTCTTGGCGACCTGGTAGAAGCCGAGCTTGTGGTCGTCATACGGCCCGATCCATTCGGCCGCGTCGATCACGCCCTTTTCGAGCGAGGGATAGATGTCGCCGCCGGCGATCTGCTGCGGCACGACGCCGAGCTTCGCCATGGTCTGGCCGGCCAGGCCCGCGATGCGCATCTTGACGCCCTTGAGGTCGTCGAGGCTGTTGATCTCCTTGCGCCACCATCCGCCCATCTGGGCGCCGGTGCCGCCGCAGGGCAGTCCGACGAAGTTGTGCTGGGCGTAGAACTCGTCGAGCAACTCGGTGCCGCCGGTGCGCAGCCAGGCGTTCTGGTGGCGGGTGTTGAGGCCGAACGGCACGACCGAGCCGAGCGCGAAGGTCGGGTCCTTGCCGACGTAGTAGTAGGAGCAGGTGTGGCAGGCCTCGACGGTGCCGTTGGTCACCGCGTTCGCCGCCTCGAGGCCCGGCACGATCTCGCCCGCCGCGAACACCTGGGCGGTGAAATTGCCGTCGGTCATCTCCGAGATCGCCTTGGCGAAGGTCTCGCCGCCGCCGTAGATCGTGTCGAGCGACTTCGGGAAGCTCGACGTGATGCGCCAGCGGATCTTCGGTTGCGACTGCGCGATCGCGGGCATGGCGAGCGTGGCCGCGGCGACCGTTCCGGCCGCGCCGACGCCCGCCGTCTTGATGAATTTCCGGCGTTCCATCTGCTGCTCTCTCTTGGGCGGACGAAGGTCCGCCATGTCTCCAACCGGGGCTGGACGCCCCTTCCCTGCGCGGCGCGCGTCTTCCGGACGCTCCGCGAGTCTGGCTGGCTAGACGAAGGTCGCAGACAGGACAAGCACGTCCCGCGCAACTCTCGCTTTCGTCAATGAAACTTCAGGCGAGCGAGGCGAGGTGGTTGTCCCAGCGCAGCCGGCTCGATCGGCGTTCGACCGCCGCCGCGCCGCCCTCGTGGCTCGCGATCCGAATGACCTCGCCGAGGCCGGTCGCGGCGACGAATCCGCCCGTCGTCCCGTCCGCCGCGACGGCGCAGCAGTCCTGCGCCGGGATGATCCCGAGCAGCTCCTCGCTCTTCAGGTCGAACACGCCGACGACGCCGCCGATCGGACCGGAGGCGGCGAGATAGCGGCCGGAGGCGTCGATCGAGAGCTGGCCGACATAGCCGCCGAAGCGGGCGGCGGCCTCGTAGCCGGGATCGAACCAGCGCAGTTGTCCGCCGTCGAGACGCGCGACGAGCGGGGTGTCGTGCGCGCCCTTCGCCGTGTCCTGCGCCCCGACGATGACCGCGCCGTCGGGCGTCGCGACGAGGTGGCGGAGCGACAGGCTCTCCATGCCGGCCTCGGCCTCCGCGACATGGACGACGTCGCCGGTCGCCGCGTCGAGCAAGGCGAGGTTCGAGCGCGCCTTCGTCCGCCCGAGCGCCGCCACGCCCGGATCGGACTTCGGCTCCTTCGCGCCGTTCGCGACCGCGAGGCGCCGGCCAATCGGGATGATCTCGTGGGGGCCGACGCCGGCCGACGGATGCTCGCCCCTCGTCGCGTATCCGGCGGCGACGTCGCGGATGACGACGAAGCCCTCCCCGGTCTCAGCGTCGATCTCGGCCGACAGGAAGGTCGCGCCGCGGTCGGCAAAGGCGCCGTGGCCGGAGAAGCGCCGGCCCGCGCTCGCGCGGAAGCTCGACAGCATCGCCGCGCCGCGCCCGTCCAGCATGAAGGCGACGTCGGAGGGCCGCCTGCCGACCGCGACCGCCTCGCGCCCGTCCGGCCGCGGGACCAGCGCATGGACGCGCATGGGCAGCGGCGCGCCGGGCTCCTCGCCAAGCCCGCCGTCGAGCGCGCCCACGCGGAAGCCGCCGGCGCCGTCCGCCGCCGAGCCGAGCATTCCTGCGAACGGCTCGGCGCGCGCGGCGCGCGGCAGAAGTCCCGCCAGCGCGGCCGCGCCGAACAAGGCGATGGCGTCGCGGCGACTGAGGTCGACTGCGTGCTTCGAGACGGCGCTTCGCGCCTCCTCAGCATGAGGAAGGTTTTTGCTTTCCCCTGTCGCTTTAAACCTGAGGGCCAACCTCAATGCTCCTCATGCTGAGGAGCTTCGCGCAGCGAAGCGTCTCGAAGCACGCACTCGGCCGATGCGGGGCCCATCTCGATCCTCGACGGCGACCAGCCTAGTCCCTCCCCTTGCAAAGGGGAGGGTGGCCCTTGGCGTGAGCCAAGGGTCGGGTGGGGATCGGTCAGGACAGAGGTCGATCCTGACCGATCCCCACCCTTACCCTCCCCTTTGCAAGGGGAGGGATCCTGAAACCGGTTCGCATGTCCGACTGCCGCTACTCGATCCGCACGCTCGAGGAGGCCGTCGCGCCGGTCGCGTCCATGACGGTCAGGCGCGCGAAGCCCGGGCCGGGCGTCGGCCAGAGCGCCTCGCGGCGGCGCTGCGGCGGCAGCGGGCGGCCGTCGACGAGCCAGCGGAACGGCGGCGAGCCGCCGGCGGCCTTGAGCGCGAGCTCCTCGCCGGCGGCGAGCTCCACCCGCGCGCCGTCGGGCGGGAAGGCGACGCTGAGCGGCGGGTTCTCGCGTATCCCTGCGACCGGCGGCGGCGCGCCGAAGGGGCGGAAGCGGCGCAGCGGCTCCGGCAGCTCCGCGAAGGCGAGCGCGGCGTCGGCCGGCGGCAGCGGCGTGACGGACTCTCCGGTACGCGCGAAGGCGTCGAACAGGATGGGCGCCGCCGCCTCACGGCCGACGAGGCCGGCGCTCGAGGCGCCGTCCGGACGGCCGGCCCAGACCGCGATCACCCGCTTGCCGTCGAAGCCGACCGCCCAGGCGTCGCGATAGCCGTAAGACGTGCCGGTCTTGAAG
>CABHPB010000060.1 GCA_902168115.1 uncultured Methylopila sp. | reverse complement strand
GGGCTCCGATGGCGCTTGCAGCAACCTTCGGTTTGTTCCTGCGCCGCGACAGCATCGCCGCCGCGACCCCCGTTCCTAGGTGAGCCGGCGCTACAATAAAGCCCAGCCGCTAGAACCGCGCAGATCAGGACCCTGGCGCAAACGCCAGCCGCCCCGCGTGCCCGAAAATTGGCACGTTTTTGCATGTCTCGGACATCGCCTCGTCTCCTCTGCTCTCCGGCCTAACCTTTTTGCCGGGGGCGTCAACGCGCGTAAGCGTCCCGCCGCGCCCAGCGCGATAGAAAAGCTGCCTGCCGTTCGATGGAACCCCGTAAAGATCAGAGTTCCGGCCACATGCAATTCTGCCGAGAGCGACGTTTGATCCGCAGGGCTCCGATGGCGCTTGCAGCAACCTTCGGTTTGTTCCTGCGCCGCGACAGCATCGCCGCCGCGACCCCCGTTCCTAGGTGAGCCGGCGCTACAATAAAGCCCAGCCGCTAGAACCGCGCAGATCAACGAGAACAGACTGGCATTGATCGAAATCCAGATCAATTCGCAGGTTCATGAATTGTTCTTTTTTCCACACCCCCTTATCCGTGCGGGTTCCCCGCCTCCCACACCGCCCTTTGCGCCGCAAACGCCTTCTTGAAGGCCGACCGGGCCTCAGCGCGCGCGACATAGGCGGCGAGGTTCGCAAAGCCCTTCAGCGCCTCGGCCGCCGCAGGGCGGCGCAGGGTCGAGACCATCATCAGGTCGCCTGCGGAAAACTCGCCGTCGAGCCAGTCTGCGTCGCCGAGCCGGTCGGACAGCGATTTGAGGCGCGTCGCGATGCGGGCATCGAGCAGCGGGAGGCGCTCGGCGTGCCAAGGCTTGTCGCGCTCGGTCAGGATCGCCTGCTCGCGCGCGACGATCGGCGGCTCGACCGTCGCGACGGCCGAAAACATCCAGGCGATCGCGCGCGAGCGGGCGTTGGCGTCCTCCGGCAGCAGGCCGCCAAAGCGTTCCGCGACATGCAGGACGATCGCGCCGGACTCGAACAGGGACAGCTCGCCCGCCTCATAGCTCGGGATCTGCCCGAAGGGTTGTTGCGTTAGATGCGCCGGCTGCTTCATCGCCTCGAACGAGACGAGGCGGACGTCGTAGGGCGCGCGGACCTCCTCCAGCGCCCAGCGCACGGGCATGTCCCGCGCAAAGCCCCGGCCGCGGTCGGGCGAGGTCTCGAAGGCGGTGATGGTCGGGTTCATGGCGCATCTCCTCAGCCGGCCTCGGCGGGCCGTCGGGCATAGGACGATCGGTGCCGGCCGATGCCGACACGCCGCATGTCTCTTTGGCGCGGCGACGACATCGGCGAAGATCGGACCGTAGGGGAGGGCGGTGAACCGCGCCGCCCCTCGCGGCGACGCATGCGCCGGAAGGAGATTTTTCGTGCCCGGCAGAATCCTCGCCGCCGTCGCCCTGACGCTCGCCCTCATCTCAGTCGCGGCGGCGGCCGGAGTACGCTACGAGAACGCGCGCTTCGGCTATGTCGTCGAGGTCCCGGCGGGCTTCTCGGAAATCACCGAGGCCGACAACAGCGACGGCGGGACGGCGCGCGCCGCCGCCGGGAACGCCGAGCTCGCCGTCTGGGGCGCCAACCTCCTCGACGACACCTTCGCCGAGGATGTCCGCTCCCGCATCGCCTCGGACGAGGCGGACGGCTGGTCGGTCAGCTACCGCACGGTACGCCGCGCCGGCGCCAGCTGGTCCGGAGCGAAGGGCGGGCGCGTCGCCTACGCCCGCGCGATCCCCGGCTGCGACGGGCAGGCGGCCTATGTCCGCCTCGAATACGACCGCGCGGCCGCCAAGGGCTACGACCCCATCGTCAGGCGGCTGGTCGCCCGCTTCCGCGCGACCGGCCGCTGCCTCTGAGGCGAAAAGCCCCTCAGCGTCCCTCGAGCTTGGCCGCCAGCCGCGCTTCCTGCTCGCGCAGTTCGGGCGTGAGGGCGTCGCCGAAATCGTCCGCCTCGAAGAAGGGGCGGATCTCGATCTCGCTCGGGCCAGTCATCGGGTTCGGGCAGCGCTTCACCCACTCGATCGCCTCGGCCATGTCCTTGACCTGCCAGATCCAGTAGCCGGCGACGAGTTCCTTGGTCTCGGCGAAGGGCCCGTCAATCGCGGTGCGGCCCGGCCCGTCGAAGGCGACGCGCGCGCCCTTGGAGGAGGGCTGCAGCCCGTCGCCCGAGAGCATGAGCCCGGCGGCGACCAGCTGCTCGTTGAAGTTTATCATCGCCTCGATCAGCTCGGTCGAGGGCATCTCGCCCGCTTCGCTCTCGGCCGTGGCCTTCACCATCACCATCACGCGCATCGTTCGTCTCCCTGTCGCTGCGGACCATCGCAGCCCGTTCGCATGAATGACGATCGCGCAAGACGCGACCCGACACTCGAGCGCGCAAATTTCCGCGCGGCTGCGGCGATGCGGCCGTCGCGGCCGGGCGCCTGTCTCGCAACGGGCGGGCGCTGACCTAAAATTTCGCGTGAGGGAGCCGGTTCCGTGGGGACTGCGCATCATGGCGTCTACTGACTTCGCGGCGGCTTGTATCGCCGGCGCGCTTCTGGCCGCCTGCGCGGCAGGCGCCTCCGTCGCGCAGGAGTTCAACCATCGCGGATGGGCCGGCGCCCGCCTGCCAGGCGACAGGGAGAACGGCTGCGCGATGGCGCTGGAGGTCCAGCGCGACGCCGGGCTCGTCGTCTACGCCGACTCCAAGCGCCGCGTGCGGATCGGGCTGGCCAGCCGGGCGTGGAAGCTCGAGCCCGGCAAGGAGGCGCTCGCCGCCGTGACTTTCAACGACGGCCCGCCGATCCTGCTGAAGGGCGAGGCGGTGCTGCCGACGACGGTCCTGTTTGATCCGATGGACTTTCCGGACGACGGCGGCCTTGGGGCGCTCGTCGAAGGCGCGCGCAGCGTCAAGCTCACCTATGACGGGCTTTACGTCCGCGCGCGCCTGTCCGGCTCGGCGCGGGCGATGCGGCTGCTGCGGGAGTGCGCGTCGGCGCCGCCCGAGGCCGCGCCGCCGCCCGAGGCCTCCGACGGAGGCGCGGGGCGTGAGAGCGTCGGCCGATCCGCCGATTTCGCCTTCCTGCGTCAGGGCATGGACGCGCTGGAGGCCCACCGCAAGCTGATCGAGGCCGGCTGGCAGGCCGACGGCGACGCGCCGGCGGCTCCGGCGGACGACGGCGCGCTCAAAGTCCTGCGCGAGCGCGGGCTGCCCGCCGCGTCCTGTTCGGGCGAAACCTGCGCCGCCACCTATGCCGACGCCTATGGCAACGCGCTGCGGACCACGCTCGGCGCCGAGGGCGAACCGAAGTTGCGCGGCTGGCGTCTCAATCCGCCGGACGAGGCCAGAGAAGCGACCAAGTCGGAAGACTGATCCCGGTCGCGGCGCGAGGATCTGAAGCTCTCGGAAGCATCGCCTGAGTCATGCGCCCCGCACGCCGCCGGCGGGCGAATTGAACCAATCGCCTCGTCTTGGCGTTTGTGCGGCGGGACGCATTGGTCGAGGTCTATTGAGATGACTGTGCGGTTGAAGACCCTTCTGGCAGGGGGCGCGCTCATCGCCTGCGTCGCGCTGGTCTGGACGCTCGCTTCGGTGGGCGCGTCCTCGGTGCGCGCCAACGAGCCGATCGTTCCCAACGCCCCGGTCGGCGTGAAGCAGGCGATCGCCGCGGCCGAGGCGCAGGGCGGCGCGGCGGAGGACGCGACGTTCTCCGACGAGAACGGCGGTCGCTGGGAGATTAATGTAAAGCCGGCGCAAGGCGGTGAGGCCGCCGTGGTGCTGGTCGATCCCAACAACGGCAAGGTCGTGGGCCGCAAGCCGGGTCTGGGCGTGCTGGCCGCCGCCGGCGTGACGGCTCCGGACGCCGCGCCCAAGGTGAGCGCCGGCGATCTCGCCAAGGCCGTCGCGCTCGCCGAGGAGCGTGTCCACGGAACTGCTATAGAAGCGCGGATCGACCATGACGGCGCCCAGCCGGCGCATGTCGTCAGCGTGTCGACGCTCGATGGTCGCAAGGACGTCCGGGTGACCGCGCGCGGCGAGGTCGTCCCGGAGTGAGTCGAGGGGGCGAGCCCTTCCGGCCCGCCCCGCGGCACGTCACGTCGTCAGGTCAGCGGAAGTAGCAGACGCGGCGGGTGCGGCCCCAACGGTTGCGGGTGACGCGGCAGACCCTGCGGCGGGCGGGCCGCCAGCGCACGGCTGGACGGCGATAGTATCGCCGGCCGTAGTAGCGGCGGCGATACTGCACCTTCTCGATCTCGAGATTTTCGGGCAGCCGGTCGGATACGCGGCGTTCGGCGCCTTCGGCGGCTTTCGGCGCCTCGGTGGGGCTGGCCAACGTCCGGCTCGCGGCCTCCGCCCGGGTGGCGATCGTCGCTCCGACCGCTACGCCCGCGACGCCCAGAAGTCCTCGAAGAAAAGTCCGGCGTTCCATGCTCGCCTCCTTGGTTGCCGAGGCCGGGCGAGCTAGCGGGCGGCGCGGGGTATTCCAGTCACGCTTGCGTGCGGCGGCTGCGAGCGACTGGAAACCGAGCGGTCGCGTCCGCTTCACAGCGTCGCGAGCAAGTCGCAGCGCGTCCTAGCGCGCCATTCGACGTATCGCGGCGACCACCCTCTCAGGCTCGTAGGGCTTGGAGAAGAACTCGGTCCGCGCCGGCAGGTCGAGATCCTCGCCTGTGGTGAAGCCGGAGGTCAGGATGATCTCGATCGGCGGCCAGCGTTCCCGGATGATCGCAGCGAGGCGCATGCCGTCGACGCCCGAGGGCATGTCGATGTCCGTAAACACGATGCGGATGTCGAGGCGGTTCTCGAGGATCCGTACGGCCTCCGTCGCGTCGGCCGCCTCGACTGCCTCGAAGCCCGCGTCCTCCACCATGTCGACGGCCATCATGCGGAGCATGGGTTCGTCCTCGACGACGAGCACGATCCGCCGTGAGGTCCGCTGATGATCTGGCGTCTGATCGGTCATGACTGCTGCGCCTGGTCGAGAGGCGCCCTGAACTCCGCGACAAGGCCCGTCGAAAGGTAACGGAGCACGACGCCGCCCGTTCCGATCAGGCCCATCTTGATGAGCCTCGAGCCGAAGCCGCGGCGTTCCGGCTCCTGCGCCGCAGGGCCTCCCGACTCGCGCCATTCGACGACGAGCTCGGGCCGCTCCAGGTCCGCCTCGATCCGCCAGGAGATCGACACCCGTCCCGCGTCGGTCGACAGCGAGCCGTGCTTGACCGCGTTGGTCGTCATCTCGTGCAGCAGCATGGACAGCGCGAGAGTCGCCCGCGGCCCGAGCTGGACCTCCGGGCCGGCGACCTCGAAACAGGCGCCGAGGCCAAATCTGTCGAGCGCCGAAACCGTGATGGAGCGCAGCGACGCCGACGACCAGTCTTCCTTGAGCAGCACGTCATGGGCGGAGGCAAGCGCCAGGAGACGCTTCATCAGCGCGTCGACGGGCGCGCGATCCGGCACGCCTTTCAGCGTCTGGGTCGCGATGGCCTGAACCATGGCCATCATGTTCTTCATGCGATGGCTAAGTTCGTGGTTCAGAACGCGCTGGTCTGATTCCGCGCGCAGCCGACCGACGCCCACCTCGAGGCGGTCGGCCACGTTGCGCAGGAACGACAGCACCTCGCCGGACCATGCGCGCGGCTTGTCGTCCTGGACGATCACCATCGCGACGGTCCGGCCGTGATCGCGGACCGGCACATTTACAAGCGCCCCGATGCCGAGCCGAAGCATGGGCTCGGGATCTGCGCAGGTGCGTGGATCGACGCGCACATCGTCTATGATGAGCGGAGCGCCAAGCAGGATGTCGGGCAACAATTCGCCGTAGTCCTGGAAGCGATGCCGGCCGGCGATGCTCGCGACGCCGTTCTTCGTCCAGTCGGACACGATGTCGATGTGTTCGCTGTCGACGTCGAGATAGCCGAAGCCTGCCCGCGAGGCGCCAAGCGTCGTCCCGATGATCTCAGAAGCGGCGCGGATCATCTCCTCCGGCGTGGACAGATCGCGCAGCCTGTCGCCGAGCGTGAGCAACGCGGCGCGGCGCCGATCGGCTTCGCTACGGGCAGTGATGAGCTCGTCGCGTTCCGCCAGCGCGCGACGCAACTCCAACTGCGCCATCACCTGGGCCGCGAGATTGCGGAGAGCGCTCTGCTGCGCCGCGGTGAGGCCGTGCGGGCGCGGGGCGCCGTCGATGACGCACAGACTGCCGACCGCCTGGCCGTCCCGGGTCCTCAGCGGCGCGCCGGCGTAGAAGCGGATCTTGGGGCCGTCGAGCACGAGCGGGTTGGCGCGCGTCCGCGGATCCTGCGTCAGGTCCGGGATGACCAGCAGGTCCGGCTCCGACAATACGTAGGCGCAGACCGAACTGTTGAGATCGGTCTGGCATGGCTCGAACCCGGCGCGCGCCTTGAACCATTGCCGGTCGCCGGAGACGAGACTGACGAGAGCCACCGGGGCGTCGCAAAGAATACGGGCGATGTGGACGACCTCTTCGAAGCCCGGTTCGGGAGGGGTGTCCAGAATGTCGTAGGCTTCGAGCGCGGCGAGCCGACTTTGGTCGGAAACTTCTTTCGGCGGGTTCAAGTGCGTGGAACTCAGTTCAGGGTCGGCCGGTCGACGGCACCATGTAACCCCCTTTCAGGGAACGCAACGGGTTTCGCCGCCTTCGCCGAGCCTGGCGTGATCAAAGGATCAGAGGCGGTCGGTCCGGCCCGGCGTTCGCGGCCAGGACAGGCTTCGCTCACAGCACCGCCAGAGCGATCTCGGGCGTCTCCTCGAGCGCATGGGCCATGTAGTCGAGCGCGCGGGAGAGCTGGTCGCGCGTCGTCGGGCCGCCGAGGCAGACCCGGACAGCCTCCTGCGGGTCGCCGTCGGCGGCGAAGGCGTCGCTCCCGACCACGCCGAGCCCGGCGCCGCGCATATGGGCGACGAAGGCCGCGCGGCCCCAGGGCGCGGGCAGGGGCAGCCAGATGTTGAAGCTCAGCGGGTCGGCGCGGAACGCGTTCTTCGGCAAAATCTCGGCCACGAGCTTCTGGCGGGCCGCCGCCTCGGTGCGGATGAAGCGCAGCATGATGTCGGCGGTGCCGTCCTCGATCCAGCGCGTGGCTAGGGCGACGGTGAGCGGGGAGGCCATCACCGAGCCGGCCCGGAGCGCCGCCGCGAACGGCCATGCCGCGCGAGCCGACGGCGCGACGACGTACGCCGTGCGCAGTCCCGCGCCGATGCATTTGGCGAGCCCCGCGACGTGCCAGGTCAGATCCGGCGCGATGGCGGCGAAGGCGGAGATCTTATGCGTCGGGATGAAGCCATAGGCGTCGTCCTCGACGATCGGGACCGAGAAGCCGCGCGCGACCTCCGCGAGCGCCGTGCGGCGGTCCTCGGGAATGGTCAGCGTCGTGGGGTTCTGCAGGGTCGGATTGAGATAGATCGCCTTGGGCGCGAGACGTTCGCATGCCTGCCTGAAGGCTTCGGGCGTGACGCCGTCGGCGTCCATCGGCAGGCCGACGAGCCGCAGGCCGAGCTGGGCGGCGATGGCGCGGATGCCCGGATAGGTGACGGCCTCGCACAGGACCACGTCGCCCGGTTCGCACAGCGTCGAGAAGATCCCGACGAGCGCGGGATGCGCGCCGGGCGTCACGAACACCCGATCCTGCGAAGGCACCAGCGCGCGGCGCCCGAGCCAGGCGGAAGCGGCGTCCTTGTCGGACTGCGAGCCGCCAAAACCCTGGTAGCGCAGCAGCGAGACGAGATCGCGAGAGACCTCGGCGAGACCCTCGCGCATCAGCTCGATCAGCGCCGGGTCCTCGGGCTCGGGCGGAAGGTTCATCGAGAGGTCGACGAGTTCGGGCCGGGGCGGCGCAGCAGAGCGGACGAGACGGGCGGCCGTCACGAACGTCCCCGAACCGACGCGCGACTCCACGAGCCCGCGCTTCTGCGCCTCGACATAGCCGCGCGCGACCGTCGTGAAGTCGACCCCGAGCCGCCGGGCCAGCGAGCGTTGCGGCGGCAGGCGGTCGCCGGAATGCAGCCGCCCCGCGCGGACGTCGTCCGCGACCGCGTCGGCGATCGCGAGGTAGCGCGGCTTGTCGCTCAGCGAGAGGTCCGGCGTCCAGTCCTGCATCGAGAGTAAGGTCCTGAGTTCGATCGTAATTGACTGTATATTGTTGCGTCGTCGCCTGTCACCCTTGTTGCATGGCGTCCGCACGTGCCAGCGCGCCGCAGACCATCGCACGATCTGCTCACGAATGAGGCTCTGGGCGCCGATTTCGTAACCCTGCGTGAAGGCGTAAAAAGCCACCTCCGCGGATAATGACTGCATAATTGAATGTAAATTGCAGGCATACATCAATGCATTCAATTGGCACGGCGTTTGCGAGCCTCCAGACGATCCGGCCAAGCCCGCGCCGGAGCCGACAGGGAGCGCGACATGCCCGCAGTGACGATGCCCTTCCACAAGAAAGGCGACTTCCTCGTCGACTACGAGGACAAGAAGTTCGAGGACGTGAAGGCCGAACCGGGAGAAAAGGCCCTCGTCACCTTCCACACCGTCGCCTTCGAAGGCTCGATCGGCCTCGTGAACCTGCTGCAGGCCACCCGCCTGCTGCGCAAGGGCTTCGAGACCTCTGTTCTGCTTTACGGTCCCGGCGTCACGCTCGGCGTGCAGCGCGGCTTCCCGACGCTTGGCGACGAGGCCTTTCCGGGCCACCTCAACTTCAACAACCAGATCACCAAGTTCATGTCCGAGGGCGGCAAGGTCTACGCCTGCCGCTTCGCGCTGCAGGCGCTCTACGGCCATGGCGAGCCGTCGCTGATTGAGGGCATCACGCCGATCAGCCCGCTCGACGTGCTCGACCTCATCCTGCTCCACCGCAAGGACAACGCCTTCATCCTCGACACCTGGACGGTGTGACGGGACCGGACCGGGCAGGGAGGTCGCATGGCCGAAAAACGCATCGTGCGGGCCGCCGCCGTCCAGATCGCCCCCGATCTCGACGACGGCGCCAAGACGCTGGAGCGCGTGCTGAACGCGCTCTCCGAGGCGGCCGACAAGGGCGCGGGATTCGTGGTGTTCCCCGAGACCTTCCTGCCCTGGTACCCGTACTTCTCCTTCGTCGTCCCGCCGGTTCTGACGGGCGCGGAGCACCTCAGGCTCTACGAGCATTCGGTGGTCGTGCCCGGACCGGTGACGGAGGCGGTCGCCTCCGCCGCGCGGCGGCGTGGCGTCGTCGTCGTGCTCGGCGTCAACGAGCGCGACCATGGCTCGCTCTACAACGCCCAGCTGATCTTCGACGCCGATGGCTCGCTGAAACTCAAGCGTCGCAAGATCACGCCGACCTATCACGAGCGGATGATCTGGGGGCAGGGCGACGGCTCGGGCCTGAAAGCCGTCGACACCGCTGTCGGCCGCGTCGGCGCGCTCGCCTGCTGGGAGCACTACAACCCGCTCGCCCGTTACGCCCTGATGGCCGACCACGAGGAGATCCACGCCGCCCAGTTCCCGGGCTCGATGGTCGGCCAGATCTTCGCCGACCAGATGGACGCGACCATCCGCCACCACGCGCTCGAGAGCGGGTGCTTCGTGGTGAACGCCACCGGCTGGCTCACGGAAGAGCAGATCGCTCGCATCGCCCCGAACGAAGCGATGCAGAAGGCGCTGCGCGGCGGCTGCAACACCGCGATCGTCACGCCCGAAGGCGCCCATGCGGTCCCGCCGCTCAGGGAAGGCGAGGGGATCCTGATCGCCGACATGGACTTAGGCCTCGTGCTCAAGCGCAAGCGGATGATGGACTCGGTCGGCCACTACGCCCGACCGGAACTGCTCAGCCTCAAGATCGACGACCGACCGCAACCGCCTCTGCGGCGGGAATTTTCGCCCGAACTGCCCGTGCAAGGGAGCGCGTCCGATGAAGCCGATGACGAAGCCCGCCTCGACCCTTCCGACGGAGCTGCTGATCAACGAGTTGCAGTCCTTCGGGGTCAGGCTCGTCGCGCCTAAGGAAGGCGCCGACAGCCGCCGCGGCGGCGCCGGGCCTTCCGACCACAAGGCGGTCACGATCGACGGCGTCACGGTGATGGCGCCGGTCCACACCGCGCCGGCCTTCGAGAGCCCCTATCTGGTCGAAAAGCCCGACCAGTTCGGCCGCTCGCGGCTGACGCGCGACGGCGCGACCATCGCCGAGGTCTCCTTTCCGCTGCGGCCGAAGTTCTACGAGCTGCAAACCGCCGAGGGCGTGCCCTACAGCCATATCGCGACCCTGCACGGCCGCGACGTGCTGGCGACGACCGTGCTGCAGACCTGCATCCGCTATCAGAGCCGCACCAAGACCTGCCAGTTCTGCGCGATCGGCCAGTCGCTCGCGGCCGGCCGCACCATCGCGCACAAGAGCCCGGCCCAGCTCGGCGAGGTCGCGGAGGCCGCGGTCCGGCTCGACGGCATCAAGCACATGGTGATGACCACCGGCACGCCGAAGGGCGACGACCGCGGCGCGGCGGTGCTCGCCGAAAGCGCGGCCGGCGTGAAGGCGCGCGTCAATCTGCCGATCCAGGTGCAGTGCGAGCCGCCCGAGGACGACGCCTGGTATGGGCGCATGAAGGACGCCGGCGCCGACGCGCTCGGCATGCATCTGGAATCGGTCACCGAGGACGTTCGCCGCCGGATCATGCCGGGCAAGGCGAGCGTCTCGGTCGAGCGCTACATGCAGGCCTTCGCGGCCGCCGTGCCGGTGTTCGGGCGCGGGCAGGTCTCGACCTACATCCTCGCCGGCCTCGGCGACACGCGCGAGGAGATCCTCTCGGTCTGCGAGCGGTTGGTCGCGCTCGGCGTCTACCCGTTCGTGGTGCCGTTCACGCCGATTTCTGGCACGCCGCTCGAAAGCCACGCGACACCGTCGCCGACCTTCATGGCCTCAATCCTCGGCCCGCTCGCAGAGATGCTGCGCGCCGGCGGGCTCGCGGCCGAGGACGGCAAGGCCGGCTGCGCCAAATGCGGCGCCTGCTCGGCGCTCTCCACCTTCGAGAAGCGGCTGAGGGCGTGACGATGTTCGACCCATTCCCGCCCTTCGTGTCGTCCGAGTTCCAGGTGAAGTACGCCACCGAGGGCTGGGAGCGCCGTGGCGCCGCGGCGCTTCGGCGCGCCGTGTTCTGCGAGGAGCAGGGCGTATTCGCGGCCGACGACCGCGACGTGATCGACGACGTCGCGACGCCGATCGTCGCGCTGTCCTCGCTGACGATCGCGCATGACGAGGTCGTCGGGACCGTCCGCATCCATGAGGAGGCGCCCGGGCTCTGGTGGGGCTCGCGGCTTGCGGTCGCAAAACCCTATCGCCGGGTCGGCACGCTCGGCACGGCGCTGATCCGGCTCGCCGTTACCTCCGCCAACGCGCGCGGTTGCACGCGCTTCCTCGCCCATGTCCAGGCCGCCAACGCGCTGCTGTTCCAACGGCTCAGCTGGGACGTGATCGAGCCTGTGGAGCTGCACGGCAGGCCGCACTTCCTGATGCAGGCGAGGCTCGAGGCCTATCCGCCCTGTGCGACCCCGCAAATCGGCTTCCGGGCGCTCCGCCGGAAGGTCGCCGCATGATCCCGTCGGGAGCTTTCGCGGCGCTGGCGACGAGCTTCCGGACGAGTGCGGGTATGCGCGCCAAGGCGGACATCGGCCACGCGGCGCGCCGGCTCGGCCTGTCGGCAGAGGACGCAATCCCGGTCGGCGACGACTGCGCGGCGATCCCGCAGGACGACGGCTTCCTGCTGCTCGCGCTCGAGGGCTTCATGAACCAGTTCGTCGCGGGCGATCCGTGGTTCGCCGGCTGGTGCGGCGTGATGGTCAACGTCTCCGACGTCGCCGCCATGGGCGGCCGGCCGATCGCGGTGGTTGACGCCGTCTGGGCCGAGGGCGAGGCGGGCGCCGCGCCGGTGCTGGAGGGGCTGCGCGCGGCGTCGGAACGCTTCGGCGTGCCGCTGGTCGGCGGCCACACCAACCTCAAGACCGACCGCGGCCAGCTTTCCGTCGCCGTGCTCGGGCGGGCGAAGAGACTGCTCACCAGCTTCGACGCCCGCCCCGGTGAGACGCCTGTCTCTTATACACATCTGACGCTGCC